>DATFZQ010000001.1:0-2851 GCA_035314345.1 Candidatus Acidiferrum sp.
CGCCAGCGACAGCGCAGGCTGCGATTCACAATGGAGGGTATCTGCAATCAAGTGTGCCAAATCGTCGGAGCTCAGCGGCGTCAGACGGATCTCCTGCTCAGCGGCTCCGGCTTGACGGATTGCTGACAGCTTCCGCATCAGTGGATGCGCCGGGTCGACCTCGTTGTCTCGATAAGCGCCGACCACGAGAAGGTGTGCCAGATCCTGCTGGACCAGCAAATCCTCTAGAAAGTCGAGTGTTGCCACGTCAAGCCATTGCAAATCGTCGAGAAACAGGGCCAGCGGATGTTCAGGGCGCGCGAAAACGCTGATAAACCGCCGAAATGCAAGATGGGAGCGAGTTTTCGCGTCTCGAGGCGCTAAAGCGGCAACAGGCGACTGCTCTCCAATGATTAGCTTCAATTCAGGGACGAGATCGATAAGGAGCGATCCATTCGGACTTAATGCCAACAGAAGGTCATCCCGCCATTTGCTCAGCTGGGCTTCAGGCTTACTCATCAGGGGGCGCAAAAGGCTCTGGAAAGCTTGCGCCACAGTTGCGTAAGGAATATCGCGCTTGTACTGGTCGAACTTGCCCGACGCAAATAAGCCACGCGGCAGAACGAGGGATTTGTGAAGTTCATTGACAAGAGCGGATTTGCCAATGCCTGAGTATCCGGAGACAAGAACCAATTCCGGCCTTCCGCCGACAACAACACGCTCGAACGCCGCAAGCAGTGCATCGACCTCGCGCTCCCTCCCGTAAAGCTTCTCGGGTATCAGCAACTGGCTTGGGACATCGTGTGTCCCCAGCTGGAAGGGTTCAATGCACCCTCTTGATTCCCGTTCCCCGAAGCACTTTCGAAGATCGGCTTCAACGCCTAAAGCGGTTTGATAACGGTCCTCGGCGTTCTTGGCCAGGAGCTTCATGACGATCGCAGACAGTGGCTCAGGCACTGCAGCGCGATCCCGAGGCGGTGTCGGCCGGCGTGCGATGTGGCAGTGGATCAACTCCAAAGGATCGGCGGCGGCGAACGGCAGCGTACCCGTAAACATTTCGTATAAAGTGACGCCCAAAGAATAGAGATCGCTGCGCGCATCCATCGAGCGATTCATGCGGCCAGTCTGCTCGGGCGCCATGTAGGCGAGAGTGCCTGCAATAATCTCGGGTGCTACGGGTGACTGGCGTTCGCGCGGCATGCGGGAGGCAATCCCGAATCCGGTGAGCCACGCGTTGCCGGTGTCGTCGACGAGGACATTCGCAGGCTTGATATCCTTATGTATGAGGCCGTGCTGATGGACTTGACCGAGTGTTTTTGCCAATCCAATGGCGATGCGCAGGACGCGAGTCAGGTCGAGCGGTTGCCCTTGGTTCCGCTCAAGAATCCCATCCAACGGTTCGCCGCCAGGGTCATTCAGTATGAGGAATGTCCGCCCTTCGTGACGAGTGAGCGCTTGGGGTTTGGCCGCCCACGAGCGATCAAGTTCGGCCGCAAGCGAGTATTCGTGCTCAAGCCGCTGGACACTCTGAGGCGATGGCTGTTCTGCGGAGAGTGCGATCGCCAGGACTGGCGAGGGGTTGCCATGCTGTCGGCCGCGGTAAAGCGTGAAGTCCGCACCTTTCCGGAAGGGTACCAACTCGTACCCCGACGGCCCCGGGAGGGAGGACATTCTCGTCGCCACGCCTACAGGACTCCAGAGCACTTATTCTGATGACAGACTACGAAGACGTCAACGGCAATGAGCCAACAATCGTCGCGCCGGCCGCTGGTTCAATCTTCCCAACAAACTACACTGAGTCTCTGCGTCAACAGAATTCTCGGGCCATGGCACCCTTGCTCACGAGGCAGTCGCGCTACTACAGCTACTACAAGAAGCAGGGGACGCTCCTCGAAAGATTACCTACCCATTTAGTGTTGAATCGGGATAGGGGGAGCAGTCACCTGCTCGCCCCTCCCACACCACCGTACAGGCGGGTCCGCATACGGCGGTTCAGCAAGTTGAGCCCTGAGGGGCCGGAGGTTCGAGTCGTCGTCCGCCACAAGGGCTTCGCCGCTCTGCAGGTTCCCGTTTCGGCTTCACCGTCTTCTGAACCTGTAAAGCTCAGCCGAAGCTGATTGGCTGGCGCAGTGCCACCCGTGAGTTCGACGTTCTACTACTCGCTCTTACTGTTTGGGCCTTCCTCACTTCCGTGAGTACTACGCCCGCTGCTGACTTCTGCTGCAGGATCAGGATGAATTACTCCACCCTCAGTCCCGAATCCGAGACGTGCAGCAGATCTCCCGCGATAAGCTCGACTGCTTTCTACGCGCAACCACCGGATTTACGCTTTGCGTCCTTGATAGATATGGGCTTCGCGATCATGGGCCCGCTCGCCCGACGCTCACGCCTCAGATCCGGTTCTTGTACATTGGCTCGCGTTTTTGCTCCACGCTTCCTTCAGACCCCGCCTCGCAGCGACGCCCTTGCGCTTCGCTATCACTTCACCTCTATCAGGTTGTGAAGAGGACTTTCACCTCCAAGCTGTCGAACATGCGCGGCGTACCCAACTGAGGCGGCGGTTTTCCAAACCGCCTCCGAGCAGAACCCTTCTCACAGATGCCAAAACTCTTGAGTTTTCAGCTAACGTTTGTTTGACATGCCGTCGTAGTTTAACGAATCGGCTTGCCGCTACGAAGCTTCAGAATGGTGGTTCGCCTCTTTGGTCCATCTGTGTTAGGATAAATCTCGCATGAGCGCACTGATTTTTATGGGCGGTTTATGGGCGGTTTTGCCAGGACGAACTGCTATCGTAGGCAATCCAGGCGAACAGTGCGCTGTATGCGAATCTTGCAAAGCCATTATTTGCAAGGTTTTACGCTAAGTTGTTGAT
>DATFZQ010000002.1:0-30537 GCA_035314345.1 Candidatus Acidiferrum sp.
TTGCCAACGTAAGTCGCCTTTTATAAAAGGTTTGTTTTCAACAGTACATGTGTACTTTTCTGGATGTATTCAAGCGGTCGGATGTCCTGAATTCTCAACGTGACACAGTGAATCGAAAACAGTCGTCTGCAACCTGTACATTCCGCAACAGTTATAAACCCATATTTTTCGTTCCTCACCGTTCCTCACTAGGCTCTAATCCCACCCTCTCCGCCACTCCTTTATCGCATTTGCAAACCACGTTTTCTAACCAATGTTGTGCCGTCTCATACCTTCACGGGATCAAACCACCTCGGAGAGTGGTGCTCGCCACTACACAAATGACGCGACACAATTATTGGTTGTTTTTCTTAGCGCCGCGGGCGCGTAGCCACCGGGCAGTCTGTGTCTCCTTTAGGACAGACAGTTAAATTCTCGGCATGGTATCTATAAGTCGTAGGATCTTGGTCCCTCTTTGGCCTGTTGCTACAGCCGTCCTCGATCGAAAACGGAAACATCGGGTATGGAGAATTTCGCATGAAGACGCCGCGAGCTGTCCATTTCTTGATTGCCATCACGTGTCTGGGAGCGCTTGCGCCCGGAGGAAAAGCTCAAGCTGCCGCGGGGGAAGGGTTCATCTCCAGCAATGTCGCTTCTCACTTCTCTAGCTCAACACCCGCACGTCTGGATTTGACTTACAACCGTCCGACCGAGAAAACAAAGCTTCGCAACTATTTCTTCGATGCGTTCGGCCCCTATCCCGTTGGCGGTGCGGCTGTACTTGGGGCTATAAGTCAAGCACACAATACGCCTCCGGAATGGGGCCAGGGCTTCAAAGCCTACGGCGAGCGAGTGGGATCGGATTTCGGCATCGCGCTGGCCACGACGACAACGCGCTACGCATTGGCGAAAGCGTTTCGGGAAGACACGATCTACTACCGCTGCGAGTGCAAAGGCGTATTTCGCCGGATGGAGCATGCTCTGATTTCGACAGTGACAGCACGACGCGGTGCAGACGGCCATCGCCGTTTGTCCTTCCCCGCCGTCGTCGCGCCCTATGCGGGCACGATGACCGCCGTCTATGGATGGTATCCCGGCCGCTACGATGCCAAAGATGGACTGCGCATGGGTAACTATGCCCTCCTGGCGTTCGCGGTCGGAAATATCGCGCGCGAATTCATCTACGGAGGGCCGCACACGCTATTTAGTAACGTGGATCGCCCTGGATCTCCGGGAACGGCCTCGGCAGAGACCACCTCGAACCACTAAGGAGACCCAACAAAACTGTGAGCCACAACGCCAGTATTCCCCACCGCTTAATCAGCCAGAACGTGCCGCAAGCTCCGTCGCTGATGCGAGCCACGCTGACTTCTCTATGGAGCCCGTTCAACGGCTTCTTCGAGTGGTTCGGGGAACTCGGTCTTTTTGCCTGGCAGGTGATGCGCGCCGCGGTGCGACGGCCCTTTGAGGGTCGCGAATTAATCCGCCAGCTCGACGAGATAGGTTCCAAATCGCTGCCCCTTGTAGCCTTGGCGGGTGCGGCCATCGGCGCTGTTCTCTCTCTGCAAAGCCGCAGCAGCCTGGTGCACTTCGGCGCCAAGTCCATGCTTCCGGCCGCTCTCGTCTTCTCCATCATCCACGAAACGGGCCCCATCGTGACCGGCTTGGTTGTCAGCGGCAGAGTCGGCGCTGGCATCGGGGCTGAATTGGGATCCATGAAGGTAACCGAGCAGATCGATGCCATCGAGGCTTCCGGCGTAAATCCCTACAAGTATTTGGCCTTCACGCGCATTGTGGCTTGCATCCTGATGCTTCCCCTGCTGACCCTTGCAGCTGATCTCTTCGGTGTTCTATTTGGCTGGCTCGCGGATACGCTGGTCGATCCCATTTCCTTTACCAAATTCATCCATCGCGGTTTCGCAGGCACCAACTTCAGCGATTTTCTTGCGCCAACTTTCAGAACTGCCATCTTCGGGTTGATCATCGGAATGATCGGCTGCTTCCAGGGGATGCGCACGCAGGGTGGCACCGCAGGAGTTGGAATTTCCGCGACGAGTTCGGTCGTCATGTCTTCGCTCTTTGTGATTCTGGCCGATGTTGTTCTCGTGAAATTAATTCTGGTGTTCTTTCCATGACGCTCCCTGAACAAGAGGTCTTGGTTGGTCCGGAGGAAACCGCGGCGATGTCGGCGCCGGAGAGTTCCGGCGGTGAGCACGCGGGACCAGCGGTGGTGCTGCGAGGTTTGCACAAGTCCTTTGGCAGCCTAATCGTCTTGGACGGAATTGATCTGACCGTGAAGAGTGGCGAAACTTTGGCGATGCTTGGACGCAGCGGCACGGGAAAGAGCGTGCTGCTCAAGCTCATCATCGGCCTGCAAAAGCCGAATTCTGGATCCATTCTCGTACAGGGGCAGGAGATCACCAGCCTCGATCTCCAGGCGATGAATGAGATCAGGAAAAAAATGGGTTTCTTATTTCAAGGCGCAGCCTTGTACGACTCTCTCACTGTTGAGCAGAACGTTGCTTTCCCGCTGAAGCGCCATACAAAAATGTCAAAATCAGAACGGCGCGATCGCGTCAAGGAACTGCTCGCCAGCGTCGGCATGGAGGGCGCTTTTAAAAAAATGCCGAGCGATATTTCCGGCGGCATGCAGAAGCGGGTCGGTTTAGCGCGCGCGCTAGCTCTAAAGCCCGAGATTCTGTTGCTCGATGAACCCACTGCGGGCCTCGATCCCATCACCTCCGCGGAGATCGACGAATTGATTCTCAAGTTACAAGAGGAACATCACATGGCATCGGTCGTAGTCACTCACGACTTGCAAAGCGCGAAGACCATCGCGGATCGCATCGCTCTTCTGCATGAAGGGAATGTGCTGATCGAAGGCAGCTTTTCGGATCTTGAGAAAAGCGACAATAGACTTGTCATGGAATTCATGAAGCGGGATTCATAGGGAGCGCGTATGTCAAGAGCGGCGAGGCTTGGAGCATTTATCATCGCAACGCTGGCAATTCTGGCGACGGGAGTTTTCCTCATTGGCAATAAACAGTATCTGTTCAGCCCCACTTATCGGTTGAAGGCTCAGTTCGCCACGGTCGTGGGCCTCGATGCAGGCGCGGAAGTGCGCATCGGGGGAGTGCACACCGGCACAGTTCGTGAAATCGATCTGCCCTCTAAGCCCACTGACAAAATCACAGTGCTGATGGATCTGCAGCGATCGACGCACTCCATCGTCAAGCAAGACTCCGTAGCTTCGATTGAAACCGAAGGCCTCCTGGGGAACGAATATGTAGCGATCTCCTTTGGCTCCGAGCAGGCGCTGAATGTGAAGGACAACGATACGATTGGCAGTGAGGCTCCGCTCGTCATCGCTGACCTCATGAAGAAGGCCGACGGCATTCTGGACACCAGCCAGGAGGCGCTGAACAACGTCACGGTGGTAACGGCCAATCTGAGTTCCATCAGCACCAAGATCAATCAGGGCCAGGGAACCATCGGCGCATTGGTGAACGATAAAAAGGTGTATACCCAACTGGATCAGACCACCGCAGGCTTGCGTGACACAGTGAACCATGCGCAAGCGGGCGTAACCGCCTTCCAGGAGAACATGGAAGCGATGAAGCAAAATTTTCTGGTGCGCGGCTTTTACAAAAAACGCGGCTATGAAAGCTCTGCCGACCTCGAGAAAAACGAAATCGCAAAGCTTCCCGATTCGGCACCTCTGAAATCTTTCGCTTTCGATTCCAAACAGTTGTTCGACAAACAGGACACCGCGAAACCAAAAAATCAGAAAGCCTTGCGCGCCGCGGGACAGTTTCTTGCAGACACGGAGTTTGGCGTCGCGGTGGTGATCGTTTCCGCGGGCACGACGGGAGATGAGCAAAAGGACCTGGTGCTCACGCAGGCCCGCGCCATGGTGGTGCGAGACTACCTCGTCGGTAATTTTTCATTTGACGATACGCAACTCAAAACTCTGGGGCGTGGCAAAGGAAAAAGCGACACTCCGGACTCCGGCTGGGGCAGCGTAGAGATTATTGTCTATCCGGCGGACTCCGAAGTTCCTGCACAAGCCAGCGCAGCCAACCCGAAGTAGTTTGCAAAAAGGAAAGCATTCAGCGGCCATCGCGTCTTGTGCGCAAACGGCGTTCTCTCAATAATCGAAGCTCATGAAAAAAACGATATCTGATCAAATTGCGGAAAATCCGACGCAATTCAATATTGCCGCCATCGCGAAGCTGGAAGAGGAAGCTTTGGGTCGCCGGACGCACACGGAACGCCAAAGCGATGCCGTCGTAAGATTCATCGGCAGCACCAAATTTCTGCTTCTGCACGAAATTTTGGTGGCTGCATGGAGCACCGTGAATCTCAACTTGATTCCCGGCGTGAGATCGTTCGATCCGTTTCCCTTCGGCATCTTGGCGCTTTTCATCTCGTCGGAGAGCGTGTTCCTGACTATCTTCGTGCTGATCAGTCAGAATCGCATGTCACGCCAGGCGGAGAGGCGCGCGCATCTCGATCTTGAGGTTGGTATGCTCGCCGAACAGGAACTCACCATGGTGCTCCAGATGCTGCAAAAGCTCTGTCAACACGCGGGAGTGGACGTGAAATCCGCAAACCAGCAAGTGCAGGGCTTCAGCGAAACTACGGACGTCCACAAGTTGGCCAGCGAGCTGGAAGAAAAGCTTCCCGAGCGGTAGCTGGAACGCTTGCCTCTAGACCACAATCGCACAACTTGAAATCAAGAGTAACCGGCGCTTGAACGCCGCTCCTGAACAACCGCCTCAAGGAGTTTTTCGGAGTAAATCAACTCGCCGGGTGGCAAGGAGAGTTTCGGCCGAACCTGGCGGGCGATCTGATCTGCCATGGTGAAACGCACGTCCGCGGGCAGCGAACTTCGCCGGTTCAAGAACGCCTCGACGAGAGCAAATTCCTCGGGAGTAAGCCGCTCCGATCCAAAGGAGGTCGCTGGCCCCATTTGCCCGGCGGGCGGCGATTCCCAAACCGGTTTGGCGTCTAACAACGACTTTTCGTGAACGACGATCGTCCCAGTAACGAAATCGCCGAGGCGCTTGTTTTGCCTGCTCAGCAGGACGCTGCAAATTCCGACGGCATAAAACGCGGGTAACTGGTCCACGATGCGCATCAAGTTGCGGCCCACGGCTTCCGCGGGCGTAATCGGTCGGCCGGAATCCTTAATGACGCGAAGACCTTCCTTCTTCTTTCCCGGTGTCTGGCCGTTCCACAGGACTTCAAAGATGGCGAAATATCCAAAATAAAGCACAAAGTAAGCGAGAATTATGACGGCCGCGAACCAGATCCCAGATTGCGCCGCGCCGGGCAACGCCACGCCTGCAATCAGAAAAATGATCAGTAAGCCGATGCCGACTAGAATTTGAAGCAAAGTATCGTAAGCAAGCGCCAGAAATCGGCTGCCGACTCCGGCAACTTCAAACTCGAGGACAGTTTGTTCCGGCGTTTCAATGGTAAGCTTGTCCCGGAAATCGCCTGGCACATGAATTTGTGATGGCTCCGTCATGATCTCCACGCGCTGGCTGGATAAACGAAAAACCTACTGGGCCAGGCTCGAACAGCTTGTCGACCGGTCAAACAAGGGCGGCATCTCCGCCCTCGATCATCGTGAATTGCAGGAACTTGGATTATTGTACCGCCAGACGGCCTCCGACCTCGCCACCGTCCGCGAGGATGTGACCAGCAACCAATTAACCTTTTACCTGAATCAACTTTTGGGGCGAGCGCACAACCTCATCTACATGGGTCACAAGCAAAAAATCAGCGGGCTCGTCCGTTTCTATACGCAAACCTTTCCGCAGGTCTTCCGCGAAACTTTCCCTCAAACGTTTCTCGCGTTTCTCATTTTCACCGTAACGGGAATTGCCACCTGGGCCGTCACCGTTCATGATCCCGCTTTCGCGCACCGCATGCTTGGGCCCGAGATGATGGCCACGATAGAGAAACGCGAGATGTGGACAAAATCCATCGTGACCATCAAACCGCTCGCTGCCTCGGGCATCATGACCAACAATCTTGCCGTATGCTTCACGACATTTGCGATGGGGATTACGGCGGGGATTGGGACGATTTACATGATGTTCACCAACGGCATGCTCATCGGCGTGATCGGCGCCGCAACCTGGCAGGCGGGAATGGCGCTGCAGCTTTGGACTTTCGTCGCGGCTCATGGCGCTCTCGAACTGCCGGCGATCTTCATCTCGGGCGGCGCCGGTCTGGAAATCGCGCGAGGCATGCTCTTTCCCGGTTTGTTGCCGAGGCGCGAATCTCTGGCGATGGCTGGCGGGCGCGCGGCGCGCCTGATGATTGGAATTGTGCCGATGTTAATCGTCGCGGGAATCATCGAAGGGTTTGTGTCTCCCTCTGGACTTGCCACGCCACTTAAATTTCTTCTTTCCGCCGTTTTGCTGGTTGCGCTCACAACTTATTTGACTCGCGTAGGTTTGCCGCACTCGAAAGCAGTCTGAGCAAAGCTAAATCAGGCTGCGCTCCTTAATATTCAAGTATTGCGTCACGAGCGAACTCGCCAGCATTCCTGGCATAAGTTCGAGAGCCAGCACGCCACGCTGCCGCAGGCCGCGCATTAGAATATCGCGCCTTTGCGAGATCTCCAGAGCAGCGCCGTGGCGATAGAGGTCCGCGGTAACGGTGGGAATTGTATCGGCGAGCGCCTTGAGGTCTGGCTGTCCCATAGCCGCAAAGACAACGAGGTGCCGTGGAGTTAATTGCATTGCATATTCGATCACTTCCGGAATGGTCGCCGTTTCGGCGAAATCCGTTATCCAAACCACCAGGCTTCGCCGCTTCTGCGCGTTCAGCAGGGCTCGCACGGCGCGCCCATGATCTGATTCGAACGTTTCCGCACGAACTTGCGCAAGAGATTCGACAATCGCTCGCACGTGATGAGCACCGCGGCCTGCGTATAAATTCTGTTGAACTTTGCGCCCATAAGCCAGCAAACCAACGCGATCGCCGCAATAAAGGGCGACCTGAGCAAGCGAAAGCGCGGCGTTCACGGCATAGTCCAGCTTCGAGAATCGTGGAGCGTCTCCCGCCTCCCGCACCTGCGCGCGAAGAAGGCGGCCCGCGTCCAACACAAGCCACACGTTTTGGCTGCGCTCCATTTGGAAGACGCGCGTGATCAGATGCCGACGGCGTGCCGTCGCCGTCCATGAGATGTCGCGCGGCTCATCGCCCTCGCGGTATTCGCGCAAGCTGTCAAACTCGCGTCCCATTCCACGCTGGCGCCGCCGCCGCTTTTCCAATTCCACTTGACGGCTGCGGATCAAATACATCGATTCGCGCTTGGCTTGATCGAGATTTGGCAGCACACGAATGGTTTGCTGCGTTTCTGCCACAGCCCATCGCTCGGCCAATCCCAGCGGCGACTGGTAGCGAAGAAAAATGCGGCCCAGCTTGGTATCGCCACGCTCGGCAGGCATCACCGGATAGCGCGCCTCGGCTGAGGAGCGCGCCTTTACGAGCAACGTCAGTTTAGGCGGCGTGCTGCGAAATTTCGCAGGGGTTTCATCAACAACGCGTGCGCGAATGGATATATTTCCGTCATTCTGAATTCCTACCGCGACGCTGACGGCCACTCCAAGACACGGCCTTTTCTCCCAGGTGCGGCGAACTTCCAATTGCGCCGACCGCGGAAGGCGCAGTAAATCCCAAAGCCACGCGGCAGCCACCACGCCATCCCACAAAAACATCGCCGCGATCGCCTGACGAAACCACCACGCGGGACCCAGCGCCACGAATCCGAGCAGCAAAGCGACGAAAAATCTGGGACCGAACGCAAAGGACAGTTTTCCCTGCTTCCGCGCACGCGCCGTAACGGAAGTAGGCCCGAGAGGCTCGGTGTAAATCACTTGGGAACCTCGACCGTGGAAAGGAGTTCCGCGATGACCCGGTCGGAATTCAATCCTTCCAGCTCTGCTTCTGGCTTCAAGAGCACACGATGACGCAGAACCGGCAAGGCAGCGACCTTTATGTCGTCGGGAATCAGAAAATCGCGGCCTTCGACCCCAGCCAAAGCTCGCGCAACAAATAGAAGTCCGATCGCAGCGCGTGGGCTTGCGCCAAGCGAAAGGGCCGGCCAATCGCGCGTGCGCCGCACCAACGTAACAATATAAGGACGCAACGTCGGCTCGATGTGCACGGCGCTGATGTCTTGCCGCGCAGCCGCGAGCAATGCAGGCTCGATGGGCACAATCGAAACCAAATCCAGCCGCCGCGGATCGAATCCCTGTTCGTAACGCCCAAGGATATCGGTCTCTTCAGCCGCAGAAGGATAATCCAGCCGAATTTTCAGGAGGAACCTATCAAGCTGCGCTTCGGGAAGCGGGTAAGTGCCTTCAAATTCGATGGGGTTTTGCGTTGCAAAGACCGTAAAATTCTCGCCCAGCGGATAACGCGTTCCGTCAATAGTGACCTGACGCTCCTCCATCGCTTCAAGCAGCGCGGCCTGGGTGCGCGGCGAAGTCCGATTGATTTCATCCACCAGCAGCAAGTCCGTAAAAACGGGTCCGCGGTGCAGCGAAAACGAGCTCGTGGCCATATTGAAGATATTCGTGCCCATCACGTCGGCGGGCATCAGGTCGGCGGTGCATTGCACGCGCTGGAAGCCAAGCCCGCAGATGCGCGCCAAAGTCTTGACGGCCAGCGTCTTTGCAAGTCCGGGAACTCCTTCAATCAGCGCGTGACCGCCGCAAATCAGCACCAGCAGAAGCTGGTCGATCACCTCCTGTTGCCCAACAATGACCTTCGACATTTCCGTGCGGACGTGCGCGGCGAGGCGTGTGATATTTTCCACGTTCAGGATTTCTCCTTTGCAATTTTCTTCTTCAAGCCAAGCTGCTCTTCGTACCGTTCTAGTTCTCTCACCAATCCTAGCGCTTCCTCCGGCTCGACCTTCCGCGCTCGGCTGGCCACCAACGCGCGCGCCAGAGTCTGCTTCAAACTGGTTTCTTTCCAGCCCAGGCGGGCTTGTACGGCATCCGCAAGCTCCGTGTCCCCCACGGTCGAAGAAATCCGCAACTGCCTCGAAAGAGTCGCACGGAATCGCTGGTAGACAAAGCCCACGACCGCCGGCTCAGCTCCCGCGCGCTCGTAGAGTCCTCCTAGCGTATCCACGAATTCCAGCGGAGCAAGACGCGAGACGACGGGTGGCAGCACAGTCGGACCACTTCGCCGGCTAAACGTAAACAGCACAATTAGACCGAGGACCGAAATCTGCACCAGTCCCCACGTTACCGGAGTCTTCCGCACGTAGCTCCACAGCGATGTTCGTTCTCCATGAAAATATTCATCCCAGTAGATTTGCACCGTCGATTTTTCGTCCACCAACGGAAAGCTCATCGCGTTGAGAAAGAGATTTAAATTGCCTCGGCTGGAGATTCCGGAATTCGTCAATGGCGTCGCCGCCGCCCACCACAGAACCCTGCCATCTCCGATTCGCCAGCTTACGACCACCGGAGACTGTGTATCCCCGTACAGCGCGAGTTGACTGGCATCCGGCGCCTGCCAGACTGCATCTGTCTGTAGAACGATTTTCGGAGCGCCCGCGGAATAATTGCTGGGAACATCCGCTGAAAACGTTTTCCGTTCCTCTGACGGAAACTCCTCGTCAACTCTCGCTTCGGGAAAGAAGGACTTGATGCGCGCGCCCGTGAAAACCACCTGGCCGCCTTCCTCGACAAACGCTCGAAGAGCCGCGATCTCCTCCTTGGTCGGCATTTCCAACGGGTCCGCCAGGATCAAGACGGCATTCCCCTCATCGATTGGAAGTTCGGTGGGAGACCGCTCCCAGCGCGATACCTTGTAATGCAGCTCTTGAAGCAGCAAGTAGGCCGCGTGCGCGCCGCCTGGATTGGCGGAGTATGTCGACGGAATCGGCCTCCCCTGTTCCGCTGGATCTCCTCCTAGAAATGCGAGCCCTGCGGTGAGCACAACAAGGACCGCTGCCGCAATAAGCAGCATCTTGCGATCTCCCGCAGTTATTGGAGTTGACATCCAAGCGCCTCAACGCTCTGCAGAGCTTGTGCAAAATCCTGATTGCTGGCTGGCCGCCTGCCGTACCAGACCTGCTCGAGAACCACAGTCAGCGCGTAAAGCGACTCGCGGGTTTTACGGCCTGTGGCTACAAGTTGTGTGGAGTTCGAAACCAACCGCATGTACTCGCGCGGCGTGCGCGTGCGATCTTTCCGCACCATCTCGCTGTCCTCGAGGTAGCTGATGCCTGCCCAGTATGCAGAATGAACCGCCTCTCGATAATCTCCGCGAGCGGCAGCCTCGCGCGCTGCCTGAATCCACTCCTGCCAAGTGCGAACGTAAGCCACCGAATCTGGCGCTTGCAATTCGTCCAGCGTTGCACGCCGCGTCCAATAGCGGAAGAGGACTACCGCAAGCCATACAACCACCGCCACAAGGAGCAACCAGAACAAGGCCTTGGCGCCCATGGGGTACCGGCCGATTTGGCCAAGGATGCGTATGAGGAGATTCTCAATCCATCGGATCACTCGTTGACGAAACAGATCCCACGAGGAAGGCCCCTTCACGCCGCCGAATTCGCGTCTGCTGAGGATTCGCTCTAGCACAGGACGGGCGCTCGAACCTCCGCCGGTTTGTGCTGCTGCGTATGCTTTCGCTTGATTGGCGAGATCGAAAGCCCACTCGGCCGCTTCGCCGGCTTTGTCCGCAATACTCTTTGGATTTTTTTCCTTTTCGGCATCGCGGAGAAGGCCGCTTAGAGGTTCCGCGGAAAGTTTGTAGTGCTGTTCGCCTGAGTCTATTTCCCAGTGAGAAGGCAAGTTCTTGCGCAAGATGCCTAACCCAGCAAGATTAGCCTTTTCCTTTTCAATCGCGGTCCCAATTCGCCGAAGCTCATCCGCGAAAGACGATGCATCCGGATAAACATTGCTGCCCGCAGCCGTGGGCAAGGTACCATCTTCACGCGCTGCCCCGGCTCCGCCGTGCAGGGTCAAAGCAAAAGACAGAAAAAGGATTACACAAAAATAGCGCTTAGATTTTATCGGCATGCTCGGCCCTGGGACACACGATCGACGCGCTTTTCGGCAACATTTAGGACAGCAGGCTAGTGGCGCTCCGCGGCGCTGGCACTCCCCCCGCGAGTGGATTCATCATCAACTGCAAATCGAAGGCTTCCTTCCTCACGCGCAAATCAAAGTAAAAGATCGAAGAAGCAATCGTGAGTATCGGCGTAATCAAGACGCCGGCAATGAAGTTCCCAACCTGCATTAGGGCGCTCAACAAGCGAACCATCGACGGATCGTGCGCTTCGAACTGAATGCCGATCGCAAAAGGAATATCAAATAAGAATAACGCCGCGTATAGAATCACAAAATAGAGAAGAAGGATCAGGAACGCCCGGCCGACATTGTCCTTCGTGAGCCCGAAGCTGCGCTCGAGCGATTCGCGCGGACCGAGATTCTCCAGGAGCGCCGCCGGAATACAAACGCACAACCGGCAAACCATGTAGATACCCGGGATGATCAGAAGCAGGAATGAGACGCCTGTCACTAAACCATTGAGAAAGACGACGCCGAACAGTGATCCTAGCTCCCCGCGAACCCGCCTCAGCGATTGGCCGATCGTGGTCGGCCTCCCCAGATAAAGCTCGGAAACGGCGAACACCGTGCCGCCCTGAGAGAACAGGTAGGCAATCAGATAAATAACAATTCCAACGAGGGCTAGCACGAGGACGCCCATTACGCCCCCCGTGGAGAAACCAGGGAGGCTCGACTGGAAGTCCGTCGTCACGGGCGGCCGGGCTGGAACCATGGGGGTCACGAAAGCCAGCTGCGCAAGCTGAAACGCCAGAACTAAAAGGTGAGGAATGGCTGAGATTCCAATGAAAAGGAGAAAATTCCGGCGGTACAGGCTAAAGGTCCTGTCAAGCAGCTCACCAATGGAAAGCGGCCGCAAATCAAGAGTGCTCATTAAGCCCTCCGAGGCAGTGGATCTGAGTGGGTAGCTGACGCGGCACTTTACCAAAGTTTTAGCGCCGAGCACAGTTTTTCTACACTCGGCTGTGCAAAAGCATAACCCGCCCTCCTCGCTTCTGCTTAACGGTCTCTTGTTACGAGCGAATTCAACCCTCCTGACGCACCATCAAATTCAGGCTTTCGGGCTTGCAGATTGCTTCTCGGTTTCAGCGCACTCTGCCGCGTAGGTCTATGCTCTCCCCGCCTGGCACACTCTCAGGTTTTTCCAATATTCTCCGAGGTGGACACACGCGAATTCCGGCGCCCTTGCACGCGGCCGAACGAAAGTCCAAAATTAGAGAGGAAGAAACTGGTGACCATTCCTCATTTTCCTCTTGAGGACTCCTTCCAGAAAGTCTCATGATCCTTCGTACCGTCGAGCAAGTCCGTCGCTTCTCTCGCATCGTGGGCGGATTCACGCTGCTGTTGATTGGCATCGTGATGCTGGTCACCCCGGGCCCCGGGTGGCTGGTCATCTTTCTCGGCTTGGGCTTGCTGGCGGCAGAATTCGTCTGGGCCAAGCGGCTCATGGACCGCATCAAGCACGAGGGCGGACGTGTTCGCGACGCCGTCTGGCGCACCACAAAGAATGCACCCGCCAAGGACTCTGCTGAATCGAATGAGACGGTGGAGTTGTAGACACCGGAAGATGCATGAGGCGGCCTGAATGTCGCGGATTGTGAAAGCCGCGACCTGAATACCGGGTTTGAATAACAACGTATGGAGGTCTCCGTCATGGAAGCTGGATTGATTGGTCTCGGAAAAATGGGTTCGGGGATCGCCAAGAGTTTGTTGCGCGCCGGCCATCGCGTCACGGTGTACAACCGCACGCATTCACGGGCGGAAGCGCTGCGCGCGGATGGCGCGATCGTCGCGGCTTCTTTAGCCGAAGCCTGCCGCAGCGAAGTAGTCTTCACGATGGTTGCGGATGACGCGGCGCTCGAAGGATTTGTGTTTGGCGACGGCGGAATTCTGGCGTCGCTTCCGCGCGGCGCCGTGCACGTCTCCCTAAGCACCATCAGCGTAGCCTTGAGCGACAGGCTCACCGCGGAACACGCCAAAGCCGGGCAAGGCTATCTCGCCGCTCCGGTTTTCGGACGCCCGGAAGCAGCGGAAGCGGGGCGACTTGCCATAGTTGTTGGCGGCATGGAAACGCTCGTTCGAATGTGCAAGCCGCTTTTTGAAGCCATGGGGCCGAAGTTGTTTGTAGTTGGCGAGCGGCCATCCATGGCCAATGTTGTAAAACTATCAGGAAATTTTTTGATCGCCACGGTGCTCGAATCGCTCGCGGAGGCTCTTGCGTTTGCTCGAAAGTCGGGCGTGGATGCGGGCGCGCTCATGGAATTCTTGACCGCCACACTGTTTAACGCCCCGGTATATAAGACCTATGGCGAACTGATCGTTCAGGGCAAGCACGAGCCTGCCGGATTCGCCCTGCCGCTCGGATTGAAGGATGTGCGCCTCGTACTCCAGGCTGCGGAAGCGGCAAGTGTGCCGATGCCCATCGCGAGCGTGGTGCGTGACCGCTTTATTACCGCGATGGCGCGCGGCAATCAGGATAAAGACTGGTCCGTCCTCGGGCGTGTGGCCGCGGAAGATGCAGGATTGCCGCAAACCGCGCGTGCCGCTAGATAATAGTTGTTTTAGGTAGTCTGGCCGGAATTTCCCACGAAAGCGATTCGTCAACAACTCCGTGATAGGCTGAACGTCTCTTCTTACGAGGAATGCGATGACACCGTGGTCCGGGAAATGGGCGCTGGTGACGGGCGGGAGCGCAGGAATTGGCACGGCGCTGGCCGAGGAGCTGGCGCGCGGCGGTACGAATCTGGTTCTGACGGCACGGCGCCGCGAGCGCTTGGAAGAATTGGCACAGAAACTCGTAGCCGCACACAAAATCCAAACAAAAATCTTCGTTGCAGACTTGGCGGAAGCCGACGCTCCGGAAAAAATATTTCAATTTACGAAACAACAAGGAATTGAAGTCGAGTTGCTGATCAACAATGCCGGCTTTGGCGCGTACGGAGAATTCCACACGGTCGAAACGCATAGGCTCCTGGAAATGGTGCAGGTGAATTGCTCCGCCGTTGTTCATTTGACGCGCCTTTATCTTCCAGAAATGGTGGCCCAGCGCCACGGCGACGTGCTGATTCTTGCATCTACAGCTTCCTTCCAGAGCGTGCCGTACATTTCGACCTACGCCGCGACCAAGGCCTTCGATCTGCTTTTCGCGGAAGGACTCGCTGAAGAAATGAAGCCCTACGGCATTCGGGTCTGCGCTCTGTGCCCCGGGTCGACAGAGTCGGAATTCGCGGATGTCGCTGGACAAACGCACATCGCGGCTACACGAGCGAACCGCGAGACCGCGGAAAAAGTAGCGCGAACGGGATTACGCGCGCTCGCAGCCGGCAAGAGTTATGTAATTTCGGGACTGGGAAATTATCTCGGGGTGCTCGGCCAGAGACTTGTCCCCAGGCGCTTTGTAGCACGCATTGCGGCCCGCATGTTCAGGCCTCCAAAGAATTCCTAGTCCCTCACGAATTTTCTACAGAATTGGCAAGTTCCCGCCAGCCGCCCTTCTAGATTCAATTCTTTCCGATTGAGCCAGGCGCCTCTTCGGAGTTACCCTTGGCCGACACGCGGAGATCCCCCAGCACGTCTAAACTATTGTGAAACCGAAACTTACCAGCGCAGCGGATCTGCCTCTTGACCGCCATGGGAACTTTTTGCGCCTCGGCCGGGAAATAGAGGCGAAGGCAGAACACGCACCTCGAGCAGGCCAAGACGCCGTAACAGGGGAGACGAGGATAGCTCCGCAAGATAGAGACGACCTGCTTTTGCGGCGTGCCGCGAGGGGAGACGAGGAGGCCTTTGCACTCCTCTACCGGCGGCATCAGGGCGCACTGTACCGGTTTGCGCTGCGGATGACTGGGAGCGCCTGGGGCGCCGAAGAGATTGTGCAAGATGTGTTCATGACCTTGATCCGTGCGCCGAAAAAGTACGACCCGGAGCGGGGATCGGTCGGCGCGCTGCTCTTTGGAATCGCCCGCAACCGGGTGATGAAACATCTGGAGCGAAGACCTAGAGAGGTTCCGCTAGAAGAGAAGAACGAGGATGGCACCGGAGCGGGAATCGTTTTGCAGGACAGCTTCACTCCTGCAATGTGGGTTGAAAAGCGGGAACGCATGCAACACGTAAGAGCGGCCGTGTTGGATTTGCCCGCAGAGTTTCGCGAAGCTGTTGTGATGTGCGAACTGGACGAGATGAGTTACGAAGAAGCGGCACAGATGACCGGCTGCCCGATTGGAACGATCCGCTCGCGGCTGCACCGCGGTCGCGCCCTGCTGCTCGCGAAATTGGAGATGTTGCGGGACGTACCTCGGCGCATGAAAGTGGCGAGGTGAAGAAATCTTGGAGTTGTTTGGGAAAAATGCAATGAACTGCGAACAAGTGGAAGCGATTGTACTGGACCTCGGCCGTGATCCTGGCTCGGAACCGCTCGAAAGGGCGGCGGCCGTGGCGCACCTGAGCCATTGCACGCGCTGCGCGGCTTTGCAAGAGTCTTGGGAAGCGGCCAGAGAAGAGTTGCGAGCACTGGGTGAAGAGACTTTAGAAGCACGTGCGCCCGCGCGCGTGGAGATGCGGCTGCTGCAGGAATTTCGCGCGCGGCACCGCGCCATGGTAGTACGGCGTACTGCGGTCGTGGCGGCTTGGACTTTGGCTGCTGCAGCGGTTCTTGTTGGTGCAATAGGTACGTGGAATTGGCAGCAGTCACGGCATCTGGAAGCCGAAAAACAGAAACCGGCGGCGCAGAACGCGCTCGATACTGCCGGAGCCGCCGCACAAAACCAGGGATCGGCCAATCTCTCCGCGGGGCTTTCCTCTCCGGATGACTCGGAAGAATTTACGCCCCTGCCGGGTACCGCGCTAGACGAAACAGACGAAGCAGCCATTTTGCGCGTGCGCATGCAGCGTGGATCACTTGGCGCGCTAGGTTTGCCGGTAAATGAGGAGCGCGCCGGCGAGTGGATCCAGGTGGATCTGCTGGTTGGAAACGACGGCTTGCCGCAAGCCGTGCGGCTGGCGCAAGAAGAAGACTAAAACGAGATTGCCGCGGTAAGCAAGCCATCGCAGCGCAGGAGAGAAGAGGAGAAGGTAAAGATGAACTCGAAGATGAAAATGTGTTTGGTTCTTGGTGGTGTGCTGGTGTTCAGCTCTGCCGCCGTGCAGGCGCAGCGACACGGTCCGGATAGTCCCCCGCCCTTCGGAGGCCCGATGGAGTTGATGGGCTTTGAAGGAATGCACGGCTGGAAGACGGTGAAGGGCGCGCCATTCTCTGCCACGGCTACATCGGAAACGACCTCGACGTTGCAAGATGGGTCCGTGATTCACCGGACGTCCCAGGTATCGATGTATCGCGACAGCCAGGGAAGGTCGCGGCACGAAGCCACATTTACTGGATTCGGGCCGCTGACGGCGTCGGGAGCTCCGAAGAAGATGGTGATGATTTCCGACCCGGTCGCGGGCGTGCACATCATGCTGGATGATGAGCAAAAGGTGGCACGCCAGTCGGCGTTGCACGTGCACGGCGCGAATGCGCAGTCGGCTCCGGCCTTCGAAGGGAAAATGCCGGAGCGGATGCAGAAGGAAGAAGCCGCCGGCTTGTTGAAGAAGGAATCGCTCGGGACCCAGACGATCAATGGCATTGTCGCGGAAGGCACGCGGACCACCCATATCATTCCGGCGGGGCAGATCGGAAATGAAAAGGCCCTTCAGGTGGTTTCTGAGCGGTGGTATTCGGCGGATCTTCAGATTGTATTGAAGAGCACGCGGACCGATCCGCGAACCGGAACCACGACGTACACGGTAACCAGCATTCAACGGACTGAGCCGGCCGCTACTTTGTTTGCGGTTCCAGCCGGCTACTCGGTGAAGGCAGGCGGGCGCGGCCCTGGCGGTCCCGGAGGCCGCGGGCCGGGTGGCGCTCCACCGACCGTCGACTAATTATCGCAACAAGGCACCGGCTGTTGTATGCCGAGTCGGAGCCCATAAAGCAACGATCTTCTCTCCTGAAGACGGCGCGCCCTTTCCGCATCTGCCCCCATCAATGCGGAAGGGGCGAAGCCGTTTTTGGACGAGAAAAATGCAGGCCACGAGGAATGTGGACGAATTGTGCGCGTGGTATTATGCCGGCACAATGAGCAAACAACATTTTTTTGTGAAATTGATCCCGCCTCGGGCTACGTTTCCGATGGACATAACCCCGGAGGAGAAGTTGCTAATGCAGGAGCATGCTCGCTATACGCGGCAGAGCTTTGACGCCGGGAAGATCTTGATTTACGGGCCGGTGATGGCGCCGGGTAGCGCTTTCGGAATGGCGGTGTTTGAGGTGGCGGACGAGGCCGAGGTGCGCCGGTTTTTGGAGAACGATCCCACCGTCCTGGCCGGGTTAAATACGTTTGAGATTCATCCGATGCGCGTGGGTGCGGCGCAGGGTTTTGGCGCTTAAGGAAATAAATGAGCGGTGGGCGGTTAGTAAACTGAGGCCATGGCTCGGATAAGAGGACAGGCAAGAGTGCCTGTCCTACATGAGCGCGTAGATGTTGCCGTCGGTGCTGGCGATGTAGATGGTGCCGTTGGCTATGGCGGGTGAGGACAGAATGGCGCCTACCGCCATCATTTTTTGGACGCCGTGAACCATGTCATCGTAGAAAAAGTCGGTGAAGGCGGCTTCATACTTGGGCGTTCCGTCAGGCTTCGTGTAAGTTGAGCCGTCTTGTTTGTGACCTTCCGTTTCAAAACTCCAAGCGAATTTCTGCGTATTGAGATCGATGGCCAGGAGCTTGCCTTCGTGGGATCCGATGTACAGGGTGTCGCCGGAGATGGCAGGGGACGAAAACATGGGCCAGTGTTTGTTATCGAGAGAGAAGAGTAAACCGCCAGACTTGGCGTCGACAGCGTGGAAGAGGCCTGAGTCTGATGTGGCGAAATAGACTTTGCCAGCGAGAACAGCGGGTGAGCCGATGACCCAGGATCCTTTGTTATCGAGGGCCCAGCGCTGTTTTCCTGTGGTGGCATCGACGGCATAGAACTTGGAATCGCGGCAACCGAAATACACGACGCCATCGGAGACGGCGGCGGAAGACTGGATGCCGACTTGATTGTGGATAATTGCGTCTTCACCGGTTTTGAAGCGCCATTTTTCTTTTCCGTTAGCGGCATCGAGCGCGTAAAAATAGCTGTCCCAACTACCGACAAACAATGTGCCATCGGAAATCGCGGGAGAGGCGTGAACGACATCGCCGGTTTTGAATTTCCATTTAAGACTGCTCGTGGCGGCGTCCAGCGCGTAGATGTTTGTGTCGCCGCTGCCAAAATAGACGGCGCCGCCTGAAACGACCGGCGACGAAAGGTAAAAATCAAAAGGATCGGGCATCGTTTCAGCGGCAGGCTCCGCGCCGTGAAGATGTGTGGCAGCGAAACGATGTTCGCCGACGGTCTTAAATTTCCATTTCAATTTGCCCGTAGCGGCGTCAACCGCGTAGAAGTTGCTATCGAAACTGCCAAAGTAGACGGAGCCTTCTGAAACGGCGGGAGACGAAGTAATTCGGCCAGCCGTCTCGAATTTCCACTTGAGAGCACCGGTTACGGCATCGAGGGCGTAAAGATTGTGGTCACTGCTGCCGACATAGATTGTGCCGTCCGCGACTGCGGGTGAGGAGAGGACCTGGCCGTTCGTGTGAAACTGCCACTTTATTTTTGTGAATTGCAGGACGGCAGGGCCGGCGTAAACGCCAGTATGTTGCGGATTGCCGCGAAACATGGCGTCTTGCGCGAAAACTGGCGAACAAATTACAAGCGTTACGAGCACGAGCAGGCGTTTCAAGGGTGTGCCCTCCGTTGTATTCATAGACGGAGCGCGATGAAAAACGTTTTTCAGTGAGTGAATGTAGATTGGCGGGATGAGTAGGCTGGGGCTTGTCGCGCTTTTTCCGTTCTCGGCATCCTCAGTGCTACTGCGGGTCTGTGCTTTAAATCCTTTTCTTCTGCTTCTTCTCTTCGGCGTCCGCCAACAAAATCCTCAAATCCCGCAAATTATTTCCCGTAGGCCCGGTAACAATCGTATCACCCAACCTCGCAAAATAAGAGTACGAGTCGCTCTCCCGAAACATGTACCGCGCATTCAACCCGATTGCCCGGCTCCGCTCTAAAGTCTCCCCATCCGCCACTGCCCCCGCCGCCGGACTATTTCCATCCACTCCATCCGTCCCTGCGCTAAGCACCGCGATCTTCTTCCCGGCAATTCTCTTCACACAAGCCAAAACAAAAGCCGCGTTTCTCCCGCCGATCCCCTTGCCCCTGACCGGCGAGCTGACCTCCCCATCCGCAATCACCGCGACGCGCTGCCCTGGATTCGCCCGGCGCACGTCTTCAAGCTGCGCCAACAGATATTCGGCCGCCTTTTCCACCGGCCAATCATCGGTGGCGTTGTCGCAGCACGCTACAAATCCCTTCGCCTCCGTAGCGTGATGCGCCGGATGAAACAAATCATCGAGCCCCAACAAAAGTGAAAAATGCGCATTGACGAACGCCGGATCACCCTCTTTCGGCGTCTCCGGCATTTGGCCTTCATCCATCCAGCGCAAAAGCGCTGCAGGCAACTTGTCTCTCAGCGCAAACTCTTCGATGATCCGCCGCACGTCTATGACGGTGGTTGGGTCCGGCAAAGTCGGTCCGGAAGCCAGCGCCGACTCTTTTCCCACCGGAACATCACTCACAGCCAGAGTGATTTTCGTCGCACGCCCAGCAGCCACGGCCAGCCTTCCGCCTTTCAGCGCGGAAACATGCTTTCGCACCGTATTCATTGCCTCGATCGGTGCTCCACACGTCACCAACGCGCGATGCAGTTGCCGCACTTCTTCGAGTGTCTGCTTCGCATCCAGCGGCAACTCCACCAACGCCGATCCTCCGCCCGACAACAGAAAAAACACTACTGTCTTCTCGTCGCACTCCCTGAGCAGCGCCAGAATCGACTCAGCCGCTTTCCAGCTCTGATCATCTGGCGTTGGGTGTCCGCCAACGAAGTACTTCATCCCAGCTATGGCAACCAAAGGGGGCGTCGGCGCCGCAACAATCCCCTCGAGTGAGCGTTCCCGACCCAGTAAGCTCGCAAGCCCCTCCACCATCGCGTGCGCCGCTTTTCCAATCCCAATCACACGCACTCGCGTAAACGCGCGCAAATTCACTTCCGTGTTGTTGAGACACAGGACCGCTCCCGCGCGTCGCAGTTTCTTCTGCATGGCCTCGGTAATGTCGATCGCCGAAATGGTTTCCTGGAAAATTCGGCGGGCAAGCTGCTTGAGTTCCGCCATAGGAGAGTCGCCGCGTTCCTTCAACCCGCTTTCAAAACTTCCGGATTCAGCATATTTGGCGGCCGCTGTCCCTTGAACATGGCCACCACATTCTCCGCCGCCATGCACGCCATCTTCGTTCGCGTTTCAATCGACGCCGACGCGATATGCGGCGCCAGCACCACGTTAGGCCTCTTCAATCCGGGATGGATGAACGGCTCATTCTCAAAAACATCGAGTGCTGCTCCCGCAATCTTTCCGCTTTCCAGCGCATGGACCAGCGCCGCTTCATCTACTACAGCGCCGCGCGACGTATTGATCAAATACGCTGTGGGCTTCATCTTGGAAAATCTCGGCGCATCAAACAGCCCGCGCGTCTCCGGCAAGAGCGGCACATGGACACTCACAAAATCCGACTCCGCGAGCAAGCTCGCCATACCGCGATACTCCGCTTTCAATTCTTCCTCCACCGCTTCTGGCGCGCGCACCGCATCCGCGTAAATCACTCTCATCTGAAAGCCGAGCGCCCGCCGCGCCATCGCTCGTCCAATTCGCCCAAATCCCACAATCCCTAACGTCTTGCCCCATACATCCGTTCCCACGAGTTGATCCAAGTCCCAGCCCTTCCAAGTCCCAGACCGCGCCAGGGTGTCGCCTTCTACCAGCCGCCGCCCTACTGCCATCATTAGAGTCCACGCAAAATCCGCCGTGGTCTCGTCCAGCACACCCGGCGTGTTCGTCGCCACCACTCCGCGCTTCGTGCAAGCCGCCACATCGATATTGTCGAATCCCACCGCCACGTTTGCCGCAATCCGCAATTTCGGCGCCGCGTTAAGCAGTTCGAGGTTCACTTTCTCCGTTAGCAGGCACACCAAACCTTCTTTATCCTTAATTTTCTTGAACAACTCCTCTTTCGATATTCGTTCCGGCTTGGTCCAATATTGCGCTTCGCACACCGCGTTCAAAATCTCCTGGGCCGCAGGAAAGAGCGGCCGCGTCGCCAGCACCTTCGGTTTCGCCATCGTTCTCCTCGTCCTGTCCTCACGAATTTGGGAAAATCACACTAACACACTTCGCCGCCATCATCCCACCACACCGTCACCGCAATTTCTTGGCGTCCACGTAGGCGCGGGGCCCGCTACCCTAAGGCTTTCCGGAGGACCACGCCAGAATTTGCAGAGCCGTGTTCGCCCCTATGGGGCACGAGTGCTGAACGAATTCGGCCCACCCAACTTTATTTTTACAACAGATGTCTTACTGCTTTGCGAGTGGGAGGCGCGTCTCGATCGTTTTGAGTCGGTCGCTCATTTCTTGCATCAGGTGTTCGAGGTGGTCGAGGCGCTTCGCCACGGTGCCCTGATCGTTTCCAGTTGCAGACGAAGCGGCGTCTGCAACTTCGTCCTCGCCTGACGTTCCGCCGTGTTGGCGGTGTTTTTCGCCGGGCGGGGCCTTCAGGGTCGCGATTTGGCCTTTGATCATGGGGACCATCTCGATGCTGAGGTCGTCGCTTTTGAGGAGAGCTTCGAGAGCGGGAATGGCGCTTGCGTCGCCGCGCGCGCCCAGAGCGAAGATGCTGGCCATGCGAACGGGAAAGTGGGACTCGTTGAGATAAGACGCGATCTGCTTCGTGATGTCCTTGTTGTCCTTTTGAAGGCGAGCGAGGCTGGCGATGGCGGCGTTGCGCGAGTCGATGGGTTTGCCCGGGGCCGACCATTCGAGAAGGAGCGGCACGGCTTTGTCGTCACCCAGAGGGCCCATGGAACGGAGCGCGGCATTGCGCAGGAAACCGTCGGGAGAGTCGGCGGCGACCGCGGCATCGAGCGTGGCGAGAGCACCGGGCGCTTTGAGACGGCCTAGCGCTTGAAGAGCGGCGGCGCGCGCGCGATAGGAGTTGTCATCTCCGGCGATAGCATTCAGCTTGGCAACAATGGCGGGATCATCTTTGAAGTTTGCAAGAGCGGAGACGATGCGATTGCGCACCCAGGGTTCTTTGGCAGTGTTTAACGCGTCAAGGAGTTGCTTTGAGGCGGCTGGGCCGCCGAGTTGGCCGAGAGCATCGGCGGCATTGGCGCGAATGCCCCATGCCTTGTCGCTGCGAAGAGCGTCAGCGAGTGCGGAAACGACGTCGTCATCGACCTTGAGTTTGCCCAGAGCCGCGACGGCATCGGCGCGATCCGCAAGCTCGGTGCCGTTCTTCAACTGATAGAGCCACTCCTTTTTTTCTTTGTGAAAGTCGGCGGATTTAAGTACGTGCCCACCCTTATCGAAGAGAACGATGAGCGGCGCGGAGTCAGCGCGAAAGGTGAAAATCTCCGTGTCCTTCTCGTTCGATATCGTCACGGGAAAAAGCTTTGGTCCAGACGCCGTGGTGATTTCTACTTCCGTTGGAATGCGAAAGAGGCCGACGTGGCCCTCGACTTTTTGCGTTTGCTTAACAGTGAGCGCGACTTCGTGCTTCGCCTCGTCGTACTTGTAGCTCAAGTCGAATTTTGGTGCGCCAGCTCCATAGAGCCATTGGCTGAAGAACTGGTCGACGTTAGTGTGCGTGGCCTCTTCCATGGCTTTCGCGAGATCGGCAGTGACTACGTTTTTGCCGCGATTCACTTCGAGGTAGTGCTTGAGACCACGATAGAAAGCATCCTCGCCAAGCTGGTAACGGAGCATGTAAAGAACCCAGCCGCCTTTCGTGTAGGCGTTGCCGTCGAATTCACCGGAATCGTTGAAGTCGTGCCGGACGATGGGTTTGTCGTACAGATTCGCTTGTTCAAGCCAGCCACGTGCGGCAAGCCACCTTTCGTAGTCAGCCTGGTCTTTGCCGAAATGAGATTCGGTCCAAACCGTTTCCATGAACGTGGCAAAGCCTTCGTTGAGCCAGATGTCGCCCCAGTCTTTGCAGGTAACGAGATCGCCGAACCACTGGTGGCCAAGTTCGTGAGAGATGAGTTCGTCTTCACCCGTGAGGTATTCGGGAGCGAGCTTCGGATGCTGCAGCGAAGTGCTTGTGTTGGTCGTGGCGCTGGAGTTTTCCATGCCGCCGGCGACGAAATCATCGACCATGGATTGCGCGTATTTTTCCCAGGGATAGTCCACGCCAAGTTTTTTGCTGAAAAGCTCGATCATCTGCGGAGTGCGGCTGTAGTTGATGGAGAGACGGTCGCCGCGGCCTTTGGGCGCGTAGTACGTGACGGGTATACCGCGCCAGGTGTCTTTTATTTCGTCCAATTCGCCAGCGACGATGGTTATGAGATACGTCGAGCTGGGCACAGATTCCTTCCAGGTCCAAGTCCTCATGCCCTTGGCGGCTTCGGAAACGCTGATGAGCTTGCCGTTGGCAACGGTGAGCCACGAAGCGGGCACGGTGAGAATGGTTTCGGTGGTGAGGCGGTCATTCGGGTAGTCGTACGTCGGAAGGTAGTAGCGCGTGTCCTCGGATTCGCCCTGCGTCCATACTTGTTTGGGGCGGTCGGGATAATCCTTGTCTGGCAGGATGAAGTAGAGGCCCTTGGTGGGCTTGGCTTCGTAGCGAATATTGACGTCGAGTTTTTCGCCAGCGCGGGCAGCGGTGGCGAGCGGGATAATGAGTTTGTCGTCTTTGGCGTCGAACTTGGCGGGTGATTTGTTGACGGTGATGCTTTGGATGGTCAAGCCGGCGGAATCAAAAATAATCTTCGAGGTGGAGTCGCGGAGGATGGTCAGCGAATGAGTGACGTCGCCAATCACTTTTTTTTGATCGAGATCGAAGCGCAGAGCGATGCGCGAGTGTTGTAGGTCGTAGTCGCGGCTGCGGGCATAGGGTTCGTCGGCGCGAAGGTGCAGCGTGCCGAAGAGAATCGCGAGCACGCCAGCAACGGCGAGATACGCCGTCCGGCGACGCGGGCGACTAGGATTAATCACAAAAAAGGAAATGGTCATTCAGATTGGCCCTTCTGGAATGTGTGTCCTGCCCGCTCGAGAGTCGAGACGGCGGGGGCCAGGTTTTCATTGGCCACCAGAACATAGTCTGTATCAAAGGTGGAGACGACAAACGCACTGATCTTTGCGGCGGCGAGAGGCCCGGCAAGCGAAGCCAATACGCCGACCTCCGCGAGAACAAAAGGCCCGTGCACTTTCATGACCCGCCAGCCACCCTGCGATTGAACTCCGGTGGGAACGAGGGATTCCTCGACGACAATGGAGAGTTCGTCGGGCGTGCGCGTGACGGAGAAGAAAGAGCCTTGCGTGGCCCAGGCTGGAATACTTGCATTTGGCGCGAGCCCTACGATGGCAAAAATTTCAGGCAGAATCGAAAGTTGAAAGTGGCGCAGGGAGAGATTCATCATCTTTTATTATAGGAGACTTCTTACCATGCCGCCATCCACCGCGATGGATGGGCCATTCACGTAGCTGGCGCGCTCCGAAGCGAGGAAGGCCACGACGGCGGCGAATTCTTGCGGCGTGCCGATACGGCCTGCAGGAATCTGGCGGGTCCAATCGACGAAGACGGCTTCCGGCTGGGCGCCAGTGCGCGCGGAAATGGTTGCCGCAAGATTATCCAGACGCGCGGTACGCGTGTAGCCGGGGCAGACGTTGTTGACGGTAATGCCGTGAGCGGCGTATTCATTCGCTAGAGTGCGCGCCAATCCAGCGACGGCGGCGCGAATGGAGTTAGAGAGCAGCAGACCGTCAACAGGTTGCTTCACCGCGGAAGACGTGATGGTAATGAAGCGCCCCCACTTGTTTTTTTGCATGCGCGGCAGCGTTTCCTTAGCGAAAAAGACTGTGCTTATCAGCAACAGATCGACGGCAGACCGCCAGTCTTCTGGTTTTGTGTCCACAAATGGCTTTGATGGCGGACCGCCGGAATTGGTAACGCAAATATCGAGACGGCCGAAGCGGTCTTCGACAGCAGCCACGAAATGAGAGACGGCGGCGGGATTTGTGACGTCGACGGGTTGATAGAAGACTTCCCGACCGGTGGATTTCTGAATTTGGGCGGCGGCTTGTTCAAGTTCGGACGCAGTGCGCGCGCAAATGGCAACGCTGGCGCCTTCGCGCGCGAGCTCTTCTGCAACGGCGCGGCCAAGTCCCTTGCTGGCGGCAGCTACGGTGGCTACGCGGCCCTGTAAGCCCAGATCCAAACTTGCACCTCGTCCAAAGTTTGCATCGTCTCGCGAAATGTGCGGCGGGTCAAATCAGGCAAATTGCGGGCGACGTACTCATCGGTCGTAGCCTTGGGTGGTATTGAGCCAGCTTGATTCGCAGACGGATCATTACAACTCGGTTTGGAGAATTTGGAGGCCAAACTGGAAGTGCGACTCCAGCGCTTCGTCCAGGCTAACGATAACGCCCCCTCCCCCTGGGTTTTTTCATAAAGTGCTGATTCTAAACGTAGTTAAGTTCGTTTGTTTTGATGCATTTTTGTAAGTGTTGTTTCTAAATAACCTGTTTGCACCAAAATTGTGCAAAATGCGGTCCGTCTCGCAAGTGCGGCAAACAGAGCCTTTAAACCAAAAAGTGGTTCCAGAAAGCAAAAACGCCAGCAATCTTGCTGGCGGTACGGGAAGCGCGAACAAAATTATTTTAATAAGGTATCATACACAATGAGTAAAAATAAATGGAAGGGGATTTCTGGCAACTGGATGGCGGCTCGGAGTTTGGGAAACTCAAGTGTTCCAAATTGGGAAAGCGCTGGGTTGTTGGTGGCTGTTCGGTTTGCCGCGGGGGTGAGATCGTCTAGACTTCCGTTCATGCTGTTCATGGTGATTGAGCGGTTCAAGAATGGCGACACCAAGTCGATAGGCGAGCGTTTCGCGCGCGAGGGACGCATGCTGCCGCCGGGCGTTATCTATCACGCAAGCTGGGTGGATGCGGTGGGCGGGCGTTGTTTCCAGATTATGGAAGCGGATCGCGTGGAGTTGCTGGCGGAGTGGGTCAGGTGTTGGGAGGATTTGGTCGAGTTTGAGATTGTGCCGGTGGTGACTTCCGCGGAGTTTTGGTCCAAAGCCGCGTCGAAATAAATCCTATTCAAACCAGCCCGCTATTTTCCGGTTGCGACGGTCCCGTGTGAGGCGAGGTAATCGCGCGCATGGGCCAGTTGCGGAAGACTGGGATCGGCGGATTTCCAGGCGGACAAGAAGGCCGCATAGCTGGCCGTGGCTGATGTAGTGTCACCAGATTGTTCGCTGGCCATTGCTATGCCATAGAGCGGAAAGCCGGAGCGCGGGCGTTCGGCGAGAGCTTCTTTGTAGGCGGCTTTTGCGGCTGCCCAGTCTGAGGCGGCCATAAAGGCCGCAGCTTCCGTTTCCGCGACAGGCCGAACGTAGGCCGGAGGTTCGTGATAGCCGAGCGCTTTTTCTTCCTGGGCAGCTTGTACGTAAAGCTTTTTCGCCTCCGCGTTCTGCTTCTTGGCCATAAGAAGCCCTGCACGAAGTTCCAGTGACATGATGGACAGGTTCTTCACCAGCGGCTTTGGGAACGCGTCTGGCATCAGTTGAAGTTTTGCAGGACCTGCATCTGCCGTCTTTTTATCTTTTTTCTTGGCCTTAGCCTTCTCTTCGTCTTTTAAATGATCGGACATTCGCTTGAGCTCGGCATCGAACTGGGCCGACGCCGCTTCCGCGCTAGCCAATTGATGCGCCTCGAGTGCTTGCATACCAAATGCGAATTGCGTTAGCTGGCGGGCGAGAAACTGAAGGTTCGACAGTGTTGCGGGAGGATCGCTCGATTGGAGCAGCGTGAGAGCGGTGGTCCAATCGGCGGCGCGGAAAGCGACCGGCAGGCCTGGATTGAGCCTTGACATGGCGTCGCGCGGCGACCAGGGATAGAGCGTATTGGCAAGCTGGCCGCGCGCGTCCTTCAGTTTGGCCGACAACGCGGTGGCCTCATTCAATTCGCCAGCTTCCAGAAGGTTCGCGATGGCATACATCAAGTTGTGCACGTAATTCCAATCGTTGTCGACCTGAACGTGCTGCTCCTGCAAGTATTGTTCGTCAGCTTTCATGGACGCGGCAAAGGATGCTTTTGCGTGGGCGTAGTCGCCAGTGCGATAAAAGATGTGGCCCGGCATGTGGACCATGTGCCCCGAGGTCGGCGCGAGTCGGCCGAGGATTTCGGCGCTGTGGAGGGCTTGCTCCGGGTGAGAACTTGCCTCCACTACGTGAATCCAATAGTGATTCGCGGCAGAGTTGTCGGGGTCCTCTTTGAGCACGGCTTCCAAAATTGCCAGGGCTTCTTTTTGGCCGGCGCGCGGCTGGTCGTGATCGTCGTAGCCATCGGTGAGCGCCCACGCCAAGAAAATGCGCGCTTGCTTGTCAGTGGGTTCGCGCTTGACGAGCTTGCGATAGACTTGGACTTCCTTCGAATCCCTCGGGTTCTTGTCTTTCTTTTCGTCCTTCTCGGCGGCCACGCCCGCCTCGATATACAGTTGTTCCGATTTATTGGCGCGATTTTTCAGGCGGACTGCTTTGGCTAGCGCTTGGTCCCGGTAGTATCTGTTCTCGGCTCGATAGTTTGTTTTCGCTGCCTGGTAAATGCCCCAATAGCACATCGCACACTGCGGGTCGACGCGAACACCCTGTTCGAACGCTCGAATGGATTCGTAATCCCAGAAGTCGTGCAGCAAATTCAAACCCTGGTCAAACCACATCTGCGCCTCGGGAGTTGCGGTGATGCGGATGTGGGCGTTGCCGATGCCGGAGAGCTTCTGTGGCGGCGGGAGCTGCTCGGGGGCGACTTCCACTTGCATGTCCATCGAGTGGCAGGCCATTCCGGCCTGCGCACTTGTGCGCTGGGCATAGCCCAGCAGCAGAAAGGGGGCCGTCAGTGCAAAGGCTGCGGTCTTCCGCAACGACAAAGTGTGACGCGACTCAGACATCGCCACGAAACCCTCCCCGCAATAATCTTCCAAAGCTCTTCTATTCTAGACGAAAACGCAGGAGCGAGACGCCTGGTTGGAGGGCAGCGCCAGTTTGAGGAGGAATTCGTTTGCGCGCAGAGCCAAGCGGCACTAAGATGCAGGCAATTTCCTTCCTGTGGAGGCGTCCATGAAGCGGATCATTGGGATCATTGGGATCATTGGGGTTTTCACACTGCTAGTTTTTGCGGCCGGGACTGTTAGCGGACAAACGATCGGCAAATTCGTGCCGATCCCAGCAGGGTCCGACACGGACCATGCGCTCACGGAAATCAATGGCACGGCCGATCCAGGGCAAAAGCTGGCCTTGATCGATAAATTTTCATCGAGCCTCGGCCAGGGTGACATGGCCATTGTGGCCGACGATCTCTATGTAAACTATTACATTACGCAGAAAAACTACGACAAGGCTTTTGAGTACGGCGACAAACTGTTTGCGCTCGATCCCGACAATCTTGCCAACGCCGTGAATATGGTGCGAGCAGCCAGCGAAAAGGGCGACATAGACAAATTGATGGCCTACGGAGAGAAAGTGCCCGGCATTCTGCAACGATACAAAGCGCTACCCGCGCCGGATGGAGTCGAGGCTAGCACCTGGCAACGGCAGCAGAACGAAGCGTTGGACAGCAATAAAGACAACATCACCTATATCGAGCAAGCCATGTTCCTAGGGTTTTATCGATCCACGAACGCCGCGAAACGGGCCGCGCTCTTAACGCGCTTCGCCCAACTTTTTCCTGATTCGCAATTCGCGAATCAGGCCTTGGGCGTGGCGGCGACTTCGTATCAGCAGGCGCAAAACGTTCCGAAAATGCTGGAAGTAGCGAACGGGCTTTTGGCCAAGGATCCCAACAATATCGGAATGCTGCTCTTGCTGTCGGACTATTACAGCGAAAAGGGAGAGCAGCTGGATAAGGCGGAAGCTTACGCCAAAAGAGTGATTGTCCTACTGGGAGCGGCTACAAAACCGGAAGGAGTTACCGACGAACAGTGGCAGCAGCAGATTTCGCTGCAGAAAGGCCTGGCTCTCAGTGCTTTGGGCCAGGTGAACATCCAAAAAAAGGATAACGAGCAAGCCGTACAGAATTTCAAGGCGGCAGGGCCACTGCTGAAGTCCGATGAAGGAAGCTATGGGCGAAATCAGTACCGGCTAGGGTTCGCGCTGTTAAACTTGAAAAAGAATGCCGAGGCAAAAGATGCTTTTACGCAGTCCGCGTCGGTAAATAGCGCCTACAAAGCGCTGGCGCAGGCCAAGCTCAAGACTTTTGATGCGGCGGCTAAGAAAAAGACGTGAGGCGGAAGCTCGAAATGTTGGGCAAGCGGGGTGCGAGGATTTGCTTCAAGAACTCACCGAAACTTGTGGGGGATAGCCCGCATCCAATAGCTGTGCGCACGAGAGACTGACCATAATAGCGAACGAAAACGAGTTCGCTAAGGAGATGGCGATGCCAGAGATTGCAACGTTTGGAGCGGGCTGCTTCTGGGGAATTGAAGCGGCTTTTCAGCAGGTGCCGGGAGTGATCGATACGGCGGTGGGGTATAGCGGTGGTGAGCTGCCGAACCCTACCTACAAGGATGTTTGCACGGATGAGACGGGGCACGCGGAAGTCGTGCAAGTGACGTTTGATCCAGGCAAGGTGAGCTACGAGCAATTGCTCGACGTCTTCTGGAAAGTGCATGATCCGACGCAAGTGAACAGGCAAGGGCCGGACTTCGGCTCACAATACCGCACGGCCATTTTCGTTCATTCGCCGGAGCAGGAAGCCATTGCCAAGAAATCACGGGAAGCGCTGGAGGTGAGCGGTAAGTTAAAAAGACCTATCGCGACAGAAATCACTCCGGCCGGCACCTTCTATCGCGCGGAAGAATATCATCAGAAGTATCTGCAGAAGCGCGGAGTGGCCTCCTGCCACTTCTAATTTAGTTTTGCCGTTGAGGAATGACTAAGGTCGGGCGATGCTGCCCGGCTTTTTTGTTCTGGATCACGCTCGCTGAGGAACAATGGCGGAGAGGGTGGGATTCGAACCCACTCCCGGTATTGAAAACACGCAAGTTGTTGATTCTGCGTGCCGCTCCTGTCGCTGGTGCCGCTCCTGCCGCCCTAATCGGGTACAGTTTCCGTACAGATTGACAAAAGTGTGGCGCTAGGCATACAAAGAGGCTCCATGAAACGCACAACGATCTGGCTCGACGATGAACACCAAAGGAAGCTAAAGGCTCTGTCCGTTAAGACCGCTGCCCCCGTTTCCGCGCTCATCCGTAAAGCCATCGCCGAATATTTGAAAAA
>DATFZQ010000003.1:0-5044 GCA_035314345.1 Candidatus Acidiferrum sp.
TCGCCTGAATGCCGTGGGCCAAAGAAAGCTCTGTCTGCATACGCACGCTGGCCACGCCCTCCGTACCAGCGAAGAACAGCAGAAATCGAGCCCCGAAACCGATACCAACCAAGATCCCGATCGCATCGAATAGCACGCGCCGATGTACAGCGACGGGGACCGGGAGAGGCGTCGAAACGTGCGAGGCCCAGTAGCCCAGCCAGGCGGTCACTACAACCAGCAGAAGCAGGAGAGGGACAAGACGAACTCTTTTGATTGCCGCGGCCCTAGCCGCCATCGCTCCCGTGCCCACTAAGACAGGCCAAAAGAAACCTCCGCCGACGCGCGAAGCATTGAGCTGCAATAGATCGAACGCGAAACCGCCGGCGGCACCTACGAAGAAGTACCCTGCCAGGAACATCTTCATCCGCCCTAGCGGCAGCCCGCGCCAGTAGGGACTGAAGGCGGTGGGAAACGCCGAGCTCACACCAGCCAACCAGGTACGGAGCTTCTTTTTCATCGGTACTTCCCCGGGCGTCCTGGATCGCAGGGAGATCCAGCGCTAAGCCAGGGCTTCGACCAATCGTCGGCCAGGAATCCGAGCAAGAGGACGGAGACGAGAATGGATAGATTCATTTATTGAACTGTTACCAGAAACGTATAAAGATCACAAGCGGGTGCCGAAAATGGCCGGTCTTCGATTTTGATTGGCATTCCTGAAACCCTAAACATCTGCGGCGGGTAATTAGAAAACGAGCTGTACAGAGAAGCGCGGTTCCCGCCGGTCATACCCCGAGCGAGTGGTCGGCAACCCTTATCTAATCGCGTTACGTCAGAGTTGCCCGTTATCCGACCAGAATCGATGGCAAGTGCGGAGTTCACTTCCTAGAAGCTACTACTCCGGCCAACTTCCTCGAACCCACTTTAGAGACGCCCAAGCTGCAGCAGCCTTCTGCCAACCAAGAGGTACCAGGTCATGAGCGAAAAGTCCGCCACCAGCGGCAATAACCATCCCCACGCCGGGCAACCTCCGTTCGAAGGCTAAGATGATTTCAACGACGAGTAGCAGCATATTCCCAAGAATTCCGGCGTAAGCGGTCGCTTTGCTGAAGACCGTGGCTCTTAGCTTGACTGCGGAGATGACAAGGCACGCGAATTCTATGAGGGGAAGACCAGCACGGCCTTGCCCCTCAGCAAGCATCGCCTGTCCTGCCGCGAGAAATAGAGTGGTCTGGAGGTGAATCCTGCCCACTCTAACTGCTCAAATGCTGCCGAAAAAAGCTGGCTATCCTTTTCCGGGCATCTTCCGCAGACGGTTCGTGATACCCAATGTGAATCACTTGCAGCGCGTTGAACCACCAAGCACCGGGATTGTTGAGGAACGAATGCCCGGCGTCCGGATACTCTTTGACGTCGTGCGCAATATCTGCTGTGGTGAGCAACTGCTCAAGCTGTAGCGCCACGCCCCTGGTCCAGCGGTCCTTGGCCCCATAGCTCGCGACGATCGGGCATGCCTTCGCAAGAAAGGTGTCGGCATCCGGCGGCAACTTCCCGCCATAATTCACGCTCGCGGCTCCGAATCCATGATCCGGCGCGAGCAGTAGCGCGAACCCGCCTCCCATGCAAAACCCGATCACGCCAATCTTACCTGTGCATTCCGGGTGCTTAATCAGCCATGTGCGGACAGCTTCCACATCGTTGTATGTCGGACCTTGCCTCGCCTTGAGGTCTCGCGCAATGGCGAAAAGACACTTCATCTTTCCACCGCGAAAAAGCAGGTTCGGCGCAGCTGCTAGGAATCCCGCCCTCGCCAGCCACCGTGTCTGGTTGCGCAGATCTTCCGACATACCCGCGACGTCATGAAGCACCACCACCCCGGGCCATGGCGCGTCCTGCTCCGGGGCCGTAACGAATAGCGGCAACTCGCCGGAATTCATGGGAATCCTGACGTCGCCCATGTCGCCCCTTCCTTGTCGATGAGTTATCTCTTAAGGGCACCGCTTATCCTATCGCAGAAGCCTTCCAGATTCGCGATGTCTCTCACGCCGGTTCGCTTCTGCTTCGCCCCTTCCGGAATGGACAGCACGCCCACGACAGCGTAAGGTGTCGCTGTCCCGCTCCAATTCGATTCCAGAGGTGCGCCATGAAGCGTTTAGTTCCGATTCCTCGGGAGCTTGTCGATAACCTGAAGAAAACCGAAGAGACAGGTATCGGTTATCAGGTAATTTCTGTGGAACTCAGGGACGGTAGACGCTTTGACCAGGTCCTTGCCAGTGAGGGCTGCTTTATTGAAGTCCGCGGACATAAAGAGATTCCTTTTGAGCCTAATGATGTGGCATCAGTGCAGGTCAATCACAAGCGTTGGAATTTCAGAGGTTGGTCGGACGCACGCATCAAGAATTGGGATGCCGTCGCGTGAGTTCTTTGATTCCATGGTCGTGTTCGACGTCGAGTCACTTCGGACCGGAGTAGCATTTTTGGGATGAGCGATGATGTAGTCGTCTATCATGTCGTACAAGGTCAAAACGACACGAGGAGAAAAAGCAGCATACTTAATTGCTGTCTTTATTTTTCTGCTTAGCCTCTTTATCGCATTCTGGAAATTATCCGCGCGGTAAGTCATCAGCTAAGTTCTAGAAGCTGTTTCAAAACTCCGTGCAAAGCCTGAATTGTGAGGTAGTTGGATTGACGGAAATGCGAGATAAACAAAACGACAACTGAAGAGTGTACGTTGACAGGACCGCCTTGCGGCCCTTGGTCTGCCTTCGCAAAAGCCCGTGGATCCTGCAGTGTGACTGCGGTCACTGCATTCATCGCACGGCTGTGCTAAATAGCGCATGTCGTTCCCCGAAGGGCCTTTCCCTTCACCCGATGCCGGTCCTCCGCTGAATCGACAAGGACTGTCGTCATGGCTTCACAATCGGTCGCCGTTGAGTCAACCATTCCCCAGGCAGAAGACGAATGGATCCGGCAGTCCTGCGGATTCTACTCATGCCCCGTATGCAAGCAGGGTCTGGAACCGGTGCACGATGGGCTTTCCTGCCGTGTGTGTGCAAGGACTTACCTCATCCAGAGCGGGATTCCCGACTTCATCGTGGTCAACCTCGAAGAGAGCAGTAACCGATCCCTGCGCGTCGTCGGAAAGAAAGACTCTCGCCCCCTGCTTGACTTTATGGCATCCGTCTACGAAACCTGGGTGTATCCGCCCGTGTGCAACCTGTATGGCGGATGGCACAGCACCTCCTTAGAACAGCTAGCACATGACGTCTCCGACATTATGGGATCGCGTGACGGTGTCATTCTGGACGCGGTCTGCGGGCCGGGAACCTACGGGCGCCGCATTGCTTCCGCGTCAAGGACCGTTCTTGGCACTGATATCTGCATGAGCATGCTGCGGCGGGGCGCCCATTATGTCGAAAGGAGACATATTCCCAACGTTCACTTCGCCCGTGCTACGGTGGAGGCGCTGCCGTTTCGGGCTGGCCTGTTCGACGCCGCCATCTGTGCAGGATCGCTGAACCACTTCTCCGACACGGTCCTCGCTTTGCGCGAGGTCAACCGCACCATGAAAACCGGAGCGCCGCTTGCGGTGATGTGCTTTGCCCTCATCAACTCGGGCCTCATCAAATACAAATGGATACGCGACCGCGCGGAGAAAGGCGGCGGTCACATCTACAGCGTCGCTGATCTCGAGCGCTATGTGATCGAAGCAGGTTTTGAGGGTTTTTCTTCCCATGCGTATGGCTCCATCCTTGTGTTCGGCGCCCGCAAAAGGCCGACAGAGCATTAGAAGAGCGGTCTAGCTCGAATAGCCAGCAGGACGAAATTGGACGCTTGTTCCAAAGCCTCGCATGGCGATAGCACGGCCCAATGCACTGATTGATGAAGTTCTGGGAGTATCGTCGGCAAACCGGAAGTAATGGCACGAATCGGGTCTGCCGGGGTCTCTTCCGGATTGCCCGTCATCCCCCCGGAATCCGGAACCAGCTAGCCCCGGGTCGGGAGCACTGTCGCCTGATGACACCAACGGTCGAAATTCAGCGACACGCGGTGGCCGATCCAAGAAGAGCTGATCTGCGTGAAGAGATCTCGAACGGCGCGGCCCAAACGGACTTGCATCCGTCGCTCGCTTAGCAACCTAACCCAGCAGCGCGTGGGCGATCCTCATCCAAACCGCCGACTTATGAACATTCGCGTACATAACCACCGTCTGCCCGACAATGAGAGCCGAAAGTGCGTATAAGTACACCGGGTGGACTTTCCGATTCATCATCCAGTCACGAAAAACGCCCAGCAAAATCAGTAAATCCACGCCCGCATAAAAGATCACTGGTGGCAGCAGCCACTCCGGAAAGCGTCCCCAACCAGCCGCCGTCAACACACAGGTCGCTATCAAAATCAGCCGCCGATGAAACTCCGACTTCTTCCTCCAATAAATCGCCGGCACAAACGCCGCAGTAAACGCTACCATGTCCCACATGGGAATGATCATGTCGGCGTCGGCGTTGTTCATTTTCAATTGCATCAAGTCGAATCTGGCCATCGTCACGGCAGTTGCCACTCCCACCAGCGGAATCAGCGCTCCCATTCCCACGCCAAACCATCCGATCGTCCGGTGAATCCGCACGTTGTGCGTCCGTACCAGTAAGCTCTGCAAGATGAAAAACACGAGCCAGCCCGTGAACAACGCTGCATGAAAATACAACAACCGGGGCCGTGGAATCTTCGGATGGATCAGGTTCTGATCGATAGTGTGACTGAAACCGTAGACGATCACCGCCGCAACCAGCAGCGACATGAAAAAATAGAAATATTGACTCCAAAAGACTGAGCGCTTGGTCATCACCGGATTCGCCAATGTGCATGGTTTGGAGCTCATTTTTTGTAGGCCGATGGTAACACCAGCAGATGGCAACTCGTAAACCGAGGATTTGGCTGGTGCTTTCGGACGCGCCATCAGCGAGTCAACGAATGACAGTTCTGTTCAGGAGCATGTCGAGCCCAGAACGCTTGTTTTAAGAAGGGGCGACCGTCGAGGCGGCCAGATAACTTCTGGATTGTCGGC
>DATFZQ010000004.1:0-2852 GCA_035314345.1 Candidatus Acidiferrum sp.
TTCGAATCCCTCAGCCGGCACCAAAAAATTTCGGTCCGTCGTTCGGATGTTCTCTGATTACGCGTTCACAGCCACTTTCTACGCAACTTCCTTTCGGTTGAGCATTGACTGATGATTCTTTTGATAGGCTCCTGGGCGACAATTCACAATTTTTTTGAACGCGACACTAAATGCGCTTTCTGATTCGTACCCGACGGCGCTTGCAACTGTAGATACATTCTGACCGCCGGCTTCAAGAAGTTCACAGGCAATCTGTATTCTCCAGTTGGCCAAATAATCCATTGGCGGAATGCCAACCTCTTTCTTGAAATTCAAAGCGAATCCAGATCGAGACATCCCGGCGACTTCCGCCAGTTTCTCGAGTGACCAATCCATCTGATAGTCCGAATGGACGGCCTCAATTGCTTTCGAAAGTTTCGCGTCCGAGAGAGCGATGAGCCAGTTCTTTTCGCTTTTTTCTGAGGAGAGGTAAATGCGGAATATCTGCAAAAGCATGATGGGCGCTAAATGATTCAAGATCAGAGATCGCCCTATGTTTCTACTAAAGAACTCAGTCCCGAATCTCTCGAGGCTCCATCTGAGAATTGCAGCTTGATCTGAATGCGCGGGGATGTGTATTGCTCTGGGTAAATGAGCGAACAAGATGCGAGGAAGATGTCCATCGAACTGAAATTGAGTTCCAATTCCGAAATACTCTCCGCCTCCATTTACGGTCATCACCCCGTTTTTACTATTTTTGAGAAGAGACTCGAGACTAACGCTTCGCTTAATGAATAGATTCTTCGCTACGACGCAACTTGTTCCGTTAATCGTTAGGAAGCAATCGCCCGCCTTTAGGTGGTAATTCGATTTACTCCCTTTCAGAGAAACCCAGCACTCCCCTCTGACGATTTGATTGAGCTTAAAGCCCTGATGCTCGGGAATTTCGATTGCCCAATTTCCTCCAGCATCCACCGCTCCAGCAGCGGAAGTCTTGAGTTTCATTTTCATTAGCGTGGCGGACAATATATCAATGGGCGTATCGTTTATCATAAATTAGACTATTAAGCATAAATGTGGGACTTTCAAGCATGGATCATCCAGATCTCATGTATTAAAAATAATACCCAGAGGCCTGCAGTCTGTTTTACCCACAGAAAGTTTTGGCGGCCTCTGGTGGGAGCACGATGAACGTTTTTGTCACAGGAGCCACGGGATTCATTGGCACGGCAGTCGTGCAGGAACTTTTGCAGGCCGGCCATCGGGTGACTGGTTTGGCCCGTAGTGATCAGGGAGCCGGCCAGCTGCAGGCCGCCGGAGCCAGCGTTCACCGAGGAACATTGGACGATCTCTCCTCCCTGAAGGCCGCGGCTGCCGCTGCTGACGGAGTCGTCCACCTCGCCTTTGTCCACACCTTTCCCGGGTTCCTCTTTGCGCCCGGCAAGGATGCCAAAGCCATCGGCGCGCTGGGCTCGGTCCTCGCAGGGACAGGCAAACCGCTCGTGGTCGCCGGGGGGGTCCACGGCCTCCGGCCTGGCGAAATCTTGACCGAAGAATACATCCCCGACTATCGCAAAGTGCCTCGGAAGTCTGAACAGGCCGTCTTGGCTTGGGCCGACCGAGGGGTGAGGGCCTCGGTGATCCGGCTGCCGCCTTCAGTTCACGGAGACGGTGACAAAGGCTTCGTGGCTTGGCTCGTCGCTCGGGCCCGGAAGAATGAGGCTGCCGTTTTCGCCGATGACGGGCGGCAACGTTGGGCCGCCGTTCATCGGCTCGACGCCGCCCGACTTTTCCGGCTAGTCCTTGAGAGCGGGATCGCGGGCGGTATTTACAACGGGGTTGGAGAAGAGGGCCTGGCATTCGGCGACCTTGCTGCGGCTATCGGCAGGGGAGTCGGGGTCCCGGCAGTGTCGAAGTCATCGTGGGGTGCAGTCCGCTCCCTGGGTCTCCTTTTGGGACTGTTAGCTAGGATGGACTGCCCAGCCTCGAGCCGCCTGACTCAACAAGCGCTGAAGTGGTCCCCGACCCATCCTGGATTGCTGGAAGACCTTGACTCGGGCAGTTATTTCGGTGTCCCGCCATAGCCCGCTGTCCCCACTGCGGGCGTCGCCTCCAAGCACTCTAACAGTTCGAGCGATCGCGCGTTTAGGGTGCCGCAAAGTGCGAAGCCCGCCACAAGAGCGATCACAACGCGAGCTGTTGGACTTCTGCGAAGATCTTTCATGACCTGTTCTGCGTCGTCAGCCGTTATGGGGCTCTTTTGATTCTGCCTGGATGCTGTTCGGTCTGCCAGCGCGTGCTTTCAACGTGCGTGTGAATGGACGGTTGCGGTTGTCGTTCGCGACTGTGGGGGACGTGGGAGCTGAGCAAACAACGGCGCAATGCGATTGGGTAAATGATTCGTACGACGGAACCCCTGACGGTTAGTTAGCCCTCTGTCTCAACCGACCGGCGCGAGACGTATAGATTTGCGGTGGAAACTCCGACTAGATTCGCCTCGATCGACCACGCTGACCTAAGATTCATTTTCCCGGTGTCAGCAACAAGCCTCTAACAACTCGCTCGAACACTGCCTGATTGGCAAGAGACTTGGAAAGAATCATGGCGCCTTCTAGGGACGCCAATACGAGTGTCGCACGGCTGAGTGCGGCCGGAATTCCTCGCTTGCCATGGTCATTTAGCGCTGCGGTCAACCATTCGAGATTTCGTTCAAAAAATATTCTCGCACTGGCAGCCACCTCAGGCGGCAATCCGCCGGTCTCGGCGCCGAGCACCGCGCAAAGACACAGCTTGCCGTCCCGCACGAGAGCGGTTCGGAATGCATCGGCGTAGTGCGCCACCGCCTTATCGGCATTGCCTTTGAATGCCGCCGA
>DATFZQ010000005.1:0-20190 GCA_035314345.1 Candidatus Acidiferrum sp.
CGCGCGGAACGATTCGCCGCGTACGCAAGGCTTTGACTGGGAAGCGCACGCCGTCGAAAAAGGGGAAGAAGTAATGGGACAGAAGACACACCCTTACGGGTTTCGCCTGGGCTACAACAAGCCGTGGAAATCGCGCTGGTATGCCGACCGCGACTATGCCGATCTTCTTCACGAAGACGTGAAACTGCGCCGCGAGTTGAAAGATAAGCTCAAGAGCGCGGGCATCAGCTCGATCGATATCGAACGCGCTGCCAACAAGCTCGTTGTGCGGATCTACACGGCTCGTCCGGGAATCATTATCGGTCGCAAAGGCGCGGAAATCGATAAGCTCAAGCAGGAAGTGCAAAAGCGCACCAAGCGCGAAGTGCACATCGATATTCAGGAAGTGCACCGCCCTGAACTCGATGCGCAACTCGTTGCCGAGTCTATTGCGCTGCAGCTCGAAAAGCGCGTGGCATTTCGCCGTGCAATGCGCAAAGCCGTGGACTCGGCGCTTCGCTTTGGCTGCAAAGGTATCAAAGTGCGCGTTGCCGGGCGATTGAATGGCGCGGAAATCGCTCGCAAAGAATGGTATTTGCAGGGGCGGCTGCCGCTCCAAACGCTGCGCGCAGACATTGATTACGGCACTGCTGAAGCGCAAACAACGTACGGCGTGATTGGCGTGAAGTGCTGGGTTTATCAAGGCGAGAACGTGCCGAAGCGCGCTTCGAAGATTCAGAAAGAACGCGACGCAGTGGCCGCAGCATAAAATTTGTACTGGCTGCTTAGCAGCCGACGAGATTAGGGAAGCGAGAACACAGCGATGTTGATGCCGAAGAAAGTGAAGTACCGTAAGCAGATGCGCGGCCGGCGCAATGGCAAAGCCTGGCGCGGCGGCGATCTGGCTTTCGGCGATTACGGACTGAAAGCCATGGAAGCGGCCTGGATCACCGACCGCCAAATCGAAGCTTCGCGTGTCGCTATCACGCGATTCATCAAGCGCGGCGGCAAACTCTGGATTCGCATTTTTCCGGACAAGCCCTTTACCAAGAAGCCGGCGGAAACGCGCATGGGCAAAGGCAAAGGCGCTCCGGAAAAGTGGGTGGCGGTGGTGAAGCCGGGACGCATCATGTTCGAAATGTCCGGCGTGGACGAAGCCACGGCCAAGGAAGCCATGGGCTTGGCGGCACACAAGCTGCCGATTCCCACGAAGTTTATTACTCGCGCGGGGAGCTTGTAATTATGCCGAGACGCATTGAAAAAATTCGCGAAGCAGGCGTGAACGAGCTCGAAGCACAGCAGAAAGAGCTCACCGAACAGATTTTCCGGCTGAAGTTTCAGCTTTCGACCGGCCAGGCGGAAGCGCTGAAGCGCCTGCGTGAATCGAAAAAGGATTTGGCGCGCGTGAAAACGCTTCTCCGTGCCCAAGAAATATTAGCTTCGAAGTCGCAAGCAGCAGGGAAGGCGTAATGACAACCGAAACACCAGCGGCAGCAGAAGTGAAGAGCGATGCACGCGGCGAGCGCACCATACTCACCGGCAAAGTAACCAGCGCGAAGATGGAAAAGACCATCGTCGTCGAAGTAACTCGTCTGGTCCAGCACCCCAAGTACCACCGCGTGGTGCGCATCTCGAAGAAATTTTACGCGCACGATGAACAGCGTGCGGCAAAACAGGGCGACACGGTGAGGATTGTGGCTTCGCGGCCGCTTTCCCGCCTGAAGCGCTGGCGGCTGAAAGAAGTGCTGACGCGGAACGCGTCAGCCCAGTAAGCGGGACAGGGGAGCACACCGATGATTCAGATGCGAACCTGGCTGACGGTAGCCGACAATTCCGGCGCGCGGAAGCTGATGTGCATTATGCCAGTGGGCGGCGACGCCGGACTGCAAGCCGGTCTCGGCGACGTCATCACCGCGTCGGTAAAAGAAGCGACACCGGAAAGCCAGGTCAAGCAGGGCACGGTCGTGAAGGCCGTGATCGTTCGCATGAGGAAAGAGCGGCGGCGCAAGGACGGCACGTACATCCGCTTTGACGATAATGCCGCGGTTTTGATCAACGAAGCGGGCGAACCCGTGGGAACGCGCGTGTTTGGCCCGGTGGCAAGAGAGCTGCGCGACAAGAAGTTTACAAAGATTGTTTCGCTGGCTCCGGAGGTTTGGTAAGCAATGACACTGCGACATGAAAGAGCCGAGCGGCACACCATCAGTATCCGCAAGGGCGACCAGGTGAAAATCATCGCCGGTCGCGATGCTGGTAAGAGCGGGCGTGTGCTCTCGATCAACGCCAAGAAGAATACCGTGGTGGTCGAACATGCTTCGATCATCAAGCGCCACACGCGGCCGAATCCGGGGAAGAACATCAAGGGCGGCATCGTCGAAAAAGAAGGCCCGGTGAATGTTTCGAACGTAATGATCGTTTGCCCCAGTTGCGGCAAGCATGCGCGGATGGGGCACACCACTCTCCCGGACGGAAAGAAAGTACGCTCGTGCCGCCGCTGCGGGACTACGCTCGACAAGTAGGGGTTGCATAAGTAAAGGACAAGGCAGAACAGAGAAATGAAGACGCGACTACACGAAAAATACAGCAGCGAAACGGTGCCGGCGCTGATGAAGCGCTTTGGCTGGGAAAACAAGATGGCCGTTCCGAAACTGCAGAAAATCACGGTAAATATTGGCCTCGGCGAAGCCAGCCAGAACGCCAAGCTGCTCGATACCGCTGCGGTCGAGCTCGGCCAAATCACCGGACAAAAGGCGATCATTACACGCGCCAAGAAATCGATCGCCAATTTCAAAATCCGCAAGGGCATGCCGATCGGCTGCGCGGTAACGCTGCGCGGAGAAAAGATGTACGAGTTTCTCGATCGGCTGTGCAACGTGGTTCTGCCGCGCGTCCGCGATTTCCGCGGGCTGCCTTCAAACGCTTTCGATGGCCGCGGCAACTACACCCTGGGGCTGCGCGACCAGTTGGTGTTTCCGGAAATCGATTACACCCGCGTGGACAAGATCAAAGGCATGAACGTCACGTTGACCACGACCGCAAAGAACGACGAGGAAGGCCGCGAGCTTCTCAAAGGTCTCGGAGTTCCTCTGCGCGTTCCTGGAGGAGCGCAATAAATGGCACGCTTGGCAAAAATCGCAAAGACGCATAAGAAACCAAAATTCAAAGTGCGCGTTCGCAACCGCTGCCGAGTTTGTGGCCGCGCCCGCGGATATATCCGCAAGTTTCAGATGTGCCGCATCTGTTTTCGGGGTATGGCGCTCAAGGGAGAAATTCCCGGCGTCGTGAAAGCCAGTTGGTAGGAGAGCTATGCAAACGGATCCAATCGCAGATTTTTTGACGCGCATTCGCAACGCCGCAGCCGCCAAGCATCAGCGCGTCGACGTGCCCGCGTCGAAGCTCAAAGCGGAAATCGCACGCATTCTGAAGGAAGAGGGTTATATCTCGACCTTCAAGATGGTGGACGAAAACAAGACGCGCAAGATGCTGCGCGTTTTCCTGAAGTACACTCCAGACCGCCGTAGCGTCATCTCGGGAGTGAAGCGGATTTCGCGCCCCGGCTCGCGCCGCTATCTGGGAGCAATCGATATTCGCCCCGTCGTTGGCGGCCTGGGCATCAACATTTTGACGACGCCGAAGGGTTTGATGAGCGGACGTTCCGCCCGCAAAGCCAAAGTCGGCGGCGAGATTCTTTGCGAAGTTTGGTAAACGGTTTTGTACGGGCACGGCATGCCGTGCCCGCTTTCAAAAAGGTGTAATCGATTTGAGTTTTCGGAGCTAAGGACGAACAGATGTCACGTATCGGACGCAAACCAATTCCAGTTCCTGCAGGCGTGAAAATCGCGCTGCAAAGCGGCCAAGTAGACGTTCAAGGGCCGAAGGGCAAGCTTACGGTTCCGTTGCCGCACGGCATCACGTTTGAACAAAAAGACGGCGTGCTCACGGCTCTTCGCGACACCGAAGATCACCGTGCGCTCCACGGTCTTGCTCGCGCGCTGGTGGCCAACGCCGTTCACGGCGTAACGCTAGGCTTCAAAAAGGATTTGGACATCGTTGGCGTAGGCTACCGCGCCGAACTCAAGGGCAAGATCGTCGCTTTCGCTCTCGGCAAATCGCACCCCATCGAGTTCCCGGTTCCGGAAGGAATCCAGGTCACGGTGGAAAAGCAGACGCACATCGTCGTCAGCGGTGCGGATAAAGGCAAAGTCGGACAAGTCGCCGCTGATATGCGCGCGCTGCGTCCGCCCGATCCGTACAAGCAAAAGGGCGTGCGCATCACCGGCGAACGTCTCAAGAAAAAGGCCGGCAAAGCTGGAGCAAAGGCCGGCGGCACGGCATAGTTTTTTTGGCTGCTTGGCGGTCAGAGGTATTGAGGAGAAGAAACAGTGGCATCGGCAAGAGTTCGCAAGCTATCGAAAAATCTTCACCGCCTGCGCGTTCACGAACGCGTCCGCCAGCGCGTCGAAGGCACCACCGAGCGCCCGCGTCTTTGCGTGTACCGTTCGCTGGGGCACATCTACGCGCAGGTGATTGACGATCGCACCGGGAAAACGCTGGTCTCTGCGAGTTCCGTGGACGGCGAAACGAAGAAGAATCTGAAGGGTGGCGGAAATATTGCCGCAGCCAAAGTGATCGGCAAGACGATTGCCGAACGCGCTAAGGCTGCCGGAGTGGGAAAAGTAGTGTTCGACCGCGGCGGGTACAAGTATCACGGCCGCGTCAAGGCGCTCGCCGATGCGGCGCGGGAAGCGGGGTTACAGTTCTAAGCCTATGTCGAAGCAAATTTTGCGAGACAGTTTAGCGGTACGCAGGCTGCTGGAAGTGAATCCGTCCGATTTGAAAGATGACGTGATCGCCATCAACCGCGTCACCAAAGTCGTAAAGGGTGGCAAGAATCTCAGCTTTTCGGCGCTGGTCGTCGTTGGCGATAGCCACGGCCATGCCGGTTTCGGCATGGGAAAAGCGCGCGAAGTTCCCATGGCCATCAAGAAGGCCATCGAGCAGGCAAAGAAGAATCTGATCAAGCTGAACCTCAAGGGCTCGACGATTCCCCATCAGGTGCTGGGACGTTACGGCTCGGCGCAAGTGCTGCTGAAGCCCGCTCCCGATGGCACGGGAGTAATCGCTGGCGGTCCGGTGCGCAAGGTGATGCAAGTGGCGGGAATCAGCAACGTGCTGACGAAGTCTCTCGGCACTTCGAACCCGCACAACGTGGTGAAAGCCACGTTCGCAGCGCTTCTCGGCCTCAAAGACGCGGCGCAGGTTGCCGAGACGCGGTCCAAAACGTTAGACGAAATCAGCGGCCGGTATCAAAAAGCGGCCGTAGGTGAGAGCAGCTAATGGCTAGCAAGAAAAAATCGAGTGTCGAGAGAATCGGCAAAGGCAAGGGCGGCAAGGTCAAGGTGAAGTGGGTGGTGAGCTTCATAAGCTGCACCGATGACATGCGCCAAACCATTCGCGGTCTTGGACTGCGCAGAATGCATCAAGTTGTCGAGCGCGAGGACACGCCCGCGGTTCGCGGCATGATTCACAAAGTGCGGCATCTCGTGGAAGTGGTGGAGTAAAGCGATGGCGAAAAAAGCTTCCGGCGGCCGCAAAGGCGCCAAAAAAGCGGGCCACCCGAAATCGGTGGTGAGCCTGTCGACGTTGAAGCCGCCGAAGGGCTCGCGGCACCGCAAAGTGCGCGTAGGCCGCGGCATCGGCTCGAAGCTGGGCAAGACTTCCGGTTCCGGTGACAAGGGACAGAAGTCCCGCCGCGGCTATTCGCGCCGGCGCGGATTTGAAGGCGGCCAGATGCCGCTGCACCGCCGCATGCCGAAGCGCGGGTTTCATAATCTGTTTAGAGTGACGTACTCGGTCGTGAATCTGGAAGAACTCAACGTTTTTCCGGAGAACGAAACCGTGACGCCCGAGTTGCTCCGCGCCCATGGCTTTGTGCGCCGGGTAACGGATCCGATCAAGGTTTTGGGCGATGGCGAACTGAAGACCAAGCTCGCGATTCACGCGCATGCCTTCAGCGCTACGGCCAAGGACAAGATTACCAAGGCAGGCGGTACGTTTGAGGTCGTAGCGTCGTAAGGTAACGGGGAATCGCAGGGTAAACGTATGAACCGATTCGTCGAAGCTCTGAAGAACATGTTCCGGATCCCGGACTTGCGGAACCGTGTGCTGTTTACGTTGGCTCTGCTCGCCGTGTACCGCATCGGCGCGCACATTCCGACGCCCGGCATCAACGCGGACGTGCTCGCGGAAATGTTCAAGCAAGCGCAGGGTTCGGTTTTGGGCATCTTCGATCTTTTTAGCGGCGGCAGTTTCCGCAAGCTCACGATTTTCGCGCTCGGCATCATGCCGTACATCACGGCATCCATCATCCTGCAGTTGATGCAGGTCGTTTTTCCGTACCTCGAGCGGTTGCAGAAAGAGGGCGAACTCGGACGGCGCAAGATCACGCAGTACACGCGTTATCTGACCATCGTCTTGAGCATTATCCAGTCGCTGACCATCGCGTCGACGCTGCAGGCGACGAATATGAGCGGGCAGTCGCTCGTCTATCACCCGGGCATAGGCTTCACGTTGATGACCATCCTGACGCTCACGACCGGCTCGGCGTTCATCATGTGGCTTGGCGAGCAGATTAGCGAGCGCGGCATCGGCAACGGAATGTCGCTCATTATTTTCGTCGGCATCGTGGTCGGTCTGCCGCGCGCCGTCGATGACCTCATCACTAAGGCGAGAACAGCAGCCTGGGGGCCGTTCACTGGGCTGGCGCTGATCTTTCTGGTTGCTTTGATGATTGCGGTTGTGGCGTTTATCGTGTTTGTGGAAGGTGGGCAGCGCCGCATTCCCGTGCAGTATGCGAAGCGTGTGGTTGGCCGCCGCGTGATGGGCGGGCAATCTTCGTACTTGCCGCTGCGTGTTAATTCCGGTGGGGTGATTCCCCCGATTTTCGCGAGTTCGCTGCTGGCGTTTCCCGCGACGGCTGCACTGATGTTGGGCACGCGGTGGGCGTTTCTGAACACCATCAAGGAACGTTTGGCTTGGGGCGAGCCGCTCTATACCGTCGTGTACATCACGATGATTTTGCTGTTCTCGTTTTTCTACGTTGGGATTGTTTTCAATCCCACGGAGCTTGCGGACAACATGCGCAAGAACGGCGGATTCATTCCGGGGATCCGGCCGGGGCGCAACACGTCCGAGCATGTCAGCAAGATTCTGAAGCGGCTGACGTTTATCGGCGCGGTCTATCTTGCGATCGTCTGTCTGCTTCCGGAATGGATGATCGCGGGCATTCACCTCGACCATCTTGGATGGGGCATTGGTTCGTGGTTTGACCGCCACTTCCCGGTGTGGTTCTTGAAGGGTTTGGGCGTGCAGTTTTATTTCGGCGGCACGTCGCTTTTGATCGTCGTGGGCGTGGCCATGGATACCGTGCAGCAGCTGGAAGCGCAGCTGGTGATGCGGAATTACGAAGGATTTGCTCGAAAGGGCCGGTTGCGCGGCCGGCGGTAAAACATGGCGACGAGCCCAGTGGTGCCGGAAAATCGGCCCCCGGAAGAGCTCAATCGCGCCGTGATTTTACTCGGGCCTCCGGGCGCGGGGAAAGGCACGCAAGCGAAAAAGCTTGCGGCCAAGTATTCGGTGCCGCACCTTTCGACAGGCGACATGCTCCGGGAGCACGTGGCCAAGGGCACGCCGCTTGGCATAAAGGCCAAGCCGATCATGGAGCGCGGCGAGCTTGTGCCGGATTCGCTGGTGCTCAAGATCGTCGCGGAGCGCATCGAGCGGCCGGATTGCGCGCACGGTTTTGTGTTCGACGGGTTTCCGCGAACCGTTGCTCAGGCGCAGTATCTGGGCGAGTTGTTGAAGCAGCATGGTTTTCGGCGGCCGTTCGTGATTCACCTGGTGGTCGATAAGGACCTGATTCTCCGGCGCATTACCGGCCGGCGGACATGCAAGACGGGCGGCGAGATTTATAATCTTTACGAGCGGCCTCCGAAGGTTGAAGGACGCTGCGACGCCGACGGCGGGGAGCTTTTGCAGCGTCCGGACGACCGGGAAGAAATTGTAGGGCCGAGGTTGCGGGCGTACGAGAAGCAGACGGAGCCGTTGGTTGCGTATTACAGGCGTCTGGGCCTGCTTCACGATGTGGACGCCTCGAAGATCGTGGAAGAAGTGGAACTGCAGATTTGGAAGACTCTGCACCACGCGCGCGGCAAGCATTAGTTAGCCCGGGAAGGGCCGTTAGTAGAAACGAACGATGGCGATTCATCTGCGCAGTGCCGAAGAGCTGGAAAAGATGCACCGCGCCGGGCTTGTCGTGCACGAGACTTTGACGGCGCTCCGGGACATGGTGCGGCCGGGACTGACGACGATGGACCTCGAGAAGTTTGCCGAGGAAAAAATCGCCGGCCGGCCGGGTAAAGCGGCGTTCAAGGGATACCGCGGTTACCCTTGCTCGCTGTGCACCTCGGTGAATAGCGAGATCGTTCACGGGATTCCGTCGCCGAAGCGGAAGTTACGCGAGGGCGACATCGTCTCGATAGACTTCGGGATGGAAGTGGACGGGTATTTCGCGGATTCGGCGGTCACCGTGCCGGTTGGGCAGATTCGGCCGGAAGTGAAAAAGCTGCTGGATGTAACCCGCGAATCGCTGGACCGCGCGATTGACAAGATGCGCGCCGGCAACCGGCTCGGCGATGTCGGCCATGCGGTGCAGAGCTGGGTCGAGCAGCACGGGTATTCGGTGGTGCGAGAGTTTGTCGGGCACGGTATCGGCACGAAGATGCACGACGAACCGAACCTGCCGAATTACGGCGAAGAAGGACGCGGTGCGCGGCTGCAAGAAGGCATGGTCATCGCGGTCGAGCCGATGGTCAACGCGGGCCGGCCGGAAGTTCGGATGCGGGACGAGTGGGTGGCGGAAACGGCGGACGGCAGTCCCTCGGCGCACTTCGAGCACACCGTGGCGATCACGGCGAACGGGCCCTGGATTTTGACGCGGCCGAAAGAAATGACCGGGCCGTCTTGGTAAGAGCGAGTAGCAAGCGCAAGGCAGTGACTGGGTTTTAGCCCGGCGCTGGTAACGCAGGAGAATATGGCGAGACCGATTCGCGAGAAAAAGGAAAAGGGCGACTCTGGAAATCCTAAAGAGGACGCCATAGAAGTAATGGCGACGGTGATTGAGCCGCTGCCAAATGCAATGTTTCGCGTGGAGCTAGAGAACAAGCATCAAGTGCTGGCGCACGTTTCCGGCAAGATGCGCAAAAACTTCATCCGGATTCTGGCGGGAGACAAAGTTGCGGTGGAGCTTTCGCCTTACGATTTGACGCGCGGCCGGATTGTGTACCGCTACAAGTAGTTGAAGTAGCGGGTCTTTAGACCGCGATTTTGGGTTTTGCGACTTTGGAAGGGGCTAGGACATCTAAGGCCCCTGGTTTGCAAGGCACGCCATGTAGGCGGGCCGCTGGCCGCAAGAGCGGCCGGAATGAGGGACAAAGGCAATGAAAGTACGGGCATCGGTAAAAAAGATTTGTGACAAATGCAAGGTGATCCACCGGCGTGGCGTGGTGCGGGTAATCTGCACCAATCCGAAACATAAGCAGCGCCAGGGTTAAGGAGAGAGAATGGCACGCATCGCAGGTGTTGACCTTCCGCCGCAGAAGCGCCTTTGGGTCGGACTGACTTCGATCTATGGCATCGGGCAGGAGCGTGCGAAGAAGCTCGCCGCGAAGGCGGGCGTCGATCACACGAAGAAGATCCGCGACTTGACCGAAGACGAAGTGAACCATCTTCGCCAGGAAATTGAAAAAGAAGGCCGCGTGGAAGGCGATCTCCGCAAGGAGATACAGATGAACATTCGCCGGCTGATTGAAATTCAGGCGTATCGCGGGATTCGGCATCGGCGCAATTTACCGGTGCGCGGACAGCGTACGCACACGAACGCACGAACCCGGAAGGGTCCGCGGCGCGGCGCAGTGGCGGCGAAGAAGAAGGTCACCGGCAAGAAGGGCTAACAATTAGTCTTCGTAGGGGCACGGCACGCCGTGCCCGTCCGAATCATGGTTTTAGATTTCCTTGCAACTGAAACGGAGTGAACAGTGGCAAAAGAACAAAAAGGCGCGGTGCCGGACGCAACAGCAGCGCCGACAAAACCGGCGGCGGCTACAAAGCGCAAGAAAGAATTCAAAAAGAAGCGCGAACGTCGCGTCGTGCCGCACGGCATTGTTTACGTGGCGGCGACGTTTAACAACACGCAGATCACCATTTCGGATACGGATGGCCGCGTGATGTGCTGGTCCTCAGCGGGAGCGATTGGCTTCAAGGGCTCTCGTAAGGGTACGCCGTATGCCGCGCAGCAGGCTTCGCTGGCTGCCGCAGGCGTGGCGCGCGATCAGTACGGAATGAAGAGCGTGGAAGTGCGCGTGAAGGGGCCGGGCTCAGGACGCGAGTCGGCTGTGCGCGCGCTGGCCGCTGCGGGGCTGCATATTCTGCTGATCCGCGACGTTACACCTATTCCGCATAACGGTTGCCGTCCTCCGAAAAGGCGCCGGGTTTGATGAACGATTTTATGAACTGTTTGGCTAAAAAAGATATTCAACGACACACGCAAGAAGTTTTGTCTCACCAGAGTTTTGGGAAGGGAGAATAGAAGTTGGCAAGACACCGAGATGCAGTCTGCCGCCTGTGCCGCCGGGAAGGGCAGAAACTATTTTTGAAAGGGCTGCGTTGCTTTACCGAGAAGTGCGCGATTGAGAAGCGCAACTTCGTTCCGGGACAGCACGGACAGTCGCGGCGCCCCAAAGTCGCGGGTTACGGCCTACAGCTGCGCGAGAAGCAGAAGGTCAAGCGCACCTACGGGTTACTGGAGAGGCAATTCCGCACGTATTTCGAGAAGGCTGTGCGAGCCAAGGGGCCGACGGGCGAAAACCTGATCATCACCCTCGAGCGGCGGCTGGACAACGTCGTGTGGCGCGCAGGATTGGCGTCGTCCCGTTCGCAGGCGCGGCAGCTCGTGCTGCATGGCCACGTTCGCGTGAACGGGAAGAAGGTCAACATTCCTTCTTATCTCGTGATCGTGGGCGAAGAAGTGGCCATCAAGGAAAAGATGCACCAGAACGCGATGGTGCTCGAAGCGCGCAACGTGGCGCAGAGCCAGAGCGCGGTGCCGTGGCTCGAGCAAGACCGCGAACAGTTCAAAGCCAAGGTCGTGGCGCTGCCGAAGCGCGAAGATGTGCAGACGCCGCCGATCAACGAGCAGCTCATCGTCGAGTTGTACTCGAAGTAAGCCGGCGGTACCAGGCAAGCAGTTTGGTTTTAGGTGGCCGATAGCGCGGCTGCCAGAAGGAAGGAACACGATGTGGAAGGGTTTTCAAAAGCCGAAGCGACTTGCATCCGAACTGGAATCATTGACCGAGAAGTACGGGCGGTTTTCCGCGCAGCCGTTTGAGCGCGGATGGGGAACAACGGTTGGAAACGGGTTGCGCCGCGCGTTACTGAGCTCGATTGAAGGCGCTGCGATTACCGCCGTGAAAATCGAAGGAGTGCTGCATGAATTTTCCTCGATTCCCGGCGTGGTGGAAGATGCAACGGACATTATCCTGAATCTGAAACAAGTGCCCATCAAGCTGAACACCGATCTGCCGAAGACGATTTTCTTCAACGTCGAACATCCTGGGCCGGTGACGTCGGCGCAAATCGAGGAAGACGCGGACTTTGCGGTGCTCGATAAGAGCGTATACATCGCGACGGTCAGCGAAGGCGGCAAGCTGCAAATCGAGATGCGCGTCAAGAACGGCCGCGGCTACGTGGCTGCGGACCGCAACTACGACGAAGACTTGCCGATCGGCTACATTCCGGTCGACAGCGTTCATTCGCCGGTGCGCAAGGTCAACTACGCGGTGGAAGCGGCGCGTCTCGGCCAGATGACGGACTACGAGAAGCTGATGATCGAAGTGTGGACCAATGGCGCAATCACTCCGCAAGACTCCATTGGGTTGGCTGCAAAACTGGTGAAGGATCACATGAGCATCTTCATCAACTTTGAAGAGCCGACGGAGATGGCGGAGCTGCCGCAGGAAATTGCCAACGATCCGCGCCTCGAGCATCTGGACCGTTCGGTGGAAGAGCTGGAACTTTCCGTGCGCTCTTACAACTGCTTGAAGAACGCAAACATCCAGACGATCCGCGAACTCGTGCAAAAGAGCGAGAACGAAATGCTGAAGACCAAGAACTTCGGCAGAAAGTCGCTCAACGAGATCAAGGATATACTGACCAAGATGGGCCTCAGTCTGGGCATGAAGTTCGACGAGCACGGCCGGATTATCTGGCCGCCGCTGCCAAGCCAGACGGCGCCGCCGCCCAGCGAAGATACGGTCGGACTGTAAGGATAGTTCAAGGTTCAAAGTTGAAGAGTTCAAAAGACTCTTCAACTCTTAGACCTGCACAAAAACTTTTCACGGCCTGCTTGAAAGAGCAGGCCGTCTTCAGATAGCAGAAGTTAAAGGGATAGACGATGCGGCATCGCAATTCAGGATCAAAACTTGGACGCAACCCGTCGCACCGTCGCGCGACATTGCGGAATCTCGTGACCAACTTGTTCGAGCACGGGCGGATTACCACGACGCTGACGCGCGCAAAGGCGACGCGGCCCGTGGCGGAAAAGATGATCACGCTGGGCAAGCGCGACACGCTGCAATCGCGGCGCCAGGCGGCGGCGTATATCATGACGCCCGCCGTTACAGCGAAACTTTTCGGCGAAATCGCGCCGAAATTCGCGGACCGCGCCGGCGGCTATACGCGGATCATTCATGCGGGCATCCGTGTGGGCGACGGAGCGAAGGTCGCCATCCTCGAGATCGTCGGCTATGAGCTGAAGAAAAAAGAAAAGAAAGAAAAAACCAAGAAGGAAGAACCGGCAGCCGCCGCCAGCTAGTGCGCTCCAGTTTCGGGGTGATTATGGCCTCCATTTCGCCCGTTGCGGATATCCGCAGCGGGCGATTTGCTTTTGGAGGCCCGGCTGTACGACCCCCGTTACCGGAGAAACGGCCATTTGCCCGGTTTCCCAACAGGGGGATAAAAATGCCTGAGCTATGCTGAGCGAGATTTTTTCCAGTTCAAAGAAGGCAGGTCAGAGTTGGCGACGCGCCGCAGATATGCGGTTGCGTGCGCTGCTGCCCGGTCTTTCCCCTGTTCGATATCATCCACGGCCTCGGAGGGAGCAATCCAGCTCTTTGCGCTTACGTTGTAGACAGAGGCGTGCACTCCAAGAGCGCTCTGCTCTGAGAATAACCTTAGGTGTTCCCCCGCTATTTTGACTTCGGCCCAGACACCTTGATCCAACATAAAAGGCCCTCAGAATGATTCTTTTCGGCTCGGACGCTGAACTCAGTTTGCGATTACGCTAACCTGGAGTTTGCGAGGCATTAGCGTGGTTATCCAGTGCGGTCAGAACCCACTTCTGCAATATCTCTCGACAGTGAGGCTTTATCTCGCGAAACAGCAGACCCAGGCCCGAGGGTTTGACATAGAGGACTGATGCTTCAGCCTCGAAATCCTCTTCTGAGTGATGGATCTTAAGCAAAACAATCTGCTGAAGCTCAATCGAAACCGAAGTTTCTAGGAAACACCCGCGCAAGCTAAGCTCTGTCACACGTGCTGGGACAAAAGCAATGGCGGAGCCTTCAGGAGCGATTTCGGCAATGGCGCTGAACGCAAATCTTAACCCGCGATGCTCTTCGTGCATCCTTCAAGACTATTTCATTGAAAAACCAGTGTCGAGTCGCTTGATGAGCGACCGACACGAATTGCCTACTACAGGTATTAGAAACACCCAGGATGTCAGGTTACTCGATTTATCTGGAGTTAGCACAGTAGCGAAGGTGGTGTCGGCGACTGTTTCAAGCAATTCTAAAGAAGTCGCTCATTGCTAGCTCCTATCTTAGATTCCGAAAACCGTTTCCTGGATCCTTGTTCCAACGAAGTTTGTCGAGGGACTGGCCCGGGTAATGATAAGAAAACGATATTACGGCCCGCTGACTCCACGCTATCCGAATTGTGCGTTCAAAGCAAATTCATTAGCGAAGATCCGCAGATGTCTTGCCGCTGGTTTTTGCTCAGTGCTTGGTTAACGCGGAATTCAACTGGCGTAGTCTTTGAAACGGTCGAGCGCCATCTGCGTATATTGGCCGACCCCGATGAGGTAGCCGTCCGGATCACGCATGTAGCAACGTCATTCCCAGCCGCGATTGTCCAGACGCTCGGTAAGGAAGAACGCTCCTTTGTCGCGCCATTGTTTGTAGCAGGCCCAGATGTCGGCGACGCGTAAGTTAAGGAAGCTATGCACTCTGTTGAGATCCGAAGGGGTTTCGAGGAGAACCTCCGGCTTGTCGGGAGTCGGGCCACCACCGGAATTGAGAATGACCCAGCTGTTAGCCAGCTTGATGTAGCAGGGATTTTCCGGCTTGATCACTTTCCCGCCAAGAATTCGGACGTAGAAGTCTTTCGATTTTTCCTGATCCTTCACGGTGAAGAAATGCGTGACGAAGAATCCTTCGTGGGCAATCGGTGCATCAGGCAGATTCATGCGGTGCCTCCCGTTGTCGATAATAGGATGCGGCAGGAATCACCTTGGGTTTAAAGCAAGCCATTCGTTTACTGGCGGCCCTCCCCGCAGCAATCCCGGAAACAGACCAACTACACGAAAAAGGCGCTCAGAGGCCGCGTCCCGTCAAAATCTAACGCCGAGGGTGATGGTTCGAGACGGCGGGAACGCAGACAATAGCAGAAAATAATTGAAACAGTCGTTTCAAGTATGATAGTTTGCCGTTGTGGCGAGGACAACGAGCATAAAACGGCCTGAGGAGTTGTTGGACGAGGTGGCCGATTACTTGAGCGCGAACGGGGTGGCGGAGTTGTCGCTGAGGCCGCTGGCGAAAGCGGTTGGCTCGAGTCCGCGGGTGTTGCTTTACTACTTTGGATCGAAAGAGGAGTTGGTCGTGAAGGCCCTGGGAAGATTGCGGGAGCGGCAGCGCGTGACTTATGACCGGATGAAATCGTTACCCTTTGAGACGCCGGCAGAAACGTGCCGAGCGATCTGGCGGCACATGAGCTCCCCGGAAAACGCGCAATTGTTTCGAATTTCTCTTGAGATCTATGCCATGGCGCTGCGGCAGCCGGAACGATTTGCCGAGTATCTGCGGGCAACGATCGAAGATTGGCTGGGATTTTTGTCGGCGCCGCTGCTGCGCAAAGGCTATTCGGAGTCCGAGGCGCGGGCGCACGCAACGGTGGTAGTGGCCGGATTCCGCGGTTTTCTGCTGGATTATTGCGCGTCGAGAGACCGCGCACGGGTGGATCGCGCGGTCGAATTATGGCTGCACGCGTTGGATGCGATTCCGCTGCGAAAGGAGAACGCAAATGGAGAATAAGCGGAATGCGGCGCTGGGATTTGTTTTTGTCACGGTGCTGTTGGACATGCTGGCATTCGGCGTCATTGTGCCGATCCTGCCGAAGCTCATCTCGGAATTTCTGCGCGGCAATATGGCTCTCTCATCGGAGTACATGGGGCTGTTTGTCACGACTTGGGCGCTGATGCAGTTTTTCTTTTCGCCGATTCTGGGCATGTTGTCGGACCGTTACGGACGACGGCCGGTGATTTTGCTCTCGAATTTTGGGTTGGGGCTGGATTACGTGGTGATGGCGCTGGCGCCAACGATTGGATGGCTTTTTCTGGGGCGAATACTTTCGGGGATTTGTTCCTCGAGTATGCCCACGGCGACGGCCTATATCAGCGACGTGACGCCGCCGGAGAAACGAGCGAAAGCGTTTGGGATTTTTGGAGCGGCATTTGGCGTTGGGTTTGTGCTCGGACCGGCGATTGGTGGCTGGCTTGGGGCGATGAACCCGCGGCTTCCATTCTGGGTGGCTGCAGGGCTGAGTCTGTTGAATGCGAGTTACGGACTTTTCGTTCTGCCGGAATCGCTGGCGCCGGAGAAGCGACAAACGGAGTTCCGATGGAAGAAGGCGAACCCGGTGGGAGCGTTGAAACTTCTGCGCTCGCATCATGAGCTCTTCGGGTTGGCGGTGGTGAATTTTCTGGCTTATCTGGCGCACGAAGTGTACGCAACGGTATGGGTCCTCTATGCGATGTACCGCTACAACTGGAATGAGAAACAAATCGGAATGTCGCTGGCGATTGTAGGAATCACATCGATGATTACGATGGCGGGCTTGGTGGGACCGACGGTCAAGAGAATTGGAGAGCGTAAGGCGCTGTTTGCCGGACTTTTCTTTGGTGGGCTGGGCTTTGCGCTATTTGGATGGGCCCCGGTGGGATGGATCTTTTTCGCGGCGATCCCGGTAAACGCCTTGTGGGGACTGGCTGGGCCGCCGTCGCAGTCCATGATGACGCAGCGAGTTTCGGCGTCGGAACAAGGCGAGCTGCAGGGCGCGATGAGTTCAATGCGCGGATTGGCGATGATCTTTGGACCGGGGATATTTTCGGCGACGTTTGCGGCATGCATTGGGCGGGGGCGATCGTTTCCAGCAGGGCCATGGTATTTGGCCGCGTTCATACTTTTGATCGCGCTGGTGGTCGCTTGGAATGTAACCACGAAAAGCGCGACGACGAGCAACCCCCAGATCGCTGGGCAGCAAGCTGCGAGTTGAAGAGTCCGCGGGCAAATCGACGGGCCGCACAAGGATGCAGTGACGCGGCTAAGCACCGGCGGGAATTGACATACTAAACTAAACCGTTTAGTATCCGGCTCCAAGAAAAATGCCACAGGGAGGTGGAAGTGGGCGCAATGATTCGCGTGGAAAATCTCGTGAAGAAATTCGGAGACTTTACCGCCGTCGACAATATTTCGTTCGAGGTGCCCAAGGGGGAGATTTTTGCGTTTCTGGGGCCGAACGGAGCTGGAAAAACGACGACGATCAAGATACTGACGACGCTTTTAAAAGCCACGAGCGGAACGGTGGAAGTGAATGAGCTGAATCCGAAGACACACGAGAACGAAGTGCGGCAGAGTTTTGGAATCGTGTTTCAGGATCCGAGCCTGGACCAGGATTTGACTGCGTGGGAGAACATGGACTTGCACGGCGTGCTGTATCACGTGCCCGGCAAGGTGCGGCGGGAACGCGCCGAAACGTTGCTGAAGCTATTTGAACTGTGGGAGCGGAAGGACGCACCGGTAAAGACGTTTTCCGGAGGAATGAGACGGCGGCTGGAAATTGCGCGAGGATTTTTGCACACGCCGAAGATTTTGTTTCTGGACGAGCCGACGCTGGGGCTCGACCCGCAGAGCCGCAACCAATTGTGGACCCACGTGAAGCGGCAGAATGAAGCGGACCACGTGACGGTGTTTCTGACGACGCACTACATGGATGAAGCAGAACGCGTCGCTGACCGGATTGCGGTCATCGATCACGGCAAAATCGTGGCCATCGGAACCGCCGAGGAATTGAAACAGAAAACTGGCGCGCAGTCGCTCGAAGAAGCGTTTCTGGCGCTGACCGGATCGACGATCCGGGATGAGTCAGCAACCTCTAAAGATCAGTTGCGGCAGGTGGCGCAGATGTTTCGCGGGGGAGGCCGGCGATGAACGCGATTTATATCTTGTGGCTGCGCGAAGTGAAAAAATACAGCCGGTCGAGAGTGCAGATCATTGCGTCGCTCGGCCAGCCACTATTGTATTTGCTGGTGCTGGGATTCGGACTCGGGCCGGTGTATCAGAAGGCCGGAGGCGGAAGTTACTTGCAATTTATGGCGCCGGGAATTGTTGGAATGGCGGTGCTGTTCACGTCCGTGTTTTCCGGAATCGCGCTGCTGTGGGACCGGCAGTTTGGATTTTTGAAAGAGACGCTGGTAGCGCCGGTGGCGCGGATTTACGTCATGATTGGGCGGACGCTAGGCGGCGCAACCGTTGCGATGCTGCAGGGTACGCTGATCATGGTGGTCTGCCTGATTGCGGGATTCCGGCCGGTGAGTTTGATAGGAATACCGTTGGGATTCGCGTTCATGGCTTTGATCGCGATCGTGTTTGCGGCGCTGGGGACGTCCATCGGATCGAGCTTGCAGGATATGCAGGGATTCCAGCTGATCATGAATTTTCTGGTGCTGCCGATTTTCTTTTTGTCCGGCGCACTCTTTCCCCTGAACAATCTTCCTAAGGCGCTGTCGTTCGTCACGAAACTGGACCCGCTGTCGTACGGAGTAGATGGATTGCGCGCGGCGCTGATCGGGTCGGCGCACTTCGGGGCGCTGGTGGACGCCGCGGTCCTTTCCCTTGTGGCAGTGGGACTGCTGTGTCTCGGAGCGTGGCGATTTTCGAAGATCGAGATTTAGAAGATGTCTCGAGGATTGAGCGCGCAGGCACACAGCAAAGTATTGGAGTCAGCGACGGAGCTTTTTGCGGAACGGGGCATCGATGCGACGAGCGTGGATGCAATCGCGGCGGCGTCGGGCGTAAGCAAAGCGACGATTTACAAGCATTGGGCGGACAAAGACGCGCTGTGCCTGGAAGTGATGCAGTTTGTCCACGAACTCGACGACGGGCCGCCGGAAATGGATTCCGGAGATTTACGGGCTGACCTCATTGCCTTTCTGAAGTACGAACCCTCCCGGAAAAAAGCGGCGATCATCAAAAAACTCATGCCGCATCTGATCGCGTATTCGGCCCGCAATGAAGAGTTCGGCAGAGCCTGGAAGACGCGAGTGATGGACCGAGCGCGCACAAGCTTGAAGACGCTGCTTAGGCGAGGAGTGAATCGAGGCATATTTCCGGCTGTTTTGGATGAGGACCTGGGCGTGGCGCTGTTGCTGGGGCCGATACTGTACCGGCATATTTTCGGGTCGAGTGTGAGTCTGGACTGGTTGGCCGAGGGTGCGGTGGACTCGTTTTGGAGGGCGCACGCGCGGCGGACGGCGAAAAAAACAAGCACAAGCCGACCGGAAACAAAGTCGCAGAAGTAAAGAAGTTTTGAATGATCTGGTTGACCCGCGACGGCTGGCGAACTCCCGCTTCTAAATTGGGATGGGGTTGCGGTTGGCGAAGGTCAGGCGCTGGTGCCAGTAGGGATAGACGGGTTGCGTGTTGCTGGCGGCATCGAGTTTGGCGACTTGTTCTTTGGTGAGGATCCACCCGACGGCGCCGAGATTCTGGCGGAGCTGCTCTTCGTTGCGGGCGCCCATGATGATGTTGGCGATCGTGGGGCGCCGCAGTAGCCAATTCAATGCAATTTGCGGAACGGTCTTGCCCGTTTCTTTCGCGACTCCCTCGATAGCGTCTACAACCTTATATAGATATTCATCGTCGACTTGCGGCCCGGCTTCGGCGGTTTTGTGCAAGCGCGAAACTTCGGGAATGGGGCGGGTGCGGCTAATTTTGCCGGTGAGGCGAGCCCAGCCCAGGGGACTCCAGATGAGGGCACTGACTTTTTGATCGATTGCGAGAGGCATCAGCTCCCATTCATATTCGCGGCCGATGAGAGAGTAGTAGGCCTGGTGGCCGACATAGGGGGCCCAGCCGTAGCGCTCGGAAATCGAGAGCGACTTCATAAGGTGCCAGCCGGAAAAATTAGAGCAGGCGATGCAACGGACTTTGCCGCTCTTGACGAGAGTGTCAAGCGTTTCGAGAATTTCTTCGATGGGACTGAGGGCGTCCAGCACCGCAAACCAGACAGGGAATTATGGAGCCCAGCCGTTCGTGGGTCCCCCAAGTACCATAGGTGCAGCTGGCACTGTAGGTTTGGCGACCGGCGCGCCCGGAACCTTCCCGGGATCGCGCTGGGGTGCCGCCGGCTGGGTGGATCAGGGCGGAAACTTCTGGCTCTTTGGCGGATGGGAGCTGAATTCGACCGCAACGAATGGAAACGGCGCCCTCAACGACCTATGGGTCTACACTCCGAACTCGGCCCCCGACCAGCCCGGCACGTTGACATGGATTAAGGGATCGAATACGGGCAGCCAAAACGGCAGTTACGGCAGTCTGACGCGTCCATACGAGACTTACTACATCTGGACACCCGGTGGCCGTAGCAATGCGACGCCCTTTATCGATAGCCTTGGAGAGCTCTGGCTCTTCGGCGGCGAGGGTTACGATTCCACCAGCACAACCGGGAACGGCTACCTTAACGACATGTGGAGATATCTGCCTTACAACAACTGATTGCGCTCCAGTTTCGGAGTGCTTTGTGCTTCCATCTCGCCCGCTGCGG
>DATFZQ010000006.1:0-2519 GCA_035314345.1 Candidatus Acidiferrum sp.
GGGCTCACGTTGCCCATGTCCATTGGAACCGGGCCGGACAGGGCTTGGCCGGTAGTCACGTCGAACTGGGCGCAGTGCATGGCGCAGGTGACGATCTTGCCGTCGAGAGTGCCGAGTTCTAGCGGCGCATTCATGTGTCCACAGCGTCGCTCGATGGCATAGTAATTTCCGCCGCAATTGCAGATGACGATTTCATTTCCCTCGAGTTCGACGGTTTTCATCCCGCCGGGTGCGAGCTCATCGATGCTTATCGCGGGCATGAACTTATCACTCAAGGCCCACGTCCTTTGGCGGCAGTTGAGGCAGGCTGTCCGGTTCAGTGACATCCTTGTGGACAAAGAGGCCGCACCAACATCGTTTGATGGAATCGAAATACTCCCGGTGGAAGGGAATGCATGGGCAGACGATCTGCATGTCGCGAGCGCGGTCGTGGCGCAGCGGCTGGCAGGGGCAGAATGGGATGCCGTGCTTGCTCTCCAGCACGACCTCCTGCTCGAGCAGAAAATCCTTCAACTCCACGTCGGGCGTGAACTTAAAGCCCAACGGCCCGACGACCTTATCGAAGAAATACTCGAGCGCCTTTTTTCTTGATTCAGTTTCCATCCAGCGCCTCCTCACGATTCCAGCGCATTCGTATAGCGTTCCGGCTGATAGCCCACGATGACTTGGTCTCCGATCTTGGCGTAGGGAAACCCGGTGGCGCCGGCGGCATCAAGCTCCTTCAAAATCTTTCCCTGCGTCGCCTCGTCGGCTAGATCGTAGTCGGTGTCGGTAAACGGGATGTTTCGATCGGTGAAAAACTTCTTCGCCTTGCGGCACCAGGGACAAGTTGAGAGAGTATAGAGAGTGACCTTTTTCATGCCATTTCCTTTCAACCAAGCTTAACGAACAGTTTGCCCGCCTCGAGCCTTGTGGGGTACACAGCGAGGCCGAGTTCCGGCGCGTTTAGGAACCTGCCTGTTCGAACGTCGAAACGCCAGTCATGGCACGGGCACACGATCGTGTAGCCCTCCAGCCTCCCCATGAACAGCGGACACGCCATGTGAGCGCACGTCCCTGAGACGGCGTAGACCGCGCCGCCGACGCGCGCCAGAACGACGTTCACTCCCTGCGGATAGGCTGGCGCCATGCGACCTTCTAGCAACGCGCTGTCGTCCAATGCGTACCTCCAGTTGAGCGCACTGAGTGAGGTGTCTCCCGTGTTTTCTGGCGATTGTGGTTCGTGGGTGGAGTTCATCCTCTGGCCTTTGTGACTAAAAAGCCGGGAGAAGCCTTCTCGCGTCTCGACCATTCCTCACCGTTTGACTTCGAAGTACGCGGAAGCAGTGTTGGTTGGGATTTCGTGGCTGCGATAAACAGCAAGCCACCTACCATGGCTGTGTTCTTGAGGAAATTGAGGAGCTGCGGCGTAAAGGAGGCGGTGCCGGCAACTTGCCAGAAGGGGTGCCCCGCGAGCGTTGCGGTGAACAAGAAAACCAACAATGCCATAGCTGCCAGTCGCGGATGGATGCCGAATGCCAAACCGAAGCCTGCAACAACTTCAAGGCTTCTAGCGCACAGCATGAGAAAGGGCACCACGCTGGCGGGAGCGCCACGGTCGACGAGTTCTTTTGCAGCAGCGGCCTGGCTGATGATCCCGAGACCATTCAGAAGAAATATGATCGCTACGAGAACACGAGAAAGGGCTAGAACATATCGCTGGATAGAATTCATCGGCGACTCCTACGATCGCGGCCGAAATTACAGGTTTCACCGTTCGGACGCTGCTGCTGACCTTTGCGTTCGCCAACAATGTGAGCTGAAGTCACGTTTGAAGCTTGGATCTTCTTTGTAAGAAGCCATCCTCCAGCTGTCATGTTGGATCGCACAGTTCTTATCCCCCAAATATTCCGGCCTGGCGTCGGCCACTCCTACAACGATTGAGGTTCCTTCCCCCAATGCCGTGCATGGAATAGTACTCCCGCTTTTCGTCGCCAGGTCTCAACCGGTATTCGCTAGCTTGGTCGGCATAACTTGCGCCTTTAGTATCTCGCTCACGAGAAACAGGTCGGTGAGCAGAGCGCGAAGATGGATCGATGCGTTCAGGTTGTCGACCAATTGAGAGCTGATGGCGGGTTGCGCCAGAACCAGCTCAATGGCGGCAAGAGAGTCGCGTGCGTCGCGATCGAGCACCGCAAAGAACGCCAAGTATTTGTCGGCTGGCTCAAGGCCTTCCTCTTTGACTGCCAGCGCACAAGTCTCGGAAAGCCCCACCAGGGCTTTCACGGCGCGATTCAGGAACTCACGGACTTGTCCACCCGATTCGCTGCCTTGGTCACTGGGCAGCCCCTGGGCTGCGTAGGCCAGCATAAACTCGTAACACTCTTCCACATCCTCACAACGATTCCAGATCTCAGCCAGCATCGGTTAGTCCCTCGGTCCGCGCTCCCTGGGACCTCGCAGGTGGCGCAGAAGTGTCGACGACGGAAGTTTCGACCGGCCATCGGGCCGGATCGTGCTCTTTCAGATAAAAGTCTCGG
>DATFZQ010000007.1:0-6234 GCA_035314345.1 Candidatus Acidiferrum sp.
AAGAACGTGGCCCAGCCGTCACCAAACAATCGAAACAACGCCGCACGACGAGAATGATCCGGCAACTCCGAAGCCTCGGCTATCGGATCGAAGCGCCGAATCCTCAACCCAGCCAAGCACAAGCGCAGTGATTTTCGACCCAGGATCGCCCAGCAACGACGATCGCCAACTCCGTCGACCCGCAGCATCCCCGCTTTTTTCCTCCTCAAGCGCATTTCGGATTTCGCCGTTCCAAAGTAGATCGCTGCGGCTTCATCTGCCTCCTCCCACAGGCGGCGGTTCCGGAGTGGAAACCGGCTTGTTAATCCAGACCTCACTGGGAAGAGCTAGTGGTTTGGGAGCGCTTCCTACGAAGCGCTCCGGGTGACGTTGGTAAGCAACATCGAGCACATTCTGGCCTTGCCGCAGGATGTTTTCCGCTTGGCCATAGTGAACCGTCGCTGGCGTCAACAAGCCTAAGCCAGAGTGACGGTGCTCGTCGTTGTACCACGGAAAAAAACTCTGACAGAAAGCACGACTGTCCTGGATGCACCCAAAGCGGTCCGGGAACTCCGGCCGATACTTTAGGGTTCGGAATTGGCTCTCGGAAAAGGGATTGTCGTCCGAGACATGCGGCCGACTATGTGTTTTCGTGACACCCATATCGGCGAGTAAAAAAGCCACCGGCTTAGACCTCATCGACGTGCCACGATCGGCATGCAGGGTGAGTTGACCGGGCTGGATGTGTTGTTTCTTGCAGCTCTCCTCGATCAGTCGCTTGGCCCACTCCGCGCTTTCGCGATAAGCGACCATCCAGCCGGTGACATAACGGCTGAAGACATCGAGGATCACGTACAGGTAGAAATAAGTCCATTTCGCGGGACCGAGTAGCTTGGTGATATCCCAGCTCCACAATTGATTGGGGGCGGTGGCCATCAGCTCGGGTTTTTGGTAGGGCGGATGAAGCAACTGATCGCGGCGTTCGCGGGACTCCCCACGTTGTTCCAGTAAGCGATACATCGTTCGAATGCAACAGTGATATTCCCCTTCATCGAGCAACGTCGCATAGACAGCGGCTGGCGAGCGATCCTGGAAGCGTTCGGCGTGAAGATGCGCCAGGACCGTTTCGCGTTCTGCCGGCTGCAGTGCGCGTACCGGCGAAGGTCGCGGCACGCGCACCATCGGGAAAGAAGCGGCACGTCTTTTCCGGTAATAGCAAGCGCGAGGCACGAGCAGAGTGTGGCAAGCAGCGCTGGTGCCCACGTCCACCGCAAGTTCGGTGACCGCAGCCATCAGGATTTCTCGTCTGGGTCCTGATCCGGAATCGGATTCCCCAGCAGCGCAGCCACTTTTTTTTGGACGTCGATGATGATGTGCGCCTTCCGCAGATCTTCACTCAAGCGTGCATTCTGACGGCGAAGCTTCTGATTTTCTTCATCCAGCGGGTTGCGCTTGGACTTCGGCCCGCGTTTCTGCGGGGTCAAAGCTTCGAGGATTCCCTGGGCCCGCTCTCGCCGCCAGTAGGCCAGCAGAGACGAGTACAGACCCTCGCGGCGGAGAAGGGCGCCAAGACCACCTCGCGTCGCCGCAGCGACTTCGGCTTCTTGTAAGATGCGTTGTTTGTACTCCGCTGTGTAGGTTCGTCGCTTCGGTTTGGCAACTACTTCGGGATCCGGCCGCGAAGCCGGCACCGGATCGGCGCCCGGTTTGGCCGCCGCTGCACTCCGCTGCGGCTCGCCAGGAGGCGAGCCTTCGCTCCGTTCCGCGGCAGCCAAACCCCCAGGGGAAAGAACAACACCAAGAGAATTCCCGTTCATCTCTGATCTCTTCTTTCTCGCCCTACTGCTCATTAATTAAGAGTACTAAACCTGTCTCAGAGATGTTGGCACGGAGAGCCTCAGCTTCCGCGTCTCGCGGACAACCATATAGACCAACACACCCATGAAGGCTACCGCATTGAACGCAAACCTCGATGGCATCCACATCTTGCGGTTGTGACTGTCTGAATAGAACGCGTCAAACGCCAATAACGCTGCGAGACCGAGACCTACTACCAGATAAATAAGATTGTCCCGCGTTTGCTGTTTCATGGGATTTGAGAATGAACCCAATGATATACCCGACTAGGTCTTGGTAAACGCCGTTACCGTACAAGTGAAAATCGCCTAAAACTCAGTTGTCGACTACACAGGCAAGTGATCCCCGCCGTCTTGAGATTTCTCTTTATTGCCGAACCAAGTCGAGCCCTAGTATTAATTTAAATGGAATTTACGGCTGGACTTTCTTAATCTCATCACGAGAACCAAGGGCTAAGCGTGTACACAAGAACGGTGAATATTGGTCGGGATGTGGATTTATTGAAGTTGCCTGCCCATCTGGCCGCACGCTTACATGACATCCATGCCCGTACAGTCGAAATCAATCAAAACCAGGTTTCGTTCACTGGGGCTTTATTTGGCTTTGGAAATAGGTGGGACCTTCTTGTCCCATTTGGATTCGGGGATTTGACGATCGATACTAACGCGCTGCAGTTAAGCTATCGGCTGAGTTTCCGACAGCTAATGATAGTCACATCAGTTATGGTCGGAATTATAGCTGGAGTTGCTTGCAGCATGTTTCGTTCCTGGGAAGGCCTCGTAATTTTTCCTTTCGGGTGGACGTGGTTGGTTGGTGGCAACCTGGCAATCGGGCTTCCGCGCTTCAAAAAATTCATCGACAGTGCGATTGAAACGGCCCCGCGTCTAGGTCGATGAGCCAACTTCACTCGGGTGCAGAGTCGCTAGGAGGACTACCTCCTGGTTAACGCGGCAACCGGAAAAGTGGATTCAGAGGCAAAAACTGCTAGGCAGGTATTCGGTCAATTCCGTCTTTGGGTCGGAAAATCCCTTTTACTTTTTTTCCAACAGAACTTCCGTGGACTTAATCACCGCCGAAACCGTGTCGCCCACCTTGAGGTTCATCTCTTCGGCACTTCGTCTGGTAATTACACTCTCAATCAGATTGTCTCCAACCCGGACTACGACATGGGCCATGACTCCGCCGAGTTGAAGCTCCGTTATTTTTCCTTCGAGCCTGTTGCGAGCAGATAGTGTCATAAGACGTAGCATAACCGCCTGCTCTCGTCTCCGTCCACACGATTTGGGTCAGGTCTGATTAACCGCCGAAACCGGCCATCAAAATGGGCCCAAAACCACTTCTCCGGTAACGCGACTTACCAGGAGTTAGCCAGATTTTTCTCGACACGTTCGCCAAAGCCATTCGTAATTCATTTCGTATAGCCCTTGAAGTCCTCGCCGACCTTAATGTTGGGGTATTCCCTTATGCTGCGTTCATATTCTTCGATGAGCTTGAAATCAGGCGCAAACATCCATCCCATCGTTAGATCGGTGTACCAGAGATTGGAATCCTCATGCGGATCGCTGCTCAGGTCATAGAGCATAGGAAGCTGCGGCTGAACGTAGGCACTCTGGATGGCGGGATTATCAGTCGTGTAGCGGAAGATCGTTTTGTAGACCTTCCATTTGATGGACATCAGCTCGCCGTCCACGCCGAAGAACATGTAACTGTCACGGCCGGTTATGTCGCTCTTGCCAAGCATGAAGGCCGAGGCGTCCACGCCGTCGATCGGTCGATCCTTTGGCACCAGATTCGACGCACCCACCATCCCAGCGAGTGTTGGCAGCCAGTCCACAGCCGCTAGCATCTGTTCCGTAACCACACCGCCGGGGACCCTGCCAGGCCAGCGGATCATGGCAGGCACCCGCATGCTGCCTTCGAACGGCGTGTTGAAGAAATCGCCACGCCAGGGTCCATTCGAACCCGGCCCGGTTTGTGGGATTGTCCCGCCGCCCGCGTTGTCGCTGCTCAAGATAAAGATCGTGTTGTCATCGATACCCGCTTCCTTGACGGCATCCAGCACCTGACCGACGCGGTAGTCCATCTCGGCGATGACGTCGGCGAACAGTCCGCTACGCTGGGTAGACTTGTTGACGAAATTCGGGTTGCCCATGATCGGCGGGTGCACCTCGGAGTAGCCCACATACACGAAGAACGGCTTCTTCGCCGCCGCGTTGCGCTTGATGTACTCGACCGTCTTCGGGATGATGTACTTCTCGTCCACGATGGGCCGTACCGTCAGGTCAAGCGGCATCACCGGCTTAGACGGCTCGCCCTTTTTGCCTTCCCAGATCATCGGCACAGGCACGCCGCTCTCCTTAAACAGCGGCCACGTAGTGTAGCCCGCCTCATCCCAGGAGTCCTCGGCGCCCCACCACTCGTCGAAGCCCTGATCGTTCGGAAGTCGGCCCTGGGTGTTGCCTAGGTGCCATTTGCCATACAACGCGGTGGCATAGCCGGCGTCGGAGAGCAGTTCGGCAATGGTGTATTCCCACGGGGCCATCCCAGCCTTCCCCTGCCCGGGAAACGGGACCTTGTAGGTGCCCGACCGAACCGGATGCCGCCCGGTCATGATTGCCGAGCGTGATGGCGTGCACTGAACTTCTACATTGTAGTTCTTGAAGCGGATGCCCTCGCTGGCAAGCTTGTCGATGCGCGGCGTGGGTATTGTTCCGCCGTACACCCCGAAATTTCCCCAACCGACGTTGTCCACTAGGATGAACACGACGTTGGGTTTTTTGCTCGCCGGGATAGGTCGAGTGTCCTGAGCGTGGGCATTTCCGACCAGCATTGTCAGGCCCAACGCGCACCCTGCGCAGGATCGAATCCACTCAGAAATGTTCATTTTGCCTTCTCCTGGAGCGCGGGGAATCGATCTGGTTGACCATATTCCGCAGCCTGTCCTTAGCGGTCACTGAGTGTAATTGTTAGAAGTGACAGGTCGTTGCACTCGGTGAGGACGATTTAGGCTGACTAGTCGTCGACAGTAGATCGCAATAATTGCCGGTAACAGGAGGTGTTCACCAGCTAAAACTGAGTCAATGCCTGATAAACGCTAGTGCTTAATCGGACGGGCGTTTTTGCGAATACTTGAAGGCAGGCAGGGTGCTCTGCGCGCGTTCGATTAAGCCGTTTGAACGTGGCCGCCCAGCGGCGGACGCGGGCCCTATGGAAATTCAATGATGGGAAGGAGCGGCGTCGAGGTTCGCCACGTGCGAGCGCCAGGTTGCAACACGTGACACCTGGCGTGCGGAATCTGGTTACGGCGAAAAAGTATGGTGAAAAAGGTGGTTGTAGAAGCTGGAAGAAGAGAGTTATTCGACGACCAGGCAAAGAAGTGCGAACCGTGCCGAGGCACGCAAAGAATTCGAATGGGAGAGAGCGCGTTCATGCTGCCACGGTGACCACGGGCGGCGAGCGGAGTTGGATTTCGGCAGCGGTAAGCCGCTCGATGACCTTCATCGAGCCAGCGCACTTCGGACAGTGCCAAAGATCGGACGAGTCGTTGGTGGTGGAGACGATTTGTTCAGCTTTCGGCTGTTGTTGCGAGCCGAGAAGGTGAAAGCAAAGCGGTAGGAGCGTGGCACGCCGCCGGTTGGCCAGAAAGCCGAAGTTGCGGATGCGCACGAAGCCTTGCGGCAAGATATGCAGTAGGAAGCGGCGCAAGAACTGGTCGAGCGACAGGGGCTTGAGTTTCTGCTCGTTGTTGTGGGCCGAATCGCGCCAACGAAACGTGACGGTTCCGTCAGCAAAGGAGACCAGGCGATGATTGGAGATGGCCACGCGATGGGTGTAGCGGCCCAGATATTGCAGCACATATTCGGGGCCACCGAAGGGGCGTTTCAAGTACACCACCCAGTGTTGATGGAACAGCGGCCGTAGCCAGGCGGCAAAGATCTTGGGCTGAGCGAGGAGTTGCAGGTCTCCATGGAAGTTGAGCTGACCATTCTGAAAAGCCTGTTTGAGTGCATCGACGAACTTGCCGCGAAAGATTTTGCGCAGCACCTTCTTGGGAAGAAAGTAGTTGTCTGGTGAGCGAACCCAGCGGGTGTGATCGGGCGAAAGGCCGCCGGCGGGAACGACACAATGGACATGCGGGTGAAGATCGATTTTTTGATTCCAGGTATGCAGCACACTGAAGAATCCAATTTCAGCGCCGAGGCGTAACGGGTTGCGGGCCACTTCCAGAAGAGTTTCCGCAGTGGTACGGAACAAGAGATCGTAGAGGAGCTTCTTGTTCTGCAGGACCAGTGGCGCCAACCTGCGGGGGAGTGTGAAGACCACGTGCGCGTAGGGTGTCGGAAGAAGTTCTCGTTGACGCGCGGCGATCCAGCGTTCCCGGGCAGCGATCTGACACTT
>DATFZQ010000008.1:0-13463 GCA_035314345.1 Candidatus Acidiferrum sp.
AATTCATCACCGCGATAGAGATCGTTTCTTTATGAACGTCCATCCCAACATATTTTTCACTCCCCATTGCAGGTCTCCTTTCGTCTTGAGGCCAACGCTAAAAACTTACATCGAATGGGGCGTGCTTTTATAATGCGTGAAATCGATCAAAAACCACATGTCCGATTACGCGACTAACCAGGAGTTGACCGTCAAAATCAATCCGTGATGCTGAACTACAAATAAGCCTGTGACTGCTACTGCTCTCCCCTTGCTGCTGAAGTGGCGGCAGATGCGGTTGCGGTAAGTTTCTTGTATTCCGCTTTGGCTTGGCGGAGTATCGGAATATCAGCGTCCGCATCCTTCCAAGTGGAAAAGAAATCATCATAGGCTTTGCGGCTTTTCTCGTGGTCGCCTTGTTTGGCGTAGGCCTGCGCCAGGCCGAGTTGCGAAAGCGGCTCAAACACTCCCCAGTCCGTCCAACCCGGGTTGCGAATGACGGTCTGGAAGTCGGCGACGGCCTTGACCTGATCTCCCGCGGCCATATAGGCGCGAGCTCGACCGTAGAAGACCGCGACATTCGGAAACTGCGTGACGGGCGAGAGTAAGTCCACTGCGGCCCTGAGATTTCCCCGCGCTCGCTGGATGGTGGAGTAAGTGACGGGGAGGCGGACCTTCTGCTGGAAAGTGTCCTCCGGCAGGAGTTCATTCAGTTTCGCGGCGAGTGCTTCTGCGGCGGATGTGTCCGCGGCCTGCGCGAGAGCCTGCGAGCACCCAAAAAGTCCGAGAGCGCTATTATTCCCCGCTTCGTCGGCCTGGGCGCACAGTCTGCGGGCTAAGTGATAGTTCCCAAGGTAGGCCTCCACATCGGCATGATAGGCGAGCTCCTCGGCAACGTTTTCCATGTGGTTGGCCTTCCTCTGACGACGAACCAGGGCGTCGCTGAGGGAACGAACTGTCGCGACGTCGCCGCGAAGGAATGCCAGGTTCTTCTGGAGATCGACCCAGGGCTTATACTCGCCGGAACTTTCGCCAGCAAGCCGGTCCATGGTGGCGGTATCGTGCTCGATGAAAGCGATGCGGTAACGCAACATCAACTGAAGCGGAGTGAGGGAACCCTGCTGGCGCCATTGGTCGAGCAGTTTTTTGGCGTCGTCAAAGCGGCCGAGGATGATCAGAGCCTGGCTGGCATTGGAGTAGTATGCAGCGGAAGGCGCCGGAGAATGAGCGATAACCCATCGGAACTCCTGCAAGGCCTCCTCCGTTTTGCCCATCATGGCGTAGTAGATGCCCAGGAGATTGGCGGCATCCACGCTGCGCGGGTAGATTTGGCGGTACAAAAGGACGACAGGTGCTTCTTTTTCGAGATTGCCGGTGATGGCCGAATAGTAGAGCGCGGTAGTTTCAAAATTCTCCTCCTGAGTGAGGCGGCGATCCTTTAGCTCAAAGGCTCGCGCGAAGCTGGCCCGCTCCTCCTGGCTTTGGCCTATGGTGTGTTGCGCTCTGCCGAGCTGGGCGTAGGCGGAGCAAAACTGGGGGTCGAGTTCGACGGCTCTTTCAAAAAACGGGATGGCTTCCGCGCTCTTTCCGGAGCGGTAGAGGGTAAGCCCCGAGCGGTAGGCTTGCAAAGCCTCGAGCGAACTGGTGGTGGCAAGGTCAAGGGGCGCGTCAAATTTTTGGAGAGAGCTTAGACCCTCGCCAAGCCGTTTTCGCAACCGCGAGCCGGCATTGCCCAGCGCGGCAATCACCTGATCCTTGTTGCTCGCCTCGACTTGCTGTCGCGCAATGAGTTTTTGGTTCTGGGCATCAATCGCATCCAAGGTGATGACATAGGTGCTGCCGACCGCGGCAATTTCCGGCACGACGAGGGCCTTCAGCCCACGGCGTTTGCAGATTTCGACGCCCAGATCTAGAGTCACGCGCTCGTCGGGATTGCGGCGCATCATCCGCATGGTAGAGGCGATGTCAGCTTCTGAAAGAAGGCTGAGGAACGGGGATTCGGTAAGTTTGACTTCGAGAGGTTTATCGAGGGAGTTGTCAAAGATCGGATCGCCAGTCTTGTTTACAAAACTCGCCAGTAGAATGACATCGCTCCCGGTCAGCACAGGTCGGGCGAAGAAGACGCGCCACGTCACAAGGGCGGCAACCATGAGGAAGGTCGCGAAGCCAGCCGCCACGATGAAGCGGCGTTTCTTCGAAGGTTCAGACCTGGGCCCGACCGGGGGAACCATCGCGAGGCGTTTTTCGATGGGAACCGGAGCAGGCAGGTCGCCGTTTTCCACGCGAGCGATGAAGCGGTAGCCACGGCGAGGCAGAGTTTCGATGTAGCGGGGTTCCTCGGCCGAATCGGCCAGAACATCGCGCAGCTTCTTGATGGCGGTGTTCAGACCGGTATCGAAGTCAACAAAAGTGTCCGCAGGCCAGAGTTTCTGACGGAGTTCCTCGCGCGTAACCACGTCACCTGCATGCTCCAGCAAAACGGCGAGCACCTGGAAGGGTTGGTCCTGAAGCTTCAAACGGATGCCGTGCTTGTACACTTCGCCCGCACGCACGTCCACTTCGAAGGCGCCGAAGCGCGTCCTACGGGTTTGGGGAGCGGCTTCCATGACCGTCCGTCGCGAGTTCCGTTACTCTATCACTGATTGCTTAGTGCAGAAGAAAAATGTGCGGGGACCAAGTTCGTGTTCCCTGCAAGTTCCCTGAATTCAGAGTGCTGCACGATCAGACAAAGGACAGGTACAGACCAGATCAGTACCATTGCGCCGGAAGCGCTTCCGCGCCAATGTCGGCGAACTCGGGAGAGTCCATGACCGAACAAATAGCAAAGGAGTCGGCCATGCAAGGAATAAGCCATGAAGAGTGAAGCAGCGGCAGAGAGAAGGCTCGTGATTTTGGGAATCGTGAACCTTGCATTCCTTGTTGGATGCGGGGGCGGCAACGGTCAGTCCTCTCAACCCAGCGGGTCTAATCCCACTCCAGCAATCGCCACAATCTCGCCGAACAGTACCGTAGCTGGCGGTGCGGCTTTCACGCTCACAATCAATGGGACGAATTTCGTCGCAGGTTCTACGGTTAACTTCGGCGGGTCGGCGCCCGCCACTACCTTCGTCAGCTCCACGCAATTGACTGCGGCCATCCCTGCTTCCAGCATCGCCTCAACCGGCGTTCCGGCCTTGACAGTGACCAACCCCGCTCCCGGCGGTGGCACCTCCAAGGCGATTAACTTCACCATTACCAGCGGCGGCCCTAGCTCCGTCCCGACGATCAGTGTTCTCGATCCAAGCGGCGTTCCCGCAGGAGAACCGTCCTTTCAGTTGCTGGTAGTTGGGCCTTATCCAGGGTCAAATTTTGTGCCCGGCTCAGTCGTGCGCTGGAACGGCAGCGACCGGCCGACTATGAGTAATGACAGCGTTAACGGACTCATTGCTCAGATTTCGGCGAGTGACATTGCCGCGGCCGGGACAGCCGCGGTCACGGTCTTCAACCCTGGACCTGGCGGGGGTAGCTCGAACGCGTTGACCTTCACCATCACGACAGGATCTGTTGATCCGCAGTCAATCGCACTGGACCCTACCGGAAAGTTCGCCTATGTAATTGATGGCGGCAGCGATGGCGATGGTGGTTACGTATCCATGTATACGATCAACCCCACCACCGGGGTCCTAGCGTCCATAGGACCACCGGTGTCAACATACGGCTATGGTGTCTTCTACGGTTCCGGCGTCAACGCCGGGTCCGTGGCCGTGGATCCTTTAGGCAAGTTCGCCTACATAACAAATGCGGGGGATGTGTACGATTATGGGGATGGCGCTGATGGCAGCGTCGCGATATACGCCATCAACGCCACGACCGGGGCATTAACCTCCACAGGAACGATAAACGGAAATTGTCCGGGATTGTGCCTTCCCTCGTCGGTGGTCGTGGATCCATCCGGCAGGTTGGCTTATGTGGCGAATGGGGGCGGTGGTGTTCCATTCAACGTCGCGATGTACACCATCAACAGCACGACTGGGGCCTTGACGTCCATTGGGACGATCGCCGCAGGAACAGACCCTCTCTCCGTAGCTGTGGATCCTGCGGGCAAGTTCGCCTACGTGGCAAATTGGACGGGGTATGACACTGACGGTAGCGTCTCGATGTACACCATCGACGCCACGACCGGGGGCCTAACGCCCATAGGAACGATAGATACCGGGCTATCTCCTACTTCGATAGCCATCCATCCGTCCGGTAAGTTCGCCTACGTAACGAATTCCGGCTCGAACGACGTCTCCATGTACAGCATAGACGCCACGAGCGGGGCCTTAACATCTATAGGGTCGATCGCCGCCGGAACAGACCCTGTCTCCGTAGCTGTGGATCCTGCGGGCAAGTTCGCCTACGTGGCAAATTGGACGGGGTATGACACTGACGGTAGCATCTCGATGTACACCATCGATGTCACGACTGGGGGCTTAACGCCCATAGGAACGATAGCTACGGAGGTATCTCCTACCTCGATAGCCATCCATCCGTCCGGTAAGTTCGCCTATGTGACGAATTCCGGCTCGAACAGCGTCTCGATGTACAGCATTGATGGTGCCACCGGGACCTTGACGCTTATAGGGACAATAGGGACATAAAAAGGTCCCAGCTCTTGCGGCTATGGATCCATGCTCAAGCGATATGGCACCACAAGTCCTCTCAATTTTAAGCCGGAAAAAGAAAGGAGAATCAAAAATGAGCAAGTTCCGAAAGTATTTTCTTCTCGCGGCAGGTTTCGCCTTCCTTGCGACTTTTGCCCGCATTCCGGGGGCCAGCATCAACGTTCATGCCACGGATCGCGGCTGAAGCGTTGCCAGCCTCAAAGGGACCTATGCCTTCCGCAGGACGGGCGTGAACAATGTCGTGGGCGGCCCCATCGCCCAGATTGGCATCTCCTTCTACAGCGGAGATGGGACGAGCGGCCTCATTCGCACGACCAGAAGCACCAACGGTGAAATCGAAGACTGGACCGATCAGCCGTCGCCGAACGGAAGCTACACGGTCGATCCGGATTGTACCGGGTCGTTCTTCGATACGAACTGCACAAAAAGCGATAACATCGTCGTCCTTGACGGAGGCAAGAGATTCTTGTTGCTCAGCGTGGCGCCGGAAACGATTACCACGGAAGAGGGGATAAGGCTGGAGGCGAAGGAGAAAGACTAACGGTGCTTTTTACACGTATCCTGTGATGTGATTCTCAAACTTTGAGCCAAAATTCGTCGTGTTGAGAATAAGATCCTGGTTAACGCTAGTGCTTAATCGGACGCGCGTTTTCGCGGACACGTGAAGGCAGGCACGGAGTTCTGCGCGCGTTCGATTAAGCCGTTTGAAGGTAGCCGCTGGCGGTTGCGGCGGATGCGGGCTTAGGGCTATGGGAATTCAATCTTTTCGCCCATCCGTAAGCTATTGGTTTTACGGTACTTAGAAAACGAGCATGTGCGAGAACCGCAATTCAATACTTTGCGCTGGGGCATGACGTGCGGAGCATAGCACGCGAAGCGTCCGCCGCGCCAGCGGCTAGGTTCAAACGCCGAAACCGGACAAGTGCTTTTCCCGTTGCCTGTTTACCTGTGCAGCCTCCACGCCGGAATCAACGAGTCGTAGCGGAGCAGCGAGCTCAACAAGATGTGGAGCACGATGTAAATCGCCCAGGTTGAGACATACGCGACCGCCATTTTTCGCGGCCTTCTAAGGACGTACCAGAGAAGCAGAATATCCAACGGGACCGGCGCTGCGACCACGGCCCAAGGAGGCGCGCCCACGCTTTCTACGCTGTACCCGAACAGGCATACAAAACACCCGACGGCCAATGACGCGAACAGGTAGACCTTTCGATCAGCGATAAAGAACCCCAACCCCCAGCTCAATGCTGTGAACAAAACTGCGATATCAAGCAGGATCGGCGTAGGAAGCGTTCCCAGCATGCATTGACCCCTAAGAAAACAAGATTGACATGCTGACATTCTACTGCGGTTTCCTGGCAGCTAGTCAGTGCATGGTAAACGCGGTGGTCTCAATAGGTCGATGCAACACCATCTGATATAAATTTTCTCTCCAAAGGTGGTGTGGCATGAGGCCAGGTCAACGGTTTGGGCTTTCTGCGGTGCAGAAGAGCGAGCTATGGCGCCGTTGGAAGGCGGGACAGTCGCTGCATGAGATTGGGCGTGCGTTCGACAAGAGTCCCTCGTCCATTCACTGCGTGGTGTCGCTTCACGGAGGGTTTGTTCCGACAGTTCGTCGACGCTTGCTCCTAGCACTCTCACTGCCGGAGCGAGAGGATATCTCGCGAGGAATCGCTTCGGGTGCAGCGCTTCGTACGATCGCCCAGCATCTGGAACGCGCCGTGTCGACGGTGAGTCGGGAAGTGGCCCGGCATGGTGGCCGTTCTGCATATCGTGCCAACGAAGCGGATGACCAAGCCTGGAAGTCGGCGTTGCGGCCGAAACCCTGCCTGCTCGGCCTCCATGAGCAGCTGCAGCAGATCGTTGCGAGTAAGCTGTTGTTGGATTGGTCGCCGGAACAGATCTCCGGATGCTGAAGACCGAGTATCCCCACGACGAGAGCCTGCGCGTGTCCCACGAGACCATTTACCGTAGCCTGTTCATCCAAGCGCGCGGAGTGCTGAAAAAAGAGCTGCTGGGGCACCTGCGATCCAAGCGCCGCATACGCCGCTCGCAGCACGCTCGTATCTATAAAGACTCGCGCGGCCAAATCGTAGAGGCCATCTCCATTCGGGAAAGGCCCGCTGAAGTTGCGGATCGCGCAATCCCCGGGCATTGGGAGGGTGATTTACTGAGTGGCTCAAAGAACAGTCACATCGTGACTTTAGTGGAACGCCATTCGCGTTTTACGACGCTCATCAAAGTGCCCAGCAAAGATACGGCGGTGGTGGTGGCCGCACTGACTCGGCATGCGCGTAAACTTCCAGCGGCGTTGCGTCGCTCGTTGACCTGGGATCGCGGACTGGAAATGGCCCAGCACAAGACCTTCACCATGGCCACGGATGTGAAAGTTTCCTTCTGTGATCCGCAAAGTCCCTGGCAGCGCGGCTCGAATGAAAACACAAATGGGCTATTACGACAATATTTCCCTAGGAGAACCGACCTGTCGGGTTATACCCAAGCGGATCTGGACCAAGTGGCGCTGCTGTTAAATCAGCGTCCAAGAAAAACCTTAGGATTTCAAACCCCCGCCAGTAAACTTCCGGTTGAGCTGGCAGCCGTTATCGTACAAGTGAAAGCGGCCCGATTCTCATTGTCCGGTAACGCGACTAACCACGACTTGAGCAATTGACACAACTATGCCACAACTTTATATCGGCGAAGTAAGCAGTCGAAGCGCCTCTCTCTGTGCAAAATTGCACACGTTACTTTTGACAACTTGACTCTGCTTCATGCTGGGAATACTTTCGACAAACACGACCTGCCCAGCTAAACCCCAGTTTGGTTCTTCTCTTGCCAACTAGGCCGTTTGCCCGAGCACTTCGCGGCTAGGGGCGGCCTAGATGCAAAAAATGCGAGTGTTGCTTGCCGATGACCATCGGGGCCTTTTAGAGGTAGTCCGAAGTCTGCTAAAGACAGAAGTTGAGATTGTGGGATGCGTGGATAACGGCGAATCCCTCTTCGAGTCCGCCATGGAACTGCGTCCGGATGTCATTGTCACTGACATTTCGATGTCGAGACTCAGTGGTCTAGAGGCTGCTGATCTACTGAGGGAATCTGGTTGCTCGTCGAAGGTCGTATTCCTGACTGCGCATAGTGACGACGATTTCGTTAATGCGGCTCTTAAAACGGGTGCGCTTGCATACGTCCTCAAAACCTTGATTGCCTCCGACCTCTTGTTCGCCATTCAAGAAGCCTTCGCGGGGCGTGTATTCGTATCCTTTCAGGGCATGGCCACGTAGAACAGCCGAGAGTTGTGCTTGCGTGGATAATTTTCATTACGGCAGAGCCGCGGTCCCTCGAAATTAATCCACACGCCTGGTAAGCGCGGTTGCCGTCCAAGTGACGTATTACTTCACATCTCCGGTAGCCCGACTAACCAGGGCTCAGCCACGCGGTTCGACGATAACTTCCGAGTGGCCGACCAACCGGACTGGCTGTTTCAGCAGGCTCGCCGGAAGAAGAACTAATTCGTCTTCTTGGCAGGACCCGGGTCGTCTGGCCCAACGAAATTCACAACAAAAGGAGCAATTCCATTCACCTGCACTACGCCGTCACCCTTGCACTGAGCATAGTGCCGCATTTGCGCAGGCGCGGACGCGAAGCCTCCCACGGGGATTTCTTTCATCGTGGCGTCATCCCACTTCGCGCCCATTCCCAGCAGAAACGTGCCTTTAATCACCGTCACATTTTCCGCCGTCGGATGCCAGTGCGGCGCAATCTTTGTCCCGTCCGTGCAGGAAAGACGAAGCGTGTACGAACGCCCAGTCGTCATCGGGTCGCCCTGTAGGACCGCAATCTTTACCGTTCCGCCCATCTCCACCGACGGCGTCCCTACCAGCGCTGCCGCGGGAATGTCCATCCATTGCTCCGAGCCTGGCATCACCGTCCCGCTCGCCGCACCCCCGCTCTTTTTCGCGGGCGGGGTCTGAGCCCAACCCGCAATCGCGAGTAACACGCACCCACCCAGCAAACCAAGTCGTTGCTTCGTCATGGGTCATTCCCTCCTGTATTAAAGTGCTTAACCAACGTCGTATTTTGCAACCCCTGGGCCGTCGTTCTGGTTGGGCGCAGATTACCACATTGTCTGGAATAGAGGGAGTTCACTGCTCAAAAAATCGCCTAGTGCCTGAGTAACGCCGCAACCGTCCATCTCTAACAATGCCCGCCCTGTCAAGCACTTTTTGAGCACACTTCTTTCTTTTCACCTAAAAGAGTTTTTCTCTTTCGTTTTCTTTCCTGTTCGTTCTTCCCGGCATCGACGACCACGGCTCGTTCGTAATCTGGCGGGCCGATTCAGTCCGACCCAACCATCTCTCCGATCAAAACTTCGACCATGATTACTACTTCAAACTCCCCTTTCAGGGAGCGGGATGCCCAATCAAGTGGACGACGCCCTACTTCACACCATGCACGGTTCCGAGCTTTCCCGCGTTCGAACCGAATGCGACCAACTGCGAATATTGCCAATTGTTTCGCCACATCCAGTACAACCGAACGGCTAGTTTCCTGGCCATGGCCACTTTGGCAATTCTTTTTTCCCGGCGCATCATCAGGTGCATATACCGACGTCGCCAGTCTGGGTTGCACCGTGCGGCTGCTTGCGCTGCTTCCACCAGCAAGAAGCGCAACAATGTGTTGCCCTGTTTGCTGATGTGTCCCAGCCGTTGCCGGCCGGCACTGGAGTCCTCGCACGGAATCAGCCCGGTGTAGCTGCCGATCTTCTTGCCGCAAGGAAACCGATCCGGAGTCCCAATGACCAGAACGTAGGCCACCCCCGTGATGGGTCCCACACCAGGATGGGTCATCAACCGCACCACCTCCGGCCGTTTATGGGCTTCTCGCTCCACCGCTGCCGTTAACTCCGCGATCTTTGGATCCAGCTGGTCCATCAGCTCCAACAATTCTTTCCGGCGCCGGCTGGCCCAGGGAGCCAACGAGAGTTTCTCGAGCAGTGCTCGTCCCTGTGTGCTGAACAGTTTTTTCTTCCAGCGATAGCCCTCGTTCATGGCCACCGCTTGCAGCTGATTCATGATTCGCGTGCGCATCTGCACCAGCCGATGCCGGTGCCAAAGCAGTTGCCGCAGATCACGATTCTCCGGACTCGGTACCCAGATTCGAGGAAAATTATTTTCCAGCATCAGTCGGGCGTCCTCACGGTCGGTCTTCTGCTTGCGGACTCGCTTGGTCTTAATCACTGCCGGATCTCCAATCCACAACTCGAAACCCAGCTCTGCAAGTAACCGCTCGAACCAGCGTGAATGCCCGGTGGCCTCCATCCCCACGCGCACGCTGACTCCTCGCTGCTTTCAGTTCTCGGTAGAACTTCTCGGCTTCACCATCGCTGTGATTCAATTTCCGTTCTCCGCACTCTCCCGTTTCCTGATCCATAAAAGCGATTTCCTGAACGCTCGGGTGATAATCTACTCCTATTAACTGGCCAATCTTTCCTCATTTTTCTTCTGTACGGATTTTCTGCAGTTGTGAAGCGACAGCGAGGAGGCGTTTGTCGAGACGCTGCAATGTACGGCGGCTTTTCTCATTGCCTAACTGGCGGCGGTACATTTCCAGAAGATGACGTGTTGCCTCCAGTGCCTGACAGATAGTGGGGAGACCGACGCTGGGGATGTCTTTAGGGAGCGCAAGCGTGGGCAGACGATGCGGATGGGCAGCATTCTGGCGAGCCTGATGGAATTCACGCTGCAAGTCCTGCTGAGTGACCTGCACATATCGCAAGGTCATGCGGACATCTTTGTGGCCGAGCAGCTGCATCAGGGCCGGGAGGCTGACCCCCAGCCGCAGCATCTCCGTCGCAAAGGAATGCCTCAGCTGGTGCGGTGTGACATGAGTGAAACAACCGGCACGCTTCGCGGTCTGGGCTAAAACCGAGCGAAGAGTTTTCTCCAACGTCTGGCGGCGACCGCGTGGTAGCAGCAGGCATTGCGACGTCGCCAAGTAGGAGGGTGGGGCCGAAGCACGCAAGGCGAGGATCCGTTCCACGATTTGCCGGAGTTCGGGATCGGCGGGAACCAAGCGCTCGGTATGCAGCTTGCCCAGGGGAACGTGCAAGGCCCAGCGGTCTGGCGCTAGCTGCCGCAGGCAGTGCAGAGACAGATCGAGGCATTCGCCGATACGGATTCCAGTGGCGCGAATGAGCAGGAGCGCATTCGCCGTCAGATCATCGGTTCGACGCAATTCCCGCTGCAAGAGTTGATCCTCCTGGGGGAAAAGCGGTCTGGGAAGATAGCGAGGCTGCACTGGGAAGTCTTCGCGGCGGATGAAATCCGGTTGAATGGAAGGGCTGTTGGCCGTCAGATGATGCAGCAATCTCCGGAGGCGGATGAGATAGGTGAAGCGAGTTGCGTTGCTCAGCGGCGGATGTTGTTCGCTCAGCGCACGGAACCAACTGAGAAGATGGGGATCGCGGCGCAGTTGAGAGAGGCGGCGAACCTGTGGGAAGGCCGTACGGAGATAGGCAAAGAAGCGGCGCCCGATATATCGATATTCCGCCACTGTATTGGGCCGCAAGGTGAGACCAAGCGTTTGGATATGCGTTTCTAGAATCTGTTCGAGGCTGGGCCGGGATGGGTTCATGAGATTTGAGCGGAGCCCAAGCGAGCCCGCTTCTCGATGGCGCGAGCGTATTCGCGCCAGACATCCTGCGGAGCGAGTTGGACGTACAGCATCGTAGTTCCGATTTGCGCATGGCCCATCAGGTGTTGCAGGGCGGGCAGCGACATCCCTGCTCGCACCATGTCCGATCCAAAGGTGTGACGAAACCGATGAGGGTTGGCCTGGCGCACTTGGCTTAACACCCGATGATGGCGAAACAACGAGCGGAGGCCGGCCGAGGTCATAGCCTGGGCGCGGTGCCGGCCTTTCAAAGAGACGAACAATGCTGGCGAGTTGGTCGGCGGCCTTTCCAGGCGCAAGTAACGTCCGAGCACTTCGAGGATTTCCGGGGGCAGCGGCACAACACGCTTCTTGTTGCCTTTGCCAAGCGCACGCAGCTGGCCCTCAGTGAGTTGCAAGTCTTCCAGCTGAAGAGCCAAGACCTCGCAGGAACGCAGACCATCGAGGAGCATCAAGCCCACGAGAGCCAAATCGCGATAGGTGCGGAAACTTTGCCAGAACTTCGCGACTTCTTCAGAAGAGAGTGGCACGATGACCCGCCGATCTTGTTTGAGGCGAAGGCCCCAGGCGACGGCGGGGCGGGGTCGGCCGTAGCCGAGCGGGGACCGTTGGGTATAGCGGCGCTGGAAATGCACTTTGCCGGCAGGAATTTCTTGTCCGGTGTGGAAGCGATAGCAGCAGCGCACTGTACCGAGGCGATGATTCACGGTCTGCGGTGCGGGTTTGGGATCTTGGTCGAGTTGATGACGAACATAGTCGACGATCGTGGACTCGGTTATCTCGGCGAGTCGTCGGTGCTGGGGTTCGAACCAGCGCGCGAAATCGAGAAGGTCGTAGGCGTAGATGCGAAGCGATCGTAGGGAGAGTTGCCGGAGTCTCTGACTATCGAGGAAGGCATTCGCCCAATCGAGTTCTTCTCCCTGGTTGTCACGCACTCGATAGGGGGAGGTGCTGGCGGGCGCGGCAGGCTGATAGACCACGGAGAGTTTCATGTACGTCCCCAGCCCCAGCGTTGCAGCAACTGCTTGACGCTCTCCAAATCCGAAGCTGCGTCGCGCAGTGTGGTTCTGCGAACGGGCGGGAGAGAGTAACTCGAACGCAAAGCGTGGTCGGGCCGTGAGGAAGAACCGTCAGGCCCTTTCCGGAGAGAGGGACCAGGCAGGTCCAGCACTTGGTAAATACCGTCTTCATAGGCAATCAGGTCTCGCGCCACCAGCTCCTTGCGAGCCCCGTCCAGTTCATGAGGAAAACGAATGTCTAGCAATTCCGCCAAACGCGCGTCGGAGTAAAAGCTGACTCCATCTTGATTGCTGACTGCCACCAGCACGAAGTAGAGCAACTTTTCCAAACGCGTTAAGCCTCGATCGAATCCCTCACGCAGGAAGCGGTGATCAATCCAGCTGAAAGAACCGCGAATCGAACGTCGGCGATCGGGTCGGGGCGGGTGGGGTCGAGACTTCGGCATTTTCATTCCTCCGGGGTTCAAAGTAGAGGGACAGGATTAGGGAAAGCCATCGAATCTTGTGGGACTTACTGGGGACCTGTCGTGATACTTTCCCGCAACTTTATGAATGATCGAAAGTTACGAAGATATCGCGGCTTGTGTGACTTACACGGGCAATGTGGAGGGAAGTTCTTTCAGACTCGATCGTTACGTGCAGATCAGAGCTTGTGGGACTTACAGGTGCCGATCTCAGCCGCTGGCGACATTTTCGGACGAAAGCCGCGTTGCGCCGCACGTAGTCGGGATGCTGCTGACGGTAGCGGCGCTTGTAGTCGGAACGCGTTCCGTAGATTTCCTTTTGGTGCTCATAGGAGCCGCGAAAGTAATCCGGGTGCTTGCTCCGCCATTGCTGACTGGATTTTTGCTTCTGCTTGCGGCGACAGTCCGACTGGCCACAAGTCTTTTGTCGCTGCTTGAGCCGAGGATGGGGATAAAACCAACGACGACAAAAAGAACACCTCCGCCTCCCGAACATTCCTTCCCTCCAGTGAACCTCAGGGGGAGAAACAAACAGGGCGAGCAGGAAAAGAAAAGAGAAGAAGCAAAAGGGAAAGGCTATTGAGACTTGATCTGAGGAAGAAGGAATCAGAAGGCTGAAGAATCAAGGCCATATCCGAGGACAGCCCTCTTCCGAATATTGGCCGGTTAAACTCCTATAATGA
>DATFZQ010000009.1:0-11643 GCA_035314345.1 Candidatus Acidiferrum sp.
TTTCACAGCAACGGCGAAAGCAACCGGCTTTCAGGCCGACAACCTCGAGAAGGTTCTTCGTCTTCGGGAACTCTTGAACGAGTTTCAGAAGCATTCCTTCCTGCGTGGGAAACTCGCTCTCAAGGGCGGCACGGCCCTCAATTTGTTCTACCTGGGTTTGAAGCGGCTTTCGGTGGACATCGATCTGAACTACATCGGCCACGTTGATCGCTAAACGCGAGAAAGGAGCGTTTGTACTGAATTTGGCTCCCCAGGGAGGATTCGAACCTCCGACATTTCGGTTAACAGCCGAACGACCAACTTCATCAGAACTTGCCGGAGTTGGCCCTAATCGAAGGAAATCAGCAAATTGCGACTAAACCTGATGAATCCTTTTCTCCTTCTTTGTTCAACTTTTGTTCGTGATTTGCCACCATTCACAACGATTAGTATTACGTTTTTATGACAGCGGGTCTCACGGAGCTGACCCACTACGCGAATCCTGGCACGCTTGCGTATGCGCGTACACATGGGTGTACACTAACGTCGAGGAGCATCCCCATGACTACGATCAAAGTCGGCGTGCGCGAGTTCCGCGAACGGATCGCCAGTTTCCTGGAATCGGACACTCCAGTTGCTGTCACTCGGCGCGGCGAAACTCTAGGTGTCTACGTTCCGACACGTCGAAAGCGTCCTAAGACAGCCCATATTTCCGAGCTGAAGGAAGCAGCGGACCGTCTTGCCAGTGCACTCGCGGATGTTGATGAGGAAGAACTAGTGGCGGAGTTTAAGGAACTGCGTCGCCGCGGGAAGGGCGCATCCCGCTGAGATGATCGTTCTCGACGCGAACATTCTTATTCGCGCCGTCCTGGGGCGACGCGTTCGGCAGCTCATCGACACCTACGCGGGCCAAGGTGTCCGCTTCTTCGCACCTGACGTTGCCTTCGATGACGCCGAGAAATATTTGCCTCTCCTTTTGAAAAAACGGGGCAAGCCCCACGCTGACTTTTCGGCATCGCTCGAATACTTGCGAAACATCATCGAGACGGTTACTCCCGAACTTTACGCCGTCTTTGAAAGCGAAGCCCGACAGCGACTGCGCGGTCGAGACGAAAGTGATTGGCCAATACTCGCCACAGCACTCGGACTAGCATGTGCGGTGTGGACCGAAGATGCGGATTTCTTCGGCACTGGCATCGCCGTGTGGACCACAAATCGAATCGAGATTTTCTCAAGGAACAAGCAAAATCACTTGAATCTCAGGAGGAATGAAATCGAAGGGTGAAGGGACGGAAGATAAGATCGCTGAACACGCCAGTTCTCCTAAGTACTGCTGGCCATAGATCATTCGTGGCGCAAAGCAACCATTGGATCGACACGGGTCGCTCGTTGCGCTGGCATCCACGACGCGGCGAGCGCAACAACCGCGAGGAGATGATTGTGCAGCTCCGGAATCCGAAAGGAGCATTACGTTTTTATGACAGCGCTAGTTGATCTTCGGCGGGCAATTCGAAAAGAGCTTTTGGTTCAGCAACTTGCGCAATGGCGATTTCACTTCGCATGACCAAGCATTCGGTCGCGATCCGAATGCTCTACCCACGCTCTGTAATTGATTGAGGCCAAAGAGTTTTGGCTCCCCGGGCTAGATTCCAACTAGCAACCCTTCGGTTAACAGCCTTGAGACCAATTTAATCACAATTTGCCGGAGCCGAGACAAATCGAGGGGATTCAGCAAGTTCTGATCAAACGCGACTAACTCAGATTCACCTTCTCTTTTCAGTTTTCATCGTCATTCCCCGCCATTCATCACAATTCGCATGACACTGGTATGACACCAACCTGTGTTCACCTAGCAGCTCGGAGCGGCTGTAATCGAAGCTGGTAGAGATCAACCGCGAGGATAGTAGACGAACGGCGAAATCATCCGTGATGAATTGGAGCGCATTCCTACTTAGTTGACGTGCGTGCCCGCTACCGAGCCGACCTTGCCCGACAGCCAGAGCCCTCGATATAGTAGCTGGCTCATGGCAGACTGAGACCGCCGCTCCCTGCCTTGCACTCAACCCGAGGAGTTCGTTGTCACTGTGTCGAAGACAAACGCAGCCAAGTCGAAGGAATCAGAAAAAGGCAAATTGCGGATCGGCGATGATTGGAATGCTATCCGTATCATCGCACTCTCGCAAAGCAATCCACTCAAGGCCATCGCGGAGCTGGTCGAAAACAGCATCGATGCGCGTGCCAAGATCATTACCATCACGCGCGGCCGCGAGCAAGGCGAGCACTATCTAACGGTCAAGGACGATGGCGACGGTGTCCCGCGCGATCTGAACGGGCTGCCTGACTTCAAGTACGTCGCAACTCATATCTGCGACTCGGTCAAGCGACGCTTGAAAGCAGACGGCGCTGGAGGCGGCTTACAAGGGGAATTCGGTATCGGTCTTTTGAGCTTCTGGACCGTGGGCGACACGCTCACGATGACTTCGTCCGGTGCCGATCAGCGAATTTATCAGATGGTTATGAGCAAAGGGGATCCTCGCTACATCGTGAAGCTTCGACGGGTGCTCTTTGCTGAGCGGGGCACTGAACTCAAGATCAAGCCCTTGCTCGAGGGCATTCGCGGATTAAGCGGCGAGAAAATCCAGTGGTATCTGGCCTCAGAGCTGCGCGACCGTATTCGCAATACGCAAGTTCGTGTAACGGTGATCGATAAACTTGCGCGCAAGCAGTACCAAGTCGAGCCGCGACAGTTCGAAGGCCGCTTGCTCCACCAACTGCCGGCGATTCGGTCCCCATTCGGCGAGGCGTATGCCGAATTGTATCTCACGGAGCCGGCCGAGGACTCCCGGGTCGCCCTTACCCGCGATGGTACGCGGGTGATCGCCGATATCGGAACGCTGCCCGGTTTGGAGCGCCCGCCGTGGAGTTCTCGTTACTTGCTGGGCCTGATCGACGTGCCCTACCTTAACCTCACACCCAGCACGCGTTCCGGGATCGTGCACGATGAACGCTATGGGGCCTTCGTGGAAGCTTTAGTGCCGCTGGAAGCACACCTCAATGGCCTCATCGATGCACAGTGCCGGGCCGAGGAAGAGCAGGCAAACAGGGAATCCCTACGTGCCATCCAACGCGCGTTTCGCGAGGCCATGCTGGTCTTGCCGCGCGAGGAATACGACTGGTTTGACATCCAGTCGCGCTCGCCGCAAGCGGTCGGTGCCGAAGTGCCACCGGAGCGAGGCGTAGAGGCCCCAAGTGCAGAGGAAGAGGGGGGCGTTCCGGAACCGAGCGGAGGCGAATCTACCCAGCGCCAATTCTTCGACCATGCGGGGCCTCTGTACACCGTCGTGATTTCACCAGCGGGAAGCACCTTGAGAGTGAGCCAAAGCCGCCGCTTGCGCGCGCTGCCCCGGGATCGTTCGCGCCGGCGAGTCGAGCAGGACTTAACATTTGCCTGGAAGATCGTCGAAGGGGGTGGCACTCTGTCGTCCACGTCCGATCAAGAAGTGAGCTTCGAGGCTCCCTCGTCGCCGGTTCTCGTGCGTTTGTCCGTCGCCGTCTCACAGCGCGACTTGCGGTGTAGTGCCGAGGCGCTGATCACCGTTACCGACAGCCTTGATGTGGCCATCGGCCCGGCTGTCGTCAATGCACGCGGCTTGCCGGGATACACGTTTGAACGGGCTGGCGGAGAACTGTGGCGCTCGCGATTTGATGCTGGGCGCAACCTGATCGTCGTGAATAGCGGGCATCGCGATTTTGTCTTCGCCACGCGCAGTCGCGCGCTCCAGCTGCGTTACCTTGTGCGGCTCTATGTCAAGGAGCTGGTGCTCAAGAACTTTGCGGGTCTGCCGGTCGATCAAGTGGTGGAGCGCATGATTGAGCTCTCGCTGTATGTCGAAGAGAAATTGAAGTCCATGTGAAGGGTTGTTCCGGAAACGCGGCCTGAATGGAGTTTCCTTTAGCACCGTATGACAAAGAATTTAATTGGAAGGCGGTCGGCATGGGCCACAATCAAGACGCGGCCGCTCCGCTCTTCCGAGAGCGAGTGATCCGGATCATAATACGTCACCGCCGACGGATCGGCAAAACTGTAGCGGCCTCGTGAAATGAGACCCGGTGCTTTCTGTGTTTCTGCGTTGCTTTGTCCCGTTTGTGTGAAGGCATTGCAAAATATGCGATTCTATCGTATATTATAAACGTGTGGATACCACGGGACATTGAATCTAGGCTGCAACGATCTGTTCGCACCCGTCCCGTCGTGGTGCTCACAGGAGCGCGCCAGACCGGCAAGACTTCCACCCTGCTGCGGCTATTTCCGAAGTACGGGTTTGTCTCCCTGGACCTGCCGACCGAAGCAGAACAAGCGGAAAAGGAACCACAAAACTTCCTTGGTCGCCACCCGTCGCCAGTGATCATTGACGAGGTGCAGTACGCTCCACGCCTATTCCGGCATCTCAAGGTGGTTGTGGACGCGAGTCGCGCCAGCAACGGCCAGTTCCTGCTTACAGGTTCACAGAAATTTACATTGATGAAGAGTGTGTCTGAATCTCTGGCCGGGAGGGCGGATATTATGGAACTCGAGACGCTTTCCTTTGGCGAGATTCACTCCATAAGGCCATCAACCACGATCGAGACGATCATCGTTCGGGGCGGTTTTCCCGAGCTGCACGCGAACCCGGACATTGACCAGGTGGCCTTCTATAACTCCTATCTTGCCACCTACCTGGAACGTGACGTGCGGTCACTGGCCAACGTTGGTAACCTGCGAGACTTCGAGCGTTTTCTACGCGCTTGTGCCTTGCGTTCTGCAAACTTGCTGAACAAAGCTGATCTCGCGCGTGACGTCGGTATCGCTCCTTCCACGGCAAATCATTGGTTATCCACGCTCGAGGCTTCGGGGCAGGTGGTGCTCCTTGAACCATGGTTCTCAAACCGTACCAAGTCGATCGTCAAGAGCCCTAAACTCTACTTAGCAGACACCGGCCTGCTTTGCGCTCTATTGAACATCCGTACTGAAGATGCTCTCCACCAATCACCTGCGGCGGGCGCAATCTGGGAAACGTTTGTTTTTGCTCAATTGCGTAGTCGAGAACGCCGCGCCGGACGTGTCGGCAGTCTATTCTTCTGGCGTGACCGTACACGCGAAGTGGACTTCGTTGTTGATGTCGGCGGACAGTTGGACCTTTTCGAAGCGAAGTGGACCGAACTTCCGGGTGACGGAGATACGGTAAACCTCAATTTCGCGCGCACGGTTGTGGGTAAGTCGCGAGTGACAGGGGGCGCGGTTATCTCTCGCACCCCCAATAGTTTTTTACTCAGCAGTGGATTCCGCGCACTGCCAGTGTCCGAATTGGGATGAGGCAAATCGTTGTTTTGGAACTGGTTGATCCTTTGCAAGTAGAGCTGGACGTCGGGTTGGCACTTGCCACTGAGAGGCCGAAGTTACATTGTATTTTGATTACAGCACAGATTTCTAACTTGTTACGGGCTCACCAGGGAGGTAGCCTGCACGGTCCTCTGCGGGATAGCCCGCAGCGACGAGCGCCTGCTTCAAGACGCCGCGAGTGGCGGGAGCAATTCGGAAGTCTCTTGGACTGATTCTTTCTGTCAGGTATGGACCTGCTTCCTTGTCCCGCGCGATGCGCTCTGCTGTGATCTGGTCCTGGCAACTGCAGCGGAAACCGTCGCCATCACGGATGATGACCACGCGGCCATACCGCGCTGCAAGCTGGAGGATTTCCTGCTCCACGTTCGACGGTACCGGGTAGCGGGCGTGCTCTCGTAGAGCAGCGACCATCTGTTCGGCGCCCAACCCCGTCGCTCGCGAGTTCCAAATGGAGAGCGGCGTGAGCCGATAGGTGTGAACGTGTTCCGGGCTCTTCACGAGCTCAGCGAAGGGTGCGAGAGCCGCTCGCGCCTCGTCGGCGCGTTGGGCATTTACCTCGAGCAAAACGCTGCAATCGCTTTGAACAATCAGTGCCTTTCTCTCGGTCGTGGCCACGCACTAAACCTCGGCTCTCGGTCTGATCTTCTTCTCGGTTGTGCTCGCCTGGCCGACATCGGCAGAGTGCGCACCTGCGGGAACAACGAGATAGCCCACGTCATGGAGGCCCCGCCGGAACGCGGTCTCCGAGCCTGCAGGCACCACGAGATGACATTCGCCCGCTCTTAAGCAGTGCTTTCGCGTTCTTGTGTCGTTGGCAATCAGAGCCGCCAGTGCAGCGTCTGCGCATTCGATGAGACGGGCGAGGCCGCGATCTTGGACCCGAGCAGAGCGATCACTAACGTCCTCGAGTAGACGCGTCACCGTGCCAGGAAGTGGCGCGCCGGTACGCGCCGCCAGAAATTCGCGGACCTCTTTGACTGAGGAGCCTCCTTCAGTTGCTTCAAGTAGCTTGCGCGGTTCGAGCCGCCAAATAAGGTCGGAAGTGCGAACGGCATAGGCGTCGAGGGCCAGCCGATCGCTCTGGTCAAGATCCCCGCCAATGCTGCGATCTCCAGATTCGGAAGCACTCTTAGGACTTGTTTCAGCTCGAGCGGAGCAGACTTGTAACTCTGCGTTACACCAAGACAGTAGGCCCCAAGTGCAGTGACGCGGAAAAACATAAGGCCGTCATACCGACTAAAGAACGAAAGATCGTCGGTCCCCCACAGGCCGTGATAGTCGTCCCGCGATCCAGCGGGGGGAATGAAAGCGACGTCGATGAGGCCCAGGGTCGCGGCATATTCGAAAAGAAGGCAGAGCATGTAGCGCTCCTCAAGGATGTCTGCAGCGCCGTCGTGGCCCAGCGAACCGTACTGCAACTCGCAGATATACAGACTCCAGGGGTTGCGCGAAACAGCAAAGTCACTCTCCGAAGCGTGTAGGAACCTGAGCAGCTCTGCGGTCGATATCCATCGCTCTATTGGGCACTTCGTGAGCGCCTTGGAAATTGCCTCGCGGCGCGCCGCCGCCGCGGTCAACCCGCGTTTGCCCTTGCCGGATTGCCCCTTCACGCACTCGATTCGAGCTAGTTCGTCGAACCGCGTGGTGTCAGTCCACTTCTCCCACAGGGTTTTCAGGGTCTCCACCGCCGACTCGGCAAGTGCCTTCCGTCCGACTCTCGTGAGTTGAAGCTTCGAGCCAGACAACTGCACAAGGCCACCTGCCTGAATGAGTAGTGGCCATGCGAACGCACGCATTGGTCCTGCGTTCTCGTTATGCCACTGGTTCTGCGGCTGCATGAATGGGTAATAGTCGCTACTGTCCAGAACAGTGGTGATTTCATCAAGGGTCGCGGAAGAAGCTCTCCACGTCTTGTTGCTTACGGCAACTTTGCCGGCATCAACGAGCCGAAGCACGGAAAAGAACTCTCGCTGGGCCGCACGCTCAGACTCGCGGACGGTGAGCGGAATTGGCTCGGTCCCACGCTCCTCTTTTTTCGTCTTTGCATTCCACCGCTTGAAGGGCCGGTCGTACACAGTTGGCAACTGCTCGAGGAATTGCACTTTGTCTTCGGTGGGACGCGGTACGAACGCTTTGAGACGTACCTTGATATCGTCCGGCATGATTCGGTTACCGTAGAAGAAAAAGCACAACGCTGACGGATTATGGCCGTAGCTGTATTTGTCGGCCGACACCCAGTTGGGAACTTGGCCGTACTTGGCGCGAAAACTGTCGGAGAAAAACTGTGTCGAGCTGGAGTGAACGACTTCCGCCACCGCGGCTCTCTGGATCTCATCAAGACATTGCCAGACGCTGCGGATACGTTCACCTTCGAGATGACGAATGATGACCTCAGCGAGATCGCCTTTCCTGGTTGGCAATCTCTCCCCGGTGAGCGCGCCGAGCCTTTTGAGGTCCTCGGCATTCATGAATTCGGAAACCGCCACATCAAGCGTGGGGATTCTCTCGTAGGCGTCGTAACCTCTCACGGAGCCTCCTTGGAGAGTTGTCGCCTGGACGCACGCCGCGCTCCCTTCTTCTCCCGCGCGAGACGCAATCGCTCCTCAACGGACGTGATGTTATCCGGCGAAGACTTTCCAAACCGTTTGAGGTAGAGGTGCTCGATGTACTCTCTGAGTGGTATCTTCCAGGATTCTTGCTCATGATTGTCGAGCTTGCCGAGCTTCTTCGGGTTCATACCCAACTCGCGAGCCATCTGCACTTGGGAGTCGGAGAGGTGATGGCGCTTTCGCGCGTCGATCCACTCCTGCATCTTCTGGTTCGGCTTTCTTTCCTTCGCCATGAAATTCGCCTCGCGGCCCTTCACCTCATTCGAGGAAAAGGTCCTCATCCTCGTCCTCACAAGAGGGTTCCTCTGCCGTGGCCAACGCCTCGTGGACCGCGTCGACGATGTCCTCATCGTCGGACTCGGTGAGATCAGCCAGAACTTCACGGGCTTCCTGTGGGCGAACGTTGGGTACCGCTTCAATCGCGGCCAGCAATAGAGGTTTGGGCGTTTTGCCTGAATGGATAAGGGAGGCTACATGCGGCCAAGCGGCTTCGACGCCGCAGTTTCCTGCGGCAAGGACTGCCTCGAGGTGAATGCTGGGATTCCTATTATGTAGCTCTTCAACAATCTGCTCATCGAACCCGTGGACGAAGCGCATGCAGAAGACCGCGGTTAGCTTCCACAGGTCATCGCCACTGTCATAAGCGGAACGGATGGCATTCTCGTGCCAGTCCCGCGGGGCGCGCACGGATGCCTCAAGGATTCGCCGTCGGACTTCTCTGGGAATCTGGGCGTCATGGTAGAGCTCGCGAAGTGACTCCTGAATCCGTCGGAAAGTCCGTTCCGAAATCGGGACATCATCTGCATCGTCAAAGCCTTCGGTGTCCGCGTACTCCAGAATCGGTGCAAGTGATATCGCCGCTTGGCTACGCACCCCTTCGGATTCGTCGCAGCCGCATAGGAGCGTGAGCAGTGTTTCAACCAATTTTTCGTTGACCACCGTGAAATCGCCTGCCATCTCGGTGGCTAGGAGGCGATCAGACTCAGCCGCTTGCTCATCCTGAAGAACACTGAGCAGCTTTTCTGCCGTGTCCTCCGGCCAGTCCCAAGGTGGAGTTTCCTTCAAAGCCTTCAAATCCATTCGATCCTTCCCACCGGCTACCATGGGGTGGCCTTATTACTTATCCCTAGGTTGTGGCCGACCCCAGCACGATTTCGCACGCTCTAGAAACGAGGGCCTCTTCCTGGGATCCGAGCCAGCAACAACTTCCTCGAAACCCACCATAAAACCGGTCTTGCGGCGATGCTCGGCACGTACTTCGTCCACGACACGCCGCCAATTGACAGCTAGCCCGGCCCGCTCATAGCACCGCCGCGCTCGCCCGAAATTCTCGAGGGCGGTATTGTAGTACTTGCTCTTTTTCGCATTGACGATGCGCATGCCCTGGGCACGCCAAAGCCGTGCCGCAATCTCTGGGTGGGTCTTCTCCAGTTTCTTGGCCGCAGGCTCGGTAGTGTAGTGGCTTACGCCCTGGAGGGCGTTATCCTTGCTCTGGCCGACGAGGTTCGCGAGATGCTCCAGCTCCTTCGTCTCAAGAAGCAACTGCATGAGCGAAGGCAGGTCTGTTCCCAGCGCCTTGTCGATGGCCATCTTGTGCCAAGTGGCGTGCTCGGCTTTGGGTACGTATTTCATGAGTTCGTCATAGGAGCACTTGCTCGGATGCTTGCAAAACTCCGCCCATGCTTCCTGGATGGCCTCATCCCCGCGCCCAAGCATCGTAAGAAGCTTACGCTTGAGGCGCGCGAGATCGTGGCTTGCCATCGAACCGCTAGGAGCCGCGTTGCCGAGCAAACAGCCCCGTTCTACCCAAGAGAGGGCATCCTCGGGTTTGCCGCAAGTAACGAGCATCGTTGCCAGTGCGTGGCAGTCCTGCGCCGTGAACTCGGTTGCCTCGCACAGTGCGCTGTAGTAATCGACATCCTTCTGGTTGATGTAGATGGTCCGGAGCATCTCGCTCGAGCGCCGTCGCGGGTAAGATGGGTTTCGCTGCGTCGACTGTCCGGAAACGCGTTCCGCAGTCACGGCAGATTCGAAACGCCCCCGAATCGACTGCTCAAGCGCAGCGAGCCCAGCCTTGTCGATAACCTTCACCACGTCCCTTTCGAGCTGGTAACAAAATCCGTAAGGGTCGTCGTCCATCCAGAGTAGTAGTCGCGCGGCGGTATCGTGGGGGTCGGCTCCACTCGCCTGCCGGGCTTTAATCCAGCCGCAGAATAGCTCGCCAACGAATTGACCGAAGCTGCCGCTCGAGTCGTCGATCTCCTGCGCTTTTGCGTGGCACCCTGCGAGAAATGACTCGTAAAGCGAAGCCGCCCGCCCTGGATCGGTTGCTACCATGCAGGCAATCTTCTTCTCGGCGACTTCCAGCTCGCGTACAGAGTCAGAGTTGGCGTTGTAGGAGATGAAGCGTCCTGGCGCGAGCGCCGATTCAATCCTTCGTTCCATCAGGGCCGTCAAGTTCCGAGCTGCCTGTGTCATCGCGATTTACGATTTGCTTCGGCCTCCGCGGAAAGCCTGTCTGCTTTGAAGGGGATCGCCTTGAAACCTGAGTCGTCGCCATAATACATGCAAATGTTGCCTTATGTGGTATCGCTTACAAGAAATTGGGTCCAGTTTCGCTGATTTAGTTGCACCCAATCCTGCACCCACACCTTGAAAACGTTCTCGAGTAACCGTGTCTCCACCAGCTGGACATATTGGCCTCCACGGCTGGACGAAATCGCGTCAGTTCGTTCCGGGCCCAAGTGCAAGATTGAGGCCCGCAGCTTCGGCGAACGTCCTGAAGTCCCGATCCCGCGTCAGAAGAGAAACGCCTCCGTCGATACAGCTCTGGGCGATCAGCGCGTCACCGAGACGCGCCTTGCGGCGCTTTGCCAACACCTTCGCTCGCAACCCTCCTGCCCTTTGCCAGTAGCCGGATGAGATATCCATCGAAGGTATTTCTGAAAGCGTTTCCACAACGCTTGAAGGAAGTTTCGGGTCACTTAGAAGTTCGGTGAGCACAACGGGCACCATAACCACCTGCCGGTCTTCTAGAGCTCTATCCAAGAGCTCCACATCCTCGCCAGCGCCACCTTCTAGAAAGGCAACCCATGTGCTCGTATCAGCGGCGATCACCGGTCAGCCTTCAACTCCGCCAACGTGCGCGTGAAGCGAACCTTGCCTCGGAGATGGCGTATGCGAGCATAAGTCCGCGAAGCCGCAACGAGCTGCAGCCCGGCACGGACGGTCTGGGTGATGCCGGTACCGCTGGCTCGTTGTGCCTTCTCAAGAAGGTCCTGAGGGACCTCCACGGTGATCTTGCGCGCTGTCTCCATAAGACCTCCTTTATACCATACTCAAGGCCAGCATGAAATATGGTATCTTCTGCTAGGACAAGCTGACAAGGTTCGCGCGAGAAACTCCCTTTCGGAGTTGAAGCAGTCGCACCCCAAAAGCAAGGAGGTGAGAATCGCCGTCTGTAAACGATTGAAGAAGAATGAGAAGTTGGCTCCCCGGGCTAGATTCGAACTAGCAACCCTTCGGTTAACAGCCTGAGAGTTGCAATCCCTAAGTGCTTTATTCGGTGTCGCTTACCGACGAAGCCAGCCAATTTTCAGTCCCTCAGTTGGGCAACTTGGGCAACCAAATAGTGCGACGAGAGACCCGCAGACACTGCACAGCCTCGTCGACGCT
>DATFZQ010000010.1:0-2186 GCA_035314345.1 Candidatus Acidiferrum sp.
GACGATAGACCTTTCGACATTGAGGACGAGTATTTTTGCAGAAATTGTGACGGCAATCGGCATAAGTTGGGACGAGTGGCATGGAAGACTGAAAGCACACAAGGATCGTGAAGGTCACTGTCGCGTTCCAACTAAATATAAGGAAGGAGACTACTTTTTCGGTGCTTGGGTCTCGAATCAACGAAAAAATAGATCAAGTCTCCCCTCTGGGAGACGAGAGCGATTAGAACCGGTCCCGCAAATCTGCACAGGACGATAAGTGGAGTTTCTGCCTGACGAGGGGCACGCTGTGCCCTGCGAATCAGGAGCAACCATGCAGAGACGAGCGCGCCGGAACCACACACCGGCTTTCAAGGCGAGAGTGGCGGTTGCCGCCATCAAGGGCGATCGGACGCTGGCACAGCTTGCCGAGCAGTTCGACGTTCACCCCAATCAGATCACATCGTGGAAGGCGCAGCTCGAGGACGGGGCTGCCGATGTATTTGGTCGGGGAAGCGGCAACGGAGCGTCACAGCCTGCCATCGACGTGAAGTCGTTGCACGCCAAGATCGGCGAGCTGACACTGGAGAACGATTCCTAAGAAACGACGGCACCAGCTTTCGACTCCAAGGGCAGGAGAGCAAAGCCGAATGCTTTAGCCCGGCGATGCAAATTCTCGACTACTCTCGTGCGGTATCGTGTCTCGTAATACGAGGAGCCAGGGTCAACGTATTCCATCCCATGACACACGGCGTTGTAAAATAGGACGGCGATCTTGCGTGCCGTAGCGGTCACCGCCTTGGCCTTACCGATGCGCGCCGAGAGCCGCCTGTAGAAGGCGCCGAGCGCGGTGTCGGTCCGTCCCACAGTTACGGCAGCAAGTCGCAGGAGCGCCGCAGAGCGGCTTCCGGAACGACGTGTTCGTGACGAGAGCACCTTGCCGCCGGAGATCTTGTTGCTCGGCGCTAGGCATAGCCAGGAGGTAAAATGCTTTGCGGTTGGCCAGGCGGAGAGGTCATCGCCGCATTCAGCAATCAGCTTGAGCGAGAGGTAAGAGCCGAGGCCATCAATCTGGGTGAGATCCTTGCCAAGCAGATTAAAAAGTGCCGTGCGGACATCGAAGTCCGGCCCGTTCGCTTTACGGTGTAGGCGCCGACGTGGCGATGGCAATGGACCTGCGTTGCGACCGCGACTGATGCTCAGCTCCTTCAGCACGGATTCGATCCTGGCGTCGCAGGCAGACGCCTTTTCTTGGTAAGCGTTGTACAGAGCGAGTGCCTGCTCCAGCGCGAACAGGTGCTCGGCGCGGTAGTTACCGGTGAGCGCCTTCTCGATCGTCTCAACACCAGAGTGGCAGCGGTAATCGCGCAAGCGCGCCAGCACCTTGGAGTCACGCTCGCCGCCGAGTATTGCGCGGATGATCCGCAGACCAGTTGCGCCGGTGACGTCGGCGACGACGTGGTGGAGCTGAAGGTTCATCTCTGTCAGCGCCTTCTGCATGTGCTGGATATGGGAAGCCGCATACTCGAGTAGACGCTCGCGCTGACGCACGTAAGCACGCAGCTCGGCGATCTGGCCTTTGGGCCGAAAGCTGGCACGGAGCAGGCCGTAAGAATGAAGCCGCTGCAGCCACTGTGCATCGCTGACATCGGTCTTGCGACCAGGTACGTGCTTGGCATCGCGCGCATTGACGAGGAACACAGCAAAGCCACGGGCGTCGAGGAGCTCAAAAATTGGGATCCAGTAGACGCTGGTCGACTCCATAACGACTGTCTCGACGCCACATTCTGTAAACCAATCCACCAACCGATGCAGATCCGTTGTGAAGGTCCCGAAGCTGCGCACTGGTTCAGGTGTTCGATCTGCTCTTACGGCAGCCATGTGCATAGTCGCCCCGATATCGATGGCGGCCGCGTTCGGGTGGACCATCGGCATCGAGCGGTCGCTCTTTGGTTTTGACCTCTTGCGGTTCATGTCCAATCCTCCTTCTGCTGACGACAGCGGAAGGGCTGGGCTGCGCTATTGATCAGATTCCTAAACGGGATCGCGGATGGCGTCACCACTCTCAAGCGCGCAACAGCCCATGGACCAGGTTTTTTGACGGGGTTACATGCCACCAAAATCGTAACGGCCGCTCCCTTCCGGGCGCAGCCTAGCACTGACCAGTTTCTATCCCCACAGGGGGCGCGCAGCGTCAAGATAGTTTT
>DATFZQ010000011.1:0-3544 GCA_035314345.1 Candidatus Acidiferrum sp.
GGCCAGACTTTTACCCAGAGATTTGGTCTCACGCATCGACGCGGCGTCCGATATTTGCGTCCTCGTGTATTTCGATGTTTTCGGTCCGGCTTTGTTGGGCCGCTCGTAGTAGATGAGCTCGGCGGTCCCGTCACCGAACTCGCGCAACTTCAAACGCCCTTGGAGCACGGCGTAAGGTGTCTCGCTGAACGAGAAGCTCGGGTCCCCCCAGGGTGACGCCTCGACACGTAAGTTATTTATTATAAACGTACTGTGTTCTTTTTCACGCTTATTATTCGTTATAGTCAGAAGCTTGTGAATTGTGTAAGCGAATGCCTATGTCGCGAGATTATCTCGCGCGCTCATGATCGGCAATTCGCTTGGTTTGACCAGCTTTACATTCCCCGGTAAACCCGGATAAAGGTCACTTTGGCTGACCCGGAAAAATTTACTTTGGCAACGCCGCCAAATGCTCTCGCACGACTTCTGTTGGCGCTTTGTCCTCCCTCAATCCGAGAACGCGGGAGCTCGCAGCTTGCCTTCGCTGGTCCATTCCTGAAATGCGACCCCGCAAACTAATTAGGACCCTCGTTGGTGCCGTATTCGTCGCCATTGGTTTGTTCTTCGACTAGAATGGCTGCGACATCTTATGGACCTCAACGAAGGCCAGAAGGCAGCGGTCGAATACGGAATCGGCGTTGGCCGGCCGTCTGCGCCGCTTCTGATCATCGCGGGCGCAGGTACCGGAAAGACGAAGACCCTTGCCCACCGCGTCGCGCGGCTCGTCCTCAACGGAACGGATCCCCAACGCATCCTGCTGCTGACTTTCACCCGTCGCGCAGCCGCAGAGATGACACGACGCGCCGCGAGGATCCTCGGCGAGGCGCGCCGCACATCTCACGCGATCGGGACAGGCGTTCCCGCTTACGACATCGGCTGGTCCGGGACATTTCACGCTATTGCGAGCAGGTTGCTTCGCCTTCACGCCCATGGCATTGGCCTGGATCCCTCCTTCACCGTTCTAGACCGGTCCGACTCGGCCGACCTTATGAATTTAGTCCGCAACGACCTGGGTCTCTCCAAGCAGGCCGCACGCTTCCCAAAGAAGGATACCTGCCTGGCGATCTACTCCCACGCGGTCAATGCGTGCTGCGAGCTAGCTGAAACCCTCGTCACCACATTCCCCTGGTGCGCTGATTGGCCCGGCGAACTCAAAGAGCTATTCCACGCATACGTCATTGCCAAGCAAAGTAACAACGTGCTCGACTATGATGACCTGCTGCTTTACTGGCGCCATATGATGGAGGAGCCCTCCCTCGCGGCAGAAGTCGGGGCGAGATTCGATCACGTCCTCGTCGACGAATATCAGGACACCAACGCGCTCCAAGCGGCAATCCTCCTTCGCATGAAGCCGGACGGCCGCGGCTTGGCCGTCGTCGGAGATGACGCGCAATCGATCTATTCATTTCGCGCGGCGACAGTGCGCAATATCCTGGACTTTCCTAAGCACTTCTCGCCGCCGGCGACGGTCGTGACTTTGGAACAAAACTACCGCTCCACGCAGCCGATACTCGATGCGAGCAACGCAGTAATCGGCTTGGCACCGGAACGCTATTCAAAGCGCCTCTTTTCGGCGAAGCTCTCGGCTGAGAAGCCTCAATTCATCAGCGCTGCCGACGAGCCAGCGCAGGTTCAATACGTGGTCGAGCGCATCCTGGAACACCGCGAAGCCGGCATTGACCTTAAGCGCCAGGCAGTCCTGTTCCGAGCGGCCCACCACAGCGCCGCGCTCGAGGTCGAGCTCGCCCGACGAAATATCCCGTTCGTGAAATACGGCGGTCTGAAGTTCCTCGAAGCCGCACATGTTAAAGACGTCCTGTGCGTGCTTCGTTGGGCCGAGAACCCAAGAGACGCCGTGGCTGGGTTCCGCGTGCTCCAACTTCTGCCGGGCGTCGGACCAGCGTCGGCGAGAAACGTGCTTGCGCGGCTCTCCGAATGCCACTTCATATTCAAAGCGCTGAATGGCGTCAGCATCCCACCCGCAGCGGCGCCGCATTGGAGTGCGTTCTGCGCCACGATGGCCCGGCTTCGCGATTCAGCAACTCCATGGATTGGACAGTTGGGCCTTCTTCGCCAGTGGTATCAGCCGCATCTTGAGAGGCTTTACGACCACCCTACGGCCCGTGTCGGCGATCTGGAAAAGCTGGACCAGATCTCCGCAGGGTATGAGACGCGTGAGCGTTTTCTCACAGAGCTCACGCTCGACCCCCCGGAGGCCACCGGCGCCGAAGCCGGGTCACCGCTCCTTGATGAAGACTACCTTATTTTGTCGACGATCCATTCCGCCAAGGGACAGGAATGGGACGCCGTGTTCATACTAAATTTGGCGGATGGTTGCATACCGTCCGACATGGCGGCGGGTAGCCGGGAACAGATCGAAGAAGAACGCCGCGTTCTGGGCGTCGCCATGACGCGTGCCAAGCTGCACCTTCATTTGATCCAGCCTCTCCGGTTTTTCCGGAGCCAACAACACCGATACGGTGACTCTTACGTGTCCGCGCCGCGTAGCCGGTTCATTCCGGACGCCATCCTCGATCTCTTCGAATGCCGGGCTTGGCCGGTAGACACCGGAGACGGTGCGAGAGGACCCGGACCCTCAGCGAATGCCGATATTGCCGCGCGGATGCGTGAGATGTGGCACTGAAGGTTTAGATGATGGAACCAATCTTGGGTCGACGCATTCGAGTGGGTCGAATCTTTGAGTCATCGAAATAAGGGGTCAGCCGTTTCAGGATGTCTTTGAGCATTTCGTCAGAGAATCCCGTGCCGGTATGCCCGACATAGCGCAGTTTGCCTTGGTCGTAGACGCCGAGCATCAACGCTCCAAAATGTTTTCGCGATCCAGAGGGTTCGGTAATGCCTCCGATCACGGCCTCTTGCTGCATACGCGACTTGATCTTGAGCCAGGATTTGGAGCGTCGTCCCGGCTGGTAGTAGGCCAACCAACCTCTGCATCCTGTTCATTCGATCCGGACTTGTAGAGATTGCTCAGGCACGGGTTCCCTCCTCTTTTCGCCACGGGTTTTGTCCAAGATACAGACCCTGCTTTCTCGGTATTCCACCCCGCCGAACGCTTAAACATGATACCCCTCTTCCGTTCCTCCCTTTTTCAGATTCACAAATCCCATGGCATTGGCTACGGCATGAACTCAGTCGGCGCGGCGGCCAGCAAAAAGCTTGGAGTCATTAACAACGCCGTCTCGGTTCCCCTCTCCTTCGACGTTAACCGCTACTTTAAACCTTTGTGGAAACCGGGCCACCTGCTTGACAATAATTTAAAGTCATGCGGTTTCTGCCTGCGGCCGACGCGCAGATCTTCTTGCGAGCAAAGCCAACGAGAGCATTCATGAATAATCAAGAGCCCGACCTAAACCCAACGCCGGCCGAGACTGATTCTGCGAAGACAAATGAATCTGTCCAGAGAGAGAGATCAGAGCTTCCGGTGGATCAGCGGTCTTCATATCTCAGAAGTCGCCAAATTGCGTTGAAAAAGTTCAGCCCTCAA
>DATFZQ010000012.1:0-7079 GCA_035314345.1 Candidatus Acidiferrum sp.
GAATGGGCATTGCTACACGATCGAACAGTCAACTTCGGAGAGTTTCGTACTCGAATGATCGGTCTCGGGAAGCGCATCAGGCAGGTTCCGGCCGAGGCGGTGTAAAAACAAAAACCGACCTCGCTGTAAATCAAATCTGCAAAATTCAAACTTCGAAATCTCGCAGATTTGAATCACGGCGGGGACTTTTCGCTCGTTTTTCTAAATTTGCAAAAGCGCCGGGAGTTTTTACACAGCCTCGGCCAAAAGCGGGCAGTGGCTGTACCAAAATGACTGCGATGAAGCGGACGCTCGCGGGTTGCGGTAGGAGGCTCCTGTAAGGCCTTTGGGACGAATTGCACCTTAGTCCAGTAGACGCGCGTTCGCGCCCGTAACGATACTTCGAGCACGAATAGCCGCACAGAAGGCGTCAACATGAAGCGCTCAATCAAGCCGTTCCTGTTTGCCCTGCTCGCTTGCAGCCTTGCGTTTCCCACGAGTCGGGTTGGGGCGCAGGAACCGCTGGGTGGACAGCCAGCCCCTGGCGCCAAGCAATCGGTAGCTGACCTAGATGAGCAGGTCGCTTATCAGCGCGCGTTCGAAGCGGTGTTGTGGGCCATCCCCGCCTCCGCGATCTACCGGTTTCGCGTTGGGTTGTTGGAGCAACCTGGAATGGCTGACAACGTGATCACCGCCTTTTCCGGACCCTTGCACACGAATCACGAGCTGATCACGCCAAATCAGGTAACGCCTTACATCGGTGCTCTCGCCGACCTTCGCAAGGGCCCGGTGGTGTTGGAGGTTCCCGCCAAAACCGCCAAGGGAGTTCTCTATGGCCAGGTCGTGGATGCGTGGCAGGCGACCATCGCCGACATCGGCCCGTCGGGACTGGATAAAGGCGCGGGCGGTAAATACTTATTTCTCCCGCCCGGCTATAAGGACAAAGTTCCGACGGGTTACTTCCCGATTCAATCGAGCTACTACCGGATCATGGTTGCGCTGCGCTCGATTCCTCTCGGGGGCGCAACCGATGCCGACGCCCTCGCATACAGCAAGACACTGAAGATGTATCCGCTGTCCGAGGCGGCCAATCCGAGTCCGACGCGATTTGCCGATGGCCGGCCATACCCGCTGCATACGCTGCCCTTCTATGACGTCCGCGCGCTACAGGACATCCACGACATCATCAGCGTCGAACCGGTGCAACCGCGCGACAAAGTGATGATGGGCATGCTGGCCACCATCGGGATCGAGCCCGGCAAGCCGTTCAACCCGCCGGAGAAGCTCAAGTCGGCCATGGAGAAGGGTGTCGTTGACGCCTACTTCTACATGCAGAAACTGGACACCAAGCTGTTTGCCGCGAATCTCTATTGGCCGGATCGGCATTGGAACTTTGCGATGGTTCCCGATGCCCAGCGCGGTTTTGAGTTCGTCAGCAAGGATGCTGTCGAGATCGACAAGCGCGCCGCCGCCTGGTTCTACTTTACGTTCTATCCGAAGGAGCTGACCGACCACGCCGGAACAGTGTATTTAGCACCAATCGCTGACAGCGACGGGCGGCCACTCCAAGCTGGCAAGACCTACAGGCTCCGGGTTCCCAAAGACGTTCCTGCCAGACAGTTCTGGTCCCTAACGATGTACGACCGCGCAACCTGGGCGTTCGTTAGAAACCCCCTGGACCGGGCCGGCTTGGGCTCGTTCAACTTGAAGCAGATGAAGATGAATGCTGACGGCAGCGTCGATCTTTACGTCGGCCCGAACGCGCCGGCCGGGCTGGAATCCAATTGGATTCCGACCATGGGCAAGGAGCCCTATCTCTGGTTCCGGCTCTACGCTCCTGAGGAAGCGTTCTGGAACAAATCATTCAAGATGCCTGATGTAGAGCTCGTGCCTTAGAGGCCGACGCTCGATCAAGCTACTTCTGAAAGATTCCACGTAGCTTGCGCGATGAGCGTCTCAGGGTGCTCAGGAATTAGCGAATCCAAACATGGGAACATCCTTTATGAAAACACCGCACAAACTAATCCGCCTCGCTGCGCTTGCGGGCGCACTAGCAATGAGCGCAGCGACTCAGGCCGCCCTCGCTCAAGAGACGCACTTCGATAAACTCGCCAACCTCCCGTTCGCGGACGGCCGGCCCACGCAGGAGTCAGCTCAGACACTGCGCGACGAACTGCTCTTCGAGCGGGCGACGCAGACCTACCTCTGGGCGCTGCCGATAATCAACATGCTCGGCATGCAGGTCGGATCCGAGAAGACCTTCGGTGCCGGTTACAACGTCCTGCCCATTTGGAAAAAACGCCTGGACGCCAAGACTCTGGTGACCACGCCTAACTCCGATGTGCTCTACGCCATGAGCTACGTGGATCTTGGGAAGGATGGTCCGCTGGTGATGGACGCGCCGCCCGGACTTCAAGGCATCTTTGACGACTATTGGCAGCGTCCGATCCCGGCCGATGGTGGCAAGTTCTTTGGTGATATAGGTCTGGCTGGACCGGATGGCGGCAAGGGCGGCAAATTTCTGCTGTTGCCGCCAGGCCACAAAGGAACGGTGCCGGAAGGTTATTTCGTCTACCGATCAGCCACCAACAGCGTCTTTGTTTTCCTACGCGGGTTTTACGAGGACCCCAAGAATCTGACACCGGCCGTTACGCATCTTGAACGGACAAAGATCTATCCGCTGAACGGCGAGGCGAGCGCGAAGCCGATGAAATTTCCGGACGCCTCCGGCGTCCCGGTCAATATGCTACCGATCAGCGACGCCAGCGCGTTTGATCAGCTCAAGCTGCTTCTGGACAAGGAGGGCGCCAACCTGGCCAGTCCCGACCGGCTCGGCGACTTGGCGACAATCGGCATCGTCAAGGGGCAGCCGTTCACACCGGATGCGCACATCCGGAAGATTCTCGATCAGGCCGCAAAGACCGGGTACGCAATGAGCCGCGTACAGCTTTTCCAAAATATTGTCGGTGGCGTTTCCTATTTGATTTGGCCGGACCGTCAATGGACCAATCCGGTGGCCAACCAGACGCCGGCGAAGCCCTCAGCGGCTGTCAATGAGTGGCCCTGGTTAAACAGCGCGGGAATTCTGGCAACTGACTCCCGGATCAACTATTTCACGGGCTACTACGCAATAAGCCTCGGCATGGCCTCACAAATACCTGGCAAGGGAGCCAATTACTGGATGGCTTTTTTCGATAGCGAGGGCAAGCCGTTCGTGGGTGCCAGCAACTACCGTCTGCACCTGCCGCCCAACATCCCGGCTGCTATCTTCTGGTCGCTGACGCTCTATGACGCTTCGAACGCCTCAGGTCTCCCCAACGGCCAACCTTTCCCATCGCTCGGTTCGCGCGATAAGCCGGCACAAAATGCCGACGGGAGCACAGACCTTTACCTCGGCCCGCACGCGCCCGACGGCAAGGCCGGCAACTGGCTCGCGACCGTGCCGGGCAAGGGGTATTTCGCGATCCTCCGGCTCTACGGCCCGACCGAGGCAGCCCTCAATAAGAGTTGGAAGCCGGGCGACTTCGAAAATGTCAAGTGACACACGTTTGGTAACGCTCAACCTCGGCGCTTCGGATGTGTGGTGCGCACAAGAAGCAACGGCCGACGTGGCTGGCCTGCTCGACAGCGGACGTTGGCGACCGTCGCAAAGGGTCGACTTGGCACATTGCCGGCCACCGGCTAAATTTACCTTGTTAAATTTCGCGGAACGGCCGCTTCGGAGCGGAGAATCGGTCGCTGATCGGCCAAAAGCGGGTAGCGGGCGTACTGAACTGATCGCCGGTAAGCTGCCCTTCGCGGCTTGCGGTGGGCTACAAGCCGGAAATCAAGAATGACGACGCAACGATTCGCATTCCTGACGAAATGGGTAAGTTAGTACACTGCAAATCATCCGGCAGTTCCCGGCTAAAAGTTGTCAGCGGCGCCGAGATGATAGGCTGTTATGGCGCTCCGCTCGCGGATTGCCGTGCGCTGCCGCGGTGACTGGCGTCCCGTCGGAAAGGGGTGGCAAATACGAAGCAGTACGGTTGCCGTGCCAGTAAGATTTGGGTCCAAGGTCCAATAGCCGCCCCGGCATACGGGTTGTAGCTTCCTCGAAGTGGCTAGTCCCCGACCGGGGCATGCCCAGGCGGCTCCAACAATGTCCAATTCGGTGCCTCTCGATGGCACACTTCAAGTTGATACCCCACTGAGCTTCCACCTTCTGGCGAAGCCTGCGGGCGCAGCTTGCAACCTGAGCCGCAAGTACTGCTTCTTTCTGTCGAAGGAGAACCTGTACGCGGAGCGCGAGAGCCCACTGGTGGACGAAGCGACGCTGGACGCCTACATCCTCGCATCGGAATTGCGATTGAAACCCCATAGACGTTGGGGCGACTGGTCTGCATTTGGGTACCTAACGTCCAATATTCAATCGCCTCGAATGAGTCCACAAAAGCATTTCTATCAATCTGACGGGGTTGAAGCGGTGATAGCCGCTGCCGATGGCGTGGAAACGTTACAGCGTCAATGGTGCCCAAAAAAAATTTGGGTGACCTACGGGTTTACGATGCTCGCGTGGCCGACGAAGCAGGATCAGCCAGGGTTATCGTATTCAAACTGGACAGCCTGCGGCGCACTAACAGAGCGATAAGCCGGAGACATTTATGGAACTCGATCCCCTCATCCTGTCGCGCATTCAGTTTGCATTCGTCATCAGCTACCACATCATTTTTCCGGCGTTCACGTTGGGATTAGGGGCGTGGCTGGCGACGATCGAAGGCGCGCATCTTTTCACGCGTAACGAGCTCTACCGGCGGGTCTTCGACTTTTGGCTGAAGATCTTTGCGGTTTCATTCGGCATGGGGGTAGTGACCGGCCTCGTGATGGCATTTCAATTCGGCACCAACTGGAGCGTGCTGGCTGAGAAGATGGGGGCGATCCAAGGACCGCTGCTGGGTTATGAAGCCTTCACCGCCTTTATGCTGGAGGCCACGTTCTTCGGCGTGGTGCTGCTCGGGCGCAACCGTGTGTCGCCGCGCTTCTATTTCTTCGCCTGCTGCATGGTCTCCCTCGGTACCATGTTCTCCTCGTTCTGGATCCTTGCCAATAATAGCTGGATGCAGGTTCCGCTCGGCCACAGCATTGTCGGCGGCAAGATAATCCCCGCAGACTGGCTGACGATAGTGACCGGCCCCGTCATGCGCGTGCGCTGGCCGCACATGTTCCTCGCCACGTTTCTCACCACCGGCATGTGTGTGGCGGCAACCGGCGCCTGGTATGTGTTGCGCGGCATCCATCGTGCCGAGGCGCGGGTCATGCTGCATTGGGGCTTAGGATTGGTCGCGGTGATCATTCCCGTGCAGCTTTTTTTCGGCCATCTGACGGGCGAGTATGTGCTCAAGTATCAGCCGGCGAAATTCGCCGCCATCGAGGCGCGCTGGAAGAACGAACAACCTGCCGCTGAAACCCTGATCGCGATTCCCGACTCGAAGAACGAGCGCAACCTCTATGCGATCTCGGTCCCCAAGCTTGGCAGCATGATCGCTTCGGGCAGCTGGACTGCGCCTGAAGTTGGACTGGAATCATTTCCGAAGGAAGACCGGCCTCCGGTTGTTATCCCGTTCTTTGGCTTTCGCATCATGGCCGGGATGGGACTGATCATGCTGGCGGTCTCATGGCTCGGCAGCGCGCTGCGATTGACGAACCGACTCGAATCGACGCGCTGGTTTCTCTGGGCCACTTTTCTCTCGTTCCCGACCGGCTTCATCGCTGTGTTGATGGGTTGGTTTACCGCCGAAGTCGGGCGGCAGCCCTGGGTTGTCTACGGGCTTTTGCGCACCAAGGACGCGGTCACACCCTCGCTGCGCACGGGCGACGTGCTGGTCTCACTGGCTGGCTACATCGTGGCCTACGCCTTAATTTCGTTCGGTTATTACTATATCTACAAGCTGTTGCGTGCCGGACCGACTGTGCCAGCGACACCGATTCCGGGCGCGACTCCCAGCCGGCCTTTGGCCTTCGCCGATGATGCCGCGACTGCCACCGGCAATCTGCCGCGAGCGAGGGGTTGAACCATGGAACCGACCAACCTGACGGTGTTCTGGGCCGGCGTCATCGCCTTTGCGATCCTCATGTACGTCATGCTGGATGGGTTTGATCTTGGGGTAGGTATCTTGTTCGGAACCACCCGTGAGGAGAAACATCGCCAAGAGATGCTCAATACGATCGCGCCATTCTGGGATGGCAACCAAACGTGGCTTGTACTCGTTGGCGCGAGCCTGTATGGAGCGTTTCCGGAGGTCTACGCGGTATTTCTCGGGGCGTTCTACATCCCAGTACTGCTGTTGCTGCTCGGCCTGATTTTTCGCGGCATTGCCTTCGAGTTTCGCGGCCGAAGCAAGCAGTTGCTCTCGTTGTGGGACTGGGGCTTCTTTTTAGGATCCTCTGTGATCGCCTTCGTGCAGGGTGCTGCGGTGGGAGCGATGCTGCGGGGGATTCCCGTCGTTGACGGGCAGTTCGCGGGTACCGCGTTTGACTGGGTGCGCCCGTTCCCAATCTTCACGGGCTTAGGCATGGTGGTCGGGTACGCTTTGCTCGGCGCTAGCTGGCTTGTCTTAAAGGGCGAAGGTGCCATTAGGGACTGGGCCTATGCGCGCGTCCGGTGGCTGGTGGTCGCGGTCCTTGTGGTGTTGGGTTTGGCCTTCACCGTATCGCTGACGATCGATGCAGGCGCCATCGCGCAGAGCCATCTGCGGACCCGCGGTTGGGGACTGATCTTCCCGATGCTTGGCTTCGCCGCGCTGCTCGGCGTCTTCATCGCATCACGGATACGGCGGCACGACGGGGTACCGTTCGCCCTGACGATATTGTTCTTTATCGCCTCCTACCTTACGCTCGGCGTGATGTTGTGGCCGTACATGATTCCGTATTCGGTAACGATTGCCGCTGCCGCAGCGCCGGATGAGACACTCGGATTCTTTCTGTTCGGCGGCCTCATCGTACTGCCTATAATCGTTATTTATACGATCGTTGTTTACCGAGTGTTCCGAGGGAAAACTCATCAAGACCCAACGAGTAGGTACGCCTCGACGCCTGATTCATAGACGGACCAGACTGACCTC
>DATFZQ010000013.1:0-3058 GCA_035314345.1 Candidatus Acidiferrum sp.
GGGCAGTTTCATCGCACTGACGTGTTTGGAACGCCGCTTCTTTGGGGTGATGATCGGGCGATCTACGCAACCTTCGTCTCGGGTCCAGATGATTCGATAGGGAGCCCCGAGGCGTTCAACTTCGAGAAGGTAATGAGAACTCAGGTCTATTCTTCGGCTGCCGCGTGAGAGCGCGCGTGAAACGCGGTTGGTTGGTTCACTGACGTCAAAAGGATAATATGAAGCCTCGGGCAGGGGCCTGTTGTTGGAACGCCATCGTGCGGTAAAGACAACATCGACATCGCCTGGAGAAGTAGCATCTGCGAGCACAGAGCCAAATATTCCGAGAGACTCAATGATGAAGTCACGTGACGGATCGGCGTTGACGCTTTCCGCGTTTCGAATCACGCGACTAATGATAGCCTGCACTTTCGCAGGAGTGAGCCTCTGCGCAAAGTGATCAGGCCGTAGCCCACTACCGATGGGTGCATAGAAAAAAGCGGCATCGCTCCACTGAAGCACCTGCACACAGCCAAGTGCGTAAAAAACGTTGGCTGCCCAAGCAGCGAGCGGCTCCGCCAACATGTTTTCACGGATCAGGATGGAGGGATACCAGACGTTGGATGGCAGATCGAAAAGCTTGGCGAGAGGAAAAACCTCGAAGCCGCCGGCACGAAGATCGAGAGCGAGAGGGTTCGTTGCTTTTTTCATCGTCGCTGAAACCTATTACCATTCAGGCGCCCGCTTGCTTCAATTCGTTTGAAGAACGGAGACAGACAGTTGGACGCTTACGACCAAGAAAGCGGTGCATTCGACTCGTTGGTTAAAAATCCGCTCGATTGGATCTCCAGAAGCCGATCTGCCGGAGACCGGCTAGCACGAACAAAATCCCGGGTTTGGAGCGGTTACCGATTGGCAGAACTCATCGGAGTTTCTTTCCCGCTGGTCTGTTGTTGGCTCGACGGTAGTACAGCGCCAGAAAAGGAAAACTGGGAGAATCTTTGCCTTTTTCTGGAGCGGGAAAGGCTATTGATCAAAAAGGAGCTGACCTTTTTGGACTTTGGCCAAGTTTGAATAACCGATCATGAGGCGGTGAAAGCTGAACGCTCTCAACAAGAGGGCTCTTATGACGGCCACACCCGCGCGGCCTCCAACCAGCCGCGTCACGGATCAGTGGCTGCCGCCGAAGCCGGCGCGAAACGCGCGACGGGCCTGCTGCCATGAACGGATCGCCACGCAGCGCTCGAGCAGCGCGATGTCGAGGTCCGGAAGCAGCCGGCTCCGCGAGACCGCTTCGTAGCCGGCGCCGTCGTCGCGTAGCGCGAAGATTTCCAGCGCCTGCCGGCGCCAGAACCAGACCTCCGGCACGTTGAATCGACGGTATATCTCGAGCTTGCTGAGGCCGCCGGTGGTGAGGGCGATTTCCAGCGCGAGATCGGGAAACTCTTTTTCCCCGTCAATACACCACGATTCATCCGGCTCCGCGCCAGCCTGCTTGAGCGCTTTGCGCATCGTGGCTTGACCGCGCGGCATGATTTCGATGCTGGCTTCCTCGAAATAGACGGCCATTAAATCCCCAATCCATTTCTTGATCCGTTCGTGTTCGTTGGAAGTCGTCATGATTTCGAGCTCTCCATCTAGGTAGTAAAAGCGCGGGCCGGGCCGATCGTCGCCGAGCGCTTTGTCGAGGGCTAGGTATCGCTCCCAGGAGACGCCGCAGATAACCAGGCGCTCCTCTGACTCGAACCCATCTGCGGTCGGCTCTGGACGAAGCAGCTCCGCGAAGGCCCGCATTTCCTCCTCGCCTGTCAAAAACTCAACAACCATGTGCTAATGCTACGCAGGGACGCCCTGTCCGGCAACGAACGAATGCCCGCCGCGCACCAAACGACGCAAAGCGTGCATTTTGGCGCTGGAGCACTTATACCCTTGCAGGATGTCGAAAAAGAAAAAGCGGCGCCATCGACTTGGCGGCCCGAGTTCGCAGAACGTCGCTGTGGGCCAGCGCGAGCTCATTGTTCACACCGTGGCGCAGGACCCGAACGTGCAACTGCGAATAAACCCCGCTGGCGTGGAAAAAATGTCCGATGTGCTTCTGCGATTTGCCGAGCCGATCCTGGACCGCTTGGCGCCACTCGACGACAAAAAGGCGACGCTTCTCTTCGCCATGTCTGCCTGGAACTACTGCCTGATATCTTCGGAGGAACAAGCGCACATGCGCTGGGAGTTACGGCACATTTTCGACAATGCCCACAACCGGGCCGACTTCGAGATGCTCATCCAGCGCAAAACGGAACTCTACCCGCGCAACCAGCGACTGTTCATGGGTCTCGAAGTGGCAGAGAGTGCAGGCCGGCTTCACGTTAACGTCGTCTCCACCGATCTGGACCGGATGGGCTAGAAACCGGAGAACCCACATGCCGTCGAGACACATCTGGGCACCCTCAGAAATCCCGCCGAAATGCAAACTGCAGAGGTTGGAGAAGGAGCAGTGCGTCGCCGAAGCGGAGAAATTCATCGCCGAGTTCTACCGGCATAAGTTCATCAAGCCGACGCCGAAGAATTACAAATTCAACCACGTCGTCGATTTCCAGGCCGCCTTTTCCGGATCGTACCTGCGCTTTTTCGCGAAGTACGCCTGCCCCGGTTCACATGCCCTCTCGCCGTTCTTCGAGCATCCGTTCGCGCGGCTCGGCTGTTTCGGCAGGGACCGCTGGAACCTTTGGGCGCGCCGGCACAACGACGAGTGGATCTGTATCGAGCGCCGTCTTCAGACACTCCGGGAGTGCTTTCAGTCCATGCGCGAGAACCCATGGTTCCATTTCTGAATGTCATGCGTCCTATGGCCCACTCGGTCTTTGCTTCAGCGAACCGCGCCGGCTGTCTTGCCAGCCGCATCGATAGGCTCACCTGCAATGAAAGAAACCCCCATCTCGAAAGACGGCTTGGCCCAAAAGCTTCGCGCTTTACAAAATATGACGATCGCCAATGGCTGTACCGAGAGCGAAGCGCTCGTTGCTGCAGCCAAATGGCCATTGTTGCCAGCGCTTAAGAACCTCAGCGACGATGGCGCCAAAGG
>DATFZQ010000014.1:0-3080 GCA_035314345.1 Candidatus Acidiferrum sp.
TGAGCACAGCCAGCGAAACAGGTCAAGCTTTCGCATACCAGTACGATCAGTTCGGCAATCGATGGGGCACGAACTCTAGCTGTAGTTCTTCGGACACACCGGCTTGCCAGTTTACGTTTAACGCCAACAACCGGATCACGAACGCCGGAGTCACTTATGACGCTGCCGGAAATGTGTGAGCGATTCGCGAACCACAGGTCAGTTACTGGTGGACGGCTCGGCTGAAGGTTGCGATTCGAGCCAGGTGACGAATTTTCCATTGGTCGGGCAGCCAATCGGATAACTCGCTCATTTTCGTCTGGGGCAGATTCATCAACAGCTGCGTGAGATAGAGCTGCGGATCCACCTCGTGCCGGCGACAGGTGCTGGTCAAGCTGGCCAGAATCGCCGCCGTTCTCCCTCCGCGAGAATTGCCGACGAATAAAGAGTTTTTCCGAGTTAGTACGACGCGCTTCATCTCGCGTTCGGAAACATTGTTGTCGATCGGTACCGCGCCATCGGAACAATAGACGTTCAGCTCAGCCCATTGGTTCAGGGCGTAGTTGATCGCTTCCGCCATGGGATGCTTTGGCAGCAACTGCTCTTTCCACTCCAGAAGCTTCTCTCGCAGCTTGGCTAGTACCGGGACCGATTTGTCTCGGCGCAAGGCGAGACGCTGCTCCACAGAAAAATCCTTCGCCTGCCTTTCCACTCGAAACAGATCGCCGATCAAATCCACCGCCTCCCGTGCAATCTCGGGCGCCACCTTCTCGGCATCAACAAACTTCCTTCTTGAATGAGACCAGCAGCCAGCGCGCGTGATCGCATTGCCGGCCACTATGCCATCGTATCCACCATAGCCGTCAGCCAACAAAACTTGCTGGTAATCTCTCAAGAAATATTTTGGCCCGTCGCGTCCCCGGTTCAAGGTGAAATCGAAGATGTTATACGCATTGACTTCATCCCCGACATACACCCACATGCGCGCCGACTTGGTTTTGCCCACGCTGAGCATGGGCATGATCGTGTCATCGGTGGCCACCACATGCGACTGCCGTACGCGCTCCGCCATCAACTCATACAAGGGCTCCACCAGATCGGCTACGTCGCCACACCAGATCGACTGTGTCGCCCGCGAGATCTCAAAACCCTGGCGTTCGAAGATGTCTTCAAGTCTGTAAAGTGGTAAATAATCAGAAAATTTGCTCGTCACGATGTAGGCCAGCAGCCCTGGCCCCGCCATGCCTTTTTCAATCGCCGCTTCTGCTTTGGCGGCTACTTCCATCTGTGGCTTCTCGCCTTGGCTCTCACATCCCAGGCAAGCATACTTCTTGCGTACGTGGTGCAGGCGCTCAAAGCGCCCGGGAATGTATTCGATCTGCCAGCTCTCGTCCGCTCCCATCTCTTTGCGCTCCACGCCACAGCAAGGGCACTGTCTTTGTTCGGCACTCAGTTCGTAAACGTGGGTTGTGACCGGAAGCTTTTCGAAGTTCGCCAGGTTCCGTCGTCCCCGGCGTCGCTTTACCCGTCGCAGTTCGTACTCGGGCTCAGCCTTGGCGGGTACATCTTCGGGGTGGACCGGCTTGGCCTGCAGTTGCTCGCCGAAGTCCAGCAGCGCCTGCGCTAGATCTGCACTCGTTGCTAGCCGATCGGCTCGCGGTCCGTAGTACCACTTCTTATAGCGTTGCAGTTCCAGTTGCAGGCGCAGATTTTCCAGGTGGAGTTCCTCCGCGCGTTTTCTTTGCCGCAGAGTTTCCCCTTGCAGATCATTCGCCCGCTTACTCTCTTGCTCAACCCGTTGCCTCTGTTGCTCTCGTTCCAGAATCAGCGAACGGACCAGCGCTTCCAGCGCTTCGCGGTCTTGAGGAAGGTCGTTTAACTTCGCACTCATAACGTGCGCTTACTATAAACACAAGGCCTGTGAGTTTCTCAGCTTAATATTTTTTCTTTGTTTCCCGAGCTGATTCTTGCGTAGCGCGGTACCCGCTTCAACTTCGAAACATCGATGCCATCGAGCACCATGGCTAACTCACTCGCCCGCAACTCCACCGAGTGCGTTCCTTCTTTCACCCGCGGCAACTTGAATACCCCAGATTCCAAGCGCTTGTACCACAGAACAAATCCGTCTTGCTCCCACAACAAAATCTTGAGTCGATCCCCTCGTCGCGAGCGGAACAAAAAAAGGTGACCACTGAGAGGATCCTGGCCGATCACTGCGCGTACTCGCTCCGCCAACCGGTCAAATCCACAACGCATATCCGTCGCCTCTGCCGCGAACCAGATGCGCGCTCCTTGCGCATGATCCAGCGTGTGCAAACTGGGCAGCCCTAGCATGACTCCACCACTGCCAATAAGGCCCGCAAGTGACGCGCGTCAAAGCGAGCGGCAACCATTAGGCTCCGACCATTCTTGAGTCGCACTTCAATAGTTGTACTTCCCAATGCACGAGCTCGCACTCGCGACTCCGCGCCCGGCTGCGCCAGTTGCACTTCCACAAACGGCGGCCTCTCTGCTTCCCGCAGCCGTCTCTTCCAGTAGATAAGTTGGGATTGAACCAGTTCCCGATTCTGGCAAAACGCCGCTACACTCTGCCCGCTTTGCTCCTGCTCGGCAACCAGCGCCCGCCACTTCGCCAAGGCTTGCTCTCTGCGCTCATTCATGCGCCAAGCTTGCCGCAATCCGCACTTGCAGACAAGATGTGGTTCAGATATCGCTCACGTTCTTTGCTTCGCGGACATCCGTGACGTGGAGTGTTTCGGGCCCTGGCTGCTCGAAATCGGCTTGCGGCACGATCTCTGATACAGGGCTCTATACCGCCCCTGGCGACATTCCTAACCCTCCAACGGTCATCGTGCAAGCGACATCGCGGACTAGTATAGGCATTAGCGCCAAGTCTGAGTTAACCGTTGTGCTGCCGAATCCATCGCACTAGATGCGCCGAGGCGGATCGGACAGCGTAGTCCCATCTCGACTGGTGAAATATCCCGTTTACACTCAGAACCCCGGTTCTGAGTGTAAAACGCCGGTTTTCGTCAGTCATCATTTGTGTTTGTCGATTCCGCTCGGATTGAGGGGAACGGGAGTCAGCCATGCACGGCCAG
>DATFZQ010000015.1:0-10767 GCA_035314345.1 Candidatus Acidiferrum sp.
GCACAGTTCGATACAAAAGCCCCTAACTCGCACGATAGCCACCGCACCGAAGCAAGTCAAGAACCGCACCTGTACCTCGTTCAAAAAACCTGCCCCTGTGGACAGGTATTAGCCATTTCAGAACTTCTTTTTAATTTCCGCATACCTTAACAGCCCCCGTTTGCTATGTTGACTCTGGGTGCAAACCGGCAGGGAGTGCTGCGGATGTCCGTCCGTTTGGGCGAAATACTTATTAAAGAAAGCCTGATCACTCAGGACCAGCTCCAGAAAGCGCTCGAATTTCAGCGCTCCAATGGTGGCAAGCTGGGGAGCTGCCTGACGAAGATGGGCTTCATCACCGACGATGACATTACCGGTGTGCTCTCCCGCCAGTACGGCGTGCCCTCCATCAACCTGAAGTATTACGAAATCGATCCCAACGTCATCAAGCTCATTCCGCAAGACACCGCTCTGCGTTACCAGGTCATTCCGCTCTCGCGCGTTGGTTCCGTTCTCACCATTGCGATGACCGATCCAACAAACGTCTTCGCGATGGACGACATCAAGTTTATGACCGGGTTCAACGTCGAGCCCGTCGTGGCCTCCGAGTCTGCCATCGGCGAAGCCATTTCGCGATTCTATGGCGGCACGGAACAGAATACCGAAGAGCTGAGCAAAATGATGAAGGACCTGGTCGACGAAGACCAGGAACTCGAGCTGGCAGCAGAAGAAGCCGAACTCGATACCGCTACGCTTGAAAAGGCCGCCGAAGAGGCGCCCATCATTAAGCTTGTGAACCTAATCTTGACCGACTCAGTCAAACGAGGTGCGAGCGATATTCACATCGAGCCCTACGAGCTAGAAATGCGCGTAAGGTTCCGCGTAGACGGCCAATTGCAAACGGTCATGACACCGCCGCTCCGCCTGAAAGACGCCATTACCAGCCGCCTGAAAATCATGGCCAAGCTGGACATCGCCGAAAAGCGCCTTCCGCAAGACGGCCGCATCATGATCAAGTACAAAGCCGACGGCAAAAAGAAAGAACTCGACTTCCGCGTCTCCACTGTTCCCACGCTATTCGGCGAAAAAATCGTCCTTCGGCTCCTCGACAAAGAAAACCTCCGTTTGGATATGACCAAGCTGGGCTTCGAGATGGAGTCCCTGAAGAAATTCGAGCGCAACATTCTAAAGCCTTACGGCATGGTCTTGGTCACCGGCCCGACCGGGTCGGGCAAAACCAACACGCTCTATTCGTCGGTCGCCCGCCTCAACACGGTAGACACCAACATCATGACCGCCGAGGACCCTGTCGAGTTCCAGTTGGCGGGCATCAACCAGGTTCAGATGAAGGAGCAAATCGGCTTGAACTTCGCGGCCGCCCTTCGCGCCTTCCTGCGCCAAGACCCCAACATTATTCTGGTCGGCGAAATCCGCGACTTTGAAACCGCGGAAATCGCGGTCAAAGCCGCGCTCACGGGCCACTTGGTCCTCTCGACCCTTCACACCAACGATGCACCGTCCACCATCAGCCGCTTGATGAACATGGGTATTGAGCCTTTCCTCGTGGCTACCTCTGTGAACCTTATTTGCGCGCAACGTCTCGTTCGGCGCATCTGTTCAAATTGCAAAGAAGAGTTGGAATTGCCGGAGCAGGCCCTCATCGACGCAGGGTATTCCCCCGATGAGGTCAAGACGACTAAAATCTATCACGGCAAGGGATGTAACACCTGCAACAAGGGTGGGTACAAGGGCCGCACCGGTTTGTATGAAGTGATGGAAGTTAACGACGAGTTGCGGGAATTGATCCTCGTCGGAGCTTCCGCCCTGGAGCTGAAGAAGAAGGCGATTGAGCAAGGCATGATCACCCTTCGTCGCAGCGGACTCGTTAAAGTTGCTTTAGGGCAGACGACGCTCGAAGAGGTTTTGCGCGAGACGGTTCTATAAGAAGAAGGTGAAGAGATGGCCGGGATTACCCTGAGCGAGTTGCTCAAAAAGATGATCGAAATGGGAGGCAGCGACCTTCATATCACCACGAACAGCGCACCTCGTGTTCGCGTTCACGGACATTTGCGCGCTCTGGATATGCCGCCCCTGACGGCAGCCGATACGAAATCTCTGGCTTACAGCGTTCTGACTGACGCGCAGAAGCACCGTTTCGAAGAAAACCTGGAGCTGGACTTTTCGTTCGGTCTCAAGAACCTGGCGCGCTTCCGCGGCAACGTTTTCAATCAGCGCGGCGCCGTCGCCGCCGTTTTTCGTACCATTCCATGGGAGATAAAGAACTTCGACGCCCTGGGTTTGCCATCTGTCGTCAGGGGACTCTGCGACAAACCGCGCGGACTCGTGCTGGTGACCGGGCCAACAGGTTCAGGAAAATCGACCACCCTCGCCGCCATGCTCGACAAGATTAATGCCGAGCGCGAAGAGCACATGATCACCATCGAGGACCCCATCGAGTTCCTCCACAACCACAAAAAGTGCTTGGTGAACCAGCGCGAAGTACACGCGGACACCCACTCGTTTGCGAATTCACTCCGCGCCGCGCTCCGCGAGGACCCCGACGTCGTCCTCATCGGAGAAATGCGCGACCTCGAAACCATTGAATCAGCGCTGCGTATCGCGGAAACCGGCCACTTGACCTTCGCCACGCTGCACACCAATTCGGCGGCTTCCACGATTAACCGTATTATTGACGTCTTCCCATCCCACCAGCAGCCGCAGATTCGCGCCCAGCTTTCCATGGTTATGGAAGGTATCCTTTGTCAGGCGCTTCTTCCGCGTGCCGACAATCGAGGCCGCGTCATGATCATGGAAGTTCTGATCCCGACTCCGGCCATCCGCAACCTCGTTCGCGAAGACAAGATTCACCAGATCTATTCTGCGATGCAGACGGGTACTGGACAAACGGGTATGCAGACGTTTAACCAAGGCCTTGCGAACGCGTATTTTTCGAAGCTCATCACTTTGGATTTGGCTCTTTCGCGTTCGTCCAATGCGGATGAGCTCCAGGACATGATTAACCGCGGCGTTTCTTCGCCGGGTGGAAGCGGCCCCAGCAGCTCAAAGACGCCAGTAGGGAACAAGCGGTAAGGATCTTTGAGGGCCGTCGGGCCCTGGTTTACTGAATTTGGTCAACGGATTTTAGGATTGAGGAGGAAAGTATATGCCGGTCTTTACTTACAAAGGAACCAATCGTTCCGGCGGAAACGTCAGCGGAGAAGTCACCGCGACAAGCAAGGCGGAGCTCCAGAACCTGCTTCGGCGCCAGCAGATCACGCCGACGAAGATGTCCGAAAAGGGCAAGGAATTCAACATGCCCACCTTCGGCTCTGGCGTCAGCGCCAAGGAACTGGCCATCTTCACACGACAGTTCTCGGTCATGATCGACGCCGGCTTACCGCTCGTGCAGTGCTTGGAGATTCTGGCTGGCCAGCAGGAAAACAAGATGTTTCAAAAGGTGCTGACCGGAACGCGCGGTTCGGTCGAAGGCGGCGCCACGCTCTCGGCCGCCATGCGCCAATACCCAAAGGTCTTCGACTCCCTTTACGTCAACATGGTCGAGGCGGGCGAGACGGGCGGTATTCTTGACACCATTTTGCAGCGGCTCTCTTCCTACATTGAAAAGAACGTCAAGCTGCAGCGGGCCGTTAAGTCCGCCATGGTGTACCCGGTCGGCGTCTTAACCGTTGCCGGCGGCGTCATCATCTTGCTCTTGTGGAAAGTCGTTCCGATTTTCGCCACCTTGTTCGCCGGCCTCGGCGTTGACTTGCCGCTGCCGACCAAGATCGTCATCGGCCTGAGCAACATGATCGGCAGCATCTTTGGTCTTCTCGCTTTGGTGGCCTTTGGAGGCATGATCTTCGGTCTAAAGGTCTGGTACGGGACACCACAAGGCCGTTACGCCATCGACGCGACCATTCTGCGATTGCCCGTCATCGGCATGCTCATGCGTAAAATCGCCGTAGCTCGGTTCACGCGTACCCTTGGAACGTTGATCGCCAGCGGCGTACCCATCCTGGAAGGCTTGGATATCACCGCCAGAACTGCCGGAAATGCGGTCGTCGAAAAGGCCTTACAGCAAGTCCGCAAGTCTCTCGAAGAAGGCAAGTCGCTCACCGAGCCCTTGAAGGACTCGGAAGTCTTCCCGGGCATGGTCACGCAGATGATTAGCGTCGGCGAACAGACCGGCGCCATGGATGCGATGTTGCAGAAAATCGCCGACTTCTACGAAGAAGAAGTGGACGCTGCCGTGAAAGACCTCCTCACCGCTTTGGAACCCGTCATGATCGTTTTCCTAGGCGTGGTCGTTGGCGGCGTGGTCATTTCCATGTACTTGCCGCTGTTCACCCTGATTGGCAAGTTGAGCTCAGCGCACTGATCGCAGGCTCGCGCTGCCAGCGTTATCCAATTGGCGGAGGGCTGGGAAGGAACTCCCAGCCCTCCGCCATTTCTGTCTAAAATAAGGGATGCCCGGGAAACACTGGAAGTTAGCAACGCGGGCCATCCATGGACCAAAGCACAACAACAAGGGAATGGCTGGGCTGGCTGACCCGCGTCCGCCTGCTCACGATTCTCTTGATACTCGTCGTCGACCTCATCTGGCCGCAGTACGTCCTTCCTTCTGGTACGAACCGCTCCTTCCTTCCTCTCTTGCTTATTTGGGTCACCTTAGGAGTCTTGCACATTGGGTTGATCCGCTGGCTGCCTCGCTCAAGGTTGCAAGGCGGATTGCAGGTTGCCACCGACGTAATCGTCATTTCAGCTCTCGTTTACACTACAGGCCTTCAGGAGAGCTATCTCATCTCCCTCTATCTGCTGGTCATTATCGTGGCCAGCATATTGTTCTCGCGGCGCGCCGCTTTTATAACCACCGGAGTATGTCTGTCCATCCTCGGCGGTATGACCGCGCTGGCATTCGCGGGAAAGATCCCGCGCACCTTCGTACTTGTGCCCACCCCGGAGGGTCTGCGCGTCTGGTTTCTCAGCAATCTCTTCGGTTTCCTCGCGGTTGCGTACCTGGCCAGCCTCCTAGCGCAATCGCTTCGCCGCAAGGGAATCGAACTCGAGGAAAAGCGCGAAGAGCTGCTCGAATTGCAGGATTTTACGGAAGATATCATTCACTCGATGCGTGGCGGACTGCTGACCACGGACTTGGAAGGCAGGATCGTTCTCCTGAATCGCACCGGCGAAGAAATTCTAGGATATCGCTTTGTGGATCTTCGCGGACGGAAGTTGCCCGAGGTCGATGAGAATTTTTGGCTACCTGGCCTCAAAGGCCCCAATGACCGCCCGGTGGTCCGCAGAGAGATCGAATTCCTAACAGCGGGTGGCGAGCAAAGATATCTAGGCATTTCCGTTTCTCCCTTGCGTACCCGGAACTCCTCGCGCAGCGGTTACGTATTCAATTTTCAAGACCTGACCGAGCTGCGCAGGCTCGAACAAGAAGTGGCGACGAAGGATCGCATGGCCGCTTTGGGCCGGCTTTCCGCCGCGATCGCACACGAAATTCGTCAGCCACTAACGGCAATGGCTGGCGCCGTGAAGGAACTGGCGCGCCTCGTTCCACTTGAGGAGGACGAGAAACACTTGGTCAACATCGTCAGCCGCGAATCGGAGCGCTTGAACCATATCATTACCGATTTTCTGAATTACTCGCGCGAGAAGACCTACGAGTTTCAGGAAGCAGACGTGCGCGGTTTGCTGGATGAAACGCTGACGCTGCTCGAGAAGAAGCCCGAAATCGAGAATAAGTACCAGATCATCCGCACTTATAACGGCGCTGCGTTGCGCGCCCGCGTGGACGCTAACAAAATAAAACAGGTTTTCTGGAATCTTTCCGATAACGCTCTGCGCGCCATGCCCGGCGGCGGAACGCTCAGCGTGGGCATTGAGCTGCTTCCTTTCTGGCTGCGCATCGCTTTCCGGGATACCGGAATCGGCCTCGACGCCAAACAGCGCGCAAAAATCTTCGAACCCCTCCAGTCCGGATTCGAAGGCGGAACAGGTCTGGGACTTTCCATCGTCTATCAGATCGTGCAGGCCCATAGCGGCAGAATCAGTGTGATCTCGGAGAAGGATCGCGGCGCGGAGTTCATTGTGGAGTTGCCCCGAACGGCGTGAGGTCTTATGCAGGGAACGAAAGCAGCGGTCAAGGAAGCTCACAACGAGATGGTCCACATTCTTGTCGTGGACGACGAGCGCTCCATCTGCGAGCTTCTGGAAATAACCTTTCGCAAGGAGGGACATCGCGTCGAAGTGGCCCAAAGCGTAGAGGCCGCCAAGCGAAAGCTGGAATCGCAGATTTTTGACATTATCATCTCGGATGTCCGCATGCCCGGGGCTACGGGCGTCGACCTCCTGAAATTCACCAAAGAGATCTCTCCTAACTCCTTTTTTCTCCTCATAACCGGCGTGCCCACTGTGGAAACCGCCATCGCGGCCATCAACTCCGGCGCGGACCGCTACGTTATTAAGGACCACGAACTGGTTGACCAGCTCCGACGCGCCGTTAAGGAAGTTTCCGAGAGCCTCAAGTGGAAAAAAGAGGCCGGATACCTTCGCCGGGAACTGCGCCGCCTGACGGGCCTCGACAATATCATCGGCCAAAGTCCCAAAATGCGTGCCATCTTTGAGTTGATCCAAACGATTGCCCCGCAAACCAGCCGCGTTCTGATCACCGGCGAGAGCGGCACGGGAAAGGAATTGGTGGCCCGCGCCATTCACGAAAACAGTCTTCGCGCCCAGGCTCCCTTTATCACCATCAATTGCGGCGCTTTTCCAGAGACACTGCTCGAATCCGAACTCTTTGGCTATATGAAAGGCGCTTTCACCGGCGCTAACGAAAACCGCCAAGGCCTTTTCCAGGCCGCCCATGGCGGCACGCTCTTCATGGACGAGATTGGCAATATGAGCTTGACCATGCAGGTAAAGCTCTACCGCGTGCTTCAAGAAGGCAAAGTCAGGCCCATCGGCAGCACCGAAGAGATTGATGTGGATGTGCGAATCATCGCCGCTACAAACAAAGAGTTCGAAAAAGAGATTGCCGAAGGCCGGTTTCGCGAGGACTTGTACTACCGCTTGAGCGTTATTCCCATCCAACTCCCGGCTTTGCGTGAGCGCCGCGAGGATATCCCGCTTCTGGCGCGCCATTTCCTGGAAACCTTCCGAAAGACGATGGAGAAGCCCATCGAGGGGCTTTCGCCTGAAGCGGTTCGCCGCCTGGAATCCTACGACTGGCCGGGAAACGTGCGCGAGCTCGAGAACACCATGGAACGAGCCGTTGCGCTCGAGACTGGCGGAGAGATCTCTTTGCGCGTTCTTCCCGATCGTATCGCTGGATACTCTTCCGCGGGTGCTTCGGGAGGGGGAGCCACAGGCGAGTTGTCCTTTCCACCGGAAGGGCTCGACTTCGAAAAAGTGATAGCGGATACCGAACGGAGGTACCTCCAGGCAGCCCTTCAGAAATCCAATGGTGTCCGCACCAAGGCATCTGATCTTCTGAAGATCACTTACCGCTCGTTCCGCCACTACGCCCAGAAACATAACATATAGAATCTAAAGGCGATGTCATACAGCTTGCCTCTAAGGGGGAGCGGCAATCAGCTATGGAGTCTGCCATTTTTCGTCTGTAGGAACTGACCAAAAGGGTCAATCCGGGGCAGTTGACAGAGGCCCAGTGTCAGCCAGATTGCCCGATCGAACTCCCGGTTTTTCGTATAGTGCAGAAAACAAATACTTTATTTTGGTTTTTTCACTAAGTGCCAATACGGGGAGAGTGGCATCTCCCTTGCCTTATAGTACGGCGTGCTCTGGTATCAAAACTCTCACACTCTCAAGGAGATAGTAGAATGAAGAAGCAGAAGGGTTTCTCACTCATCGAGTTGCTGATCGTCGTGGCGATCATTCTGATCATCGCGGCTATCGCCATTCCGAACCTCCTCCGGTCGCGTATGGCGGCTAACGAAGCTTCCGCGGTTGGTTCGATCCGTACGATCAACACCTCCGCTGTGACGTATTCGTCCACGTATCCGGCAAACGGCTTCCCAGCCTCTCTGGCAGTCATGGGCGGTGCAAATCCTTGCACGGCCGCTCCGGCGACTGCTTGCTTGCTTGATCCCGTGCTTTCGGCGGCCACCAAGAGCGGATATACGTTCGCTTGGACTGGCGACGGACTCACTCCTTCGGTCAACTATTCGGTTACTGGCGTGCCGGTTGTCCTAGGCAGTTCTGGTCAGCGCGGTTTCTTCTCTGATCAGTCCGGTGTGATCCGTTACACCACGAACGGCGCTGCACCGACGATTGCCAGCCCCCCGCTTCAGTAAGCTTAACTCTCGGCTGGGAAACTGGTCGGGAAAGTATCGACAGAGCACGGGACCTTGGTCCCGTGCTCTGTTCTTTTTGTGGACGTACCTTGATTTCCGAATTGGGCCTGAGAGGCAATCCTTAAACTCGGCTGCGAGGTTCCCTCAATAATCTAAGCCCAGTGCCTGGATGCAGGGTCCTTACTTTGCCCTACGAACAATTCCTAAACGGGACAGCCGAAGATTTGGCCTAGGTATCGGGCGCGCATTTGCTAACTATGAACTGGAGAAATAATTTGTAAGCTCTGCAAAACAGGCATCGAGTCTTGAGCCATGCAGCAAAATCGCCGTTTTTCGTCAGAACTCATATTGGAATTGACTATTAGTGTCATCCATCAGATGGAAGAGTTTTTCCAAGGTCTTAAAGTGAAGCTAACTAGCTACAAATCAGACAGTTACGTTGCATGGCCAGAATTACGGAATGGCCTCTAGAATGCTTCTAAGTATCCCAGATGCAAACAGTGTTGGCGAAAAGATTGGGCGGATGTTGTTTTCGGGATGCTTCTATGAGAAGAAAACAAAACGGGTTCTCCCTAATCGAGTTGCTGATCGTTGTGGCTATCATTCTAATTATGGCCGCCATTGCGGTTCCAAATTATCTCAGGTCGCGACTTGTGGCGAACGAGTCTTCAGCTACGCAGTCCGTGCGCACAATCAACACGGCGGTGATTACGTACTCCAGCATCTACCAAAACGTGGGATTTCCTCCCAGCTTGATCTCACTCGGTGGGACTACGCCTTGCACGGCAGCTCCTACAAGTGCCTGCCTTCTGGACGAGGTCCTCTCCTCCGGAACCAAAGCTGGCTATGTCTTTGCTTACACGGGTGATGGATTGACTCCCTCGCTTAATTACACTATTACCGCGACGCCCGTTTCGTTGGGTGTATCCGGACAGCGCATGTTTTGCTCTGACCAGACGAGCGTGATCCGCTACACTCCTAACGGCGCCGGTTGCACCAACGCAAGCCCTCCTATCCAATAAATAAACGATTAAGCCAACGAAACAATTGAGCTGAGCGAAAACGAGCACGAGAGAACATCCCGTGCTTATTTGTTGTATGCCGTGCATGTTCGGCAGCTAGTGTAGTGTCCCATAAATAACTTGACAGAGTTTCAGTGCTTGGTATGATCTCTGTCATGCCGAACACAGGTCTGGCGATCGAGTTGCAACCGGCGGAGCGCACACAACTGGAACAGTGGGAGTCCGCACACGGAACGCCTCAACAGGTGGCGCTGCGCTGCCGGATTATCCTGAGAGCGGTGGCCGGTCAGCAGAATGTGGCCATCGCCGCGGGGCTCGGTGTGAGCCGACCCACCGTGCAGCTGTGGCGCAAGCGGGTACACGAGCAGGGCATCGGAGAGGTCTGGGAGATCGCTCCCGGTCGCGGGCGCAAAGCGCAGTATGAGCAAGGCCAGCGAGAGCGGATCATTAAAGCGACTTTGCAGAGCAAGCCCAAGGGTATGACCCATTGGAGTTGCCGACTCATGGCGGAGGCCCAAGGGGTTAGCAAGAACACGGTGAACCGTTTATGGCAGCTGCACAATATCAAGCCGCACCTGAACCGCACGTTTAAGCTGTCGCGGGATGCCAAATTCCTCGAGAAGCTGAGCGATGTGGTGGGCTTGTATATGAACCCGCCGGACAAGGCGCTGGTGCTGTGTGTGGATGAAAAGAGCCAGATTCAAGCGTTAGATCGGACGCAGCCGGGGCTGCCGCTGAAGAAAGGCCGGTGCGGTACGATGACGCACGACTACAAGCGCAACGGCACCACCACCCTGTTTGCGGCACTGCAGGTGTTGGATGGCAAGGTGATTGGTGAATGTCACGGCCGGCATCGGCATCAGGAGTGGCGGAAGTTTCTGAGCCGCTTAGACGCTGAATTTCCCCCGGAGCTGAAGTTGCATCTGGTGATGGACAACTACGGCACGCACAAAGAGCCGCACGTGCAAGCGTGGTTGAAGAAGCATCCCCGCTTTGTATGCCACTTTGTGCCGACCAGTACAAGCTGGCTGAATTTGGTGGAGCGCTGGTTTCGAGAATTGACGGAGAAAGCGATTCGACGTGGCAGTTTCGTGAGTGTGCCGGATCTAAAGCAAGCGATCGAGGCATTTATGCAAGCTTGGAACCACAACCCCAAGCCGTTCATCTGGAGCGCCACCGTCGAGGACATCATCAAAAAGATCGATCGCGCGCGGGTCAAGATGGAGCAGATCAAACCCGGATCCACCCAGCGCAGGGGAAAAAAGAATGGAGTTGATCTGTAATGTTATATACGGGACATACCACTAGTGAATACATGAAGAAGCTCTACGTCGACACCGCTATGGGATGGAATCAGGGAGCATTTACCTGCGCTCGCGACCTGGTCGGAATCGAACACATGGTCTTCGGCACCGATTACTTTATTCGCGGAAGCCGGCTCATGC
>DATFZQ010000016.1:0-4456 GCA_035314345.1 Candidatus Acidiferrum sp.
AGTAAGAAAAGCGCGGGCTTGACGTTAAGAACCAGGCGGCCGCGCCAGTTGCCAACGCGAAGAGGAGCGTGAACCCGGCGATGGAGTCGAGGTAAGGAAGAATAAATACTTGTGATCCGATCCCGACCACCACTCCGCCGACGACAGCGCCCGAGATCCGCACAAGTTGCTTCTGGTGAGAACTACCAATGGTGGAGAGAGCTGTCAAGAAGCATGTGGTAATTGCCGTATTGATGCCCGGCCAGAAGACGGAAGAGTAAACTATGTAGCAAAGACTGGCCGCAAGGCCGCCTTTCAACGCAAACCTGACATGCTCAGGGTTCGAAAAAGCGTCTGTAACGAAAAATGTGGCTGGCCGCTTCTCGCCGGGAGGCGAGGGCGAATACTCGCTTATCGATTCGGAACCCGAAAACGCTTCAGGAATCAGCGACACAGTTCTCTCCATCTCGCGGAGTAGCGGAATACCGCCGGGGACCTCGCTGTCAACCTTTGAATCAATCGGACTCGGAACTCTCCTGCTCAGTAGATCGGTACGAATACCGGCAATGCTCGCAGCCAAGACGCCTATTCGCTGCCGGTCATCGTCAGAAATCCGAATGCTGAGTTGGGTCAGGTTGGCGGCAATGTCCACAAGTCCCCCGACGAGCGCCACAACGGCACCCATTTGCTCGTTGTACTGCCGCGCGTAGCTGGAGCTCGTTAGGATGCGCCGCAATCTGGATGCTCCGAGCACGGCGAAGTGCGTGACCCTCTTTTTCGTCGTCTCGTCCACTGGCCGGTCTGCCAAATAGCAGGCCAGTAACTCTTCAACGGAAGCCAACCGGTTTGCAAGGGACTGAACAAAATCATCCCGATGCCTCAGTTCTGCAAACACCAACTCAACTAGCGCCGTAACCACACTCGCTATCGTGATTCCCCAGACAGCCCAAAGCGTGCCTTCCACCTTCAATTCGGCCGTTACGTGGAGATCCCACAAAGGAACTGTGATGATGACAAAATAACCGAAGCGGGAGGCGGCCCCTGAATTGGTCATGGCGCTGACCGCGTAGAAAATCGCGAACATCGTCACGATCACCCAGAGGAAACGCAGCACGGGATTCTCAAGAAAAAACAATGCGCCGATCAAGATGTAGGCTGCTCCAAGAGCCCAACCTACGACTACGGTTCTAAACGACTTTATGGTTATTTGAGGACTTTCTCGCGAAATGGTGAGTGCGAAGGCAGCGGCATATGCGGCATAGGGTAGACGAAATGTCATGGTAATGATCATCACGAGAGTTACTGCAATAACCATGCGGGCGACCAGCGCAGCTCTACCGGGATAGGGCGTGAGTTCCTGCTTGAGGAAATCCCAGAACCAGGCCAACGGTTGGCGCGACCCCGGTACGCTTTGAGCAAGGGTAGCCATTTCAGTGCCCGCGAATGACCACAACCGCTGACTCGCTGACTCGAAACAACTCGGGAGGAGGATTCTTGACGAGGACACGGACTGGATATCGCGAGGCTAGATGCACCCAGTTGAGCGTTCGCTGTACGTCGGGCAGACCCTGTGCTAAGGTGCCGAAATCGTCAGCACTAGGGGTTACGCCGAAACCGACGCTATCCACTATTCCGGAAAACCGCACGTTCGGTTTCGACAACACATAAACATCAGCCGGCATCCCTGGCACGATGCGCTGAAGGAGGCCCTCGCGGAAATTGCCAATCGCCCACCAGGTCCGCGCGTCAATTAGCGTGAACACCTGTTGACCAACATGCGCGTAGGCGCCTTCCGAGATATTTAGATTTGTCACACGTGTCTCGAACGGGGCGTAGACCCGGCAGTTGTTGAGATTGTAGCGGGCGGTTTTCACCGCCGAAGCTCGCGCCCCACGCTGATTGATGAGCGGTTCGAGGGTAGTTACTGCATTTATAGATTGTTCGTGCTGGGCCTTGCTCTGTTCGAGGGTAGCCTTGGAGTGTTCGTATTGCGCCAAGGCCAACTTCAATCCTGCCTGTGAGAGGTCCAGTTGCGATGCCGCCTGTTTAAGCGCTTCTGCCTGAGCGATTTCCGACGTTCTCGCCCGGTCCACCTGATCCACTGTGACGAACTGTTTTTCGAGCAGCGGCTCAATGCGATGTAGATTGTTATTCGAATAAGTCCACTCCGCTTTGGCCCGGGTGACACCCTGCTCAGCGTTTGCCACATCAGCCCGTGCCTGGTCAACAGCCGCTGCCCATCGGGTGATGTCCGCTTGGGAACCCTGGATATTGGCTTGTGCAACCGAGACGGCACTGACCAGCGCCGCTATCCTTCGCCGCTCGTCTTCAATTTGGCCTTCGAGAGCAGACTGCTCGGACAGCGCGTTTTCGAGCGCGTAGCGATATGGGCGCTCATCGATAGTAAACAGCAGTTCGCCCTGCTTCACGAACTGGTTGTCCCGCACATTCAGCCGCGTAATCGGGCCCTCCACCTGCGGCGCAATCCCAATGAAATTTGCAAACACCTCGGCATCGTCGGTTCGCGGATAGTAGTTGGTGCTGTAAAGGACCTCCAGGCCAAGACCAGCCGCGGCTATCACGACGCCAATACTGATCAGGCGGCCCAGCAACTTGCGTGCGTCCAGACCCCGAGTCACGGAGCTTATGGCGATGCCAATCTTGACCATGCGGCCCAGCAGCTTGCGAGATTTCGTATCAGTATTCATGGTTCCTACCTAGCGAAAACAGATAAACCAAAGTGCGAATGTAAACAAAGCAGTCAGACTTGGATAAATCAAAATTGGAGGAGCGAGCGGGATGCGCAGACGCGAGCACATCCATCGGGCGAGGACGGTGAGCAGAAGCGCCGCGACCAGGCACACAAGCCATGCCGGGAAGAACGACCCCAGTACGTCGAAGGAAGGGGCCCGTTGACAACCCGCGAGTGAGAGCGAAGACACAACCAGCCCGTACCTGACAAGGCGAATGCTCCTATTTCCATTCATGGTTTGGCCTTCCGAGAACCTGATTGCATTAAACTCGCCGTTCGGAATGCCAGATTTGCCAGATTCGTAAGAACCTGCGTCCGCGCCAACACATCAGTCGAGCGGGCCTGCGCGAGTGTTCTCTGGGCGGCCGTGACATCCAGGAAGCTTCGGACTCCGTAGTTGTACGACTCAAGAGCGGCGGCATAGGATTGACTCGCGGCCTCTAGGAGCGCGATGGCAGCCTGGCGCTGGCGAAGCGCGGTCTTCACATTGGAGTAAGCTCCCCACACTTCGTCGGCAATCTGATCGCGGGAAGCATTAACCTGTGCTTCCGCCGCACGGACGTTCGCTTCCGCTTTCGCCAGGTTATTTTTCCGCGCACCGCCGTCAAATAAGGTCCAGCCTAGATTCACACTTAGCCCGCCACCCAAGTCCGCGGTGTGGCCCCAAGGAAGCGCTTGCTGCAAGATATACAGCGATTGCGCGCTAGGGCTGGCGCTCAAGGTCAGAGTAGGATAATACGCGGCGCGTGCCTCCTTGACGCCTGCGTTTGCCCTACGGATTTCGGCTATCTGCTCCATGAGATCTGGGCGTTGGTCGAAGGCGTGATCGATCGCTTGATCGACGGAATCGCCGATTGACTCGGGAATTGACAACTGGTCGATCGGCTGCACGTGAATCGTAACGGTGGGGCGAGTTCCCAGGGCGGTAGCCAAATCTCCTCCCGCAATCTCTTCAGCACCGAGAGCGGACTGAAGATCGTATTGCGCCTGTGCAGTCGCGCTCCGTGCTTCCAGCACGTCCGGCAAAGTCGCAAGGCCGTGTATCAAGCGATCCTCGGCGGCTTGCTGTGCGGTCTGAGCGTTCGTCAGACTTGCTCGAGCGGCATCTTCCTGTCCGAGGGCATTCAGCAGCCGATAGTAGGTTTGCGCAACCTGGTAAATGATCTTTCGATGCGTGTCGTTGAATGCGAAGTTAGCTGTAAGGAGTGTTGCTCTCGCCGCGGCGATTCGGCCAGCCCGCGCGCCGAAATCTAAGATTGTGTAGTTCAGCTCTATCGTCCCCGCAAATGTCTGCTGCGTCTGGCGATAGAATTGGCTTCCAAAAGGAGCCTCTTCGCGGTCAATTTGCGAAAGTGCAACAGCCGCTACAGTCGGATATAGTTCGCTCCGCGCGACGCCCAAAGCTGCTACCTGAGCGCGAGCTATTTCCCACGCGACGCGGGTTTCGGGATTGTGTTCCTCGGCGAAGTCCACCAGTTCCGCCAAAGAGTAAATCTTGTCTGGTTCAACGCTGAAGCCGGATTCACGGAGATGTTTGGCGTCGTCTTCGATTTGCCGCTCGCTGGGGGGATGCCACGGACGATCGGGTAAAGGAGGAGCGATTTGGGCGAAAACACGTCCGACCGAGAGCATGAGGAGGAGCGGAATGACTCGACGGATGGTCATCTGGAAGGTTCATTCGGGGTTATCGGAGCAGTCAGGGTTCGGCGCCAGCTGACCTGGCGC
>DATFZQ010000017.1:0-31044 GCA_035314345.1 Candidatus Acidiferrum sp.
ACGTACTTGTCGCCCTATTCGGACTCGCTTTCGCTACGGCTCGCTTGCGCTTAACCTTGCACGTAAGAATAACTAGCCGGCTCATTAAGCAAGAGGCACGCCGTCAGGCTTTCAAGGACCGAAGTCCTTGCATGGCCCTCCGACTGCTTGTAGGCATACGGTTTCAGGTTCTATTTCACTCCCCTCGCAGGGGTTCTTTTCGCCTTTCCCTCACGGTACTTGTTCACTATCGGTCGCCAGAGAGTATTTAGCCTTGGAGAGTGGTCTCCCCAGTTTCCCACCAGATTACACGTGTCCGGTGGTACTCAGGATGCCGCTTCGAGTCTGATCAGCTTTCGATTACAGGGCTCTCACCTTCTATGGCCCCGCTTTCCAGCAGGTTCATCTAGCCGTCAGTTTGGTAACTCTACTTATGCGGTCCTACAACCCCCAAATGCAAGCACTTGGGTTTGGGCTGTTCCGATTTCGCTCGCCGCTACTTTCGGAATCTCTGTGATTTATTTTCCTCCAGGTACTGAGATGGTTCACTTCCCTGGGTTAGCTCATACCCGCCTATGTATTCAGCGGGCTGTAACGGGAGTTCATCCCGTCGGGTTTCCCCATTCGGAGATCCTCGGATCAAAGCTTGCTTGCAGCTCCCCGAGGCTTATCGCAGCTTGCCACGTCCTTCATCGCCTTCTGGCGCCAAGGCATTCACCGTACGCCCTTAGTAGCTTAATCATAAAACTTACCCAATCCGTCTTCTGTCAGACTCCGCTCCGAATCTTCATCCGGCGCGATTCACACGGTGCTTAGTCCGTGCTTTTTAAATCCGGCTATCGACGCTCCGATTTCCGCAGCTCCATATATCCTCACAACCGATCTTCACGCAACTCGGGCATGAGTCACGAAGAAGTCTTGATGATTTTTTTTGGAAAATCACTTCAGGTATCTGTTGCAGGCTTTCGACTCTGTAGTCCTCGGAAACCAGCTGTCAGCTGTTGGCTGTGAACTTCTCACCTCCAACCTCTACCATCTGGCTTTGAATAAGCCGCCTTTTCTTCCACAGTATTGCTCGATTCTCGAGCAAAACTTGTAAATAATCCACACCATACCCCCAGCAGGGACCGTAATCCCGGCCAAGTTATCGGCGTGGACTTGCCAGCCTTTCTGTTGTCAAAGAGCAGTGACCCTGATCTTGTCAGAGTCCCCAACATTCCGTTGGGTTTTGGCTGAAGGGTCTTACTCGATCGCGTTTCGCGATCTTGCCTTCCAGCTCTTCTTTTGTTTCCGTGTTAGTTGAATTCGTGACCGCAGGAGGACTTACTTTTACGCCGCCCACTTCTCACTATCCACTACTCACTTCCACAAAATAAAAAACCCGGCGTCGAGCGCCGGGTACAGTCACCCACATCTGGGTGGCTCCACGCGATGCTCGACAGATTTCTAGCCTGTGCTCGTAAAGAACCTCACTATAGGATCTACTTCTTGGCCTTCGCTTGGTATTACGCTGGGAAGACGCTTCTTCGACCCGACTGTGATGCCCCTGCTGGCTCAGCTACCCCCGAGCCATTTGTAAGTATACCCACTTTTCTGTTTTCGTCAAGTCCCCCGCAATAATTATTTTTAGTACCCCTGTGGTTTTCTGTGCAAAAGCTGGCCCACCCCAAAACTCGGCGTGGGCCGCCGCCGATCATGTCATTGGCGATCAACTCCAAAATAGCGCGAGCAAAGAGGACGCGCAGCTCCAGCCCTGCAAGGACCAACCAAGAAATCGACGGACAGACTTAGATTGAAATTTACTCAGGATGACTCTTGAGGTGCTTCTCTGCGCTAAATTTGGCAAGGTTCTCACCAAAGGAACCTCCCTCAGGGCGGGTGGCCCGGACGCCCTGTTCTCGAATCTGTCAATCTCCCATCGATACGAACGAGAAGGTTCTCTCCCACTCACAAATCAAGAGAACACGGAGGGTGCCCCAGGTTCGCTGTTTGAACCTGGGTCTTGGGGTTGCCTCGTGCCACAACCTATGCGAACTTGCACCTCGCAAAGGGTCCGCATGATCATCCTGAAAGGACACGTCTCTAGGGACGGAGAAGGAGCGGGCCTGAAGCACTTCTCGCGCCGCATGAGCCAATATTCCGAAGTGTTCGAGAGAGCCACTGGAGAGAAACTCTTTCCGGGCACACTGAACGTGAACGTTGGCGAGCCCATCCCCATCAAAGAACATTTCAGAATTCACGGCAAAGAACTAAACGAGCCAGAAGACTTCCTCTTCGAAGTCTGCCGCATCAACGGACTTTGGGCCTACCGCATCCGCCCCCTCGACGCCATAGGCAATGGCGGCCATGGTGACCACATCCTTGAAATAACCTGCCACCGCGAAATTTCAAATGTCCCGCCAGGGACCGCAGTAGAAATCGCGCTCTTCCGATAAAAGAACCTTCGCCGGCGCTAAACCCCAAACTGGCGCAGATGATGGTCCAGATGCTTGTACATCAATATCGCCCATTCGTCCGGCGTTAGCCGCCCAAAGAAGGCATGCGGATGCGAGGTGCATCCCGCGGGCCCGGCCGCGGCAAACCGGTCAATCAATGCGCACAACCGCGTGCGTTCTGTTCCCAAGTCACGTTCATCCTGCACCACAAGCCCCTTCGCCGTCGGCGAATTCTGGCGCAGTGGCTCGTCGTTTCCCATCACCTTCGGCTTCACAATCCATCCCAAGAGCCTCCCCACCAACACCCGAGGCAGAGTCTTGTCCCCCAACGCCATCTCCATCCCTCGTGAGCAATGCTCCAGCGCTTGCGCAGGATTCATCGTGCCCCACAGCCGCGCGCTATCCGGCCTCATCTGCACGATTCGCTGCTTCACTTCTTCCACCCGACCCGCTTCAAAAAGATTTTTCACGGGAATATTTCCTCCAATCAACTCCTCACAACCAAGAGGCGCGTGGCGCAATCTCCGCCGGATCGCCGCCTTACTTACTTCATTTCAGCGGGTGCCCCACACGCCGACTCTGCGTGTGGGATCTTTGACTTTGTCGTTCACTTCAGCAGCGCCACCCCAGCCTTCACCGCCGCCGCCCGCAATCCCTTATCCAACGTCGCTATTGGCAGGCTCTCGCGCTTGGCCAGTTCCAAGTACGCGGCGTCATAGACCGTCAATTGATACGCACGCACGACGTTCGCTAGTTCGCGCATCGATGCCGGCGTTGGATCGAGATCCGCAAGTGAAGCTAGGAATGTCTCCAAATCGAGAAGGCCTCGATCAGCTTCTGCTGATGTTAGAGTCTTTCGACGCTCGTTCATCAGCAAGCCATTGGCAACTTCCAGCTGCCACAAGGGAGGAACGATCGCGCGCCATCCGCTCGCCACATGCGACTGAACCGCAGCTCCATACGGATCAACTGTCGCACCCGTAACCCACGCTACCGCCACCGACGCATCGAGGACGAAACGGTTCACATCCGTCCTTCTTCAATCAGATCTTTAATCGTCACGCCGCGCGGAAGAGGCTTAGCACGCTTTCGAATTCTTTCCATCGAAGCGAAAAGCTCCGCAATGTCCACCTCGTCTTCCCGCGCCGGCACAATCTCCGCGGCAAGCTTGCCCCGCCGCGTAATCCTGATCCGCTCCCCGCGCGAGGCCCGCTCTACCAATTCCGAAAGCTTCTGCTTCGCCTCAAATATGCCGACAGTCCGCATCGCCAGACTCCTTTTGTCCAACAACCTAGATGATTAACCTAGATGATTAGTCTAGATGGTTCCTCTGGAATTTACAAATGCCCTCGCTCAGCAATCGGCGGCTTCGTCTGCGGCGATGCCGGGTTGCGATCCCTTCAGCGTTGGTCGCGCAAGGCGCGCCCGTTTTGACTCTTCCACACCTTTCCACAGCCGTATCAGACCCATCAACCCCCGCACAACTCTCTCAGTCCTCGCTACTTCCGCCACCCCATTCGAACCCGCCCCGCCGTTCGAATGACAATGCAGTACATGGCACAAAGATATTGACAATCGGTAACTATCGTGCTACCATGTCTTGTGAACGTAAGGCGCTTGTCCCTTTCCGACGACCTCGTCGTCTCGGGGCCACCTCTGCGTACCCGCGCCTCTGCGTTATCTTCTTCCTTGCTCTTTCTTTCCCCCTTCAACTTTGAACTTGCAACCTTGAACTGCTCTTTCGTGCCACACTTCACATCAATATCATTCCAAACGCCTTTACGCCTCCTTTGTTTTCATACTCTTACGCACTCTTTTGCACCGTCAAAAAACCTATCATCAATCTTCTCAATACTTTCCGCACTCTTTGCGCAAAACACCCGGGGTGGGGGCCTTGAGCACCTTGTCTCTGCGCCTCTATTCTCCTCATCATCCACTATCCGCTATTCTCTGTCCCCTACAATATCCGCGTCCCCCATTCGTCTACAGCAGTGGATGGGCCAGCCGGTGAGCATCGCCACGATGACCGAGCAAGACCGTCAAATCTCCGAAGTCGTCGCGGAACAGCGCGGGCGGCTGCGCAACTTCATCCGCAGTCGTGTTCCCGATCCCTCCGACGCCGAGGACATCGTGCAGGAGGTCTTCTACGAACTGGTGGAAGCCAATCGCCTCTTGATGCCGATCGAGCACGTGACCGGCTGGCTTTTTCGTGTCGCCCGAAATCGCATTACGGATCTTTTCCGCAAAAAGAAGCCGGTGGCCTTCAGCGGCGCAGCGGTCGAAGACGAAGACGGCGAATTGCTGCGAATCGAAGATCTGCTGCCATCGCCCGATGCCGGGCCGGAAGCGGTCTACTTCCGCAACGTGCTTCTGGATGAATTGGAATTTGCGCTCGGCGAACTGCCCAGCGAGCAGCGTGAAGTATTCGTCGCTCACGAACTCGAAGGGCGCAGCTTCAAGGAGTTGTCGACGGAAAGCGGGGTCAGCGTCAACACCCTGCTGTCGCGCAAGCGCTACGCCGTACTTCATCTGCGCGAACGATTGCAAAGCATTCACGACGAACTTGCCAAGGGATGACGCGAAGAAATGAAGCGAAGAAATGAAGCGAAGAAATGATACGAAGGGATGTTGCGAAGAAATAAGGAGCACAACATGAGTAAGAAGAAATGGATTTTTCTGGCCCCACTGGCAATACTGGCGATCCCGCTTTTCATCTGGATTGGCGGCGAGCTGGTCATGCATCTCTGGAACTGGCTAGCGCCGACGCTATTCGGATGGCGGCAAATCACCTTCTGGCAGGCTGTCGGACTGCTGGCTCTCTGCCGGATTCTGTTCGGTGGCTGGGGTGGTCATCATGGCTCTCGCTCCAATATGCGGGGCCGAATGGGTGAGCGCATGCGTGAACGAATGGACGAACGTTGGGAGAAGATGACTCCCGAGGAGCGCGAAAAGTTCCGCCAGAGCTGGCGCTCACGCTGTGGCGGCTTTGGCGCGCCCACCAGCGAAACCCCATCTGGTGGGACTAAAGAGTCGGCCTGATAGTCCCGCGTTGCTGTTCGCGGTGGCGGGGCGCCTTCTTGCTCTTGCCAATTTTTGCGGCCATTTCTCCACCTCAAGTCTTCCGGAGCATGCGCTCGGTGAAACGTGGTCTTATTTCGGAAATGCATTTGCATCGAGTCCCGGCACCAGCTTCAACGCATTCTTGTAATACACTTTTTTCAACACTTCGTCCGGCACTTCGAATCCATAGATTCTCCAAAACGCGTGCCGCTTGCGGTAATACTCGAAATATTCGTCGCGCGTTTCCAGACACCGGAAATACCATTTGTATTCGTTCACCTCGTAAATGTCTTTCCCCATCAAAATGCGGTCCTGATACTTGATCAGAAAATCGTGCGCCGAATACGGCTGCCGCCCAAGCTCCGCCAGCACCGCTGCGATGTCCACGTTCACGTTCGGATACGCGTCAAATAAATTTCCCAGTCGCTCCAAATCGTTTCCATAAAACGCAAGATGCGCCGCAATGAAATTCGTCCTCGCGTGCTTCGCGAACAAGTGATTCCGCTCGGTCATCAGAGTTTCAAACGGCGGATAGTCCGCAGCCGGCCGCGCTCGCCCCGGAAACTGTTTCAACTCCAGCCAGCGCTCATTCGAATAATCCCAAGGATCAAAAAATGCCGAGGGCTCTGCCACGTGAATCAACACGGGAATCTTCAGCTCCGCACATTTCTCAAACACCGGATCGAATTCGGGATCATCGACGTGCACGCGCTGGCCACTCGCATACTTCAACTCCATTCCAAAATCCTTAAAAATCTTCAATCCTTGTGCGCCGTTCTTCACATCCTGCTCCAGCCGCGCCGCAGCACGCTTTCCGAATCCAGGAGTATTCAAGTCGTCATAACGCATGTTCGCAAAGACCACGAATCTGTCCGGGTAGCGACCCTTCATGGTCACAACAGTTTTCCGCAATTCCTCTCCAGATCCACCGCTCAAGTTCACCAACACGCGCAGATTGATCGAATCCATTCCTTTGATCAGATCTTCGACATGCTCCGGTGTGGGATTCCAGTGATGGCTGTGGATGTCGATGAATGGAAATTTCGCCCGCTCGATTTTGTGCTCTTTGGTGACGAGCGTGGACTTCGGCTGGTATTCCTCAATCGTGGGCGTTCGCTGCTCTTGCGAAGTGCGCTGTTTTTGTAAACTCGGCTCAGCCGAAACCGCAGCCCGCGTTACTGCCGCGTGTGGCCGTTCGAATAGAAAAATCACCGCCGCAAGAATGAATGCAAGGGATACAAGAGCGCGCCAGGATTTCATCGTCCGCCTCTGGTATGAACTACCCGGCCTATCTTCCCACAGGACGATGCCGCACTGCTCTCTTAACCTGGCCCCGCCTATCGATTCTGTCTTTCGAATGGCCGACAAATCTCAAGGCAGCTGGTAGCCCTTGGAAACATCCTCGAGCAGCAAGATCCAGTCATTTCCGCGCCCGTTCGTTGGCGGAGTATACGTTTGAATCCCCCAGCAATCCGACTGGTGAAACTCATAGGAAACCTCATATCGTGGGTCGAACCAGATCTCCTTCAGCCGCTCGCCGTGGATCACGCTCTTATCCAGCGTAAAGCTCTCTCCTCGTGGCGAATAAATGATCGCAAACGATCCGTCCGCCGACCGCGCAGCTCGAATCTTCGTCCCGCCTGTCACCGGCCCGTTCAGAATTATTTTCTGGTCCGGGACGAGCTTTGTGAACGGCACGGACTCGAACAGTCTCCTGACGAAGCCCATTTGAAACGCGCCCGGATGATCCATCGCTTCATCCCAGGGAATATTCGCCCCCAGCAATCCACCTTGCCGTCCCATCCACGGATCGCCGAGCCGTCCAGCGGGGATCTGATCCTGTACAGGCGCATCCTGGCCGGTTCCTTTTTGCGCCGGCTTGTAAATCTGCCAAATGTTGTTGTTTCCGTAAGCGTGTCCGCATGCGCCAGCGAGAATCGACCAATAGGCGGACTGCCGCACGTCGTAGTCGTCAAAGCGGTCCAGCCCGCTCATGCCACGGAAATGAAAACCGACGGGAAGCTGCTCGTATCGGTTTTCGCCGTCAATCGTCGGCTTCTCCGGCTTCAGCGCGTAGTCGTGCTCCGCATAGAGCCCGTTGTCGTGGTCACGCGAAGAATGCGACGACTGGTACATGTTGAAATCAAGCCAACTCGCGTCATTCAATTTGATGGAAGAAAGCCCCGGCCCCACCGGATGAAAGGTCTTGAGGTGCGAGCCGCCATCTCCCTCGGTAAGCCCGGCAGCAAGCGCGTCCACAATGGTGCGCTCTCTTTCGTTGGTGATCGAATGATCGCCTCCAAGAATCCAGATGATTGGCTTGTCCCTGTACCTAGCTCCCAGGAAGCGACCGTACTGCTTCGCCGTTTCTGGCGTGAAAAACACGGTGCTCGAGGCCCAATAATTTCCCCAGCTCGACAGCATGCCAATGAATAAGCCCAGCTCCGCCGCCTTGTTCACAATGAAATCAACGTGCTTGAAATACGCCTCGTTCGGCCGAGTGGCATCCTTATCGACGAACGGCAAGTCGCCGTAAGCATTCGGGACCGTCAGCCCGTTTCCCGCGGCCAGGACAGTCGCCTGAATTACGGTAAAACCTTTTTGCGCGCGATTCGTCAGGTACTTTGCCGCTTCCTCGCGGTTCAATTTGTGAAACAATTCCCATGCCGTGTCTCCCAAATAGAAAAATGGCTTTCCACTTTCGCACTCCAAATAGCGGCGATTCCCAGTCACCTTCAGGCGCTCGACGGTGGCCGCGAAGACATTTCCGACGAAGAAAGACAGGCTCGCAACGAGAACTGCCGCGCGCTTGGCCGCACACGGAAACCTTCGCTTCATAATTGTGCTCCTCGCTGATTCGAACTCGCCGCCCGAAAATGACCGCGGAGATTCCAATCGCGCGGCAGGATTTCAGCATCCGCCTCGCGTAAAAACCGGGCGGGCCTATCTTCCCACAGGAGGGCGCGACGATGCTCGCTTAGCTATTTCTGTGCTAGAACGAAAGAAATGGAATTTCTATCAGGTTGTTTCGCAGGGCGGGACGCCCCACGGACTGGAGTTGTGCAAGCTGCGGAACACGAGGGGAGCACAACTCTCCCTGAAGCGCTCCCCCACGCGTCTCCCGACCAATTGCCCCCACGACTGGCACCTGGACTATGGTGCCCCCATTGGTTAGAACGGAGGCATTTGAATTGGGATTGGCCTAACTACCTGCATAGTGCGCAACTGAATGAAATCGTTTCATGCCAAACATAAGAACTTGGCTGGCCTTGCTATTTGCAGACAGCCGAATGTCGAATGTCACGACCGCAATCAATCTGCGTTTTGATAGAATGCCGCAGAATGCAGCAGAGTCTCTTCTTCCGTTGGGTTTTGCCCGCCATAGTTGGCCTGATGGTGGGATTTCTCGCGTTGGCCTGGGCGATCACAAGAGAATCCACGCTTCCCGTGTGGCTAGTTTCTCTTTTTTCGCCAGGCCTGAAGGTTGCGGAACTCGTGATGCCTGCTGCGCACGAATCGCTCGCCTGGACCTTCGGCTGGTTCTTGCGCATCGCCATCGGTGTCAACGCCATTTTCTACTTTGCGATTTTCGGTGCGCTCGCCTATCTCGTTGATCGCCGCCGCTCCCGAAGCAGGTAGCAAACCTACTTCGCTAGCAGGTTGGCGGCGCCGCTACACCGAGAGAATACGGCCAAAGAATGACCGGTAGCGCTGCAGTGCCAAGCGGAGATCCTCGGTCGAAACGTTATCGCCGCGATCCCATTGGCCCTCGAGTCTCGCTCGTTCCGCCGCGAACATTTCGGCTAATCGCTTCATCGCCACGGCAACAAGACCGTCTGCCTGCTCCACCACCTGCCGCGGCTCGTCAACAAAACTGACTTGGATCGCATCCCATCGACCGCGAAAATCTTTCGCTTCTTCGGCGGAAAAGAGCGGCACCACCTGTTTGTCCAGAGCGACAGCGGTTGCAGCTCCCGCTGATGAACTGCCGGCAGCCTTAAAGGTCGGAGCAGCCACCGCTCGCGCCTCAGGGCGTGCACTCGCGCCAGCCAGTGTCGCCGTCGTCAGCCCCACATCGGTATCTTCTTCTCTAAACTTTTTTGCTTCGTCCACTGGATTGCCTCCTCTATGTCTCGATCATTCCGAAAGACCTAAGATACCATTTCGCTTCTAATTCTAGATTTAGGACGCGGCAGCCTTCGCGCGAGCCATTTCCGGCTCACCGACTAGTTCATCAAAGAGCGTCCGGTAATGAATCATCGCCTGGCGTAAATCTTCCGTGGTGGCCTGGCCACTTGCGTGACGTACGGCGATTTCATGCGCGGCCCGGTAGTCTTCCACTACAAGTGGATGGTCCACAGAGATATCCGCCGAGCGCTGTTCGAAATCACTTACGGAATAACCGCGGGTGGACATTACGTCGCCGAGAAGTTGATCGGCCTGTGTGACCGATTTTTTGGGGTCGTCAACAAACTCTGCCTGAACGGCGCGCCAGGCCGCGATATAGCGCTCCCGGTCGCTTGCCGCGAGCGGCCGAATGGCGAATCCCTCAACGCGCTTTTCTCGTTGTTCGAGTCCGGCTTCCGCTTTCCGCCGACCTCCGCTTTCCTCGATCGCGCGCGCATATTCCGGTCCGAATCGAGTCTGGAGTCTTTCGGTTTTGCTCTTCCGGAGAAGCATCGCTGAAGCGATACCCACAATCCCGATGAGAATCACACCGATGATGATGACCAATGTTAATGTGCTCATTTCAAGCTCCTCTCATTTCTTCCCCCATCCCTTAGTTGAGTTAGGGATGGAGAAACTCCTCAGAATCGGCGAAGAAGTGGCCGAGCAACGAACACACAATTTCTTATCGCGAATCCGGAGTGCAATACCCGCTGTTATACGCTGACCCTTCTCCCGGATACGAAATGCAAAACCAGAAGAATGATGCCGACAACGAGCAAAATGTGGAATAAACCTGTGGACACGTGAAATGCGAAAAGCCCAAGCAACCAGCAAATGATTAAAACTGCTGCAATGAATCCCAACATGATTTCATCTCCTCACAGCGGCGCGCGAAACTGAGCCCTCTCTATATTCGCGCACAGCGCCCAAGCCCAAATGCAATGGAGTCTCTTGCAAATCTAACTTGCGCGTCTCAAAAAGAAATATCTGTACACTTAGGGACACTGCGAGTGCGACCGCTTCTTTTAATAGCGCGCATACCGGGACCTACCTGGATTCTCCGATTGAACTTGCTTACACGCAGGAACTGCACAGACGACTGACAATCAATAGAAGAGCTTGGGCGACCAATTCTCGCGCCCTTCGGGCAAGAGGTCGAAGAGATTCCAGACCGGCGTGAAGAGGTCTATGCCTCTATGGTTTGGGTTGCCGTCTGGGCCAGGGTGAAGGGACGCTTCGGTGGTATAAAAGTGATGGATTTTGCCGTCGGGTTCGCGGCTGAAGACGCTAAGGCCAGGATGTTGTCCTCCGTAACCCTCAACGTGGTAATCCGCGTTGAAACTCGACTGGCCGCTCGACAACAAGCGGATTTTGTCCCATCCACGCCGCCGGGCCCACTCCCGGAGTTCTCCGATTTCGACCTTGGCTATCAATACAAAATTTACTTTCTGGGTGATATGCGGAGCGATGGCATTGTATCCATCGGCCCACATCGTGCACATCGGACAAGCGGACATATCCGTCGCCCCCCACATCATGTGATTAACGATGAGCCGATTCTTGCCCGGGGCAAATAAATCAGACAGGCGAACATCCTTGAACTGGCCAGGGGATTCATAGAGGACATCAGCGGGGCCCTCGCGAAAAATGTAGTCGGTTGCAACCGCAGGTCCCATGGGGAGTTGTCTTCGAAGAGCCGCAACACTCTCCCGTTGATCCTTCAGGGCGATCTCTGCCTCAAGCAGTTCATCGCGCAACTTGCGATACTCGCTTTGTAATCTCGCAGCTATTGTCGTCATCAAGTTCCTCTCTCAAGCGGATTCCGTTGGAAAGCGCACCACGATCTCATACAGTAGCAGTGACCTGAGGGCGAGACTGTGCCGTTTAAAACAGCAAGGCGAATCGCGCCAGTACCAACTCGAACTTTCCGAATAGCCAGGAACTGCCTCAGATGAAATTTGAGGACGATTTATAAGGGCGGGAGCGGGGCGGAGCGCAGACCCGACACGTTTGTGGCACAAAGTTTCTTAGAGGAGTTATCGATCAACCGCGAGAAGGTCTATTCGTATCTCAACGCGATGATGGGATCGACGCGCATAGCGCGGCGCGCGGGAATGTAACACGCGACGAGCGCAACGAGAGCGAGCAAAATGGCGACCCCGGCAAACGTGGCGAAGTCATTTGGCGCGACGCCGTAGAGCAGGCCGGCGACCGCGCGTCCCATGCCGAGCGCGAGAGGCAAGCCCGCCAGCAAACCGATAAGAGCGAGAGTCATGCCCTGACCGACGACCAGTCGAAAAACTTCTTTTGGCTTGGCGCCCAGAGCCATGCGAATGCCGATCTCGCGCGTGCGTTCGCTTACGGCGTAGGCAATCACGCCGAAGAGACCGATCGCGGCGAGCACCAAGGCAAATCCGGCAAAGGCGGTCATGAGCGTCCCACTTATCCTCTGCGGAATCATAGAGGTCGAGCGCAATTCCTGCATCGTCGAAACGTTGAAGACCGGCAGGTCGCGATCCAGCGCCACGACTTGCGCGCGAACGCTTTCTGCCATGCGCGCCGCATCCGAGGACGTCCGTACGACAAGGGCTACGGTGTATTCGAACTGCTGGCGCAGCGGGAAATACATCTCAGGAGGCACGGGAACGTCGAGCCGGTTTTTTACATTGCCGACAACGGCCACCACGGTTCGCCACGGCTCTTTCTCCGGAGGACCACTGAGCTTCATGCGCTTCCCGAGCGCGTCTTCACCAGGCCAATATCGCGCCGCGAAAGCCTCGTTGACCGCAACGACCCGCTGGCCTTTCGCGGAGTCCTCGCTGGAGAACTCGCGTCCTTGCAGTATGGGTATCTGCATGGTGCGGAAATACGAATCAGTCACAACCCGGTAGCTGGCGTCCGGATCCTGCCCCGGCTTTGGTTCCGGCCTGCCTTCGATTCGAATGGACCACGTTTCGTTCATCCCGCCCAAGGGGATCAGGTTGGCAACCCCGGCGTTTAGGACTTCCGGCAAATTCCGCACGCGCTCGACAAGCTGCTCATCAAAATTCACCGCCTGCACATCGGAAGTATATTTCGCATCTGGCAGGGCAACGAACATCGTCAGCAGCTTATCGGGATTGAACCCGGGGGAAACGCGCTCGAGCCGGACAAAGGTTTTCATCATCAGTCCCGCGGTGGCTAGCAGCGCCAAGGACAGTGCAACTTCCGAGACGATCAGGACATTGCGCAACAATCCGCGGCGGCGACCGACTCCCGCCGAAGGCGCTCCTTCTTTCAAGATGTCGTTGATATTGAGGCGGGAAGCCGCGAGGGCCGGCAAAAACCCGAATATTAATCCGGTTCCTAGTGAAACCACAGCCGTAAACAACAGCACAGGAGTATTGATCGCGATCTTATCCCAGCCGGGTAGCATTCGCGAGAATTCGAGCGGAATGCGTATGACCCGCGCGTACAAGCAGAGATAGGCAAACAGAATGCCCAGGCCTCCTCCCAGCAATCCCAGAAGCATGCTTTCCACGAGCCACTGCCGGATCAGCCGCCGCCGCGTTGCACCCAACGCAGAGCGAATCGCCGTTTCCCGTTGGCGGCTGCTGGCGCGCGCCAGCAAGAGATTGGAAATGTTGGCGCACGCGATCAACAACACGAGCCCGACGGCCGCCAGCATCACAACCAGCGGGGCACGCGTCTGGCCGGCTTCACTTTCCATGAGCGGCATCACATGCACGTCGCGGCCAGTATTTGTTTGCGGGTACTGCTGCGCGAGGCGCGAGGCGATGGCGCTCATCTCCGCTTGCGCTTGCTCACGCGTGACTCCTGTTGCCAGATGCGCCACGCCATGTAAGTAGTGAGAACCGCGGTTCGTTATCAGTTGCGGAGTGAACGCCAACGTGGCCCACAGCTGAGCTCCCGACGGATAATTGAACTCCGGGCCCATCACGCCCACGACCGTGTAGTCGATTCCGTTCAGCAAAACGGTTTTGCCCAGAAGCGAGGGATCCGAAGCAAAGTGGTCACGCCAAAGCCCGTAACTCAAGATCGCGACATGATCTTTTCCGGGCGTGCCTTCCTCCTCGAGAAACGTGCGGCCCAACATCGGCTGGGCCTGTAGAGCCGCAAAGTAATCAGGAGTCACCAGAAATCCATGCAGGTGCTCCGGATGTTCGACGCCGCCGAGGTTGGCATCCCACCAACTGTGCACCGCGATGTGATCGAAGACGTGGTTCTGGGCTTTCCAATCGAGAAAATTCGAGGGAGAAACTTCGTTCCTGTCAACACTGACCGCGGGCAATCGCTCCCAAAGCGCGACAATCCGGCCGGGGTCCGAAAACTCCAGGGGCCGTAGCACCAAAGCATCGACGATGCTGAAAATGTAGGTGTTCGCGCCGATGCCGAGGGCGAGTGTCAGCACGGCGACGACAGTAAAGCCCGGACTCTTCCGCAACATACGCAGCCCGAAGCGGACGTCCTCAACGAGCTGCTCGAACCAAACAACGCTCCACACTTCACGCGTCTCTTCTTTTACCCGTGTTACGTTCCCGAATTTGCGCATGGCCGCGTAATGCGCATCTTCCGGCGTCATGCCGCGATCAATGTTGTTCTGTGTCTCCCGCCCGATGTGGTCGCGAATATCCTCGTCGAGATCTTCGAGCATGCGTTTCGGCTGTCTCATGATTCGCCTCCAAAGCGGTCATTACTCATGTCGAAGCGCAACCATTGGGTCGACGCGCGTGGCGCGGTGCGCGGGGATGTAGCACGCGGCAAACGCGACAAGCGTTAACAGAATCGCGACGCCCGCAATGTTGGCTGGATCACTCGCGCGCACGTTGTACAACATGCTGGCGAGATAGCGGGTAACACCGAGGGCGACAGCAATGCCGAAGGCTGCGCCGACAAACGCGAGTACAATTCCCTGCCGCAAGACCAGCTTCAGCACGTTACCCTGGTGCGCACCGAGCGTCATACGAATGCCGATTTCGCGGGTGCGCCGCGAAACCTCATACGAAAGCAGCCCGTACAATCCCACGCACGCCAGCACCAGCGCCAGCAAAGCAAAGAAGCTGGACAGACGCGCGACCAGCCGCTCCTGGAACAGCAACCGGTCAATTTGCTCGGATTCCGTTTTCACGTCGAAGAGCGGCAAATTCGTGCTTACTTGCGCCACGACTCCGCGTATCGCGGGAAGGATGGCCTGCGGGTCAGCCGCCGTGCGCAGCTCGAAGGACGCTCCACCAAATCTTTGCGGCATGTACATCATGGCGTGAATATCGCGGCGCAAGTCGTTGTATTTTGCGTCGCGCACCACGCCAACGATTTCGAAACCCGGGTTCGCAGGTTCGTCCGCGCTGGCCTCAGCCTGGCCGAACTGCTTGCCGAGCGGATTTTCCTTTCCGAGATATTTCTCGATGAACGCCTGATTCACGATCACAGGAGTCGGCGCCGAAGTGGGAGTCAGTCCGTCGTTCGAAATGGACAGCTTGAAATCCGAAGCGGTAAATCCGCGGCCGATAAGAAATGGAATGCGCATCGTCTCGAAGAAATTCGGACCGACGCCAAGCGCGTCCGCCTGGGATTCCTGATCTTGCGGGGTGCCAGGCCAGTGAAAGCCGGTGATCATCAGCCCACTGCTCAATAGCGGCATCATCGAGTAGCTCGCGGACTTCACTCCAGGCGTTTCCGAGAGCCGGCCCTGCAAATCGCGATAGAGGCTGTCTGCTTGAGGGCCTTTGTAGCCGATCAACGTCGGGTCGATTCCGAAAATCAGGATGTTGTGCGAATCGAATCCGACGTCAACGCTGCGCAGATTGGCGAGGGTGCGAACAAGAAGCCCGGCACCCACGAGCACTACGATCGCTAGCGCGACTTGCGCCACCACCAGCGCATTGCCGATGCTGAACCATTTTGCGGCGGCACGTGTTGAACTCGTAGAGCTTCCCTCGCCTTCCTTGAGCGCCGGAGTCAAATCAACGCGCGCGCTTCGAAAAGTCGGCGCAATGCCGAACAGAATTCCTGTGAGCAGCGAAACCGCGACGGTGAATCCGAGGACGCGCAGGTCTACACCCGTCGCGAATCCGAGGGGCCGCGGCTGATTGCTCGACACAAACGAAATGATTGCGTGCGCTCCCCAGTAGGCAAACAGAATCCCGAGCGCGCCGCCGAGCACCGACAGCATTAGGCTTTCCGTCAAAAGCTGGCGCACAATCCGCGCGCGCCCGGCGCCTAGCGCCAGCCGCACAGCCATTTCCTTTTGCCGCGCGGCGGCCCGGGAGAGCATCAGCCCCGCGACATTCGCGCAAGCAATCAGCAAAATGATTCCGACAACGAGCATCAGTACGTACAGCGGATTGGCGTAGCGCGTGCGGCTGCCGGTCAAACCACTCTGCGCGGGCACAAGCGTAATTTCGGGATTATCGGCGGCTGTGGATAACGTCTTTGGGCCGTCAACCGTTGCGGATCCTCGTGGGCCGCCCGCAGGCACTGCTCCCTGAGGAGCAGCCATGATGACCGGCTTATTGCCTGCGGATGGCGGCATCGCCGCGCCGGCGCCGGAGGTAATTTGCTCTGAGCTTGACGCCGGCGCGCGCTGGGGCACCGCGGACATACCTCTCGCGCCGTTGCCGCCAACTGGAGCGATCGGCGTAGGAGGTGTACCCGCCGCCCCACCTTCATGGAAAAGCGGGACGGCTCCGTGAAGCATTTCATTGCGGAAGAGGCCGCTCACTGGTGCTTGCACCTGCGCGAGCTGTGTCCCGGGTTTGAGCCGCCCGATAATCGTTAGCCACCAATAACTCACGTCGCTCTGACGGTTTCGCCAGCGCATGGTATCGGTAATCCGCTGGGCGCCGGAAAGCGGCAGCCAAACGTCGTAGTCGCTACCCGGCGTAATACCGGCGAATCGCTGCTCGGCCACGCCGATAATCGCGAAGGGGACGTTGTTCAATTCAATCGTGCGGCCGACAACGTCGCGAGAACCGCCGAAGGCGCTCTGCCAGTAACCGTAATTCAGCACGGCGACGGGTGCGGCGGACGGCATATCGTCGGTTGTGTCGATCAGCCGGCCTGCGGCGGCTTTGAGACCCATCGTGTGAAAGAAGTCTCCGGAAACCAGCTGACCATTGATGACGGTCGCAGCGCCGTTCCCTGTCAGATTCAACCTGCCGGAGTTGGCAAACGCAGCTATCCCCGAAAAAAAATTTGCTTTTGCGATTTCGCGAAACATGGGCTCAGAGAACGAGCAACCCCCGGGATTCTTAGCGCCGAGGCGCATATCGTTTGCACAATCGCCCGCCGACTGGTACCCATGCACGTTCGGCGAGTTGCGCGCGCCCCAATTAAGCAGGACCAATTGGGAAGGATTTTCGACCGCGAGCGACCGCAGCATCACGGCATCGATCAAACTGAAAATAGCCGTGTTGGCGCCAATGCCAAGAGCCAGAGTGAGGATCGCGACAGCGCTGAAGCCCGGTGACTTTCGCAGCATGCGAAACCCGTAGCGAATGTCCTGCCAGAGCTGCTCCAGCCAAACAACACTCCACACCTCTCGAGTCTCTTCCTTAACTAGCGTAACGTTTCCAAATTTTCGCATAGCTGCATACCTCGCTTCTTCCGGCGTCATCCCGCGCTCGATGTTGTCCTGCGTCTCCCTGGCAATGTGTTCGCGAATGTCCTGGTCGAGTTCTTCGAGCATGTGCTTGCGACGCCACATCATTCGCCCTCCTGCTCCCTTGGACGCAGAATCCGCGCGATCGCTCGAGCGAGTTTGTCCCACTTGCGGGTTTCCAGCGTGAGTTGGCGGCGGCCTTTCGGTGTCAGTTTGTAAAACTTGGCGCGGCGGTTGTTTTCCGAGGTTCCTTCCTCGACCGAAATCCATCCGCGCTTGATGAGCCGGTGCAACGCTGGGTACAGCGACCCCTGCTCGACTTGCAGCACTTCGTCTGAATTGAATTCGATGGCTTTGGCGATGGCGTGGCCGTGCGCAGGCCCGAGCAACAGCGTGCGGAGAATGAGCAAGTCCAGCGTCCCTTGCAGCAGCTCGATGCGTTGGCGTTCTTCTTTAGTAGACATTCTAGGTGAAGCTACAACGCTTCCCGTAGGAAGTCAACGTGAACAAACTTCTGTGGATGGAAAGCGCGAGTTATTGCGGCGCCGGCCCTCGGACTATCTGTACAAATTCATCGGGACGGATATGCTTTGCGAAGGCGGCCTTCACCTGTTCGGCGCTCATGGAAAAATAGAGAAGCGCTCCCCTGACGGGCTCGTCAAGCGGCAGGCTAAGGACAGCTCGCCCGAGCAAACCTCTGGCCACTCCGGTTTCGCTCGATTCGGCAAGCGGGATTTGACGCAACAGAAGAGCTTTGGCTTGCTGAAGTTCACCATCCGTCACATTTTCCTGCCGCATGGCAACGAGATCCCGCCGAATCAGCGCTCTTGCTTTCGAAACGTTTTTCGGATCACAGGCATACGTGACGGTGTAGATCGTTCTCGTTTTATCCGCACTCATGTGAACGTCTACGTTGTAAACGTAGCCGCTCACCTGCCGCAGGTCGTGATACAGGCGCGTCGCATAGAATCCGCCGCCGAGCACATGGTTTCCCAACTGAAGCGGGTAATAGTCGGAATCAAACCGCGTGATGCCAACCGTTTCGGCAAGATCAACCGAATCCTGGAGCTGGCTGGGATCAGGAATATTCGCTGCGGAGGCCTTGTTGGGAGGAACGGGCGGCAGGTCAATTTCAGGCTTGGGGTCGGAAGCTTTCCATCCTCCGAACCATTTTTCGATCGAGTTTCTGGCTTCCGCAGGAGTAATGTCGCCAATGACTACAATCGTGGTGAGATCGGGCCGAAAAGTCTTGGCGTAATATTGTTTTACGTCGTCGAGGGTGAGTGACGATACCGTCTGCGGCGTAGCTTCGCGGAGCGCCGGATCATTCGCCGGAAATAGCGCGGTATGCAAAGCCCGACTGGTTTGATAGCCGGGGCTCTTCATTCTGCCAGCGAGATACTGCGCTGTTTGCGGCTTGATAACCTGAAAAGCCTCGTCCGGAAGAGCGGGGTTCAATTCGTTGTCGGCCAGCAATTGCACTCCCCGCGAAAAATCCTGCTTTAAGACTTCCAACGAGAACTCGAAGCCGGCAGATTCTTCTGCGGCTATGTCATCAAGCGCTTTTTGAAATGCCAGGCGGTCCAAGCTCTTTGTGCCGTACGAAAACATCTCATCAAGCACATCGTTGATTCCTTCCTTTCCGGGTTCCGTTTGCATTTGGTGATTGTTCCGGACTTCTCCTTGAACCGTTATCGTTGGCGTTATTTTCTCCGTTCGGACGATCAGCCGCAGCCCATTGGGCAAGGTCACGTCCGAAGGCAGAGGCTCGGGACGCGGCTTCTCGAGGGACATAAGCTTCGACGCGGCCCATACAGGCAGTTCGACCGGCTTTTTGGGAGCGGCGGTCAACTGCTCTCCTCCTCCGAATCCCTGCGCGGACACCGGTCCGCCAGTCGGCTGCGGCTTCAGAACAGCCGTAATGGACTCCTGATCCACTAAATATTTTTTGGCCACTCGGTTTACATCTTCAAGCGTTACGCGCTTCATCGCTTCAACGTCATCGTCGGGCGACTTCCGCTCTTCGGCTGCCAGAGCTTGCGACCACGCTTCCGCAAGCCCTGGAATTGAGTTTCGGCGAAACTCGACTCTCGCGAGTTCCTTGCGTTTGGCGGCTTCGACGAGTTCCGCAGGCACGCCGTTTGCCGCGTAATCAGACATGATCTTGCGCATCTCCGCGATCACCGGAGCAGGATCTCCTTCCGCGGGCAAAACTGCAGCGCTGTAGACCACACTGGCTTTCGGAAATGTTTCCGCAATACCGAACCCTGTCTCGAGCGCTTTCCCTTGCGGCACAAGCGCATATAGATTTCCGCGCTGACTCCCTAAAACGTCGCTCAAAATCTGCACTGCTGGAAAATCAGGACTTTCCGTTCCAGCAGCACGATAGGAAACAAACGCCAAGAGGTAGGGAAGGTTGCTATCGAGCGTAAACGACTCCGACTTTACCGGCGGCAGCTTGATCTCCGGACGCGGCGGCAAGGTTTTCCTCTCAATTTTTCCGTACAACTCCTTGACAGTGGCGAGTACCGCAGTCGGGTCAACATTCCCCGTAATCACCAGAATGGCGTTGTTGGGCGCATACCACTTCTTATAAAAGTCTTTGAGCATGGCGCCGGTCGTTGCCTCGAAGGAGTCGTGGGTCCCAAGCGCGTCATGGCTATACACGGTTCCGGAGAACATGTCTTCGTTCAAACGCGTGATGAACTTGTAGGTGGGATTCGAGAGGTCGCGCGCCACTTCCTGCTCGATGGCACCTTTTTCACTCGCCCACTCCGACTGCGAGTCTTCTACGTCCTGCATGCAAGCCGCGTCGAGCCGCAACGCGATGTCCAGATCGGAAGCAGGGACAGTCTCGAAGTACTGCGTGATGTTCTGCTGCGTATCAGCGTTACCGGCGCCTCCGAGTTGTGCATAGATCGCTGCCATCTGATCGGCGCTTACGCCAGCGCACCCCCGGAAGGCCATGTGTTCCTGCGCATGAGCCATTCCCGGAAAGCCCGGAGGCGTTTCGTTGCCGCCCACCAGATAGTTCTGCTCAACGGTAGCCACCGGAGCGAGCGGATCCCGTATGATCACGACTCTCAGCCCATTTTCCAGGGTAGCTCTTGTGATGTCGGAGGTCGCCGCAGTTTTCTCCTGTCCAGAGATCAAAGACCCGCCGATCAAGACAGCTGCACAAATGCAAAGTGAACGGAGCAATGTGATTCCCCTTTTTCAGATGGATAGCTAGTGTACGCCAGAAACTGCGTGTGCCATCAGGCGCGAGAGCGGCCGACGGCGACAATTCCTTAGATGCACTGAGTCCCGAGAACGACTGCTGGCGCCCGCGTCGGGCGACGGAGACCGGAATTCCGGCGAGGGGCTTAACGAGAAGCCCATGGAGATCCCACGAATTGCCGCTTTGCCGTTTGCTTCGTCTGCTGCGCACGTGCTTCCACTTCCGCGCGGCAGTGGCGCAGCACTTCGTCCGTGTTTTGGACGGATTTGCCATCCAGATTGTCCGCATCTTCAGGGAGAAGATCGATGATGTGCCCAAACTCATGCAAGAGCGTGGTCACCTGAGCGGGCAGCGTGTCGCCGCGATAAGATCCAACTGTAAGCAGGCGCGTGCCATCCGTGTAGACTGGACCGCCCTCCGGCAGTATTTTTAGCACGTTCCCCTGCGGCCGGTAGAACGCGCCATTTGCATTGATCGTTATCGTCGTGTGAGCTCCCCCGTCCTGGATCGCCCGTGCCACGTAGGGCTGCCGCCTGACTACGAGCGATTCTCTGTTCATCGACTCGAAAATATCCTCCGGACCATGTAGGTCGAGCGCAAACCTGAGCGACTGGAAAGTAGCCGCGGGGATCGCTTCCTTTGCTTCAAACCAAGCGGTGCAAGCATTTTGGGAACGAAGTATCTCCAGAACTTCTTTCCGAGCCCGCGCAATTTTCAGACCGGCCTTACCAAGTGCCGATAGTTCCCCCGGGACAATATCATCGGGCTCGGCGCATGGAAATGCGTGTGGAGCACCTGAGTTCCTAGTGACATTCGGAAGGCAGAGATTGTCAGGCAGGGCCCGCGCCGGGGCGGAGAAAGTCGCGTCCAAACACACTCCCTCGTGCGGTCCAGTGATGTTCGAATCACCAGCGACTCCCTCGACTGTTGGCGGCGATTCGATCTTATCGGTATGCCGCCAGGCTGCCAGTGAATTCACGGAAGACGCCTCGCATTTCGCGAGCCATGCTCCCGAACCGATTCGATTGCTGGACATTCTGGAGGTACTGAAAAAAGCTGCGCTTTGCGGATAGGTGGGTGTGCTGCCAATCAGACCGATAACCAGAACGAGAAAACCAACCCTCAAAATAGTGCGAGCGGCCAACATTGCTTCCTCCCCTGCCCCGACTGAGCAACCACCACAGGCCGTTTGCAGGGGAGCTCCTCGGGTGGCCACCAACCCGATCGAGCTGAGCATACGGTTCAATCGTTCACCGGGGCTAACAGGAAGACGAGAACCTCCGGCCGAAGTCACCTCAAATGTTTCTGGAGTTTTTTTGGATTAGAAATAGGCGAGGACGAGTTTGTAATCTTTAGATAATTTTCTTTTGTTCGGCCGCCCTAGGGCAGAGTCTGCATGCGCCAGTCGCCGCAGGGATCAGACTTTTTTGCTTTCTTCAGCCTCTTGCCCTTTGGCCGACCATGCTTTTTCGGAGACGTAATAGGGCGAGGAAACCGTGAAAATGCGCGCGTTCCCCTTCACGAGCAACGTCCACTCGAGCAAACGGCCGCGCTGGTTGTGCAGAAAATACTCGTACCAATGATCCTCGACCAATTCGGGAATCACCACCACAATTCGGCGGTCCGGCTGTTTTTCCGAGAGCTCCAGAATGTATTGCACTACCGGCACAATGATGAAGCGGTAAGGCGAGGGCAGAATCACAAACTGCGGGGGATCGCCGCCCGCTTCACGGAAGGGGCGCTCGACGTAGCGCTGCCAGTCGTCACGCAACAATTCGGAATGCTCGCCAGGCTCGACGTGAAGGGCGATAATCTCCGGCGAAATTCGCGACGCGAATTCCAGTGCCTGTTTGCAAATGATACTCCAGCGATCGATTGGCACAACCACGATGGGAGGCCGTCCGTGGTTCGCGGGAGAGACCGGCTCGCTGATGGTGGTAGCAAGCAGGACCTGATGGTAGTGACGCCGCACTCTGCGAAAGAAAAATATCAGCAGAGGTATGAAGATCAGCGTGATCCAGGCTCCTTCGGCGAATTTCGCGACCAGCACGACAATAACGGTAATCGCTGTAACAGACCCACCCAGTCCATTGACCAGCGCGCTTTTGACCCAGTGCGGTCCGCGCTTTTTTCGCCAATGCATCACCATGCCAAACTGCGACAAGGTAAACGCCAGAAATGCCCCCACGGCATACAAAGGAATCAGATTGTCGGTAATTCCTCCAAAAGCAATCAGCAAAACTGCCGTCAAAACGGACAAAACCACAATCCCATAGGTGTAAACAAGACGACGTCCGCGATACCCGAAAGCATGTGGCAAATAATTGTTCGAAGCGATGGCCTTGCAAAGCCGGGGAAAATCGGCGAACGCGGTATTGGCCGAAAGCGAAAGCACCAATAAAATCGAAGCAATCGTCAGGTAATAAAAAATCCCTCTGCCAAACACTGCCCCAATCAGCATCGAAAGCAAGCTCTGATATCCAGGCTTCCCCGGGTCGGTAGCCGCAATGCCATAAACCTTTACAAGATAAGAGATTCCCGCCAACAGCAGGGCTAAAAGAAAAATAATGATTGTCAAAGTGCGCTGCGCATTTTTCACAGCAGGCTCGCGAAACGCTTTCACGCCATTGCTGACGGCCTCGACGCCGGTCAACGCCGTGCACCCACTCGAAAACACTTTCAAGAGCAGCCAGAGACTTACGGCTTGCGTCATAGGCGGAGGCGGCGGCAAAGGCGCCATCGGCAAAGGGTGCCCACCGCTGAGCAGCGCACGCACCAAGCCGCCACCGATGGTGATCAAGAGAGTCCCAACGAAGAAATACGTGGGGACCATGAATATGACTCCGGCCTCCCGCACTCCCCGCAGATTGATTACCGTAATAATGAAAAGAATTCCGACACAAATCGCCACAGTGTGCGGCAAAAACGAAGGAACCGCTGAAACCAACGCACCCACGCCGGCGGAAATGCCGACCGCGGCTGTGAGAATGTAATCCGTCAACAAAGCGGCCGCCGCCAGCAAGCTCGGAAACGCCCCAAGGTTGTAGCGCGCCACGGTATACGAACCGCCGCCCGAGGGGTAAGCCGCGATGGTCTGCCGGTAGGAAAAATAAACAATGATCAAAAGGGTAATAATGGCCGCGCTGATCGGCACAATGTATTGCACGCCCAAAAGCCCCAGCGGAATGAGCAAATAAAGCGCCGCTTCCGGGCCATACGCCGCGGAACTGAGTCCATCCAAACCAAAAATGGGAATCCCTTGCGCAGGGCCGATTTGTTCCGCGCGCTCGTCGGAGGTCTTGATGGGCTTACCAACAAGTAGGTCGAGGATATTCATGTGTGGCTCGGTGTAGTCCGCTGCGAATTTTCGGCCAGTCCATTTGCAATGAGAACGGGAGGAATGTCAACCGTTACGAGTGGCGTGGGGCCGGTGTAGAAGTAGTGTGCAAAGACTCCTTTCAACTGTCGGCCTCCTTGCAACTTGCCCAGAGAAGAGCCAATGAGCTTGCAAGGTCAGTTGTTCTCACACATGCTACAGCGGCCTTGTTTCAGAGGCATGACGAGAACAATCCCTCGAGGGCGGAAGCTTCGAGAGCAAGGACTGCGATCGACGGATGCCGGGAACAAAACCAACCGACAAACCACCGGCCTTGGGGCCGAAAGGTGGTGAGGGAGCCAGCCTTTTACGGCAAACCTTTGCGGTTTTGGGACCTGGCGTCATAACAGGAGCCGCGGATGATGATCCGTCGGGAATCTCGACGTATTCGGTGGCTGGGGCGGCTTATGGATATGCCACGCTGTGGATAGCGCTGCTCACGTTTCCGCTCATGTCTGCGGTGCAGCTCATGTGTGCGCGGCTGGGAATGGTTACGGGGCAGGGGCTGGCCGTTGCGGTGCGCGAGAACTATCCGAGGTGGGTGCTGTGGGGAGCTTGCGCGATCCTGGTGGTGGCGAACGTCATCAACATCGGAGCCGATCTCGGCGGGATGGCGGAAGCGACGCAACTCGTCACAGGGATTCGGCCGCTTCTCTGGATTCCCTCCTATGCCTTGCTGATTCTTGGGCTCCTGATATGGACTTCGTACAAGCTGATTGCGCGGGTTTTCAAGTGGATGACGCTGGTGCTGTTCGCGTATGTGCTGGCGTCGTTTTTTGCGCACGTGGATTGGAAACAGGCGCTGGTGGTGACGTTTGTGCCGCACCTGGAATGGTCCCGCGGATTTCTGGCGGTGCTTGTAGGAATTCTTGGGACGACGATTTCTCCTTATCTTTTTTTCTGGCAAGCGGCGGAAGAAGTCGAAGAAGAACGGGCTAAGGGCAAAAGGACGGTAGCGCAGCGCAAAGGTGCGACCGCGGAGGAATTACAAGATGCGCGCACCGACACAGTCATCGGGATGTTTTTCTCGAACTTCATCATGTATTTCATCATTTTGACCACTGGCGCCACTCTGCACGCGCATGGACAAACGAACATTACGACGGCGCGGGAGGCGGCCGAAGCGCTGCGCCCACTCGCAGGGGACGGCGCCTATCTGCTGTTCACGCTGGGGCTCATCGGCACAGGGATGCTGGGAGTGCCGGTGCTGGTGGGATCGAGCGCGTACGCAGTAGCGGAAGGCGCGAACTGGCGGGGCTCAATGTCCGACCGGCCAAAGAAGGCGCGAGCGTTTTACGGAGTGATGGCGGTGGCAATGGCATTAGGTTTCGGCCTGAATTATATCGGATTGAACGCGGTGAGAATGCTGTTCTGGTCGGCAGTGATCAACGGATTGTTGGCGCCGCCGTTGATCTTGCTGGTGATTCTCTTGACGAGCAGCCGCAAGGTGATGGGCGACCATGTGAATTCGCCGGTGCTGCGATATCTGGGCTGGGCGACGTTCGCGGTGATGACGGCGGCAGCTGCGGGGATGCTGATCACGTCGTAAAGCATGCGAGAATAGGCGCTGACAACCGAAGAGAATGCTCACTCGCCTGCTCATCGCTGCCGCGAAACCAACCCTGGAACACAGCATGAGGCGCTGGCTAGTCCATCTTGGCGCCTTGGGACTCATTCCGCTTGGGCTCATCGACAGCTCGATCATTCCGCTACCTGGCAGCATGGATGTTCTGACGATTATTTTGGCGGCGCGGAGCCCGGAGCTGTGGTTCTACTACGCGGTGATGGCGACTCTCGGGTCGGTGCTGGGGGGGGTCGTCACCTATCGACTGGCGCGCAAAGGGGGTGAGAAATCCCTTGAAAAGCGGCTGTCGGCAAAATCGATGAAGAGAGTTATCAAACTTTTCGAACGCTGGGGATTTGCAGCCATCGCCATTCCGGCGTTGCTGCCGCCGCCGATGCCTTTAGTGCCGTTTCTTCTGGCGGCGGGGGCGATGCACTATTCTGTTAAAAAATTCCTGGCGGCAATGGCGTTGGGACGAATTGTGCGGTACATGATCCTGGCATATCTTTCGGCGAGGTACGGGCGCAAGATGCTGCCGTTCCTTTTGCAACATGGACATCCCATGTTGGCGGCTGTGGTGGGATTGGTTGTGACCTCTTTACTCGTTTACTTTGTGTTTCGCGAGATTAAAAGTAAAAAGCGCGTGAAGAGTTAGGAATACTCCGAACTGCCCCACAAAAGGACAATGGCACGCACTAAAGAAAACAGAGCGTGACGCCTGCTTGACAAGCGTGGATAGTAGGCCTACGCTCCACAACTTTCGAGAAGAAGAAGAGCGCTTCCGCGCGGGGTAGCTCAGAAAAGAAAAATGTATACACGAGGCAGAGCGATGAAAATGAATTTGCGGAACGGTTTCGGACGCAGATGGAAGAAGGCCACGTTGCATGTTGTCTGCGCGGTGACGCTCACGTTGGTGGCGGCGGCAGTTGCGCGGGCCGCGGAAAATTATGAAGTGATTGTCGAGCGAAATGTGGCAGCGAAGATGCGCGACGGCGTGACTCTGCGCGCAGACATTTACCGGCCGAAGGCAGATGGGAAATTTCCTGTGCTGTTGGTGCGCACGCCTTATGACAAAACGAACGAGACTTCTTTTGGAATGAAGGGCGCGGCACGAGGGTATGTCGTGGTCGAGCAAGACGTGCGAGGGAGATTTACGTCGGAGGGGGAGTTCTACACATTCAAGAATGAGTCGCAGGACGGGTACGACACGGTGGAGTGGGCGGCGGCGCTGCCTTATTCGAATGGAAAAGTGGGGATGTTTGGCGGGTCGTATGTAGGCGCGACGCAGTTTTTGGCGGCGATCGCAAAGCCTCCGCATTTGGCGGGGATTTGTCCAACGGTGACGGCGTCGAATTATCACGACGGATGGACATATCAGGGCGGAGCGTTCGAGCAATGGTTCAACGAATCGTGGAGCACAGGGCTGGCAATGAATACGATGCGGCGGCGCGTGGAAGAAAACGGCAACGCGATTGGCGGAACGAAGACTTTGCCGCTGATGGATTACGCCGTGTTGGATGCGCCTTCCGCAACGGGAATTGCGCCGTACTTTAAGGATTGGCTGGCGCATCCGAGTTTCGACGCGTATTGGAAACAGTGGTCGATCGAGGACCATTACGCGGATATTCAGGTGCCGGTTTTAAGTTTTGCGGCGTGGTACGACATTTTTCTAGGCGGATCTCTGAAGAACTATCAGCGATTGAAGACGGAAGGTGGGACAGAAGCGGCAAAACATGGGCAGAAGCTGGTGGTTTATGTTGGCGGACATGCGGGCGGGTCGTCGAGCCGATGGGTGGGCGGAGTGGATTTTGGCGAGAAGCTGCCGATCGATCAGGACGAGATCACGTTGCGATGGTACGACTCGATTTTTAAGGGGCAAGCGAACGGCGTGGAGCACGAGAAGCCGGTAAGGATTTTTGTGATGGGAAAGAATGAATGGCGCGATGAAGACGACTGGCCTTTGGCGCGCGCGAAGAGCACGCGATACTACTTGCACTCGGCGGGCGGAGTGAATGGGCTGACGGGGAACGGAACGCTGAGCACCGCGGCTCCAGGAGAAGAAAAGGGCGACCAGTATGTTTACGATCCGAGTGACGCAACGCCCACGATTGGCGGGCCGCTTTGCTGCGGAGCGCTGCCGACAGGGATCGGCCCGGAAGATCAGCGGCCAGCGGAGGGGCGTGCGGATGTGCTGGTGTTTACGACGCCGGCGTTTGAGAAGGATTTCGAGGTGACTGGACCGGTGACGTTGGATCTGTATGCGAGCAGTTCGGCGGTGGACACGGACTTCACGGGGATGTTGGTGGATGTCTGGCCAAACGGATTTGCACAAAATTTGACAAGTGGAATTTTGCGAATGCGTTACCGGAATTCGCAGGAGAAGCCGGAATTGGCGAACCCGGGTGAGATGTATCACGTGACCGTGGACTTATGGGCGACGAGCAACGTTTTTCTAGCGGGGCACAAATTGCGGTTGGAAGTTTCCAGCAGCAACTTCCCGCGGTTCGACAGGAATTTGAATACGGGAGAGATTCAGGCGCGTGGGACGCGGATGGTCAAAGCAACGAACGTGGTTTACCACGACAAGGCTCATCCATCGGCATTGATTGTGCCGGTTGTGCCATAGACAAAGCGAAGATAACTTTCAGCGGCTTGTTCGAGAGAACTCGATCATTTTTTCTGGAGCTTGCTTTGCGCTAGATTCTCGGCTACAGCGAGGGCATCGGCGGCTTTGACTCTTACATCCGGCTCGACGCCGGTTCCTTCCCAGTCGGGCGTTGCGTAGGGATTGATGGGTTTGGTTTCGGGAATGCCCATTCCGAAGTGATCATCAATGCGATGCCAGACGCCCGAGTGGGCGCCGCCGCCTGTTGTTTCGCCGACGAGCGTGACGCGCTTCAGCATTTTCAGGTCGTAGCAGAATTGTTCGGCGCCGGAAAAAGTGCGGGACGAGGTGAGAACGTAGACCGGCTTGTCGGCAAGCTTGTTTCCGGGAACGGGGGAGTGCGTCCAGGATTCCGTCGTGGTGTTTTCTCTGGGGTTGAAGAAGTATTCGGGATGGTCGAAGAAGTAGGAAGCCATCAGTGCGACCATGTCCGGCATGCCGCCTCGGTTGTCTCGCAGATCGACGATGAGGGCGTCGGTGTTGTTTAGAGAGGCCATGGCAGCGGTCGCCGTTTGCTCGCATACGGAACGATCCGGGAAGAAATTAAGTTTCAGATAGCCTATGTTGTGGGGCAAGATTTCGACTTTTTCGAACGTGCAATTTTCCTGCTTCATCGCGTCGCGATAACGAGCAAGGCCTTCCGCTGTTTGCCCTGCGGGCTGCGGCGGCAGAGGATCCTGGCTGTAGACCAGTTCGAGGTGCATATCGTGGCTCACATCTCGCATTTGTTTGGTCAGCTGATGCGCGAAGATATCGCCGTCGGTGATTGCGTCATATTCGCCGCGCTTCTCTTTGACCAGCAGGGCTTCGGCCATCTTTTGCGCCATGTCGGGATAAACATAGTGCTGCTTTAGATTGGCAATCGCGGCGTTCACTACGCGTTGACGCTCTGCAGCGTCCAGATTCCCGTGCCCGACAGCTGTTGCGACCGTTGTGGCGGCATCACCCGGCGTTGGTTGCATCGGGCTGCCGGTGTCTCGTTGGCCGGAACTCGATGATTGGCCAGTGTGAGATGGGTCGTACAGCAAGATCGCGTCGGATGATGATTTGCCTGGCTTACCTTCGGCAGGGGTGAAGGGGGTTGAAACCATTGTTGGGTGCCCGGACGTGGGTGCGAGGGTTTCGTTTTCGCCACCGCTTGTGGAGCTTGTATCGCCAGCGGCCTGCGGCGCTGGGCGCTTGTACGCGGAGGCAGAGGGAACGGTGCCACGCCGAAGTTGGCGGGCTGAGGAGTTCCGTGGTCTGTGGTTTCCGCCTTGGCTGAGCAGACTAGAAAACGTGAACAGGGCAACCAATGACAGCATGCCGCCCAGAAAAAGCGCTCCAGGACGAGGGGATTCATCGCCCAAGAAATAGAACGAAGGCGTACAGCCCAAGCGCTGGCCCGAAGCGGCAAGGAGCTGCGGATCGGCATAGAAATACTCGCGCGGCACGGAAATGGCCAAATCGGCCAGCAGGTCGAACCAGAGCCTGAACCTCGGGATAAATCCGTTTTCGTCGCGGTCACGATCGCGGAACAATTGCAGGGCTTCATCCCCGTATGCTTTGCGAAAATGAGAAGGAAAGAGGCGCAACAGCAAAGCGTATATCTTCTCAGACATAATTCCCTCTCAGAATCTTCCTGCTGCGGGCAACGCGCAAAAAGCCGGCGAGTTTTTCAGCCTCGGAGCGGGCGAGTTTGCGGCCAGAGGAGGTCAAGCGGTAATAGCGGCGGCGCTCCTGGCCGAGTTCTACGTCCTCACGTGGGTCAAGTTCTTCGATAAGCCTTTCTTCGAGCAGAGACTGGATGGAGCTGTAGAGCGTCCCAGGGCCCAGGCGCACACGGCCGTCGGTCTGCTCCGCGACTTGGCGCATGATGCCGTAACCGTGTAGATCCTCCTCAGCGAGGGAAAGCAGGATCTGGAACGCGGCCGAAGGCAATGGATCGAGTTTTCGTTTTGGCATGGGTAGTCGATAGTCGGTATATCGATAATCGACTATACTCCAGTCCAGTTTCGGGATGCAATATCCAATTGCAGAATCGCGCAAGAGAATTGAAACGACGCTGGCGCTTTTCGATCGCGCCCTAGACTGCGACCGATCGAGCTATCAAGGCATCTAAGCAACAGTATGGCCCCTCTAACTTGACACTCCGAAAGAGCAGGTCTACACTACGGAGTTTTTAGATGGCCCCGAAAGCAGACAGAGGGGCGGGACTTCCATGGACAAGAAAAGGCTCGAGTACTACAAGAAGAAGTTGGCGACACGACGCGAGGAGTTGATGAAGACGATCGCGCGTACGCAAGAAGAGGGACGAACCGCGGACGAAGATCCGACGGTGGACCTCGCGGACAAGGCAGCGAACTCTTATACGAAAGAGTTCCTCTTTGGCATGACCAATACGGACCGCACGATCTTGAACATGATCGACGCGGCGTTGAAGCGCATCAACACGGATGCATACGGCGTGTGCGCGAACTGCCAGGAAGAACTGCAGCAGAAACGGCTCGAGGCGGTACCGTGGGCCAAGCACTGCATCACCTGCCAAGAGAAGATGGAACAAGGGCTGCTGTAGGCCCTTTGGGAACCGATGGGTTGAGCGGCCAGCCTAACGAGGCTGGCCGCTCTCGTTTAAGGCTCTGTTTAGGCTAGCATTACCTTAGCGTACATTCTCTCTTTCAATATAAAACCCATAAGAGTAGATTTCTCCCAGCGAGATGGGAGAAGGCTCTTCCTCAACGGCGGTTCGAGCGGCGCGTAGAGGTGTGCGCGGGTGGTTGGCGGAAGCTGGCGATGCGGTAGTCAGCGTTTTTTTCCCGGCGGGGTGCAGGATTTGCGAAGAACTGCTGGTGCGGGCGAGCCGCGTGCCTCTTTGCGAAGAGTGCCTAGATTCGTTCGAAGCGCCTGCGGAAAAGAAGTGTCAGGTTTGCGGGCAGGCACTTGGATGGTTGACGCAGAGGGAAGGCGAGCCGCTTGTTTGCCGGGCGTGCCAGCAG
>DATFZQ010000018.1:0-20843 GCA_035314345.1 Candidatus Acidiferrum sp.
ACGCCGTGCATGTTCGGCAGTTAGCGGGTGGAAGTCCCGTCCCAACCTGATGGAGGTGAAGGGTAGTGAAGCGCAAGGGCGTCACCGTGAGGTGGGGTCTGAAGGAAGCGTGGAGCAAAGATACGGGCCGATGGACAAGAATCGGATTTGAGGCCTACGGCGTCGGACGAGCGTGCAACTGATCGCGAAGTCCGTATCCATCAAGGACGCTGGTGGTAAATCCGGCGGTCGCGTATCGAAAGCAGTCGAACTTATCACGGGAGATCTGTTGCATGTCTCGGAATCGTGACTGAGCGTGGAGTAATTCACGCTGATCCTGCAACAGAAGTCAGCAGCGGGCGTAGTACTCACGGAAGTGAGGAAGGCCCAAACAGTGAAAGCGAGCAGTAGAACGTCGAACTCACGGGTGGCATGGCGCCAGCCAATCAGCTTCGGCTGAGTTTTGCAGGTTCAGAAGACGGTGAAGCCGAAACGGAAATCTGCAGAGCGGCGAAGCCCTTGTGGCGAACGACGACTCGAACCTCCGGCGCGCAAGCGCTCAACTCACTGAACCGCCGTATGCGGACTCGCCTGTGCGGTGGTGTGGGAGGGGCGAGCAGGTGACTGCTCCCCCTATCCCGATTCCTTTTTCTATTCGCTCGTCACTCACCACTGCCCTTGTTACCATCGCACCGCGCCCAGGAGCCATCCATGCCTAAGACCTTACTCTCCGTCCTTCTCCACACCATCGTTCTCGCGTCTCTCGCTGCCTCCGCACTCTCCCCCCAGAACCCTCCCTCCGCCTCCCCGCTCCGCGTCGGCATCGCGGGGCTTGTTCACGGACACGTCGGCGGCTTTCTCCAGCAGAACCAGCACCGCTCGGACATCCAGATCGTCGGCGTCGCCGAAGCCGACGCGAAACTCGCCTCATTCTACGAATCGAAGTTCGCGTTACCGCACGACATCTTCTTCGCCAGCGTCGATGAAATGATCGAGAAGACCAAGCCGCAAGCCGTTCTCGTCTACACAAATACATTCGATCACCGCAGCGTAGTCGAAGCCTGCGCCCGCCACGGCGTTCCCGTGATGATGGAAAAGCCTCTCGGCGTCAGCATCGAAGATGCCCGCGCCATGCAAGCCGCCGCCCAGCGTGGAAAAATCCAGGTCCTCGTAAATTACGAAACCACCTGGTACCGCAGCAATCGCGCCGCCTACGATCTTGTCCACGAAAACGCCATCGGCGACGTCAGAAAAGTTGTCGTCCACGACGGACATTCCGGCCCGAAAGAAATCAACGTCGAACCCTGGTTTCTCAACTGGCTCACCGATCCAAAACTAAACGGCGCGGGAGCGCTCTTCGATTTCGGCTGTTATGGCGCGGATCTCATGACCTGGCTTATGGACAACCGCAGGCCGGACACGGTGACCGCAGTCACGCAGCAAATCAAGCCGGATATGTATCCTCGCGTGGATGACGAGGCCACGATTGTTCTGACCTATCCAAAAGCTCAGGCGATTTTGCAGGCTTCCTGGAACTGGCCTTTCGACCGCAAGGACATGGAAGTCTACGGCCAGACCGGTTACGCCATCACGGTCAAGCGCGACTCCGTCCGCGTCCGTCTGGCAAAGCAGGACGAAAAGCTCGTCGACGCCAAACCGCTCGATCCTCAGGAAAGTGATTCCGTGAATTATCTAAGAGCTGTCGTTTTGGATGGAATGCAACCGCGAGGACTTTCTTCGCTTGAAACCAACATGATTGTCACGGAGATTTTGGACGCCGCGCGCCAATCCGCCGCCACCGGCAAGACGATTCACCTTCAAGGAGCAAAATGACTAGCCGCCTTTGTAGCGGCGCGTTCATCGTGCCCTCTTCGCGCGCGGCGCGGACTATCTACTTGGCGTGCACTGGACTATCCAGCACGTCGCGCACTTTTTGCACCAGCGCCCCCGGCGTAAAAGGCTTTTGCAGAAAAGACAGCCCAGCCTCCAACACGCCGCCTTGCGCCAGAACGTTATCCGTGTAACCGGACATATAAAGCACGCGCGTTCCCGGATGACGAGCCGTGATTCGCTTCGCCAATTCGCGGCCGCTCGTTCCCGGCATAATAATGTCTGTCAACAGCAGGTGAATTTTCCCACCGTGCTTCTCGGCGAACTGCTCTGCTTCCCATGTACTCTTCGCGGCCACTACCGAATATCCTTTGGCGGAAAGAATTCTGTTGGCCAGTTCGCGCACGGCTTCTTCGTCTTCAACCAGCAAAATCGTCTCGCTACCCTTGCCCGCCGCCGGGAGTTCCACTACCTCCGGCTTGGCTTCCACTGGCGCCGCCACGCGTGGCAGATACACCTTGAAAGTCGTTCCTTTGCCCGGCTCGCTGTATACCCAGATGTATCCTCCGCTTTGCTTCACGATGCCATACACGGTGGACAGGCCGAGGCCAGTTCCTTGCCCGCTTTCCTTCGTTGTGTAGAATGGCTCGAAAATATGGGCGACGGTTTCGGGGCTCATGCCGGTACCGCTATCGGAGACCGCCAGCATCACATAAGGGCCGGGCTTGACGGACACGTGGTCGCGCGCGTACGTCGAGTCCAACTCCACGTTAACCGTCTCCACCGTCAAACGCCCGCCCCTCGGCATCGCATCGCGCGCGTTCACCACCAGATTCATGATCACTTGTTCGATTTGAGCCGGATCCGCTTTCACGTGTCCCACGTTCGCGCCGCACCGCGTCCTCATCTCGATGTGTTCACCCATCAGCCGGCCCAGCAGCTTGTCCAGCCCCAGCACGATGGCGTTCAGGTCGATTACCTTAGGCTGGAGAACTTGTCTTCGGCTGAAAGCCAGCAATTGGCGAATCAGCGTGGATGCCCGTTCCGCCGCATTCTCAATTTGCTGAATGTCAGAACGCAAATCCGGCTGCATTCCCGTGCGCTGCTCCGCCAGCTCTGCATAGCCTTTGATGATGGTCAAAAGATTGTTGAAGTCATGCGCGATTCCACCCGCCAGCCGCCCAACGGCCTCCATTCTGCGCGATTGCTGCAACTGATTCTCCAGCAGCTTGCGCTCCGTGATGTCGACGATGATCCCTTCCATCACCGGATGGCTGTCGCTCCCCGAGACCACCACTGCCGTATCGCTTACCCAGATAACCGCGCCATCTTTCCGCACGATCCGGTATTCCGCCTGAAAGCGCTCGCCGCGCAAGCTCGCATCTTCGGCCGCCTCAATCACGGCGTGATCCTCCTGCGGAATGTGTCGCATCCAATCGCAAGAGTTCGCCAGCCAGTCGTCTTGCGAGTATCCGGTGATTGCCTCGACTTGCGGGCTGATGTAGTGCCACTGACCTTTAACGCCCAGCTCGGCGATGTAACTGATCGCCGCGACCTGTTCCACAAGTGTGCGGTATTTGTTTTCAGCGTCCGCTCGCGCCTTCTCGGCTTCCTTTCGCGCGCTGATATCGTGGCCGATGCACGCGGTAACGCCATTGGCAAGCGATGTGATCGCCATCTCTACGGGAAAGATGGTTCCATCCCTCCGCCGCAGGTTGATTTGTCCGGACCACTTACCTTCTGCCTCAAGGGATTTCCGAACCTGCAGATGGAATTGTTCGATGTCGCGCGGGTCGTAAATCTGCCGCCAATTCGCGCCCAGCAGAGATTCCGGACTTTCGTATCCCATCATCCGCGCGAACGCCGCATTGACGTAAATGTGCTGCCCGTCTTCACCCAGAATAGAGATTCCGTCCGCCGCAGCGTCCATGGCGAGCGCCTGCCGCCGCGCCGTCTCCGCGGTTTTTGCTTCTCGGTATCCGCTGATGCCTATACGCACGGCAAAGCACAGGATGGAAACGCCAAGAAGCGAAAAACGAAGAATGCGCCATTCGGAAGGGAATTGCGCCACCTGCACCAGCACAATCAACGGCGCCAGTACGAAGAACGCGTTGGTCAGTATGACTCCGCTGAAAGTTTTCCGGCCGACCGGCCGCACGGTCTGCGGGGCATGCGATGGCTGCCACCGCGCGGCCCAAAAGGCGCCCCAAAGAAATGGCAGCGTGTAGCAGAGGTCAACAAGCGTTCCGGTTGGCGTCGCTTTAATTGAATGTAGATACGCAGACAACGCCGAACTGATCGTGAAGATGGCAAAATAGAGTGCAAAACCGGCATACAAATTGCGAATGTGCGGCGTGCGCGCCCGCGCAACCTGGAAGCAGGCGAGCGCGAGAATGATGCTCTCTTCGCCAAACTGCATCCAAAGCTGACGCACGTAAGTGCTTTGCTGGTGTAGTTGCGCCGAGGGTACGTAGTAGAGTCCGAGAAATATAAAAAAGAAAACGATCGCGATTTGGACGAAATCCAGAATAAACTCGGGTTCAAAGCGCTCCGAATCCTTCTCTTGATCGAGGAACAGCACCATCGCGAAGAAGATTCCGTGCACGCTGAAAAGGAAGCGGACCGCGGAACCAGGCGCCGGCTTGGTGTGGAGCACGAGTTCGTAGTACATCCACCCGAGATTCGCCACGCCCCAGGCGGCTATCCCGCAGCCCACGAGCGCCCAGAACGGCCGAGCTATCCCGCGCGCTCGCCGCGACGCGCCCAGGCACATCGTCGCCGCCAGTGCGCTGGCCGAGACTTCGAGGAGATTCGCCAGGAGTGTGCCTGCGGGAGACACCCCAAGTAGCAACGCTTGCGCAATATGAGCGCCGACAAGGGTGGCTGCAAGAATGAGGAGCTTTCGGGGCATTCCTGCTAGTTCTCTCAGATTTGAAGATGGATGATGCTAAGGGCCTAGTTTAACCGAATTAGTAGATGCGAGCCGGGCGGTTTGCGGGTACGTGCCTTGGCATGCAACGGGGCTAAGCGGCCCCGAAGATCGCTCCGCCGGCCAGGTCTCCCAAGGGGCTGCCATCCGCAAGCCGCCGGAGGTTTCCCACGGTTCGCTTGGCGCTATATTTTGAATCGTTTGAATTCGATGCAATGAATCCGTGCTCAATTCTGGGTGCAGCCAAGATCAGCTCCCACGCATCCAACCCGCATGGCCACCTCTCAGCCAAATCCAAGCATTACCCCTCGCGAGATTTTGAGCGCTTGGGGAAAAATCCTGGGCGGCAAAGCGCCGATGCTTTCCATCGAAATCACGCGCGAATGCCCCCTCAGTTGTCCTGGCTGCTACGCCTACGGCGATGCGCACCTTGGCGGCGGTAAACTTCTTACCGACCTGAACGATTTCCGCGGCGACGCGCTCGTCAATGGCGTGCTGGAATTGGTGCGCAAAAATAGGCCCATGCACGTCTCTTTAGTGGGCGGTGAACCACTTGTACGCCATCGCGAATTGAGCGCCATCCTCCCGGCGCTTAGCGCCATGGATATTTTCTCGCTGGTCGTCACTAGCGGCATAATTCCGATCCCGATGGAATGGATGGATCTGCCGCGCGTGCGAGTAGCGATCTCCATCGATGGCTTACCGGAACACCACGACATTCGCCGCAAGCCCGCCACCTACGAGCGCATCCTGAGAAACATCGATGGACGCAAAGTGAACATTCATTGGGTGGTCACTCGTCCAATGCTCCAGCGGCCCGGCTACTTGGAAGACTACGTCTCGTTCTGGAACGCTCGCCCCGAGGTCGATCACCTTTGGGTGAGCCTCTACACGCCTCAGATCGGCGAAGAAAGCGCGGAAAAACTGACTCTGGAAAACCGCCAAGAGGTAGCTCACGTACTGCCGCCTTTGGCCCGGAAATATCCCAAGTTTTTGATGAACGAAGGCGTCGCGCAGGCGTTCCTCCATCCTCCGGAGAATCCCAGCGACTGTCTTTTTGCGAAAATGTCCGCAAACTACTCCGCGGATTTGGAAACGCGCGTCGAGCCTTGCGTCTTTGGCGGCTCTCCCAACTGTGTCGAATGCGGATGCGCTGCCAGCAGCGGCTTGCACTGGATTCGCACCGTCAAAGTCGCCGGTCCGCTCCGCGTAGGACATTTTGTGGGCAGCTCGGTTGGTGTCGGTTCGTTCGTTAACCGGCTACGTCGCCGCGAAAAGGGGCCTTCGCGCTGGGGCTCCAACGGCCCTCAGACTGGCAAAAAGCCGGAGCTGGTTCAGATCGCGACCTGACCTAGTTCGGCCTGGCCTCGATGGATGCCCTCAGAGCTTTCGCTACTTCGCCGGCGATGTCGTCCTGGACCATTAAGATGTCATCGAACGGCCGGTCATAGGTTTCTGACCAGACTACGAACCCTTTATCCGCACGAACCAAGCGCGCGTCGACCCGCAGCCTGGAACCTGATTTGCGCACGCTCCCATCGAGTACATAAGCGACACCCAGCGTCTTCGCGATTTCGGGGATGGTGATTTGCGGAGTCCCATGCGAACGCGGCCATAGTTTGCCCTTGAAGTTGAACGAGGACGTGGCGGACGGTACGCGAAGACCGGGGATTTTGCTGAGCTTGTCGATCAGTTCCTCGGTCATCCCGTCGGCGAAGGGCTCCTGGTTCATCTCGTCGGTCAGGTCGAGAAACGGCAGCACGGCGACGGATTTCTGTGGCTGCGAAGCAACCGCGCCAAGAGTGGCATTGGCGGATGAAGCTGAGTGATTGTTTTTCGCGAATTTGCCATAGAAGAGGAGAGCGACGATGAGCACGAGGCAAAAGGCCGTGGCGGCGGCAAGCGTAAAGCCGGATTTGAGGCGGGGGCCGAACTTTTTCGGCACATCGGGCGCACCGGTCGTCGATGGAATGAGGATCGCAGGGATTGGATGTTTGCTATTCGAAGCTTGCAAAGAGCCCGTCTGTACATTCGACTCAGCGTCTGTCTGGGCGATGGACTGATCCGCCCAGGGACTGACCGTCGCCACCATCCGATAGCCTAGTCGCGGCACGGTCGCGATGTACGTGGGCTGCTTGGGGTCGTCGCCGAGCAGACGGCGGAGCGATGTCACAGCCTGGTAGACGGAGTCCGGGGCCACCACGACATCAGTCCAGACCTGGTTGAGCAAATCATCGATGCTGACGACCTCGCCGGCGTGCTCGGCGAGGCAGAGGAGCAGCCGCATCGTCCGTATCTCTACTCGAGCGGTCTCACCATTTCGTGAAATCTCGCCGGACACCGGATTGGCGCACCAATCTCCGATGCGAAGCTTTGTCGCGGTTGGGCGTTCCATGAAGGATCGATTCTCGCCGTCTGCTTCTGGATAGAAAACCGGCGCTCGCCGAGTATACCAACACCGCGGAGAAACGCCGACCGCGTTCCGGCCGGTCTTGCGCTTAGCAACTTGCTGCTGGAGACTCGCCACCGCTGACATAGCGTGATTTCAGAAGTATTCAGAGTGTTTCAGAGCAGGCTCAGGACTTCTCGGCTCTCACGCGGGTATTGTCAGCCGTCAAAACTGCATGGCAGATTGCATCAGAAATCAGCGGGGAAAGTGAGGATATCGGATGACTGTAGATTCTGGACGTGGGTCAGGGGGACAATCGGGGAAGAGAAACGCTCTATTGGCAATCGCAGTGGGCGGCGGCATTGCCGGGACTTTGGACCTTTTACAAGCCTGCCTCCTGTTCGGATGGGACATTCCTCTCGTGATTGCCGGCGGCCTGCTCGGGCGGCAGGCTTTTCAGGGAGGCGCCGGCACCTACATTCTTGGTGTCGTCCTACACTTCTTTATTGCTTGCTCCGCCGCGGCTGTGTATTACGCGGCAAGCCGTAGGCTGGATTTCATGAACGAGCACCCGCTCGTGTGCGGCTTGTTCTTCGGCGCCGCGGTGCAAGAAGTAATGAATCTCATCGTTTTGCCATTGTCCGCGCTTCATTCGAGGGGCCCTTACAAACTTCAGGACCTGATTCTAGGGCTGGTTGTGCACATGGTCGTAGTCGGGCTGCCGATTTCCTTCAGCGTTCGGCGGTTCTCGAAATAGACGGGAGTCGGCAAATTATTTGGAGGGGATGAGCGTGCTGTGGCTGGCTACGCAGAGCCAAGCGTCGTTGCGTTTGATCCAGGTGTCTGTGAAGCGCGAGCGGATCGTGTAAGGTTTTCCTTTGTTCGCGCCGGTCTCGCGATAAATACCGGTGGCCACGGCGGCGTCGCCGTACAGCTGAACGCTCAGGCCTTCATCGTAGAGGTGATCCGCCTTCTGCTGCGGCGCAGCGACCCACTTCATGTATTCCGATTTGTTCATGAACGAGCCATCGTAATCCGTGTAAACGAGAGTGTCTGCGAGCAGGGAAGAGACTTCTTTGACTTCCTGCCTGGCCTCGGCTTGATTCCAAGCGCGCTCCAGTTGCTTGATTCGGATTTCGTCTGCACTCACGGTTTTTTCCTGGGCGAACGGTGCGCCGCTGGAAAACAGCACTACGGCAAGCGTTACAAGCGCTAGTCGTTTCATGGCGTATGCCTCTTACTGATGGAAGTTAGCGGGTTTTGCAGAACCGCATTGAACCCAATAAACGTTAGCAAAAATGCGCGGTCCGGAAACGGCAAGATTTGGATCTTGTATGCAATGAGGCAGGGCAAATACGGGAATTCGTCGCGGGGAAAAACAATAGTCGCCAATGCCGGCGCTTGTGATTGGAACTTTTACTCGCTTTTTCGGCTATGTTGGGAACAGCCGCGCCAGTTTCTTAGCGGCTTTCGAACGGATAGCGGTCTTGCGATTGGACCGCGGCAGCGACACGCCGCCGGAGGGCAATCGTGTCCACCGGAGCGCGCTTGCCGAAGCGTTTCAAAACCGCCATTTGCGTGGTGAGCATATCCCCTTCATGAACCGCGGCGATGGCGCGCTTGGCTTCGTGCTCAACACGCTCGGCTGCATCCGCGATCAGCACCCGCGCCGCGTCGATCATCGTCTGCGTAGCCGCTTCGCCCTTTGCCGCCGCCGCCTTTTGCGTCCGAAGCAGCGCAGATTCCATCGCGTAAACTTCCATCACGATGTTGGAAAGCGCGCCGATCAGTTCCTGCTCTTCAGCGAGTTTTTCGCGAAATTTCTGGACCGCGCCACCAGCGGCCTGCAGAAACATTTTCTTGGCATTGGCCACCACGCGGGCTTCTTCGGCGAGCACGCCTTCCGGCGCTTCTTCGAAGGATGGTCCAGCAAGAATTTCGTCCGCCAGCTTCATCGCCGCGGGGATCAACGCGAGCTGCCCGCCCATGGCGCGCTTCATCAGCATCTGGATGATGAGCATACGGTTGATTTCGTTCGTGCCCTCGAAGATCCGGTTAATGCGTGAATCGCGGTAAGCGCGGCACACGGGATAATCCTCGTGAAAGCCGTAGCCGCCGAACATCTGCACACCTTCGTCCACGACATTGTCCAGCATCTCGCTGCCGTACACTTTGGCGATGGAGCTCTCGATCGCGTATTCCTCGAGAACTTTCATCGTATTCTGGATTTTGTCTCCCGAGCCCGAAGCTGCCACCATCGCCGCCTCGATGTTCCCGGCCGAGCGATAAACCATCGACTCCACGCCGAAAATCTGAATGGCCATTTCCGCCAGCTTTTCCTTCATCAGCCCGAAATCGCCGATGGACTTGCCAAAAGCCTTTCTCTCTTTCGAATACTTGGAGGAATCTTGCAGTACGCGCTTTGCGCCGCCGGCACAGGACGCTCCCAGGGTGAACCGCCCCGCATTCAAAATGTTGAACGCCACAATGTGTCCGCGGCCAATCTCATGCAACACGTTTTCCTTGGGCACTTTGCAATTTTCGAGGAAGATGGGCGTCGTCGAACTGCCGTGAATCCCCATCTTGTGCTCTTCATTCCCTGGCTTGAATCCAGGGAAGGTTCGCTCCACGATGAAGGCGGTGAACTTTTCTCCATTGATCTTCGCGAATACGATGTAGACATCCGCGAATCCGCCGTTGGTGATCCACATTTTCTGGCCATTCAAAATGTAGTGCGTGCCTTCCGCATTCAATTCGGCGCGAGTCAATGAGTTCTGCGAGTCAGACCCGGCCTGCGGCTCGGAAAGACAATACGCGCCAATCCACTCGCCAGTAGCTAGTTTGGGCAGATACTTTTTCTTTTGCTCCTCGTTTCCGAAATAAACGATGGGCAGCGTTCCGATGCCCGAATGCGCGCCGTGGGTAACGGCGAAGCCGCCATAGATAGAAAGCTTTTCCGTGAGCACGGTCGTAGCGATCTTGTCGAGACCCGCTCCCCCGTACTCCTCCGGAATTCCGCCGCCCAGTAGGCCAACTTCTCCAGCTTTTTTCACCAGTTCGGGCATCAGCCCAGGCTTCTTGTTCTCCAGGTCTTTCACCAGGGGCAGAACTTCCTTGACGACAAATTCCTCGGCGGTTTGGCCGATCAGCTTCTGGTCATCCGTAAGATCCGCGGGTGTAAAGACGTCCTGCGGAAGAGGTGTCTCTAGGAGAAAACTTCCGCCCTTGGCGGCTGGTTTGCTGATCGTTGCGGTGGCCATCATGGTCTCCTTGTCGCGCTGCAAAGTGCGACAGACTTTCAGTACGTCTCACCATCACCACGCCCAAACTGCAACTACTGGCGTGTCTGCCCGAACCTAAGTTGCAAGCCCTTCTGCGGGCGTCTCGAACGCTAGTGGGTGAAGTCTGAAAACTTGCGGAACGACTCATTTTACTCCTAGGAATAGGAGCAGGTAAACAGCGTTAAGGAAGCGAGTTTAGGCAAGCCGGAAAGACACCGGAGATGTCCGTCGAGCTTCGAAGCCAATGGACAGAAAAATGGGTCTTGACAAAATAATTCGTCCATTGGAGACTACGCCTGCGTTTCCTTGGAGGGCCTGCTCAGAGCCATGCGCATCACCCGTAGCGGCGGTTGGAAAATCCCCAGCACACGGCCCCCACATCTCGCTGCAGCCTCAGCCGGCTCCGAGCTCGACTTCGTCCGCGAGCCTGCCCAGGCTGCTATACTCCTCCATCATCCGCTCCGCCTGAAGATTCTCGCCGCCCTCGCCGAACCCGATTCCGCGACGGGCGTCGCCAGGCGCATGAAACTTCCCAGACAGACGGTGAACTATCATGTTCGCGAGCTCGCCCGCGCCCGCTTCCTGGCCCGCGCCGGTCGTCGCCGCCGCCGCCGTCTCTACGAACAATGCTACGTAGCTACGGCGCGCGGCTACGTTTTGTCGCCGGAATTATTGGGCAAACTCGCCGCTGATCCCGCACAAGTAGCGGACACATTTTCAGCGAAGTATCTGCTAGGCCTCGCGTCCAAGCTGCAATCGGAGCTGGCACGTTCCACGGAACTGGCCGCCGCAGCCGGAAAGCGCCTTGCCACTCTCTCTATCAACACCGAACTGCGCTTCGTTTCGCCGGAACAACGCGCTGCCTTTACCGCAGAACTCCAGCGTGCCATCGTCGAGGTCGCTGGCCGGCACAGTTCGCCCTTTACGAAGGCAGATGGGACACCTGCGGAAGGCCGGCCATTCCGCCTGGTCGTCGGCTGCTATCCGATGCCGCCCGCGAAGGATCCAGAATCTCAACCGCAGACCCTCGACACACAAGGGAGCGCGTCATGACTTACAAGCCCGAAAACAAACCGATCGAACACATTGGCCGGATCATCCGCGCCGAGATCCGCACGAAAGCCACGCCGCAGCAAGCTTACGAAGCATGGGCCGACCCGGAGAAAATCGCCCACTGGTTTCCCGATCGCGCCGAAGGCAAAGCTGAACCTGGCGCGACAATCACCTGGATCTTCGAAAAGTTCAATTACCGCATTCCCTATGAAGTCCTTATTGCCCAACCCGCCGAAAAGTTTGCCATTCGCTGGAATCCGCCGCCGGGAATGAGTGCCGGCGTCCTCGAAGTCACCATAGCCAAAGAAGGCGGCGAAACGGTCATTCGGCTGGTGAATTCCGGATTTCGTGAGGGCGCGGAGTGGAATGACGAATTTGAGGGCACCGATTCCGGTTGGCGAATGGCTCTGGCTTTGCTGAAGCATTATCTTGAGAATTATTTCGGCGCCTCCCGCAGCTCGTTTTTGGTTATGAAGGCCGCGGAATTTTCTTTCGATCAGGCTGTCCAGTTGCAGCGTACGGCAGCCGGCCTGAAAAAGTGGCTAACGAAAAGTGGCGATTATGGCGAAGTAGGAGAAACCTTTTCGCTAGAACTTCAGGACAGCGGCAAAGCCTCCGGCCGCGTATTAGCCAAGACAAAACGTGAGACCACGCTCAGTTGGGAGGAAATTCACGGCGTCCTAGAATTGAAAGCCTTCTCGATGGGCCCACAGAAAATGTTGTGCGTGCGCGGCTGTGGCTGGGGACTGAGTGCGGAAAAAGCCAAAGAGCTCGAAGGTCAAATGGAGCGAGCGGTCGAGAGGCTCGCTAGCGCACTAGCAGCAAATAAAGCGAGTGCATGAGTTTCAGGAACCTGGCAGAAACGCACACGCAGGAAGCAGAGACTCCGGAGCGAATCATGAACGAACCAAATAAGCCGAAGAACCAAGAAAAGAACGGCGCGTCGAAAGAGAAGTAGAGATTAATGCTCCTATCGGAGAAGTATGGAAGGCATTGGCCGACGGGAACGCGCTGGCCAGATGGTTTCCCCTCGAAGCCCGCGTAACGCCAGGCCTTGGCGGCAAGATCTTCGTCTCCTGGGGCCCGGCCTACGAAGGTGAAGCGGAAATCCTCGGATGGGAGCCAGGAAAAAGTTTGCCTGGAAAGACCCGATGGGACTCGTCGAATGGACACTCGAATCCCGCGGCGGAAAAACCATCGTGCATCTGCTACAGAGCGGATTCTTCGGCAACGCCGACTGGGAAAACGAGTGGTTCGATTCCACCAGCTACGGCTGGGGCTTCATGCTGCTCAGTTTGCAGTTTGCTCTTGAACGCCATCCAGGAATTGCACTCCAGGTCGCATGCCCCGCCTCAAAGTCACAGTTTCGCGAGAAGACGCCTATCGCAAACTCTTAAGCGCTTGGCGCACTCTTCACACAAGACCCGACAGCCGCACTAAAACCGGGCGAAACCTACTCCCTGACCACGACAACGGGGGAATCGTCTCGTGATAACGTGGGACGCCAGAGAAAAGGCATATAAAGCCTACTTCTTCGGCAATGGCTTCCACGGCGCCATCGTCGAGACCGGCCAATTTGAAGGCGACGCCCTCGTTTTTCATTCGGAGTTCTCCGCCGGCGGCACCACGCTCAAGCTGCGCAACGTCACCCGCCTAATCGGTCCAGGAAAACTCGTCAGCGAGGAGTACTTCACCGCCAAGGATGCACCTGAATCCCTGTTTGTCACTGTCGACGCCAAAAAACGCTGATTTTTTACGGAGCGCCGACCTCAGCGTGTCCCGCTTTAGCCTTTGTGCCTGAAGGTCAGTTCAAGATAGCTTGCGGGATTCTTTCCCGGGTTCCACACACTCCCAGCCGAATTCTCCCCAAACCAGGCGGTCTGGCCGCCACGCAGGATTTTCGATGGCTCGCCTTGGAGTTGAATTTGTACTTCCGAGCCGTTCAACGGCACCAGCAAGGAATCCGACTCTAGCCCCACTCCCGCGTGCTCTGTTTCCGGGTCGAGGCGCATCAATGTCAGCCTCATCGTGTCCGTCTCCATCTGCGGCGCAACGGAAAACCCGTGGCCTCCTTGGGCGGTTTCCGTCGTTTTCTCGCAAACTGCGCCGGCACCATTAGGCGAAATCTGGGCGCATAAATTTCGCGGCTCGCCGCTCGTCCTCAGCAATTCAATTGTTATGTTACGGAAGGGCACATCGCTCAAATTGCGCGCCACATGCGCAAACCCACCGCGGGTGAAATGCGCTTCCCCGTCTTTCAGAACGATGTGAACCTCGGGCTTGTTGAAGACGGCATTCACGACGTCGGCTTGCCCCAATGAGACGTAAATATAGTCGTGGTCGTGCTGGTGAAGCTGCGTCTCGTCGTGCGCAGCTACCTCGACGTAGTAAGCGCGCACAAACTCATTGTCAATTTGCAGGTGATGATGCGGTTCGCCAGGCAGCTTGGCAGCTTGCGGTTCGGGAGCTTCAGCGCGAAGGATGCTGCACAGAGAAAGGAGGAGGAGAAGCCCAAGAATTCGAATCGAGCGCAGCTTAACACAAGGGCAAACGTTCGGCGGATTAAGCTGGCTTTGGGCTTGCGCCGATAGAGTCAGAGGCGCTCCAAAATCCCCGCGGCGCCCATGCCGCCGCCGATGCACATAGTCACCATGCCGTACCGTGCGTTTCGCCGCTGCAGTTCGCGCAAAATCGTCGCCGTAAGTTTCGCACCAGTGCACCCGAGCGGATGACCGAGCGCAATCGCGCCTCCATTCGGATTGACGCGCGCAGGATCGAGTCCTGCCTGCTGAATCACCGCCAGCGCTTGAGCCGCAAACGCCTCATTCAATTCGAACACAGCGATGTCATTCAAAGTCAGCCCCGCTAATTTCAGCGCTTTGGGAATCGCCGCAACGGGCCCAATCCCAAACTCTTCCGGCAAGACGCCAGCCGTGGCATACGCCACAAAACGCGCCAGCGGTTTCAGCCCTAGCGCGCGGGCGCGTTCCTCGCTCATTACTACCGCTGCCGCCGCTCCATCGCTCATCTGCGAACTATTCCCTGCGGTCACCGTTCCCTTGACGTGAAACGCTGGTTTCAACTTCGCCAAAGCTTCCAACGAAGTATCCGCGCGCGGCCCTTCATCCGTTTCAAACGTAAAAGTCTGCGTCGCTGCTTTTGCCGCGGCGTTTGCCTTTCCTGATGCAGATCCGGCCGAACTTCCATTCCCGTTCGCCACCGCCGTAATCTTCACTTCCACCGAAACCGTTTCGTCCTTGAAATGTCCCGCCGCAATGGCCGCCAGCGCCTTCTGATGCGATTCCACGGAAAACTTGTCTGCCTGTTCTCGCGTAATCCCAAACTTCTTCGCGATATTCTCCGTCCCCAGCCCCATATTGATGTATGCATCCGGGTTGTGATCCACCAGCCACGGATTCGGCGAAACCTTGTTGCCTCCCATCGGCACCATGGTCATCGATTCCGTTCCTCCAGCCACAATCACCTGCGCCGATCCCGCGCGAATCCTCTCGGCCGCAATCGCAATCGCCTGCAACCCCGAGGAACAAAAGCGGTTAATCGTCATCGCCGAAGTCTCAATCGGCAGCCCCGCGCGCAGCGCCGCAATCCGCGCCACGTTCATCCCTTGTTCGCCTTCCGGCATGGCGCAGCCTAGAATCACATCATCAACCTCTTTGGCGTCCAACCCAGGCACGCGCGCGAGCGCTTCCTTGATAGCCAGCGCCGCCAAATCATCCGGCCGCGTCGCGCGCAGAGATCCTTTGAATGCTTTCCCAACGGGGGTACGAACAGAAGAAACAATCACGGCTTCAGGCATAACGTACTCCTTGGCAAACCGCTGAAAAGCGCCTCAAACGTTATTGTTGGCCGCAGTCGGAGAAAAAGCAAATTAGAGAAGCGTCCCGTGGAGGCCGCCAGTAATTCAGGAGGGCAGTAAGAACCCGGCAGACCTGCGCGAGTCGAGAATTATCATTCAGGTTCAGGGCACAACTGAATGTGCAAAAGTGAACAGACGCTTAAATGCCTCCTGGCACAGTCTTGCCGGATGAAAATTAGGGAACTAACGCCCAAACAATTGTCCTCCATCCCTTGTCCCACGTGCGGCGTACCTGTGGGAAGGCGTTGCGTACTTGCTTCTGGTGGCCTGCGCTCGTCCCCTCACGTAGACCGGCGCCTCTGTGCGGCTGAAGCCGTGAATCGTAAGAAGCTCGAGGGGTCGCCGTTCGAACCGTTTACGCAGACTCCTGCTGCGTTGGCAACTTAGCCTGCGTCAGCTAAAAATCTTTGATGTTCTTCAAAATGTTCTCAAAGGCGTCCAACCCCACAGGCTTGAATATTTCCTGTCGCGCGTGCGTTGGCATAGGCAGCGCCGATGGCGGAATGGGCCCATCCTGTTGAGACCGGACCGGCTCCGGCTCTTCCCGACAATTTGTTCGCAGGATGCGTCAATTCAGCTATCTGCGTTGATCTTGGCCTGTAATTGCGCTTGAGCAACGACCTCACGCAATCCGCAATAGTAGTGTTCCAATCAGACTCCTCGAGCATCTTTCGGGCTTGAGTCGGTCCGTGCGTGGTGCAATGACAGCCTAGGGCTTCAGAGGCATTCCCGGAGTTAGTATTTCCCCCTGCAAGGCCCCCAGGACGAATCTAAGGAGCGGCGCGAGATGATTGGAAAAGTAAAATGGTTTAACAATGCGAAGGGATATGGTTTCCTGGGGCGGGAGGATGGTCCGGACGTTTTCGTTCATTACTCTGCAATTCTAGGTGATGGATATCGGAGCTTGGCGGAAGGAGACTCGGTTGAATTTGAAATCGTACAAGGCCCAAAGGGCCCTCAAGCAGCAAACGTAAAAAAGCAAGACTGAGTGTGTATCCGATTGGGTCTCTTCCTCTTCTGCGCCTACACTGCCTCATCCACTTGCCATATCACTTCTTGATCGCTGCACCTTTCCGCGGAATAAAAATTGCCCCGGGCGGCGCAATCTTGTTCACCTGCGAAAAATTCCCTTGATTCAACGCCAGCCCGATCCTTCCCCGCGAATCGATGTACAGCAGCGCTTCTCCAACTGCCACATCCATAAAGGTCTTTACATAAGGCACGCTCAAGGGTTTCTTATTGAGCAGCACAATAATCTTGTCTCCAAGCACGTAACCAAGTTTTTTAAACTCCTCCCCCGGTATGTTGCTGATCAGCGATCCGTAAGGATCATCCAAACCAATAATGTCGCCCTCGATCCCGCGTTCCGAAGTGTTCGGCACCTTTGGCGTGAGCTGCATCAGCTGTGGAACGACATCCCCGGCCAATGTGAAGTCCCACCCCTCAGCCAGATGCGCTGCGGCGGGTGAAAAAATATCCCGTCCATGGAACGTCGAAGAAACCTTCGGCTGCAGCATCCATCCCGTGTTCGTAATTTCACGCGCGGAGTCCAACCCGTCCCGCTCGATCACCGGCGTAATGACTCCGTTGTCCGGCAACACAAAATACTGCCCCTTCTTTGTTTTCACGATCACAGCCTTCCGTGACGTCCCAACTCCCGGATCCACCACCACCAGAAAAATCGTCCCAGAAGGATAGTACGGCGTCACTCCCGCCAGAAATCGCGCCGCTTCTTCAATCTGGAAGGGCGTCACCTGATGCGTGATATCCATCAACCGCACATCCGGCGCGATCCCCACAATCACGGCCTTGCACACCGCTACCGCGTCATTTGCCGTCCCGAAGTCCGTCATAAACACAATGGTTGGCCGAGCCGCCGCTCCTGCCCGCCCACCCCCCGTTTTCTCTCCCGGCGTCTTGCCACATGCCCCGCAAAAAACTGTCCCCGCCAAAACTAATAGTGCGAAAAGTCGAATGCGTAAGGCCATCGAGTCTCCCAACTTCAATGAGTTTTTGTAAATTCCGTGAGGCCGGTGGAGGTCTCACCTTGTCGGGCGTCGAAAACGCCTAACTGGACGCATCGCCCTACCTGGCACAGCAGGTCCATCGCAATTCGTCCATCCCTTGAACGGGAGGCAGTATACAAGAGGCCGGAAAGCTCTGTCGCGTGCTTTGCTTTTGGGCCGGATCTATTTCCGCCCAACAATGTCGTTGGGTTTCTCTGACACCTCCTTTACACTATTTGCGCTTCGTGAGAGAAGTTACGCAAGACCAAGCAGCCTGCCGCGCCCAGAGAAGTCCCAGCCGCATTGCGTACATGAATTAAGCTGGGGACTAAACAGAAAAAGGAGAACGACCGTGCTTCGAAGCTTAATCGTGGGTGTGTTTTTGGCCGTCTGCGCCACCGCTGTACTGGCCGATCAGGTAACCCTGAAAAATGGCGACCGGCTGAGCGGAACTATCGTCAAGTCCGACGCGAAAACGCTTTTGCTGAAATCCGAGTTTGCGGGCGATGTCAGCCTCCAATGGGACGCCGTCACTTCCATCGTTTCCACGCAAGCGCTTCATCTCGCGCTCAAGGACGGCCAGACCATCGTCGGCATCGTGACCACCAGCGACGGCAAGTTTGAAGTCGCCACTAAAGATACCGGCTCTGTCACCGCTTCCAAGGACATCGTTGTCGGCGTCCGTGACGACGCGGAGCAAAAGGCGTACGACGATCAGATCGAGCGCCTCCGCCACCCGCACCTTACCGATTTCTGGAGCGGCCTCCTAGACACCGGCCTCAGTGTTACCAGAGGCAATTCGCAGTCGCTCACCTATACGCTCTCCGGCAAGGCTGCCCGTGTTACTGAGCGTGACAAAATCTCCGTCTATTCCACCGCCATTTACAGCAATAGCACCGTCAACGGCGTGAACTCCACTACCGCCCATGCCATTCGCGGCGGAATTCGCGGCGACCTAAACGTTAGCGATCACCTTTTCGTCTTTGGCTTCACCGACCTCGAGTACGACCAATTCCAGGACCTCGATCTGCGCAATGTCCTCGGCGGCGGATTCGGCTATCACGTCATCAATACCAAGGCCACGACGTTCGATGTCTTTGGAGGCGGCAGCTACAACCAGGCGTTCTACGGGGCAGTTGCAGCTACCGCAACCGAGCCGGCCATGCCCTCCGTCACGCGCAAAACCGGGGAAATCGTTCTTGGCGAAACCTTCAACGCCAAGCTCAGCAGTCGCACTACGGTTACCGAGCAGTTCAGCATCTACCCGAACATCTCGGAGACAGGCACCTACCGCTTTCAGTTCGACGCCACCGCCGCAACCAAGCTGAAAAACTGGCTCAGTTGGCAAGTCACTTACAGCGATCGCTACCTCAGCAATCCGCTCCCGGGCTTCAAAACGAACGACCTGCTTCTTTCCACCGGTGTGCGTTTGACATTCGGCAAGGGCGTGTTCTAAGTGGCTCGCGTACTTACCCTTCCTATCCGCATCTAAGCAAAGGAGGCACCACATGATCTATTGGCTCGTTGTTGGTCTTATCGCTGGTTGGCTCGCCGGACTCGTTATGAAAGGTGGTGGCTACGGCATCATCGTGGACATCCTACTAGGCATTGTGGGTGGCTGGCTTGGTGGCTGGCTCTTCGGCCGTTTGGGAATATGGCCGGCCGGGGGGCTGATTGGCTCGGTCATCGTCGCCTTTGTTGGCGCGGTCATCCTCGTCGGGATCACCCGGATCCTGAAAAGAGCATAACGCCTTATTCAAAGAAATCCGAAGCAATTTGATTCTGTTTGAAGCAAACAGATCGCGCTGCCGGAGACGAATTCCTCCGTCGGCGCGATTTTCCTCTCATAACCGCTTTTGGAGCCGAACCAAGGCTACTTTCCGTGCCTCGACGTGCTCTCCGCGCTCCCAGTTTTGATACGGATTGGCCTCATCCTTCACAACTTAGAGGGATAAATCCGCACCTGTACTACTGTACGGAGGGACAGGTCCCCGATACTGAGTACAGGGAAAAACAGGCGAAAAGACAGGCGAAAGATTAGTCACATATAATGCACTGATTTTAAGAGACTTAACCTGTTTCAGAGTGGGTCATAAGAGTACTGAACCAATGGTTTGCACCCTAAATTGTGCCTTCTGTACTATCGCCTTTGTTCCCCCCTTGCTGTCAAATAGGTCAGGTGCAAGAGGCTGGACCAAAAGACAGGGCTCACGCATCTAAAGGCGAGAGCAGCAAGAATCTAGGGGGCAGCAAATGTTCGGACAAGCGGGGATCAATAACAGAGGATCGATGAAGACCAAAGACAGCAACCGCAAATGGATGTGGTGGTTCTTAGGGGTCGTAATCGCGCTGCAGCTCTACTTTGTGCGCGAACTCGTTGCCGCCTTTGCGCTGTTTGCGCTGGGATTCGCGGCTATCGCTTTTGTGGTCATGAGTTTGTACATGCTTCAGAAGGCTTGGGAAGCCGGCGTTCAGCGCGTAGCGGACAGCCAGAACCCAGTAGTCGATATGGCCCGGCGTAGCGTTAACGCCGTCGAGGACCTTGCGCGCCGCCCGTTGCGCCGCCCGGGTTCCGCCGCGGCTCGCTAAGGCGCCAGTAAGTTTCTGGCTTTTGCCAGAGCACACGTAGAGCTGACCATCCTGCCTCCTTCGGGATGATCACAGCCTCTGCGGACCGTAAAAGCAGTAAGGGCCAGCCGTCCTGAGAGAGCGGCTGGCCTTCTTCTTTCTCTGTCATGCCCCTCTAACTTTGGCATACCCCTTTCACTCCGACATGCCTCTTTCGCTCTGACATATCTCTCTCAGCTTCTAGTCTAGTGTCCAAGAATTAGCTAGACAGTCTCCTCTCCCTTTTTTCTTGTTCGCGGTTTCGTACATCCGGGCTGGATCTGCTCCAGGGTCTGGCGGCAGCGAGAGAGTTTCACTTGAATGGATTCGACCGTAGCCGTCCAGACAAAGGGTTTCGGTTCCTCATTCCAAGCATTCAGAAAATCCGTAATAGCCCTTTGTAAATCGTCGACACTGAAGAACGAACCCCGTCGCACGCGTTTAGAAGTCAGCTCTGCAAACCAGCGTTCGATCAGATTCAGCCAACTGGAACTGGTCGGCACAAAGTGAGAGATAAAGCGAGGGCGTCGTTTGAGCCACGCCACCGTCCGTGGATGCTTATGCGTACCGTAGTTATCCATCACCAAGTGCAAGGGAACATCTCCAGGAAACTCCTCCTCGAGTCGGCGGAGAAACTTGAGAAACTCCTGGTGTCGATGCCGCTCATAGCACTGACCAATGACCCGACCCTGTAAAACTTCCAGAGCCGCGAACAGGGTGGTCGTGCCATGGCGTTTATAATCGTGTGTCCTCGTGCCGCAGCGACCCTTCTTCATCGGTAACCCAGGTTGCGTGCGATCCAGCGCTTGGATTTGACTCTTCTCGTCGACGCACAACACCAGGGCCTTTTCTGGCGGATTCAGATACAGCCCTACTACATCGGTCAACTTCT
>DATFZQ010000019.1:0-5356 GCA_035314345.1 Candidatus Acidiferrum sp.
CCTCTCCACCTTCTCATTTAATCCCTTGGCTGGCATGTCCTTCGGCCGGATGAAACCCATCCCGCCTTGCATCAATTCCGTGATTTCTCCCCCTCCCAGGTTCGAAGTCAGGAAGATCACCGTCTGCGATAGATCGACTCTCCGGTTGTCCCCTAACGTTAAGGTCGCTTTGCCCAGGATTCCATGCAGCAGTTGCCAAAGTGCGTCACTCGCTTTCTCAATCTCGTCAAACAGCAGGAAGCTAAGTTTCAACTCGCCACGATGGCTGGCCGCCAGCGCCTCTTGGGTTATCAGTGGATGGGTCTCACGGTGACCAAGATAGCCTGGAGGACTGCCAATCAATTTTGCGATCTCATGCGAGTGCTGAAATTCCGCGCAATCCACTTTGATCAGCGCTCGGCTATCGCCGAACAGAATCTCCGCAGCGGCCTCGACAATGCGCGTCTTGCCGGAGCCGGTCGGTCCCAGAAACAGCAGGTTTCCGACGGGACGACCTGGAGAATGAAGCCCAGCACAAAACACCTGATACAGCTCGACAAGCGCTTCGACGGCTTCGTCCTGCCCGACGATTTTTTGCCGCAGCGCATTTTCAAAATGTCGCGAGGTGGAACTCCGCTTTTTCGGGTCCAATTCTTGTATAAGGGTCGATTGCGTTGCTGTTGCCATAACGTCCTCCTCTTCCAAACTCTTCAGGCGAGCTTGCTGACGGAGCATAGAAAAGTCCGCCAGCACTGCCGTTCCGGTATCCAGGCAATTTCATACGTGAAAGCGTGAGCGACTTCGGCCCACGCTTGCCGATCCCAATGCGAGAACACTTTGGTTTCATAACGCACACTCACGCCGCTCTCGGAAAGCTGTGGCATTGGTGTCGATTGCTCAATTGCCATTCTGGTTTCCATGCTCATTGCCTTACCCTCATCACCATTAAATCGTCAATAGATACCGCGTAGCGCACGAGCCCTGCGCAAACACCTACACGGTACAGCCAGCTCGACTGATGTTCAGCTTGTACATCTTGTTTTGGAGTGTTGTTCGTTTCAATCCCAGGCGCTCTGCCGCTCCGCCCTTGCCGGCTATTCTTCCGGAGGCAGCTCTCAAAGCTCGGATGATGACCTGCCGCTCAGCCTGTTCGAAAGTTGATGCGCCTGAAGCAGCGGAGCGCCTCAGCTCTGCGCGTGGGACGTTCAATTCGTCCCCTTGCGTGAAAATGACGCAGCGCTCGATGAAGTTTTCCAGCTCGCGAATGTTGCCTGGCCAATCGGCGTTCGCCAGCGCCTCCATCGCCTGCTTCGGAACCGATTTGATGCACTTTTGCATTTGCCGGGAGTGGCGCAAAACGAAATAGTGCACCAAGAGCGGAATGTCCTCGCGCCTTTCGCGAAGCGGAGGGATTTCGATCGGAAAAACATTCAATCTGTAAAAAAGGTCTTCGCGGAACTGGTTGTTGCTTATCATGCTCTGCAGATCGCGGTGGGTTGCGGCAATCAGGCGAACGTCGACGTGGATGGTTTTCGTACTCCCCAAGCGTTCAAACTCACGTTCCTGCAGAGCGCGCAATAGCTTTGGCTGCAGCTCGAGACTGATATCGCCAATTTCATCTAAGAAGAGAGTGCCGCGATCGGCCAACTCAAAGCGTCCTCGTTTCTGCATGAGCGCACCGGTGAAAGCTCCCCTTTCATGCCCAAACAATTCGCTTTCCACCAGCCCGGAAGGTATGGCGGCACAGTTGAGCCGAACGAAAGTGCGCTCGCGACGCGGGCTGAGGTTATGAATCGCCCGGGCAACGAGTTCCTTGCCGGTGCCGGTTTCACCGTGCAGGAGCACGGTTGACCCCGTTGGCGCGACAATGGAAACCTGATCCAGCACTTTGCGAAGGGCGGCACTCTTGCCGACGATGTCCCCAAAGTTGTACTCGGAGCCAATTTCCGATTCGAGGTAAAGGCGTTCGTCTTCCAGCTCGCCCACTTCTGGAAAGCTTGTTCCTGCGAGGCCTCCGAGGTCCGTGAAAGCAACGGCTGCGCCCATAGTCTCCTCCCTAACCTTCAGGCTTCCATCATGTTCATATTTCTCATAATGGGAGTCTGCGGTGAGTTTGCGATGACCTTGGTCTGATTACAACGGCAAATCGGACAATTGTGGTCTAGTCGTATGTTACAGGCGCAGGCTTGTACTTCCCGGAGAGGGAGCATTCATACTTTTGGAGGATTGTCTTATTGCCTTGAAGGTTCGATGTGCTTCCGTCCGTAAAGTTGGGCATCGATCGACCAAACTCCGGGTCCGATCATCGCGACGGTGGCACCTAGGCTAACTAGCATGATGGCGATCATGGGGTTCCCTGACCGCGCCAAGAATATCCAGACCTCGACAATGGCGATCGCGCTTCCTGCTAATGGTGTCCACAGGCCAAAGAGCAGAAGCACTCCAGCGACAGCCGCCATCAGATGTGGAAGGCTCGGCGCCAAGCTACTGCTTTCCAGGAGATGGGTGCCCGCGAAATAAAGTAGAATCGCGCTCGTCAGGACGCGTTGAAGCAAAAGACCAAAGCCGGGCCAGCCCTCCGCGAATGTGGAAAACAAACGTTGCAAAGTATCCTCCGTTGCTGGTCCCATGCTAGTGGATACCTGGAAGATGTCGAAACGGGATAAGGGAGGACTTACGAGTCATACTTTTGAGGGATGCCCAGTTCGATGATCCCGCGCTGCAGTCCAATGGTCACAGCATGGGTCCGATCGTTGGCGCCCAGCTTCGAGAGAATGCTGCTGATGTGGCTCTTGACGGTCGTTTCCTCGATGGAGAGCTTGTCGGCGATCTGCTTGTTGCCATTGCCAGCAGCAATCGAACGAAGCACATCAATTTCGCGCGAAGTCAGCTCATCGTCGGCAGCATGCTCAGCCAGCTCCGCGGCAATCTCGGGCGGTATTCGCTTGTGTCCGGCATGGACACTCCGGATCGCGTCCAACAGTTCTCTGCGCACGTGTCCCTTCAGGATGTATCCCCGAGCACCCGCTTTGATGGCGCGCAGGACCTGGACATCCCCGGAATAAGTCGATAGGACTATGATCTTGGCGTTCGGGAATTCGTTCCTGATGCGTCCGATTGCTTCGGTACCATTCAAATTCGGCATTTGAATATCCATCAGAGTCACGTCCGGACGATGCCGTCGAAATTGTTTGATGGCTTCCTCTCCGTCGGAGGCCTCTGCCACCAGCTCCATGTCTGGCTCAGCATTGACCAAGGCCGCGATCCCTTCGCGCAGGAGGGCATGATCATCAACGGTGAGGACTCGAATCAAACTAGGACTTGTGCTCATGAATCCTCCGTTTGCCGAACAGATTAAATCGATCGCGATTCCGCGGCCTTTCGTAAACGATAGCCGCGGGGAGCGTCAATCGGATTTCTGTACCGGCTCCGGCTTCGCTCCAAAATTCCAATCGACCTCCGATTCCAAGTGCGCGTTCCTGAACACCTGGTAGCCCCCAGTGCCCGGCACGCCCACCGTCTTTTAATATCTGTGGGTCCATACCCTTACCATCATCGCGCACAATTAGGCGGAAAACGTCTTTCTCATAACGTATTTCGACCTCAATCTCATGTGCGCGTGCGTGCCGGAATGCATTTCGGAGCAGTTCTTGCGCGATTCGACCGATTTCATCCTTGATCATCGGAAGCAGGCCTCGGCGCTCGCCTTCCACGATCACCTCGAAGCGGGGTGAGTCGTCCTCGGCGTGGTTGGAGGAAGCTAGTTCCTGACCGGTTGTTATCAACATTTGATCGAGGTCGTTTTCAGGGGACAGGCTGGGACGTAACCCCTGAATGGAGTGCCGACTTTCGTCCAGTGCCTGCTCGGCCCGAATTAATGCAGCATCTAGAGCCTGAGTCGCTTCCTCGGGGCGATTCGGAAGCATGTTGCGAGCCGCCTGGAAGCGGAACACCAGCCCGTGGAAACTCTGCAGAAGTGTGTCGTGCAGGTCCCTTGCGATTCGTGTGCGCTCGCCGACACGCGTCTCCTGGGTCATGTCGAACTCATGATGCAAGTGCCGGACGCGCAGCTGATAGGCCGCCCACAGCAGCGCCAGAACAGCAGCTACGCAGAGCCCGCGAAACCAATTCGTCTGGTAGAACGCCGAGGCGATGGAAAAATCGAGCACATCACCCTGCTCGTTCCACACTCCGCTGTTGTTGCTCGCGATCACGCGAAACCGGTAGGGGCCAGGAGGAAGGTTCGTGTAGTGCGAGTGGCGCGGGTTGACCGGCACTCTCCAGTCTTTGTCCTGCCCCTCCAGCTTGACGCGGAACTGCATCTTCTCCGGCGCGACCAGGCTGAGAGCGGTGTAATCGATCTGCACATCGTGAGTCCGCGGCGCCAAACGCAAATTCGAAGCTGCCCCGCCAGGTAAGTTCTGCCATTGAAGCTTGTTGTCCGCGACAATTTGCTCGATGTGCACCGGCGGCGGGAGTTTGTTGAAAGCAACATGACGCGGATCGAAGACTTGGATACCTTCTCCCGTATGGAACCACAACGTGCCATCGGTAGCCTTCGTGACAGGAGGACCGAAGTAACCAGGCGAAGTCCGGCGGACTATGACGCCGTCTGCCGCGTCCCAGACCGTCGTTCGAACGCTATGGTTAGGGTCGGCGATCCAGGCGTCCAGTTCGCTTCGCGTGATGCGCACCAGACCGCAGCCCGCGTACAACCATAACGAACGATCCTCATCCTCGATCGTCCAGTGAATAATGTCGCAAGGTAAACCATTGCTGCTGGTGAGTGTTGCAATGCGGCCATCTTTGATCCGGCTAAGGCCGCCCTCCTCCGTTGCCGCCCACAACGCCCCGTCGCGATCGAGTCGAAGACCGGCGACCGGACCCTTACCCAGGCCATCCGCAGCCGTGTACGAGGCGCGGACCTGACCATCCTTGAAATACAAAACGCCCCCATCGATCCAGAAGGCAAGCCACACTCCGCCTTGTTCAGGTACTACGACCTTAGCTTGTTGGTGACGTCCCATGACCGACCAGGGGAAATTTTCGACCAAACGTCCCTCCAGCAAGTGCGACAGGCCTCCATTCCCCGAAAGCCATAGGTTGCCCGCCTTGTCCCCGGTGATGGAATACACTTCTTTGCTAGGTACGCCATTTACGGCTACAAACCTGCCGTTGTTGGAATAGGCCAGTCCGTGACCCGTGAACGCCCAGATGCGCCCGCGATCATCCTGGAAAAGAGATTGTATCGCGTCATCTGGCAGTCCATTTGCTTTGCGGAGAATTGTAGTTCGTCCATTTTTCCAGCTGGTCAACCCGTCGTGAGTGGCGACCCAAATGCTCCCATCTGTGGCTGCGAGTACAGACATAGCAAAGT
>DATFZQ010000020.1:0-7624 GCA_035314345.1 Candidatus Acidiferrum sp.
CAGGACGGTCCCACTGAATTGTCTCGGCTACGGTCATGGAGGTCGCATTCACAATGTTCTCCTCATCATTCGTACTTCCAGTCAGGATCGTTCGGATGCTTCAAGTCCCAGAGCGGACGGCGGCTCTTGACTACCGGGATGGAAGCGAAGTTATACGCCGGCGGCGGTGAAAGTGTGGACCATTCGAGCGTCCAGGCGTCCCAAGGATCGCTACCCGCAGCTTTTCCCTTGAAGTAGGACCACAGAAGATTGGTGACGAAAATTACCGTGCCCAGTGCTTGGAAGAACACACCAATCGTCACGATGAGATTCCAGACATCCCAGCCACGCCCGGGCTCATAGGTGTAGATTCGACGCGGCATGCCCAGCATGCCGGGAATGTGCATGAAATCGAAGGTCAGGTGGAACCCGATGAAGAACAGCCAGAAGTGGAGCTTACCCAGAGTCTCGTTGCACATCTTTCCCGACATCTTCGGAAACCAGTAATAGAAAGCACCGAAGATCGTGAACAGAATCCCGCCCACGATCACGTAATGAAAATGTGCAACCACAAAGTATGAATTACTCAGCTGCCAGTCGAACGGCGCGGCCCCCAACATGATCCCGGTGAGGCCGGCGACCAAGAACTGGAAGAGAAAAGCAACGCAGAACAGCATCGGTGTTTTGAACTCAATCTTTCCTCCCCACATAGTGGCCAACCAGTTGAAGATCTTGATTCCGGTGGGAACCGCGATGGCCATTGTCGAGAGTACGAAGAAAGTGTTGGCGCTCGAGCTCATGCCAACCGTAAACATGTGGTGCGCCCACACACTCATGCCGATAAATCCGATGCAAATCGTCGCCGCCACCATAACCGGGTAGCCGAAGATCGCCTTGCGGGAGAACACGGGGATGATCTCGGATGCGAAGGCGAATGCCGGGATGGCAAGAACATAGACCTCCGGATGCCCGAAGATCCAAAAGAAGTGCATCCAAACCACGGCCGAGCCGCCAGCTTGGGTATCGAAGAAGTGGCCGCCAAGATATCGGTCGACAAGCAACATTACCTGTGCCGCCGTAAGCGGGCTTATGGCAAGGATTACCATGCCGGACATGACAAGGTTGAGCCAAGCGAACAACGGCATTTTTCCCAAGATCATCCCCGGGCAACGCATACAAAGAATCGTCGTTAGGATATTGATTGCCGTGCCGATGCTGCCGAAGCCCGACACGAGCAATCCCAACGTCCAGAAATCCGTGCTGTGTCCGACGGAAAACGTCCTTGATGTCAATGGTGCGTACGCAAACCATCCGACATCCGGAGCATTTCCGGCCCCATACAGACCGTTTGCTCCCACGAGGCTGAAATAGAGGAGAAAGCCTCCGAATGCCATCAGCCAGAAACTGAAAGCGTTCAGGCGCGGGAACGCCATGTCCCGCGCGCCGATCATTAGAGGAATCAAATAATTGGCGAAACCGAACACCAGAGGCATCGCGACGAAGAAGATCATCGTGGTCCCGTGCATGGTAAACATGCGGTTGAAGACCTGCGGCGAGACAAAGTCATTGTGCGCGTGTATCAACTGGATCCGTATGATCCCTGCTTCGATCCCGCCGATCACTAGAAAAATCAGGGCATAGAGGATGTACAGAATGCCCAGCCGCTTGTGATCGACGGTAGTAACCCATCCGTGGAGCGCATCGACCAGGGGACGCGATGTTGCTTCGGCCCTCGGCAATGCAATGGAATCACTCGACATCTTGCGATCTCCTCGGCATGTTCAATGGGTCCTTCAACGCAGCGTCTCCAAATAAGCTGTTAATGCTTCCAAGTCATGATCGTTCAACTGCATCGCTGGCATTAGCGAACCCGGCTTGATCGCGTCGGGATTTCGAATCCAGAGCCGTAGGTTTTCAGGCGTATTAAGGGCCGCGCCGGCAGCAATTGTCTCGCGGCTCATCAGGTGTGTGAGGTCGGGGCCGAAACGCCCGGTCGCCATTGTGCCCGCCACGCTGTGGCAGTTGATGCAGGCCGTTGTTTCGAATACTCGTCGCCCTTCGGAAACGGTATCGGCCACGACCGCCGGCTGGCGTTGCTCCTGAATCCAGCGCTCGAAATCTTCTCGGGACTGCACGTAAACACGCAGGAGCATCTTGGCGTGTTGCGTGCCGCAGTACTGCGCACACTGGCCCAGATAGACACCCGTCTCATGCGGGTCGATCCACATGCTGTTCGGGTGGTTAGGAATCAGGTCGGTTTTGCCCGCTAAACGTGGCACCCAGAAACTGTGGTCAGTATCTGCCGACAGCAGTTTTATGAACGTCGGGATCGGGTGATTGCCATCGCTTACAGGAACATGTAGTTCGTTGGCAGTCGCGACTCCCAGCGCCGGGTAGCGGAACTCCCACCAGAACTGGTGGCCGATGGCGGTCACTTCGATGGCATTGTCAGGTCGCGCGGCGTTTTGAACGTCGGCAATCACTCGCGCGGTTGCCACGAGTAGGGTCAAAACAACTAGGACGGGGATAACGGTCCAGGCGATCTCCACCTGATTGCTGCCGTACACCTGCGGAGGCTCGCGGCCGTCGTCATTGGCCCTTTTTCTGAACTTCGCGACAGAGTAGGCAAGCAAGGTGAACACGACCACGAATATGGCTGCCGTGACCGCAAGTACGAACATAGACAATCCGAAGATTGACTTCGCTGGCGTCGAAACGGGCGCGAAGATGTTTGTGGGACTCGCAAAGGTTATCGGCTCTGCAAGGGCGTGAGACACCATCGAAGAAGCGATTAGCAGCGCCGTCTGAAGGGTGGATCTCTTCATACGATCTCTCGTGCTTCCCCGTGTGCTCGAGCGTGTGATCATTGGGGAGACTGTCCTGTCGCTTCAGTCAACTCGTCGTGCGCCTGAGCATAATCGAGCTGCGACTGTAGGAGCATTGTCTGGGCCTCAAGCTCCTGAGCCACAGCCACCTGGACCTGGGAGCGGAGGGATGCTCCTTGCTCGATCTGTTGCGTCGCCACGCGGCGGCTCTCCGTGCGCAGCGCCAGCAATTCTTCTGAAACTGCAATCATCTGCTGTGTACGCTCCAACTTGTTGTACGCGGCCCGTACGCGCAGTTCGACCTCGTCGCTAACGCGGGCTAAGTTCTCTTTTGCTTGGGCCAGTTGCGCGTCACGTTCTCGCACTACGGCCCGCTTCTTGCCTCCATCGAAAAGATCGAAGTTGAGATGAACGCCGAAAGTTCCGAAGTTGCGGGCGAGGAACGGAACGTTGTTCTGGTAGCTGTAACGAGCGAAGGCTTCGACATCCGGCAGGTATTCACGCTTTGCCAGGCGAATCCCCGCAGCAGCCTGCTCCACTGCCGCTTGCGCTTCCGCGATTTCCGGGTGCGACTCCAAAGCCAATTCCAGGCACTCCTCGCGCAGACAACTACCCGGCGGAGGTGAAACTTGAGGATCGAGAGATAGCTCTTTTTCGAGTGGAAAGCCGACCGACTCGTTAAACTGCATCCGCAAGTCGGAGAGTTGCAGATCAGTGCTCAACAGTTCCTGTTTCGACTGGAGGGCCTGTGCCCGGCTCTCGATGAGGTCTGATTCAAGGGTGCTGCCGTATTTCACTTGCTGCACACGCTCACTCTGAAGGTCCTCGCTTGCGAGAATCTTCGCCTCGATCGCACAGCGGCGTGATTGCGCAATGAGGATCTTGTAATAGAGCTGATGAACTTTCAGTGCGATATCGTTCTGGACTCCGCGTGCCTTTCCACGCGTCTCGTTCAGCTCAGCGCGCACGGCATCATTTCCGGCCTTCACCTTGAACAATTGGGTGAGAGGTTGTACGAGGCCGGTCCCGCTGGTCACGAAGGTCTGCCCTCCCTGATTAAGGATGAATGGCTGCGGAGGAATTGGACTGCCGGCCACGATACCGAGCGCGCCTGCGGGAATCGCGATGAACTGAGTGTCAGTTACGTGGACAAAAGCGCTGTCATTTCTTACAAGTGGAAAGTACGCGCTTCTGGCGACTTCTTTCGCATGCTGCTTCTCCTCGACCTTGAACTCGGCTATTCGTACAACGTGATTGTGCTTCAGGGCCAGTTCTACAGCTTCGCGAAGGGTGATAACGCGCGGCGAGATCGAATCGGTCTGTTGTCCAAACACAAAGCTGTGGCCTAAGAACAAAATGATAGCCATTACCGAGACACGCTGGTTCACGGCTTAGCCTCTCCGGTTGGGGTAGAGCCCTGCAAGGAGCCCAAGTCACGGAAGTTCATCGGCGATCGGTGTAGCATTGCGATCACAAACAGAATCCCGACACAGGTCCAAGCGACGAGATGGAAGGCATCAATAAACGTCAGCGCGTAGGCCTGTAGACGGACTTTGCCATCGACGATGCCCAGGGCTCGTCCTGCGGCCCCGGCCAATCCGTTCGATTTAGCCGCCAAGCCTGCCGTCAGGTTTCGTACCGTACCTTCGCTAATCCAGTCGCCCCTCTGTACCTGGAGTCCCAGCAGGTTCGAATGCAGTTTCTCGTGCTCGGCTATGAAGCGGCCCATTACGGCCACGCCGATCTGCCCTCCAAACAACCGTACCGTGTGGAAGAATGCGGAGAACGTCAGTGCTCGCTGCGGCACCTCTAATGCTCCGGAAAAGATGGCCTGCAATATCAGGGACGAGACCAGTCCCATGAAGGCGAACGATTGCCCGACAGCCATGAGCAGTTCCGTCCGGAAATAGTTCTCGGCCGACCAAGTGCTGGTGAAATTCGCGTTTATAAGGCACGCGAACGCAATCGAGGCAAAACCGATGGCCATGAGCAGACGTGTGTCGAAGCCTCGGTTAAGAAGAAAGGCACCAAGAAACGCCAGGAGGAGCTCTGGGAGTGCTGTCCAAAGGATTGCCGGGCCGATTTGAGCCGCGTCAAAACCGCGCACCGCAAGCGATTGCGGAATAATCAAGATAGTGGCGAGAAGAACGAAGCGAAAGGCGAACAGCCCAACTGCCAGCAAATTCGTGTTCCATTTGCGGAGGTAAGGCAAATCCACCAGCGGATTAGGACTTCGCAGACGACGAACAAGACTGCAGATCAAAAAGAATGCTCCAGCGATAAACAGAGCTGTGAACACCCCGGAGCGCCACCAGTCGAGCCGCTGTCCCTGATCGAGCGCGGCGAAGACCAAGGCGAAACCAGCACTGGCGTAGAAAAACCCAACGAAGCTCGGCGCTGTTCCAGATTTTTGTGGCTTCGGTGACTCGGGTATTCCGAAATAAATGCATGCCATCATCACGGGCGTGATGACTGCCGAGGTCCAGAACATCCATTCCCACGAAAGATGCTCCCGGTAGAAACCATAGAGAGAAGGCGCAAAATTGACGGCCCCTTCGACGCAAGTGGCGTAGAGTGCTACCGTGAACGCAAGATAGCGGAGGGGGATGTTGCGCAGGGCAAAGGTTAGGGTCAGGGGATAGAAAGTTCCGGAAGTCAGGCCTGCGATCACGAGCAAGAACATCAACAAGCTGTAGGTGTGGACTAACGGAAGTAGAGCAGAAACCACGATAAACATTGCGGCGGAAACCAGCAGAGTTCGTCGCGTTCCCAACAAGGCTCCCAGATATACAGTGAACGGCCCGATGAACATGATGGCGGCGTTGAATGCGCTTGCGATCCAGGCTCCGTCATCAAACCCGATTCCCACATTCCCTTTGAGATCCGCCAAACCGAGAGATAACAGGCGGCCAGCCAGGGTTACGATCCCAGCGCCCATGACGACGCCTAGAATTCCCAGCAGCGGACTATGAGACAAATCCGACGGCAGGGCGGCGACCATGCTGGCAGGGCCGCCTGGGCGCTTAGTCGAAGAAATCGTAATGGTCGTGGCACTCATGATCTATTTGGCTTACTTTCTGATTCGCACTTTTACAACCGCAGACAGCCCAGGTCGTAACTGGGACGTAAGAGCCGAGCTATCGAGGCTGATTTTCACAGGCACCCTCTGCACGACTTTCGTGAAATTTCCGGTGGCGTTATCGGGAGGTAGAAGTGCGAATTGCGATCCGCTTGCCGGTGCAATCTGTAGAACTTTTCCTTGAATAACCTGGCCGGGATAAACGTCAATACGAATCTCCGCCGTGTCTCCAATTCTTATGTTGGTCAGCTGGGTCTCACGGAAATTCGCTTGCACCCAGCGTGTGTTCTCCACAAACGTGATTACCTGCGTACCGGGGGATACAAGTTGGCCTGGTCGTACTTGTCTCTCCCCGACGGTACCGTCGGCGGGGGCAAGGATCTTGGTGTAGCCCAAATTCACCTGCGCCACCGCGAGTCCGGCCTGCTTGGCACGAAGGTCGGCAAGAAGCTGCATCCCTTGCGATTCCAAAACACTTTTGCTGCGCCTTTCCGCTTCGACCGCCAATTCATTACTGTGGAGGAGGGTTCGAGCCTGCGTCAGGTCGGCCTCGCGACTAGCGGCCTGAGCAGCGAGCCGCCGCTCGTCCGCAATGGCAGTCTCGACTTTCTGCTGAGTCGTGGAATGTGTCTTGAGGAGGGCTTCTTGTCGCGTGCGTTCTTCCTGCGTGCGCAATACATCCGCTTGAACTGCTTCCTTGCCGGCCTGGGCCGCGGCGATCTGGGCGTTCGCCTGATCGATTCCCGCCGCTGCCCGCTCAATCCGTGAATCCTGGAGACTGCCCTGGCGCCGATTATTTACAATGGCGGCTTTCGCCGCCTCCACGGCAGCCTCAGCTTGGGCAAGCTGCGCTTTGTAGTCCTCATCTTCCAGTCGAAGCAGCACATCCCCTTTGTGCACCTGCTGGTAGTCGCCAACTTTCACCTCACGAACAAGACCGGGCACCTTCGTACTGAGAGGCGTGAGATCGCCGCGTACAAACGCGTCATTCGTAACTTGCTCGCTCGCGCTTCCTTCCCATGTATTCCAGTTGTGCGTTAGCGTGACAATGACCGCCGTCGCCAGTAACAGTACAAGAATAGGTATGCCGTACTTTTGCCAAGTTGCCTGCAGCCGCGGAGGCTCGTGTTCAACGCGTGTTGGCGAAACCGGCGAGACCGGTGCGGTTGCCATGATCAATCCCCTCCTGTAGTCAGGGCTTCAAGCGGCAACATTGGGACGCTGATCATTGATATCGTCAATTTCAAGTTGGACGCCTTATCTTCTTTTGTTTTGCCGATTAACTATGCTTACCTGATAGGGCAGAGATCGCCAGCCCGCATGTTCAACGTGGGAGCAGGTTGGTTGTCGCCAGATCGATTATTTCGTCTCCTCTTCCGCTGAGAATCGCTCGCATCATGTACAAACTGAATCCCACGGCTTGCTCCAACATGATTGTGGGAGGCATTGAAAGCTCCTGCCGGTTTACCTTTACGTCCACAAGACATGGGCCATCATGGTCAAGTGCAGTTTGTAAAGCCGGCCGAAGATCTTCCGGCGCTTCCACTCGAATTCCCTTTATGTCGGCGGACTCCGCGAGCTTGGCGAAGTTGGGATTCAGCAAGTCCGTGCCGTAGGAGACCCATCCGGCGGCCTTCATTTCCAGTTCAACGAATCCCAGCGCACCATTGTTGAAAACGACAACTTTGACCGGCAGGTTGAGCTGCCGCAACGTCAACAGGTCGCCCAGCAACATCGCAAT
>DATFZQ010000021.1:0-92421 GCA_035314345.1 Candidatus Acidiferrum sp.
TAAACAATAAATTTCGCGTAATTACCTCCCGCGCAGGGAACCAAACCGCCTTCGCAACGTCTTAACAGGTATAACTCCGCGCGGAGGCTAGGCATGAGGACCTTGGTGCAGGACTTACGTTACGCGCTTCGGCAGTTCCTCAAGTCGCCCGGTTTCGCTATCAGCGCCGCGCTTTCCCTGATGCTCGGAATCGGGGCGACCACAGCCATCTTCAGTGTCGTCTATGGCGTGCTCCTTGATCCCTATCCGTACAAGGACGCTAATCGAATGGTGCACGTTGAGCTCCGCGACAAGAATGGCCGCGGCCCCCTGCTCATCGTCAACGGCACACAAGCCCAGGAAGTTCTCAAAGCTTCCTCGGTCGACGACGCTTTTTTGCAAGACGGCAAACAGGAAAATCTTACCGGCGAAAAATTTCCCGTCTCCGTGATCGTCGGCCTCTATTCGCCAAACATGTTCGATTACATGGGCGTCCCGCCGTTGCTTGGCCGCGAATTCACTACCGCCGACGCCCCCGGCGGCAATCCTGCGCCGGTCGCGGTCCTCAGCTATCTCTTCTGGCAGCGGCAATACGGCGCAAGCCGCGATGTAATTGGGAAGTCGATCGAGCTGGACCACAAGCCCTTCACGGTCATCGGCGTCGTCCCGCCGCGTTTCACATGGGGCGATTCTGACGTATATCTCCCCGCGATACCCAGCGCCGATCCGCACTATTACTGGAACTCCTTCGTCAAGCTGAAGCCCGGCACAAAATATCCTGCCGCGCAAGCCGAGATGCAGCTCCTTGTGGACCGATTCGCGAAGGAAGATCCGAAAAATTATCCGCAGGACAGGCGCGTCAAGGTTGTCTCGCTCAACGAAGAGGTGCTGGGCCGCTTCGCCGGGACACTCGTCTTTTTGTTCGGGGCCGTCGTTGTACTCCTGCTCATCGGCTGCGCAAACGTTTCCATCCTCTTGCTGGCGCGTGGCACCGCGCGCCAGCACGAGCTCGCCGTCCGCACCTCCATGGGCGCGGGACGTGGTCGGCTGATCCGCCAGCTCCTTACGGAATCCGTACTTCTTTCCGTGACGGGCGCTGCCCTCGGTGTCCTGGCCGCCTACTGGGGAGTCAAAGCTCTCTCCACCATGCTTCCCTACTATTCGTTTCCGCACGAGGCTGCAATTCACTTAAACGCCATGGTATTGATCTTCAGCGCTGCGATTGCCTTGCTCACTGGAATTCTCTTCGGGATTTCGCCTGCGTATCAACTTTCACGGCCGCCTCTTAGCGCGCTGATTCAGGCAAGCAGCGCAAAGCTGACCGGCAGCGCGCGCAGCCGAAACACACACCGCCTTCTAATCGCCGGGCAGGTCGCGCTGACTCTTTTGCTCCTCGCCGGCGCGGGCGGAGCCATGAAAACGTTCGTAGCCAAGGTGCACACGCCGCTCGGCTTCGACCCCGACCATGTTTTTGCCATGAACGTCGCCTTACCCAAAGGCGCCACAACGACTTGGCAGGAGCGCATCAACGAAAACGAAATGATTCGCTTGGTCGTCGCGCAAACGCCGGGCGTGGCTGAGGCCGGCGTTTCCACTACTTGGTTCCCCGGTTTCGGAGGCTTCAACGGAAAAATTGAAGTGCAAAGCAAACCGACACTCACGGACGCGCAAGCCGTTCTGACCCTCATCAGCCCCCAATTGCTGGCGACGCTGCGTATTCCTTTGCTACGCGGAAGAATTTTTGACGATGCCGAGTCCAAGCGCGCCGCTCATCTCGCCATGGTGAATCAGGCCTTCGTGAAGCAATATCTCGGCGATCTCGATCCCATCGGCCAAAGTGTCCGCAGCCCGATGCTCAAGATCGATCAACCCAATCTGCTCTCCGCGCAATCCCCAGACGATTGGCTCCAAGTCGTCGGCGTAGTCGGTGATGCAAAAAACGACAGCTTGGATCACCCCGTGAAACCCGCGATTTTTCTGCCCTATAGTTTTATTTTGCCGACGGATGAAGCCTTCATCGTGCGCGCCAGCGGCGATCCAGACACAGCCATTCGTTCCGTGAAAGAGCGGCTGCGCGAAGTCAGTTCCGAGCTGGTGGTTGGCCGCGATCACACGCTCGGCTGGTGGCTCGACACGGACGGCTGGGGTCGCGAACGCTTTATTGCCACGCTCTTTGGTATCTTTGCCGCTCTTGCGCTCATTCTCGCTGCCACGGGACTGTACAGCGTGGTCTCCTTTGGCGTTACCCAGCGCACACAAGAGTTGGGCATTCGCATGGCCTTGGGCGCTCGCCCCGCCTCCGTCGTGAAACTCGTCCTCGGCTCTACCGCTGCCATGCTCAGCGTTGGCGTCGCCGTTGGATTGACTTTGAGCGTTATTCTGAACCGCGTCGTCGCTTCGTGGGCCGGAGGAAGTTCGCGCGATCCAGCAACTTTAATCGTCGCCGCTTCTATTCTTTTTCTCGTCGCTGGAATTGCCTGCGTCTTGCCGGCGTGGCGCGCCGCGTCTATTGATCCCATGCGTGCTCTGCGTTTGGAGTAGCCCATCGCAATTCTCGGGAGCAGCGCGCCGCGTCAGCGGGATGCCGCGGCTTGCTTTGCCGCTGCCTGCTCTTGCAGCATTTTTTCGCCGGCCTCTAAAGCCAAGTCACGCTTTTCTCGCAGCGAAGCAATCGTCGGAACGGCCACTGTATCCGGAATCACGCCTTCGCCTTCCAGCTTGCGGTCCTTCGGAGAGAACCAGAGCACTTCGCTGATCTCCAGCACTCCGCCGCCTTTCATGACTCTGTCGTGCGTGATACCCAGCACGCAGCCGCACGATGTACTGCCCACAAGCTTCGCGCGCCCGGAGTCCTGCATGCCTGCGGAAAACACTTCCGTCGCGCTCGCGGAATATTCGCTCACCAGAATCACCACCGGGCCGGAATAGATCTGCGCTCCTTTCTTTCCCACGAAAACTTGCTTCTCCTCGGCGTGATGGCCGCCGCGTTCGGAAGCTGTAACCTGCTTTCTGCTCATTCTCCGTTCGAACAGAGTTTTGCTGTCGAAGAACAAAGCCGCCATGGCTTCCAAAGTAGCCCCAACGCCACCGCGGTTCCGGCGGAGATCCAGAATCAGGCCCGGAGTAGCGCGCAGATTCTCGACAGCTGTCTTGAAGTCTTTGACCAAAGAAGGATGAAACTCGTCGAAACGGATGTATCCGAAGCCCGAAGACAACTTTGCGACTGTGACGCGAGGTTCCGTAGAAAGTGTTTGCCGCACGAACTTGACGTCGAATGAGGAGCCATCTGCGCCCTCGAAACTCGCTGCAAATGGTGTCTCGAGCGAACCTGCAAATACGGTGCTAAGGATGCGGAGCTTGGTTACGCGTTCGGTGGAAGAAGGCAGCACCTTCGGTTTCACTTCGGCCAAGCGTTCCGCAATCGGTTGTCCATCCAGGGCAGTCACGATCATGCCCGGCTGGATGCCCGCATGCGCAGCATTGCTGTCGGGGAAAACGTCCAACACGACGACTTTGTCTTCGACATAGCCGGTCCGGAAACCGATGCTCACGCCCTGATGCTTCTTGCGGTTTTCCCATTGCTCCGGTGAACTAAAACGTGTGTGTGCGTCGTGCAGCTCCGCGGTCATGCGGTCCACAATCGAATAAAAGTCCTTGTCATCTTTGGCCGCCTGCACCAGCGGCAAATAACGCTGGTGAACTTCCTGCCACTTCACGCCGCCGAACTCCGGATCGTAATAATGCTCGTCGACGTCTTTCCAGACTTTTTCAAATACTTGCTCGCGGTCCTTTGGTGAAAGGCTATGTGAAGTTCCGCTCGTTGCCACCGCGAAGGCTAAAGCGAGGATCAGGACGGCGAAAATCGCGTTGCGATACACGAAACTGGGCGGCGCGTGTTTCATGATTTCGGCGATCGATGTTTGTACGAAACACCTTCACACTGAAAATGTTGCGTGGCCTGTGCGGCAAATGCCCTAAGTGCCCAGGAATAATAGCAGCCTGGACGCTTTGACGACGAAAATGCATGAAAGAGTTGGCTGGCGGTTCTGGGCCGAACTCCGGTTCATCGCCTGGGGCTCAGCGCTAGTTTGGATGCTCGTGCGAGTCGCGGCTCAATTGTTCGAGGTTTTCGCGAGCCAGTTCGTTTTTCGGGTCGATTTGCAGGGCGCGTTCGAAATGCAGGCGAGCCTCTTTCAAGTTTCCGGTCTCCGCCAGTGCGCTGCCCAGATTTGCTTCGGCGCCTGCATCCTGTGGATTCAATCGCACCGCCGCGCGGAAGTGCAGGAGCGCACCCGGATAGTCGCCCTGCGACGCCAGTGCGTTCCCCAGGTTGTAGTGCGCATCGAAATAATCGGGCCGCCCCGCGAGGGCGGTTTTCAGGTAGGCAATGGCTCCGTCCACGTTGCCGCTGGCCAAAAGCACGGCGCCTAGCGCGTTGTTGGCTGTCGGGTCAGCGGGGCGAATTCGAACGGCCTCCGTGAATTGCAAAACCGCGCCGGAAAAATCTCCTTTCATTTGAAAGAGAGCGGCGAGGTTGTAGTGCGCCTCGAAATCCTCGGGGTTATTCTGAATGTGATGCAATGCCAGCGCTTCCTGAATCGCCACGCGCGGATCGGTTGCGTCGGACGATTCCTTAGGCAAAACCTGCAGCCACAAATGCGCCATCTCGTCGCTTGCGCGATTACCCGCTACCACGCGTTTCGGCGGCTGGTTGGGATTTCGAATATTGTCCGCCGAGTTGTCGTACGTAAAGCGCATGGAAATCGTCGTGCCCGCTGGCAGGTCCACGGGCTCGGCATACCGATAGACGGCCTGCCAATTCAGATCCCAGTTCCCGATGTGAATCAGCATTTTCTTCGTGCCGTCGGGCAATATCGCGATCGCCAGCATATCCTTTCCCAAGTAGTGCGCATGCGGATAGATAGCTAGAACACTGGCGTCCACAGGCAAAGTGAAATCGTCGGAAACCAGAAAATTCTTCTCGCCAGGCGGAATGTCCAGCATGCGGTCATTATCCAGTTGCAGCAGGATGGGATGCATCGTCGCCGGCTTGTCCGTGAAGTAAAGCCCCAATGTTGGCTGAATCAATTCCGGCTTTCCGGAAGACTGGAAATGTGTGTTCAAAACCAGATCGGTGTTTTTGTCCAGCCTCAACGCCATGCCGTCCGGTTCGACGTACGGCGAGGAGCCCGGCTTCCAGAAAAGAAAATGGCTGTCCGGATCAAACGCTTCCGACTCAATGATGAGTTCCATCCCGGCAAATCCAACCCCGGGCTCTTTTTCAAGCCTGCGCCCGGACTCTTCGTGGTCCACCAAAACGTTCGCATGATGCACGAGCCGTTTATCGCCGGGCCGGATTTCGATTGCCTTCAGCCATCGCGAGCGATGCACGGGAGTTCGAAATACAAAATTCCAATACGAATCGCTGCCGCTCGCACGAAGCAAGTATGGTTTCTCAGCTCGAACGATCACATCCGGCTTGCCCAACTGCCAACCAGCGCTAAAGGCGGGTTGAGGCGGAAGGTCGGACGGACTGCCTTGGATCTCGCCCTGGTCCACCCATGTTTGAATCGTCGCGATTTCCTTCTCAGACAAGCGAAGCTCGTCCGCAAATTTCAGCTCTCCCTGCTCGGGAAGCCACGGCGGCATAATGCGCCTGCTGGTGACAAACGCGATCTGCCGCCCGTGCGTTTTTACATCCGCATAGGTGAGCAGCGGGAAGGGCCCCGCCTCGCCGGGATGGTGGCACTGCGCGCAGTTCCGAAAAACAATCGGGGCAATGTCGCGGTTGAAGGTGACTTGTGCCTGCGTCGTTGTGGGCTTCAGCGATAATTGGCGCGCCACGCTCGAGTGCCGCGACGCAAATCCAGCGGATGCAACGGCGAGAACAAGCAAAAATCCAGAAAGCGTTTGCGGCGCGCGCGTCATTCCAGGTCCGAAATGTAGCATCCCACGGCATGAGTAGCGCCCACATCCAAACTCTTGCCGCTAAGCGCCGCAGCAATGGCGTCCTCCAACTCATGCGTTGTCGGCGCGCTACGCGCACGCCCAATATCCTCGTAGAGATTATCGATCCTGCCGTGATAGACGAGATGCTGGCCGGCGTCAAACACCGCGACTTCCGGTGTAATCTGCACTTGGCTCTCTCTCACCAGCGCATGTTGCGGATCGCGCAGCGCCGGAATCTTGTAGCCGTACTCCCGTTCATGCTTGCGTATCACTTCCGCGGATTCCGATTTACTCGGGTAAACCAGCCAAAACGCCACCTTGCTCGCGTGTTCTGCACTTAATTTCTGGATTGCCGGCGCGTAGCGATTGGAAACCGGGCAATCCGTCCGCACAAACACAAGCACGACTACCTTCCCGCCGGCCAATTTGAGCGGATCAACAGGATTTCCCGCGAGATCGAAGCCAGTGCTCTGCGCGCCAGCAAGAGTGGAAGCGAGCGAAGCGAGCCAGGCCGCAACAATCAGAATAGAGAGGAGGGGGACGACTCGAATCGCGTGCCAACGGCGGACCATAGTTGCCCGCACCAATCGGGCCTGCAAATTTTACAGCGCCCTGAAACCGTTGTCGAAGAGATTAGCGAACCCGGCTCGTCTCAATTCTGTGGTGGTGGTGGCGACTGGGGCGGTGGAGTTTGCGGAGGTGGCGTCGGTTTTTTTCCTATCCCGTCGCACTTCCTTGTACTCCGGATGACTTGGAGTATTGTCCCAATCGGAATCGGCAGGTTTTGGGGGCTTTGCAGAGGAAGAGCCGCTGCCCGCGGACCCGCCCCCCGCCGCGGAACTTGTGCTGGTTTTCTTAGGAATGTCGTCGTCCGTCCAGACTTTTTTCGGCTTCTTCTTCGCGGCATCTTTGTATGCGGCCTGGTCTTTTCCATCCGCGGTTTTGGCCGGAGCCGTTGTCGTTGGCGTCGTCTGAGAGGGATCTGGCGGCTGCGATTGTGATCCTTGGCTCGATCCCGAGGACGATTACGCGGAACACACGAAAGCCGCGGAAGCAAACACAAACGATGCCGTTAAGAAATAGCGGACCATAAGGCCTCCAGTCTTTTGAGTATGGAGCACTCCGACGGTGCGACCGGAACGCCATAAATCCAGGATGTTCTTGCGTGTACTGGCCTGCCGTACAGTCCACAAATCCGAAGCGTTTTCAGTCAAGAACACGAACTCATCAAAAAGGTGCGCCTAACGGAGGTCGCCCGGCTGCACACCCTTCTTTCGCGCTTCGTCGAGCAGCGCATCGATCTTGTCCTGCAGTTGCTTCTTCTTTTCCTGCAGGCCAGTTATCTGCTGGTCTACTGGCTCGCGGTTGTAGCCTTTATTGATTTGGTAGCCGCCGGAAGTGGCTGGCGTCTTCCCCTCGCTGAAATCCTTAAGATCCGCAAGCTGCTTGTCCGCGTCATCCAGCTGTGACCGCAGCTTCACAAGTTCCTTGCGCGTGTTCGCAATATATTGCGGGTCTGCCTTTGTGCCGGATCCCGCCTTCCCCAGATTCTTCGAATTTCCTACGACCGAAACTGGGCCGGTCAATCCGTTGACGTCTTCATTCGTCCAAACTTTCTTGGTCTTTTTGGCGTCAGCTGCCGCAGGGGCGGTCGCATCCGGCGGTTGCGACGGTGAAGTTGCCGGGGCCGGACTTGCTCCCGGAGAGTTCGAAGGCGCAGGACTCTGCGCAAGACATGTGGAACAGCTAAGTACCCCGCAGAATGCGAGAGTACTCCAAAAACTGTATGACCGGGTCATAAAGCCTCCGATATTTCCGAGGGCCGAGGCTAGTCCTGGTACCTTAAACCCAGTATACAGGACAAAGTTTCAACGATCTGCGACAGCGCCGCCCGGCTTGCCTAATTCGGCACGAATCATTGCCAGGGCTTCCTTGGGAGGTCCAATGCGGTGGTATTGCCCATAAAAAGTCCGTTCGTGGATGGAAATGGTGCTGAAGAGTTTTCGGCCGTCGAAATCGTACTGAGAAAACGAAGGCATCCATAAACCAGGCAGCATTTCATAACGCTCCTGCATGAAATGGCTGCCCTTATAAACCTTCGCGAGGAACAATCCGACCGTGATATCCCCTGTAACTTCGCCTTCCACACGCGCCAGCTGGCCCGCTTCTGGATCGATCCACACAAACCCGCGAACCTTCGCAAAGATAGACGTAGTTCGCGAAGTGGCCTTATACGCGGGATTCGGCTCCATGCTGTATTTGTAAAGCACTCGGCCTGCGCGCGTTTCCGTGGATACAAAGGTGTAGAGGAAAGCCGTCCGCGTGGCATCAATCAGATCGTCGCGTTCCTTTTGCTTTTTGGCGATTTTATCGTAGGCGTCATGCTGAGCGTGCCCATCGTCCGCGGCCCAGGACAGCGCACGCTCGAGTTTCACTAAATCCGCGTGATAAGCGTCAGTGTCCACCGGTTTGCCATCCGGGCCGATTGGGATGTGGTCGACACCCGTGCCGGCCGGAACGACGCGCGATACCTTGATATCCCCCGGCTGGGGATCGCCTATGTTCTTAAGAAGTTCCACGCGTTCGACCCGCTCGTAAAAACTCATGGCCTCGTCGCTCTTCTTTTCATTCACCAAAACCAGGTCCAGCAGAGCCTTCTTTTCTGCTTCCGTCTGTGGAGGCGGGGGCACAGCGGCATCCTGAGCCAAAGAGATGCCTGTGAAAGCCGGGAGCAGTCCGGCGACCAAAATGAGGGTTTGTGCGCGCATTCGGCCGAGCGGAAAAAAGTCCGCCAACACATTTTAAATCTGATTCTTGCTCAAGGACAATTGTTGCTTTAAGACATGGCGGTCTCTCTACTCTACAGCCCCGTAAGCTCCGGAAGACAAAGACAAACCGCCGCCTTTGATCCTATCGACCGTTGCCCTCAGAGTTCCCCGCTATTCGTCCTCTGAGTGGCCCATGCGAGGAATTTGTAAACTCATTAGAATCAACGCCGGCCCTTAGTTGCCGAGATTTAATGAAAGCAAGCAGGCCCCGCCACCGTCTATATATCTGGGAACGAATCAACCCTTTTCCCCGTATTACCTTATGCATGCGGAGGCCTGTTTGGGCGTAGCTCCTATCGAACGATTGGGCAGCATCGGGCGGGTCATCCCGCAAACGGCCAGGGTGCCCTTTAGTGTGGCGAGATTTCGCAGTGCCGCCGTCACCGTGGTTGAGACGTTCAAGCTGTCCCTCGACGCTCTTCGCGCCCATAAGTTGCGTAGTTTCTTGACTTTACTGGGAGTTATTCTGGCCGTAACCACCCTCGTCGTGGTTATGAGCGTCGTCAACGGGCTCACTTTCTACGTCGCGGACAAGGTCGCCAACCTGGGCGCAAACGTCTACGTTTTGACCCGTTTCGGCATCATCACCAGCAACGATGAATGGGTAAAAGCTCAGAAACGCCCTCTCATCACCCAGGACGAATTCGGCAAGCTCAAAGAGGGCATGCGCACCACGAGCCAGATCGCCGCCGTGCTTGGCACCTCCTCCGACGTGCGCTCCGGAAACGAACTCCTCGAAGATGTGAGCGTCGACGGAGTTACGCCAAACTATTCCGACGTTCGCAACGTAGTCGTGGCTTCAGGCCGATTCCTCACCGAAGCGGATGAAACGCATCATTCCGCAGTGGCTTTCATTGGCGCAGACCTGGTCAGAAAATTCTTCTACAATGTCGACCCCATTGGCAAAACTATCCGCGCGGGCACCCACAGTTACACGGTTGTCGGCGTCGCGGCCGTCATCGGCAGCGCCTTCGGACAATCGCAGGACCGCTTCATGTACATTCCACTTGGCACGTACTCCAAGGAATGGGGCAATCAAAGAGATTCACTCACCCTCTTCATGCAGGCAGGCAACGCCGAAATGATGTCCTCCTCCGAGGATGAAGCGCGCATGCTTCTGCGCGCCTGGCGCCATCAATCCTGGGACTCGCCCGACGGCTTCGGAATCATCGGCTCGGACTCCATCATGGGCCTCTGGAAGCAGTTGACGGGAAACATTTTTATGGTCGCCGTCGGTTTGACGGCGGTCTTTCTGGTCGTCGGCGGAATCGTCATCATGAACATCATGCTTGCCAGCGTCACCGAGCGCACGCGAGAGATCGGTCTGCGCCGCTCTCTTGGCGCGAGAAAGAAACACATCATCCTTCAATTTGTAACGGAGTCCGCAGTGTTAGCCGCCACGGGCGGCATGATCGGAATTGGTTTGGCCTACGTCGTGGTCGCCGGCGCGCGCGCCGCCACGTCGATTCCCATGCGCACGTCCATGGCTGCGGTGATTCTCTCACTCAGTGTTTCGACGGCCGTAGGCCTCTTCTTCGGAATCTATCCCGCGATGCGCGCGGCAAAACTGGATCCAATCGAAGCACTGCGCGCGGATGGCTGAGGAGCGTTGACTCCGGCTAAAACCGGGTCAAGCAAAAACAATGGCACAGCAACACGGCGAAAATCTGAAGCAAGCTATGGACACGCTCCGCGCGCACAAATTGCGCAGCACGCTAACCGTGTTTGGAGTCGTTCTCGGAGTCAGCGTGATCATGCTCGTAGCCGCTCTGATCACCGGCTTCGACGCACAAGTTCAGGACAACATCAAGCAGTACGGCGCGGACACCGCCTTCGTCTCACGCTTCGAGCAAGGCCCGCACAACGGCCGACGCCCCAAGGATGAGCGTGAACGCAAGCCTCTAACACTCGAGGATGCCGTCGCCATTCAAGAACGCTGCCCTGCCGTCAAGGATGTTACGGTTTTTCTCACCTGGTGGGAGCAAGACCACAAGGTGCGCACAAAATCCGGTGAAGTGACGTCCATCGATTTCCGCGGTGTCCAACCGAATTTCGGCCAAGTCTATGCAAATGCCTCGACGCTCGAAGGCCGCTTCATCAGCGAAGGCGATGACCTGCACCGCGAGAAAGTTGTGATGCTGGGCGAAAACGCCGCACCCGTACTCTTTCCCGAAGGCTCGCCCGTCGGAAAAGACGTGATGATCGATGGCTCTCCGTTTCGCGTGATTGGCGTGGTCGAAAAGCCCAAAGGCATGTTCGGCGCTGACGACGAAGACAAGCGCGTGCTCATTCCCTACAACACCTTTCACAAAGTCTATCCCGGCGCCTACGAGAACCAAATCCGTTTTCAAGCCTACCCGAACCAGTTGGATCAAGCCGTGGACCAGGCGACAGAAGTGCTCCGCCGCCGCCGCAACGTCCCCTATGAGGCTAGAAACAATTTCTCGATCAATACCTCGCAGCAAGAGATCGAGCAGTTCCACAGCATTCTCGGCATGGTTGCTCTCGCCACCGTCGTCCTCAGCGGCATCGGCCTGCTCATCGGCGGCGTCGGCGTGATGAACATCATGCTCGTGAGCGTTACGGAGCGGACTCGTGAGATCGGCATCCGCAAAGCCATCGGCGCGAAGAGCAAAGACATCACCTGGCAATTCTTGCTTGAGGCCATGACGCTCACCGGAGCAGGTGGAGTCATTGCGCTCGTCCTGGTGAATGGCTTAGTGATTCTCGTGCGCCTGGGCTTGAAGTGGCCCGGCAGCGTGCCGATATGGGCTGCGGCGACGGGCATCATCGTCAGCGTGAGCATCGGCTTGATCTTTGGAGTATGGCCTGCGATGAAGGCAGCGAAGCTGGACCCTGTCGAAGCGCTCCGTTACGAGTAGCGCCGAACTCTGTTATTTCCCCAGAAAAATCGAAGGCTCTTACAATCCAGAATAAATCAGAACGACTAGCGAAGCGGAGATCGCTCCAGAAGAGGATCGAGGGGCGAATCCTCGCGCGCCTGAGGCACGGAGTTCGTGGATCTGCGCTTCTGAGTTGAGGATTTGCGGACCGGTTTCTGTGGAACGCCCTCGTTCGCGGCAGGAATTGGCGGATTCGATGGACTCATATCATGCGTCGCAAACCCTGAGACTTTTGAGGAATTCGTACCCACGGAAGCGATGGCCGGAGTGGACTGAGTCCGAATCCAATCGCGCAGAGAATCTGCCGCGCTCACAGCGCCTACAAGCAACAGTACTGCCGACGCAATGGCCAACAGATCGCGCGGATGCGCCGGGCGCATAAACCAGTAGGGACGTTTCTGTTGCACAGAAAGCTTGTCACCGGCGCGAGCGACCAGATAAAGCGCGCGTGCCAGATCGTTGCCAGACTGGTAGCGCTCATCCGGATTCTTCGCAAGGCACCGCGCAATGATTCTGTCGAAAGCAGCTGGAACGGCCGGATTGCGCTTCGATGGCGGAACGGGGTCCGCTGTAAGAATTTGCGCGCATACTTCTCCGAGCGAATTCCCCACAAACGGCCGGACGCCGGTGATCATCTCGTACAGCACGACACCCAGCGAAAACAGATCGGATCGCCCATCCTGCTTCTGCCCTTCAATCTGTTCCGGAGAGAGATAAGCTGGCGTGCCGAGCACGCGATCGGATCCGGAAACCTGGGAAGCGAATCGCGCGACGCCGAAATCCACGAGCTTCACTTGATCATTTTCCGTGACCCGAATGTTGCTGGGCTTAACGTCACCGTGGATGATTCCCGCCCGATGAGCATAGGCGAGCGCGGATGCCAGATCGGCGCCCCACACGGCCGCACTGGCAAAAGGTATCGGCGATTGCGCCAGCATTTGCTCCAGGTTTTTTCCCGAAACGAATTCCATCACCAGAAAGGCCGTGCCGCTGGTATCCGTGCTGACGTCGTAGAGTTGCGCGATCGAACCATGAGAAAGACGCCCAATCGTCTGCGCTTCGCGAAGGAATTGCTGTTGGCTGTTCTTGCCGAAGCCCTGAAGAAATGATTTCAAAGCGACAGTGCGACCAATAAGGGTATCGCGAGCCTTGTCGACTCGGCTAGTCCAGCCGCACCCGAGAGTCTCGATGATTTCGTACCGGCCAGTTTGGAGAGTAGGGCTCATGCGGAGCGCAGCAATCGAGTGGCACGCTCGCGAAAGCTAGTGTGCTGTGGAACCGGCGGCGCAATCTTGCGGCGGGCCAACGGATACAATTCGGTGGCCAGGAGATCCGCGGACTGATGACGGTGCGCGGGGTCCTTTTCCAGAGTCTTGGCTACAATCGAGTCGAATGCCGTCGGCACGGAAGGGTTTACCTGCGAAACCGGCAGCGGTTTCGAGGAAAGAACTCGCGTGCAAATCCCCTGCAGCGAATCGGAATCGAAGGGGCGCTTGCCGGTGGCCATCTCATACAGAACCACGCCAAGCGAAAAGATGTCAGAGCGCGCGTCCTGTGGCCGTCCCAAAATCTGTTCCGGACACCAGTAAGCCGGAGTGCCAAGCAGCGGCGTGTCCTTCTTATCGTGACTGGCGAGGCGCGCCATGCCGAAGTCCGTGAGCTTTACGCGGCCATCATCGAGAATCAAGATATTGGCGGGTTTGATGTCGCCATGAATCACGCCTCTGCGGTGAGCGACGTGAAGAGCCGAAGCGATCTCTCCGGTCCACGCGCAAGCGCGCGGCAGAGGGATACTTCCTTTGGCGAGAATCTTGTCGAGCGGCTGCCCTTCCATGAATTCCATCACGAGATAGGGCGTTTGCGTCGGTTCGTCGATGCCCATGTCGTGCAGCGTCACGACGCAGGGATGCGAGAGCTGGCCGACAACGCGCGCTTCTTGCAGGAAGCGGTCGCGGCCCGCGCCCTGCGCCAGCGCCGGCGAAAAGAGCTTGATGGCGACAATGCGCCCGATCATGGGATCGTGCGCGCGCACTACTTTGCTATTCGCGCCGGCGCCGATTACATCGATAACCTGATAACGGCCTACTTGCATGGTGGCCTTTCCCTCAGAATGACCTTGCCGAGATGCAGGAAGAATATCGAAAGGGGTTGTTCTATTAAATGAAGCAACCGTGCTACTGAGAAGAGTACGAAGGTACTAGAGCAAAAGGATTAGATAAGCAGCTTCTAATTTACAAATAATTTACAAAGCGTGACGATTGCTGTCGGCGAGCTTCGGTTTTCGGAGGCAGCAAAGCGGACAATAGAATTTCTTGTCCGGGGAGCAAAGAAGAAACTTGGAATTTCTCTCAGAGAAAAAATGCAAGAGTACCGAGTACTTCCACGCCGCGGTGCGGAGCAAGAAAGTCGAGTTTCAATCCTTGTTTTTGAACGGAACGAGATTCGGGGCCGTGGTCAGGCGCGCTGGGAAATCCCGGACGAAGGCAGTCATCGAAGGATGCCAGAGACCGTTATATCCAAAATAGCGCATCTCTTTCAGAGCTTGATCCGGCGGTAGTTTTTCAAAAGCCATGCGGTAGCTGGCGACAAACACGCCGGTGCGGTCTTCTCCGTAGTGACAGTGCACGAAGACTTTTTCCTGCGGAGTGTCGCGGAAAATGGTGAGAAACTGCGCAACCTGTTCGTTGGTTGGAGGAGACCACTCGTTGACTGCGATGTGAACGAAGCGAATCCCCAATGATTCCGTTCTTTTTTCTTCCCAGCTAATTCTTGCGGAGTCTTCGTCGCGGAGATTGACGATCGTGGTTATGCCCAGTTTTTTCAGCTCGAGCAGTCCCGGATCTCTGGGCTGCGCGCCGCGAAACAAATGCTCATTGATTTTTCCAGAATTTGGGACGCCCTCAATCCGCAGTTTTTCGCCGTACGCGGAGTGCATCGAGGAAGGTGTGGATGGCTGCACCTGCTTTTGCGCGGAGAGCCGCGCGGGAAGAATGAAAAGAAAAATCGCTGAAATTAGGAGCGTCGCGCGCTGCATATTAGAGTAGATGCTGTCAGTGTAGCGCGCGATGGTAGCTCGCGAAAGTCGTTGCAAGCGAAGTAGTTGCCCAGAAAGGGTACCACTACAAATAGACGTGGTACCAAAACGTCAACCACATTTTGCGTTTTTCTCTTGACAGGAAATTCGCAGCCGTTGATACTTCGATTCCAGATTCGGGGGACGTGGTAGCGCCAGGCGGGCCGAGTCGAGGATATGCAGTAGGTCCGTAATGACTCCACGAAGCCAGCCCGGGTTCTAAACAAAAAATCGAGCGCGAAGTCTCTGCTCCGCGCCCGCATTTCAGGCGCGGGATTTGCTGTGCGGCTGTGTGAGACCGGCCAGCGGCAGAGCATTGGCGTTTCGTTGCGGCTTTGAACGTGACCGCGAGGCGGTCGATGAAAAGGTCGGCTGCTCAGCGGTCGCCTTTTTCTCTGGTCGGGCGTACGGGGACACTTGGATTCAACCTGCGGTGACCTTCAGCGTCCACCCAGCACCCTGCGGGACGCAGTGGAGTAAAATTAAGGGGTTCCCCCGCGAAGAGTGGGAGCTCGAGGTAGTGGAGGAACGGGATGGCAACAGTGAAACATGCAATGACTGGGAATTCCCCGATCACGGATACGACTCCGGAGAATACGGGAGCGGCAACACACAAGGGTCTTCCTTTTGAACGGTATTTTACGGACGGAAAGATTTCTCCGTTCGACGTTGTGGAATGGGAAAAGCGCACCGCGCTGATCGGAAACGAAAAGGGCGTGACGATCTTCCGCCAGGAAGACGTCGAAGTGCCGAAGAGCTGGTCGCAGACGGCCACGAACATCGTCACCAGCAAATATTTTCACGGCAAGCCGGGATCGCGAGAGCGCGAAGGCTCGGTGCGCCAGCTGATCAGCCGCGTAGTGAACACGATTGTGCGCTGGGGCCAGGAAGGCGGCTACTTCGCGTCCGATGCGTCGCGCGACGCATTCCGCGACGAGCTGACGCATCTGCTCGTTGAGCAAAAGATGGCTTTCAATTCGCCGGTGTGGTTCAACGTGGGCGTGCAGCCGAAGCCGCAGTGCTCGGCATGCTTCATCAATTCCGTGCAAGACAACATGGAATCGATCATGGGGCTCACCCGGACCGAAGGGATGCTTTTCAAGTGGGGCTCGGGAACGGGCACCAATTTCTCCTCGCTGCGCGGCAGCAAGGAAACTCTTTCGGGCGGCGGCATTGCATCCGGCCCGGTCAGTTTCATGAAGGGCTTCGACGCGTTCGCGGGCGTGATCAAGAGCGGCGGCAAGACGCGGCGCGCGGCCAAGATGGTAATCCTCAATATCGATCACCCGGACATCGTGGAATTCATCGAATGCAAGATGAAGGAAGAGCGCAAGGCGCAAGTCCTTATCGAGCAGGGTTATGACGCCGGAATCGACGGCGACGCCTACGCTTCGATCTTCTTCCAGAACGCGAACCACTCGGTGCGCGTGACGGACGACTTCATGCGCGCGGCGGAAGAAGACCGCGACTGGTGGACGCGCAACGTGACGGACGGCCAGCCCGCCGAGAAAATGCGCGCGCGCGACCTGCTCTACAAAATCGCCGATTCCACTTGGCACTGCGGCGATCCGGGCATGCAGTACGACACCACGATCAACCGGTGGCACACTTCGAAAAACACCGCGCGCATCAATGCATCGAATCCGTGCTCGGAGTACATGTTCCTGGACGACACCGCGTGCAACCTCGCTTCGCTGAACTTGATGAAATTTCTTGGGGCCAGCGGACAGTTTGACGTCACAGCGTTCAAGCATGCCGTGGATGTAACCATCACGGCTCAGGAAATTCTGGTGGACAACGCCAGCTACCCGACGCCGCGCATTGCGGAGAATTCGCACAACTTCCGGCCGCTCGGCTTGGGCTACGCCAATCTCGGCGCGCTGCTGATGTCTCTGGCGCTGCCTTACGATTCCGACGAAGGCCGCGACATGGGCGGAGCGATCACCGCGCTGATGTGCGGCGAAGCGTACGCGCAATCCGCGCGCATCGCGGAAAAAATGGGCCCGTTCCCCGGCTACGAAGTGAATCGCGAACCAATGCTGGACGTGATGCGCATGCACCGCGACGCAATGCGCGGCATCAAGCCCGAGCACGTGCAGACGGAACTCTTCATGGCGGCGCAGGAATCGTGGGACACCGCGCTGGCACACGGCGAAAAGTTCGGCTACAAGAATTCGCAAGTCACCGTGCTGGCGCCGACGGGCACGATTGGTTTCATGATGGATTGCGACACTACGGGAATCGAACCGGATCTGGCACTTGTAAAGCACAAGAAGCTGGTCGGCGGTGGGTTGATCAAGATCGTCAACAACACCGTGCCGCAAGCGCTGATGAGGCTCGAATACACGCCAGAGCAGACCAGCGAAATCGTTTCCTACATCGACAAGGAAGGAAAGATTGAAGGCGCGCCGTACTTGAAGGAGGAACATCTGCCGGTTTTCGATTGCTCGCTGGCGCCCTTGGGCGGCGGGCGATCCATCGCGTGGACAGGACACGTCCGGATGATGGCGGCGTCGCAACCGTTCCTTTCCGGCGCGATCTCCAAGACCATCAACATGCCGGAAGAGTCCACCATCGAAGACATCGGGAACGCCTACATCGAATCCTGGAAGCTGGGGCTGAAGTCCGTAGCTATCTACCGTGACAATTCCAAGCGCTCGCAGCCGCTCAACGCAGGCGGCTCGAAAGACGAAAAGAAAACCACCGAGCCTGCCGTAGTTGCGGCTGATGAGCCGATGCAGCGCGAACTTTTCGCGCGCGCAGTGCGCGAGAAAATGCCGGTCGAACGCGCATCCATCACGCACAAATTCAGCGTGGGCGCGAACGAAGGCTACATCACTGTGGGCATGTACCCAGACGGCCGACCCGGCGAAATCTTCATCAAGATGTCGAAAGAGGGCTCGACGCTTTCCGGCGTGATGGATGGCCTCGCGCTGACCGTGTCGCTCGGTTTGCAATACGGTGTGCCCCTCAAGGTGTTCGTCGACAAACTTGTAAATACGCGGTTTGAGCCGTCGGGTATTTCGGCGAATCCGAATATCCGTTTCGTTTCTTCGGTGCTGGATTATCTCGCGCGCTGGCTGGGCGGGCGATTCATTTCGTCCGACTATCTGAAGCTGAACACCGACCAGGCCGTGACCGTTGCTCCCGTGCAGCCTGTTCAGACGATGATGGACGCCGCGATGGCTTCGATGCCAGCGGCGAACTCCTCGTCCAAACTGCGCGACGCACACGAGGGTGCGCCAACCTGCTCCGAGTGCGGCATGCTCATGGTGCCCAACGGCGCGTGCTACAAGTGCGGAAACTGCGGAAGCACGAGCGGATGCAGTTGAGGATATTAGCCAAGCCGAGGGACACGACACGATGAGCGTTCTCTCTTCCGGTTCAGGGCTGGCCGCAAGACTGGCTCCGGAAAAGCCGACGACACGGGGATTTTTGCATATCGTGCGTCACGGCGGAGGCCCCAGCGCCATTTATGTCGTGACCTATCATCGCCTGGATCGAAATGGCATTCAGCCGAAACCGGCGCTTGCCGAAGGCGCACAAGCCTTAATCGAACTGCTGGAGCGCATTGGCGTGGACTTCAGACTCAAAGAAGTCCGCGGGGCGCTAGAAGATATTCTTCGGCTCGGCTCAGCCAATATCCCCGATCTGTGGCTCAGCGACGAGGAGATGCTCGAAAAAGGCCTCGTCGAGGGCTAGACAGAAAGCCAGAAGAGCGACGGAAGCCGGAGGGCGAACTTGGCTCTCCGGCTTTTGCCATTTTGCGGGGACCATCCCCCTCCCCCTTTCTTGTAAACGTTGCATTTAAAGGACTTAAGGCTACCGCAAGTCGTTTAGGATCAACAGTTACGATGGTGCCCGTAAACGTTGCGTCTAAAGGACTTACGTTTTGGCAACGGCGGGGGAGACCGGGGCGTTTTCCTGGGTGATTATTCTGGGGAGGTTGGTGACGCCCGGCGACTTCGCCTGGAAATGAAAAAGCGGCAGCAAGGGCTGCCGCAGTCCAGAAATCTCCTAAACAAAGATTACCAAGATGGTAGTACCGAGTCAAGAATAATCGCAGAGGCTGCCGAGAGCGGCGGAAAAGTTCCCGAGAGGGGAACGCGGCGATGCGAACTTCGGGCGCGGATGAAGTGGTCAGCGGGGGCGCGGACGGAGGGGCGGACGCGCGGTGAGCGGGCGCGGGCGCATGCGGAAACGCGGACTGAGCGGCGGAGGAACGTTGCGAAGGAAATCGCCGCAGCAGGGGCAGCGGCCGTCGTCAGCGATGGGGCCAGTGGCATCGGCGCGGAGCCAGTGACCACGCGCTTCGCACAACGGATTGATGCATTGCACGGTGAAACCGGGTAGATACTGCATGCGCACTCCCTCAGTGGCCGGCCAGCTCTGCGGGTGCACAATGTAGCGCGTGCGGCAGAAGCTCCCTTGGGCGGCCCGGACAGAATTGCTGGCGTGGATTCTGCCGTGACGAGCCTGTGGTGTCAAGAGAATTGAGCACCATAGCTTGTGGTGGGGTTGCAATGGCGGATGACAGGGGGATTCAGAGCGTTTAATTGTGCTGGAGTTGCCGCGAGCGGATGACGAGAGCGGAGACGAGAAGGGCAGCGGCGAGGGCGACGTAAATGAAGGCGTAAGAAATTGTGTGAGTGCCGTTGGCGGCGCCAGTGAAATCGAGGCCGGGAGTGTGGTTCATCGGGCCGACATACCAGAAGGCGGTGAGGAGTCCTTCGAAGGGCTTGCTAGTGCTGCTGAAGATGCCGAGAAAAAGGGCGAGCGATGGAAGAAAGAGAGAGCCTGCAAGCCACGCGAGGAGACCCGAAGAATCGGCTGCCATGGCGAGACGAACGGCGGCACCTGCGCCGGTGAGGAACGCGACGGACAGGCCAGCCAGAAAACAGGCGAAGAACTGACGCGGAAGAATATTGGCGCAGGAGAAGAGGAGCGAACGAGTGGCGAAGCGCGATTCGCGCGCGCCCATTCCGGACCAGACAAAGACGGACCACATCCAGGCGCTGGCGAGGATTGGACCGCGAGAAACTCGAAGCGGAGCGAGAAGCTGAGCGATTAGAAGGCCGAGGGCTATGGCGTACCACCACCAACGCAGGCCGAAGAGAGCGAGACGAAGCTCGGCGAAAAAAATGCGCGCGAATGTGTTTGCTCGTGCGGTGATGGCAAGAGGAGTGAGATGCACGGGCGCAGCGCCGTGGGAAGCGTTCACCGCGACAGGCGATTGAGACGTGGAGGCCGGGATTGTTTTTTCGCGGCGATTTTTTGTTTTGCGAGATCTGGTGGAATCAAAACGGTCAAAGAACAGAGCGGCGAGCGGAACAATGGCGCAGGCAACACCAAACCACATGAGGCGTAGAAGGACGGATGGCGCGTCCCAAGCGATTCCCGGCCAGCGCCAGGCTTGAACGACTTGCACGTGCTGGCCGATATCGATCGTGAAGGACATGCCGCCGTGGTAGCCGGGCACGTAACGGCTAGCTTCGGCGCCCAGCGAATTCATGACCGAGAGGAGACCCGTTGGATCCAACCAGCGACGGCCGCTCAGGACCGGAGCTGCAATGCCGAAATCCCAAACGAAAAACCAGGCAACGTTTCCGAAGCCCCCGCGCAGAAAGGGCAACATTTCGAAGCACAGGGCGGAGACCGCGGTAAGAGCGATGGCCGGAAGGGCCAACAGGAGAAAGGGGGAGAGAAGCGCCCACAGGTCGATCCTGGAATCCTCGGCGGCCCAGAACTGCATGACTAGGGCGGCAACGGCAAGCACGGCGACCATGGAAGAGAGCACCGCGAAGTTGCTGAGGAATTTTCCGAAGGCGTAGGTGGTTTTGGAAAGAGGAGTGGCGGCGAGGATTTGACCGACACCGGTGGAGCGGTCGCGGTCGACGGAATTTTTGACGATGTAGAAGCCCACGAGAGAGACGAAACAGGTGATAACCAGCGCGACCAAGGTCCCGATCCATCCGGAAGTGTAAAGGCCGCGGTACTCGTCGAACTGAATGAACAATTTTCCGGTGGCCGTTGCGTAACCGAGGAATACAGCGAAAAGGAGCGCGAGAAAAAAGCTGTAGCGGCGCGTGCGCTCGAGGAAATCGGCGCGGGCAATGGCGAAGATGGCGCGGAGGGCGTTCACGTCGCAGCTCCGGCTAGTGCGGCGTTGCGTTGCGTGGTGAGGACGGCGAGGTAGGCGTCTTCAAGAGACGGATCGAGCTGGCGAGCAGCAGCAGAAGGCGCGGCATTGGCGACGACGCGCGCGTGCATGCCGTCAGTACGATGAGCGGTGCTGCTGACGAGGTGCTTCGCCCGAAGAGCGGGAAGTTCGGCGCTGGAGACGACAACTTCCCAGATTTTTCCTGTGACTTGCGAGAGCAAGGCCTCGGGCGAGCCGTGCGCGAGAAGCTGGCCGTGAGCAAGGATGGCGATATCGGTGGCGACGGCTTCGACGTCGGAGACGATGTGGGTCGAGAGGATGACGATGCGTTCGCCGGAGAGCTCCGAGAGCAGATTGCGGAAGCGCACGCGTTCTTCGGGATCGAGGCCGGCGGTGGGCTCGTCGACGATGAGGAGTTGCGGATCGTTGAGGAGTGCCTGGGCGATGCCAACGCGCTGGCGCATACCGCCGGAATAACCGCCGAGAGGGCGCTTCGCGGCATCCGCGAGATTCACGAGGGCGAGCAACTCGGAGATGCGGCGCCGAGCTGCGCCTGCAGGAATTCCTTTTACGGCGGCGAGATAGTCGAGAAACTCGATGGCGCTGAGATTGGGGTAGACCCCGAAGTCTTGGGGAAGATAGCCCAGCACGCCGCGAAGCGCGTCGGGTTGGCGCGCGATGTCATTGTCGTCCCAGAGGACGCGGCCGGAAGAAGGTTGAGTAATGGTGGCGAGAATGCGCATGAGCGTCGATTTGCCTGCGCCGTTGGGGCCGAGCAGTCCGAGAACGCCTGGTTTGAGTGAAAACTGCACGCTGCGGAGCGCTTGGACGCCGCCGCGATAGCTTTTGCTCAAATTCTCGATAGTCAATTGCATGGATTCCGTCCCGCGGAAACAGCCCTCCGCGCGTGCTGGAGAGAATACGAGGGAAACGGGCGAAAAGTTTACGGAATTAGCGAACCAGAGGCGAGACGGGCCGAGCCGTAGAAAGAACGCGCAAGCGAGAATCCGGATGTTTGAGAATCAGGGTTGTGGCGGAGCTGGTGGCGTTGCGGGAGCAGTATCGCCCGCCGCTCCCAAGAGAGCTTCAAGACGCGCTTTCAAGGCGTCGAGCGCCTCCTGTTTGCCGGCGACTTGCTGCTTGAGGTCATCCAGCTTGGCTTTGCCCGCAGTGTCGCTGGCGTAATTGTTTTTCGAGTAGACGTTATCCTGTTCCAAGGCGAGCTCGCGTTGAAGAAGCGCAAGCTCTTTTTGCGCTTCGGCAAGCTGCTGCTTCTGGCGGGCCACTTCGGCGGAGTCCTTGGTTTTTTGGTCGGCATCCCCGACAGGTGAGCCTGCGGCTGACTGCCCGGCCGGAGCGGGAGCTGCGCTAGGCGCTGGTGGATTGGAAGAATCCGCGGCGGGCCGAGCGGAAGGCGCAGGCACCGCAGCTGCATCCGAGGATGGCGCGGGCGCGGCCGGCTTCAAAGTGTCATTGGTAATGATCGGAGATGGCTGCTTATCGGCAGCTTTCTTCTGCTCGCGGGCGCGGCGGGCGGCATCAGCTACCGACTGGGTTTGGGTGTCCTGCGATTGGGCACGCGTTGATAACGGAATAACAGCAGCGGCAATCAGGGCAGCAAAGGCCAAGCGCGAAATGATGCAACGTGACATGGTTTTATACCTCGTCGACTACGGGCAGGGTCAAGCCTAAGAATACCTCCGCACTTAGCGGACGGCAATTCCTGAGGGCTCGGATGACGCGAATGTGGCAACTTTGGCTCGCGCGTGCAATTGCAGAGTGTATCGGCGCATGAACTAGACTGCTCTTGGCCAATGGCCGGGCTCGAGCCTAACCAGCTACGACGGGTTCAGTGCGAAGTTATTGCCTAAAGACGGCACACCCACGGTAGCCCCTGAGCCGCCTTAGAGAGCCTCGACCATTTGGGTCGGAAGTTTGCGTTGTAATTACCAAACCCCCATTCATCACAACGAGTCTTGCGCGCTGGCGCTTCGTGCGGCATACTCCCGCGGCGTGCGGCCTTGGTCGGTAACGCACAGGTGGTTCGGCTGAGCGGTTTGCGGGGAGGTCTGGATGGAGCGGTGTGCTTCATTTCACCGTTTCGGCGTGCGGATTTGTATGAGTTTGTGTCTATCTGCTGGAATTTGCGGAGCGACGCAGGCCGTCGTTTTGGCGAGTGCTCAGCCGCTCTCAGCCCAAGCTGAGTCGGCACCTTCGGTTCCTTCTGGAACACAATCCTCCCCAACTGCGACTCCGCAGCAACCGAAAAGCGGGGAATACGTTCTCTCGCGCGATCGCTATGAAAAAGCGGTCGCCTATTCGCGCGCGTCCTACACGATGTACTTTGCTTCGGTTGGGCTCAACGTCCTGGCGCTCGTCGTCTTCTTGCGGCTGGGGATGGCCGCGAAGTATCGGGACTGGGCGGAGAGCGTTAGCGACAAGAGGTGGGTTCAGGCGCTGGTGTTCGTGCCGATGCTTGTTTTGACGGTGGACGTCGTTGAGCTGCCGTTGCGTGTTTACGCGCACATTCTTTCGCTGCGATACGAAATGTCGGTGGAGAGCTGGAGCTTGTGGCTTTTGGATAGGGCCAAGGAACAGTTGCTGATGGTGGGATTTGCGTTGATTCTTGCGCTAATCCTGTCCGCCGTCATGCACAGGAGCCCGCGGCGCTGGTGGTTGTATTTCTGGTTTGCGGCGCTGCCCGTCGTGCTTTTCGTTGTGTTCATTAGCCCGTGGTTCATCGATCCGCTCTTCAACAAATTCGAGCCATTGCAAGCTACCAACCCGGAATTGGTCGCGGCCTTCGAAAATTTGACGAAACATGCGGGTGTCCCGATTCCTCCGGATCGCATGTTTCTGATGAGGGCCAGCGAAAAGACTAACGAGGTCAATGCATATGTGACCGGACTGGGAGCGTCGAAGCGCGTGGTGGTTTGGGACACCACGATTCAGAAGGCAACCACCAACGAGACACTATTCATTGTTGGGCACGAACTGGGACACTATGTTCTTGGGCATGTTTGGAAGGGATTCTTGTTTGCTGCGGCATTGATGCTGATTGGGTTTTATGCGCTATTTCGCGCTCTGCACTGGACACTGGGACGCTGGGGCGGGGAGTGGCGAATCTACGGGCCTGAGGATTGGGCATCCTTTGCCGTGCTTTTGCTACTGGTGGAGATTGGATTGTTCCTGGTGTCGCCGGTGGCTAACGGTTTCTCACGGATGCAGGAACATGCCGCCGATGTCTACGGCCTGGAGGTTACGCACGGAACTATTCCGGATGCTTCGGAGGTTGCGGCGCAATCGTTTCAAGTATTGGGAGAGGTTGACCTGGCGGATCCAAATCCGCCGGAATTCATAACTTTCTGGTTGTACTCGCACCCGCCGCTCGCGGAACGTCTGGTTTTTGCGCACACTTATGATCCGTGGTCGAAGGGCGAGTCGCCAAAATACATGAAATAGCCCCATGAGCTAGATCGCCACTTGGATGTCCGTGTTATCCGTGGTTTGCGGAATGCCTGCGGGAAAAGGCTGCGACCTTATGGCGATTGCCGCAACGAGACATTGAGCACCATCGCCGGCGGCGCGTGCGTGAGTTATCATAGAAAAAAAGTCCGCAGGTTGGGTTGGAGCAGACGCGAAGACGGGCGCTTGGGCCTTCTGCGATGAGTTCAGCGGCGGAACGCGCGATAGCGGCGAGGAGCCAGTCCAATCCGCCTTCGCGGGCGACAAATTCCAGGCCCCATTTGCCGTTCCGCTGGAGGAGTTCGTCGTGCCCTTCGGTGATACGCAATATTTCGTTGATGGGCTCGACCGAATCGCGGGATAGGGTCTCTTTGTGGAGGAGCGCTCCGAAAGTCTCGTGCAGGGAAGCATGCAGCCTCTGAGACTTGCCGAGGAGGGCGCCAGCGCTTTGAGGGTCGTTTTGCGGGAGTGCGAGCAGCTGGGCGCTGCGTTCTGAGGAAATGATTCGCGTAACCAGAAGAAAGCGAAGCAGCACTACCCAGGAGAAATCGGAGGAAGTGCCTAGTTCGTTGACGAAATCGATGGAAAGACGGCCACCGATGAGGCCTGGAGAAAAAGGAGTCTCGGGCATGGCGTTTGCCTCTAGAAACCGGTTAAGTCACGCAGTACGACATTTAGCTTTATGTAACCGGTTAATTATAACAAACCAGTTAGGAAGTGTCAGGCTCTTTTTGGCCTCAAAAGAGATTCGTTGGTTCTGTACTCAGCATCAGAATTGAGTGGGCAGTCGGAGCTGATTCTTATGAGATTACTGATTCTTATGAGATTAGTTGTCGCAGCTGTTTCGGTGCTTTTCGCAACGTTTTTGGCTTGGGAACTGAAAACCGGGTTGGTCGCCCAGACCCAGAGTTCCCAAGCGGCGGTCGCTCGCGAGCCGGTCGTTGTAGAACTCTTCACCTCGGAAGGATGTTCGAGTTGTCCGCCTGCGGATGCCCTCCTAGCAGCGCTCGATACCCGGCAACCGTTCGACTCCGCCGAGATTATCGCTATCGAGGAGCATGTGACGTACTGGGATGAGCAGGGATGGAAAGACCCCTTTTCTTCCTCTAGTTGGACTACTCGTCAAAATGACTATGCCGGTCCTCTCCATAACGGCAATCCCTACACACCGCAAATGGTCGTCGACGGAGCGGCAGGATTTGTCGGCAGCGCCGGGATCAAGGCCCGCCAGGAAATTGAAAAAGCGGCGGCAACCCGAAAAGCTAAAGCGGAGATCAGCGAAGTTTCGCCGGTTCAGAACAATTCGGTTGCGTTCAAGATAAGCATGGAAAAGCCCTTGAACGCCTCTCCCAAGGATACGGCGGAAGTGATTCTGGCCATCACGGAGAGCGGGCTGCATTCCTCGGTGAAAGCTGGAGAGAACGTGGGAAAAGAATTGCAGCATTCACAAGTTTTGCGGGAGTTGAAAGTGATCGGCGTTTTCGGGAAGAACGGCCAGGAAGGATTTGCCGCACAACCTGTCGTGAAACTGGATTCGAAATGGAACGTGGGGAACTTGCGGGCCGTCGTTTTCGTGCAAGAAAGAAAAAGCCGACACATTCTGGCGGCTGCGGCGGTTCGTTTAACGCAGGGAGATATGGCTTCACGCTAAAGAAAAGGGCGCAAGCAACAATTTAGATGAAGCGAAAGAAATGCGGAGCTCTCGCGCAGCACTATGTTAGTTTGTTTCCCCATCAGAGCGACAAGATTGAGTTCGGCCCACTGGATTCTGCAGATTCCCTGCGCGGGCCTGCTTACGGGCTGCGTGCCTGGGCGTCAGAGAGAGAAGCGGCTGGTGCGAGTTTCGTTGGAGCAATGAATGGACGACGATTCGTTCGGCACCCCGCCTCAGTTGCAAAAGTCCGCAAATTCACCCGCGAACGGATTTCCCGCAGTTTTGTTCCTGAATAAAAGAGGTCTTCGCGCGGGCTGGCGACTCCTGATTTACGCGGCCGTATTCTTTGTATTTTGGACGGTTTCCATTTATCTATTCGGTCTGTTCTTACGACCAGCTTGGGGTGGTTTTTCTCCGACTTTTCAGTTCTTTGGCGAATTGGCAAGCTTTCTCGCTGCGTTTCTCGCGGCTTGGATCATGTCACAATTGGAAGCGCAGCCCGTGGGCGTCTATGGATTGCCCGCGCGAGGCGCATTCGGCAAACAGTTTTGGCTCGGTTGCCTGTTTGGTTTGGGCGAGATCGGTGTGTTGATTGGGCTGATTGCGGCGTTTGGTGGATATACCTTCGGAAGTCTGGCGGAACACGGAGCAGATATCGCTAAGTGGGCGCTGTTCTGGGCTGTATTTTTTGTAGTGGTTGGTTTGTTCGAGGAATTTTTATTCCGCGGCTACACTCTTTACACTTTGGCCGACGGCATCGGTTTTTGGCCTGCCGCAGCTCTTCTGGCGGGCGTATTCGGATGGGTTCACAAACACAATTCCGGCGAGGATTGGATCGGTGTAGCCGGCGTGGTCTTCGTGGGATTGTTCTGGAGTTTCACGCTGAAACGAACAGGAAGTCTTTGGTTCGCGCTCGGGATGCATGCGACTTTCGATTTTGGAGAAACGTTTCTTTTTTCTGTTCCGGACAGCGGAATGATTTTTCCGGGACATCTTTCGAATGCTTCACTGCACGGGCCGAACTGGCTGACGGGTGGCACGCCTGGCCCCGAAGCCAGCGTGCTCGATTTCCTGATCCTCGCTGTTTTCTTTTTTGTCTTTGACCGCTTGTTTCCCGCAAGACAAGAACAGAGATACGTCCCACCCGCAAACTAAGCAATTCAGTGCACAAGGTCGGAAGCGTAAACGAGATGCACCCCGCGCGCTTCTGCTTGCGGAAGAATTTCGATCAGCGCTTGCAGCGTCGCAGGATGGGGATGCCCAATGGCGATGGCTTCTCCCTTATCCTTCGCGCCGCGGAGCGCCAGCTCGAGCTGCTTGCGCACCGCGGATACTTCGGCGACGTCGTCAAGGAACGGGACATTCCGGAAACCGGAACGTACACGGAAGCGCTGCGCAGTGTCATAGGCAACGGTCGCTGCGGTGGTGCGGCTGTCCACGTAAAAGAGATTCCACTTCTGAAGAACGGCCATAAGCTCTTCCATGAGCGCGGGGTCGGCGGTGGCTTGAGAGCCTTGATGATTGTTGACGCCCGCCGCGTTCGGAACACTCTGCATCATCTGTTCGAAAAGCGCAGGGATATCGCCGGCCGGCATTCCCGGATGCAACTCGTGTGCTTCGGGCGTTTCGTTTCCGACGGATTGCATCGGTAGATGCAGCATGACTTCGTAGCCGCGGAGATGCGCTTCTTCGGCGATCTCGACAGAATGCGCATGATTGGGCAACACAGAGATGGTTAGAGGATAGGGCAGAGCAAAGATGGCGTCGGCGGCAGCGCGATCGTTGCCGAGATCGTCAAGGATGATTGCAAGCTGCGCCGTGCCGTTCTTTTCGCCCTGCCGCGAAGTAGCCGAAGAGGCGGCGCGTGCCGTCGGGGAGATAATGTGGACCGAATTCGTAATTATGCCAGCGCTGCGATAATCCAGCCGAAGAAGCGCTCCCGAACTTGTTGCTTCGTCGCGCGTTAAATTGTTCGACGTAGCAATGCGATCCAAGGATTGGATGAGTTTGGCTACCGATTCCCGCCGGGATTGTTCGGAGCCGCCCGCGGGCAGCGCCACGAAGAGATGATCCGCTCGATCAGAATGCGCACCATCAAACTGGAGATGGGAGGCGATGTCTCCGGGTTGTTTACCGAAACCCGCCGAAGCACGCATCATTTCGCGGGTGATGGCGTGGACTTGGCCGGGAGAGAGTCGGTTTGGATGCTCGCTCTTGCAACTGCAGGAGAAAAGCAGCGCTAGAACGCAAAAAGCGAATGGAACCGCACTGCGGCACCGTCTGCGGCGCTCGCTTTGAAACACAGATATTTGATTTGTGGCCCCGCGCCGAACGAACACGGAACGCTAGGCGGCTTTTTTCTGCGGAGCCTTCAAGAGTTCGAGGGCTTTGCGGAAGATCGGATCTTCGGGCGACAACGGGCGAGGAAGCACAGGCTCTTTCTGGGCATCGGCCGAGCCGCTATCGTCATCGCCGGTGTCCACCTCATCCTCAGCGGAAGCGCGCACAACTTCGGACGGCACGACGCCTTCTTCGAGAATGGACTTGCCATCTCCATTGTAATAATTGGCGACGGTCAGAAAGAGTGCCGCCCCGTCATCGAGCGAAATCAGTTTTTGCTCGGAGGCCATGCCAAAAGTGCGCTCGCCAACCACGTCGCCGCGATGGTTCGCGACCATTGCGGCGGCCAGCACTTCGGCTGCGCCGGAGGTCGTCGCGTCGATCAGTACGGAAACCGGCGCTTTCCAGACCACCTTGCCGGGTTCGGCAGAGAACACCTGTGCGGAAACCGTTTGGCCACGCAGTGTCGTCAAGGTCCCCGAAGGAACGAATAGCCTTGCGACAGCGATCGCTTCCGAAACCGGCCCGCGCCCGCATTCGCGAAGATCTAAGATTACTTTGCGAGTGCCCTGCTTTTCCGCGTCCACAAGCCGGGAGCGGATTTCGTCGGCGCGCCCTGGATCAAGAGAAGGCAAGCGAAGGACAAGAATATCGGGATCAGCCTTCGCTGTGAGGATCTTCGGGACGCCGAGCTTTTCGCGCACCAGGTCGACTTCATCTGGATCCGCCTTGCCGCGGCGAATCACACCAACTTTTACGCCTGTGCCTGGCTGACCGTGCAGGAAATTCATGGCTTGTCCAACGGACATATCCCGGGTCGTGAAGCCCGCGACGGATTCAAAGATGTCGCCGCTATGGATGCCCGCTTTTTGGGCGGGACTATCCGGCAATACAGAAACCACAATGATGTAGCCAAAACGCTTGCTCAGCGTGAGGCCGGCATCGCCGGTCGCATTCGTGGCCTGTTTCTGCTTGTATTCTGTGTACTCGCGCGCGGTCAGGTAGCTGGATTGTGGGTCGAGAGATTCCAGCATTCCGTGGAGCGACCCTGACGTCACTAAATGAAGATTCGGCTCGTCGACGTAATCCTGCTGGATTTTCTGGAGCACTTCGCTATAGACCGTGAGCGACTTATACGCTTTGTCGTCTGGTGTACGGCCGAGGACATGACCCAGCCCGGCGTAACAAAAAATAACAACCGATACGCAAAGAACTCCGATGCGAGCCGTTCGATTCATGCCTCACCTGTCCCCTTCTAAAATCCCCTGCGAAAATGAATGCCCATCTGCCCACAGAAACAGACCCGCAATTATAGCACTCTCAGAAGATGGGACGCGCCGCGAATAAGAAAGGAAGCCTGGGAATTCGAATTGGGAACGGGGAAAAGTGCCGGTTGGTTGGGCAGAAGACACGCTTAACGGCAAAAATGATGCAAATTAGACACACCGCAACAAAAATCACCTGTTCGTGTTGCTATAAGTTACTGAAATATATGGACAAAGACGGAAAACCATGGCAAACAACATGCTATCTTAACTGAGGGGCAATGTTCCAATCCACTATAGCGAAAGAGGCGTTTGCTGAAGGTGTGGGTCTTCACACCGGAGTGTTCGGACGCGTCCGCCTGCTTCCTGCTCCCGCCGACACGGGAATTGTTTTTCGTCGCACGGACCTCGACAATTTTCCCATTGAGGCACAGGGACACAATGTCGCTCGCGTCAGCTATGCCACCAGCTTGATGAAACAGGGAGTTTTGCTCTCCACGACGGAGCATCTACTCGCAGCGATCTATTCCTGTGGCATCGACAACATTTTTATCGATATCGATTCGATCGAAATTCCCATTTTGGATGGCTCGGCCGAGCCGTTCATGCAAATGCTGGAACACGCCGGCGTTCGCAAACTCCGCCGCAAGCGGCGCTATTTGAAGGTGCTGAAGCCGCTGGAAGTTGAGGAAGGCGACCGCCGCATCGGCATCTACCCCGCTGACGAATTTCGCGTGCGGTGCTACGTCGATTTCTCGCATCCGCTTGTGGGCCAGCAGGAAGTCGAGATGGTGGTGAACCCCGAAACTTTTCGGCACCTTTTGGCGCGTGCGCGCACATTTTGTTTCGAGCGGGACATCGAGCCACTGCGCTCGATGGGCTTGATTCGTGGTGGCTCGCTGGAGAACGCCATCGTCTTGACCAACGACGGCGTAATGAACGGACCGCTGCGCTTTCCGGATGAATTTGGCCGGCATAAAGCGCTGGATTTGATTGGCGATTTGGCCCTCGCGGGCTTGCCGTTGCTGGCTCGCGTCGAAGCTTACAAAGCGGGGCACGCGCTTCACACGCAGCTTGTCAGCCGCCTTCTTGGCGACGCTTCACTTTGGACGATTACGACGGCAGAAACTGCGCCCGTCGAACGCGAAGTTCGGCTTACCACGCTGTCTCCCGCGCCTGCTACAGACTAGTCGTACCTCTAACCGCGGGATTCCGCGAAGACCAGTCACACACGAAGGCCGCTCGACACTACTGGAGCGGGGGACTTTCCACGGTGGCTGGCACGCCTCTGCTCACGCGGATAACGCCGCTTTCATCTACAAAGAAATGCCGGGTGCCCGTCGTGTCGTCCGTGATGGGATCGGCAATGATTGTGTAGCTGACGACGCGGCCAAGATTATCTGCCAGGCCAGGGGAGTAGAAAAATCTGTACCCACTCTTTGTCGCATCCGGTGCAGCAAGCACCGCGCCCACGAGGTTGGCTCCTTGGCAGTCACCACTTCCCGGGCCGAGATTCTGCACCGACCCCGGAAAGCCGGCGTTCTGGCACTTCGTCGCATAGGTCACCATCGCTGTGTTGTAAGTTCGCAAGGTGCCCACAGCAGAAGCCTCATTCGCAGCCATCCGCGCCCGCAACAGATTTGGGATGGCGATAGCCGCGATGATCAATATGAACGGAATGAAGACCACCTGGGCATAACCCATCACCATGCCCGCTATCGCGAGGCCGTTTCCTTTCAACTGGCCCGCCCTTTTCTTGATGTCGGAGAGTGCCAGGTGTCCCAAAACGATCGCAGGGATAGCAGCAAGAAACGGCAGAATCACGTAGGCCGCGATCCCGCAGATCAGACTCGCGGTTGCCTTCCCGCTGGTTTCTTGTGGTCCTGTGTAAGCTACTGAGTTTGCAGGGGATAGGGGGGATCGCCCGACCATGGGAGCTGGGATACCAGTGAGGCCGTTGCCGCACGAGGGACAAAACGACACACCTTCCTGGACGGATGCCGCACAGCGAGAACATGTTTGCATGCCGACCACTCCTTTCGTAAAACATCAAACGCTTGCTGGTTCCAAGATGGCCCGAAGGCGCTGGGCACTAGACGGGTCGCCGGATTGCGTCCATAACACATTGTGCAGCAGGCTTGCTCCCGGCGATTGTCAAACATGAGGGAGTGAGGCGAGAATAGAACCCTCATGTCCAATCACGATCTGGCCATTGTTATTCTTGCCGCGGGAAAAGGCACGCGGCTGAAATCAAGCCTTGCCAAGGTTTTGCACCGCGCGGGGGGACGCACGCTGATCGAGCACGTCATTCGCGCGTGTGCGCCATTGGGCGCAAAGCAAACGGTCGTCGTCGTGGGCCACCAAGCCGACCAAGTGAGCTCCATGGTTGAGCCGCTTGGCGCGGAGGCTGTGTTACAGCAACCGCAGCACGGCACGGGGCATGCGATGCAAGTCGCGCGGCGCGCTCTAGGCAAAGCGAAACTTGCCGTCGTTTTGCCTGGCGACGCGCCATTGGTGCGCACGGAATCGCTCAAGGCGCTCATCGCCGCACATCGCGCCGGAGATGCCGCAGCCACGATATTGACCGCTGTGCTCGCGGAGCCCTCGGGCTACGGCCGCATCTTGCGAAAATCCGAGACCGCCGTCGCGGCCATCGTGGAAGAATCGCAGCTCACCCCGGATCAACGCGAGCTGAACGAAATCAATTCCGCGATCTATTGCTTCACGCTGGTCAAGCTTTGGCCGTCTTTGGCGCAAGTCAAGCCGAACAATCAACATCGCGAGCTTTACCTCACGGATACGATCGCCGTTATGGCCGCCAAGAACGAAACTGTGCTTGCCGAAGTCGCTCCGGATCCCCGAGAAGTTCTGGGCTGCAACACGCGCGCCGACTTGGCGGAAGTGGACCGCGTATTTCGCGAACGGAAACGCGCGGCGTTGATGGATGGCGGCGTCACCATTCAACTGCCCGAGACCGTTCTGATCGATCCGGAAGTAACCGTGGGTGAAGACACGGTGATCGATCCGGGCGTGCAGCTTCTTGGCAAAACCAAAATCGGTGCACGGTGCATGATTCGCAGCGGTAGCGTGCTTACCGACGCGCTGCTTGGGGATGACGTGACCGTCGAGCCGCATTGCGTCGTTGCGCAGAGCCGCCTGGATGATCGCGTGATTATTGGGCCGTTTGCGCGCCTGCGTCCGGACAATCACTTGAAAGCCGGCGCACGCATTGGCAATTTCGTCGAACTGAAGAAGAGCACCATCGGCGAAGGCACCAAGGCGATGCACCTGACGTACCTGGGCGATACGAAGGTCGGCGCAAAATCAAATATCGGCGCTGGCACCATCACCTGCAATTACGATGGTTTTCATAAGTTTCCAACGTCGATCGGCAACAAAGTGTTTATCGGAAGTGATAGCGCGCTCGTAGCACCGGTTCGCGTCGGCGATGGCGCATACGTGGCGGCGGGTTCCACGATTACGGACAACGTTCCCGCAGATGCACTGGCTATCGCACGCGGCCGCCAAGTGAACAAGCCGGGCTGGGTGTCCAAGAAACGACGCGAGTTGGCCGCGGCTGAAAATCCAAAGAAGTCCAAGCGGACACGAAAGAAACCGAAAGCGCGCCGTCCCTCCAAAAAGCGCCGTTAAGAGCTGCCTCGCAGCTTTCGAGAATTGAGTTCCCAGTTCTATTCACGCCTTGCAACGGCGGTTGACCTGCCAACCCAGCGTCCGCACGCATTGAATACCAACGAATCGAGTGCTATCGTGCGCGCTACGAATTGCGGAGCGATCGCGCATGGCAGATCGTCAAAGCAAAGCCGCCGTCGAATGCAGGATGATTTCGCCGCAGTTTGTCGTGCCAGACGTTGTAGTCGCAGCAGAGTATTACCGCGATGTTCTGGGTTTTCACATTCGCGGCTACTTTCTCGACCCGCCCGTCTATGCAATCGTTGCGCGAGATTCCGTTGAAATTCATTTTGGAAAGGCTGACACCGGCCATGGCTCCTCTCTCAACATCCAACGGCGCAAGGGAAGCATCGACGCCTACATTTGGGTGAACGACCTCGATCCTCTATACGAAGAGTTGAAGGAACGCGGCGCAAAAATTGTGGAACCCCCGGAGACGCGCGTCTATAAGTGCTATGAAATGGTCGTCGAGGATGCTTTGGGATTTCGACTGGCTTTTGGGATGGATATAAGCTCTCAGCCGGATTTTCCCGCACGGTTTTGAACGATTTTCGAAAGGATTCTTCGAACGCCCGTGTGTGCTAAAATGAGAGTTCCCCGAATGCCTTACGGAGCCAACGCGCAATGAAATTCGGAGTCGTAGTCTTTCCCGGATCCAATTGTGATCACGACGCGTTTTACGCCATCGGCAATGTGCTGCACAAACCTGTCGAATTCATCTGGCACCAGTCGCAGGATCTCGCGAATTGCGACGCCGTCATTTTGCCGGGCGGTTTTGCGCATGGCGATTATCTACGCACTGGCGCCATCGCGCGCTTTTCCCCGGTAATGAAGTCCGTCGAAAAATTTGCCAGTAGTGGCGGCATGGTGCTCGGCATCTGCAACGGTTTCCAGATTCTTCTCGAAGCAGGCTTGCTCCCGGGCGCGATGATGCGCAACAGCGGCCTTCGCTACATCTGCCGGCATGTTTACATTCGCATCGAGCAAACCGATACGCCGTTCACGAACGCCGCGCAGCCTGGCCAAATCCTAAAAGTTCCCATCGCGCACAACGACGGCAACTACACCTGCGACGAAACAACGCTCGCGGACCTCGAGAAAAACCGGCAGGTTGTTTTCCGTTACACGACTCCGGACGGATCAGATGACGTCGCCGGCAATCCCAATGGTTCGATGAACAACATCGCCGGCATTTGCAACCGCGAGCGCAATGTCGCCGGACTCATGCCCCATCCCGAGCGCGCGGTCGAATCGGCTCTCGGTTCCGACGACGGCTTGGTCATTTTCAAGTCCATGGTCGAAGCGCTCGTTGGCGCTGCAAAGGCGACGGCGTGAGAATGGCAACGGTTTTTTCGAAGAAATCCGGAGAATGCTCAACTCTCTCTCGTTTTGAGCGATGCGATGAATGAAGAACTTTCTGAGCTAAGCTACGAGGAATTTGTCCGCGCGCGGCAGCAGCACTGGCAGCACGAAGCGAAAAACTCGGGGACGGGTGTCGTTGCGCCAGAAAACGACGGAGCGCTGGATGCGAAGGCTGTTAGCAATTTCATGCTGTACTCGCCCGGGCCGGAAGGCGTTTTCGCCGTATTTGAAGATTCTGACCAAACCGGCTGGTTTTATCTTTACAGCGCGCAGCACAAGAAAATCTTGAGGTGCGCCGACATCTACAACCGCGCGAATGTTGTCGTCGACGAGGACGTCGTGGATATTGGCTGGGCGGTGGACGGCTCTGCTTGCGGCCTTGCCGTCTGGGGCGAATTTCGCGCGTTTTTAGGGGTCTCTAACGATTTGGAAATGCGCAAGCCGGTTATGAACGCCGAGCAAGACGGCATACCCGCCACCGAGTGGCCTGCCGGATTTGATCGCTATCTCGAACCGAAAATCGATTAAAGGACCACGACCCGTACAAATGGCTACCGCAAGCGCCGAAATCAAAGTGACTCCGGAAGTCGCCGCCGAACACGGAGTTACGCGCGACGAATACGCACGCATCCAGCAAATCCTCGGCCGCGATCCCAACATCACCGAACTGGGCATTTTCAGCGTGATGTGGAGCGAGCACTGCTCCTACAAATCGAGCAAGGTGCACCTGAAGCGCTTGCCCACGCGCGGCAAACTCGTCGTGCAAGGCCCCGGCGAAAACGCAGGTGTCGTGGACATCGGCGATGGTCTCGTTGCTGCATTCAAAATCGAGTCGCACAATCATCCGAGCTATGTCGAACCCTTCCAGGGCGCGACCACGGGCGTCGGCGGCATCCTCCGCGACATTTTCACCATGGGCGCTCGACCCATTGCTGTCCTTGATTCGCTCCGTTTCGGAGAGATCGCGGCGGGAAAATGCACGTGTGAACAAGAAGCCGCGAAGAACCGGCGCATCCTCGACGGAGTGATTCGTGGCGTCGCGAACTATGGAAATTGTTTCGGCGTGCCAACCATTGGCGGAGAAGTCGGCTTCGAGCCGTGCTATTCGCAAAATCCGCTGGTCAATGCCCTCGCCCTCGGCATCGCGCGCAAAGAAGAAATCTTCCTCGCCAAAGCCAAAGGTATCGGCAATCCGGTCATTTACGTCGGCGCAAAAACGGGCCGTGACGGCATTCACGGCGCATCGCTGCTAGCCTCGGCGGAATTCACCGAAGAATCCAAACAAAAGCGCCCGAACGTGCAAGTCGGCGACCCGTTCATGGAGAAGCTCCTGCTTGAAGCCTGCCTTGAAGCTATGCAGACCGGCGCGGTCGTCGCCATTCAAGACATGGGCGCCGCCGGACTGACCTGCTCGACGATGGAAATGGCTTCGCGTGGCGGCACCGGCATCGAGATCGATCTTGCCAAAGTGCCCCAGCGCGAAACTGGCATGACGCCCTACGAAATTATGCTCAGCGAATCGCAGGAGCGCATGCTCCTCGTCGCGGAAAAAGGCCGCGAGAGGGAAGTCCTCGACGTTTTCAAAAAGTGGGGGCTCGACGCCGTCGTTGTCGGCACGGTCACCGACGGCGGCATCGCGAAAGTTTTGAATCACGGACAAGTCGCAGCGGAGATTCCTGCGCATCCGCTCGCCGAAGAAGGCCCAGTCTATCGCCGCCCAATCGCGCAGCCGCCTCTACGCCACGAAACGCCCGCCGATTGGTTCAAGTTCGCGCCCGATGGCACAAATCTCACCGCGAATTTTGCAAAGCTTCTTGCGTCACCGGCCATCGCCTCAAAGCGCTGGATCACCGAGCAGTACGATACAAGCGTGCGCACCAATACGCTCGCGGGTCCCGGCGCAAGTGACGCCGCAGTCGTGCGCATCAAGGATCCCCAGACAGGAATCGTAAAACGCGCCCTCGCGCTCGCCACCGATGGCAACGGCCGCTGGTGCCAGTTAAATCCCCGCGTCGGCGCGATGCACGCTGTCGCCGAAGCCGCCCGCAACGTCGCCGCATCCGGCGCGCGCCCCATCGCCGCGACGAATTGCCTCAATTTCGGCAGCCCCGAAAAACCGGACGTCATGTGGCAATTCAGCGAAGCCATCGACGGCCTCACCGTCGCCTGCACCGAACTCGGCACGCCCATCACCGGCGGCAACGTGAGCTTCTACAACGAAACCCTCGGCAAATCCATCTACCCGACTCCGGTCATCGGCATTCTCGGCATTCTCGAAGACGCCTTCCGCGTCCTGAAAATCGCCTTCCGCGCCGATGGCGACGTAATTGTCCTCCTCGACGGCCTTGCCGCTCCCATCCGTCATTCCGAGCGAAGCGAGGAATCCGCTTCTTCCTCCTCTGATGCTGCCCGTGAATTTTCCTCCTCCGAATATTCCAAAACCATTGCCGGCATCGTCTCCGGCGAACCGCCATCCATCGATCTAGCCGCCGAAAAACGCCTCATCGATTGCCTAGTCACTCTCGCCTCCGAGAGCTCCGTGGAATCCGCCCACGACATCTCAGACGGCGGCATCGCCGTCACCCTGGCCGAACCCTGCTTTGCCGCCGCGTCTTCTCCCGTAGGGGCACGGCACGACGTGCCCGTCTTAGGCGCGATCGTGAATCTAGATGCCGATGGCCCAGCCGAACACGCCCTCTTCAACGAACGCGGCGCCCGCTGCGTCGTCTCCGTCTCTCCCACAAAACTTGCCGCCGTTCTCGCAACTGCGAGACAATACGGTGTAGGCGGGCGCGAGATTGGCAAAGTGAAACTTAACAACGCGCTCCGCATCGAATATAAGGGGAGCGCAGTGATCGATTCCCCCGTCGACGCACTGCGCGGCATTTGGGCCAATTCGCTCGAGCAAACGTTAACTTCAAAATGACGCAAAAACTCGCTTACGGGGACGATCACTTCCACGACGAGTGTGGTGTCTTTGGCGTCTTCGGCCATCCCGAAGCCGCCAATCTCGCCTATCTCGGGCTCTACGCACTTCAGCATCGCGGCCAGGAATCCGCCGGCATTGTCTCCAGCGACGGCACCGAGCTCTACCTTCATCGCGCTATGGGCGACGTCGAAGAGATTTTTCAGCCCCCCGTGCTCGCCAAGCTCCCAGGAAACCTCGCCATCGGCCACACGCGCTACTCCACCGCGGGCGACAAAGCTCTGCTCAACGCCCAACCCATCATGATCGACTGCAACAAGGGCAAAGTCGCGCTCGGCCACAACGGCAACCTCACCAACGCCGCCGAATGGCGCCGCAAACTCGAGCATCGCGGCTCCATCTTCCAGACCAATAGCGACACCGAAGTCATCGTGCATTTGATCGCTCGTTCGCAAGCGCGCAATCTTTCCGGCGCGCTTGGCGACGCTCTCAACCAAGTCGAAGGCGCGTACTCTCTGCTCGTTCTGACGCAAGATGAACTCATTGCCGTGCGCGACCCGCGCGGCTTCCGCCCACTCGTGCTCGGCAGGCTACCTCTGCCCACCGGTGGCGAAGCATGGCTGGTCGCTTCAGAAACTTGCGCGTTCGATCTGCTCAACGCTCAATACGTCCGCGAAATCGAACCCGGCGAAATGGTGCGCATCTCCCGCTCCGGCATTGAGTCCATCCACTTCGCGCCGGAAAAGCCGATACAGCAGTGCATATTCGAGCATGTCTATTTCGCGCGCCCGGACAGCATTATTTTCGGCCGCTCCGTCAACGAGAGCCGCGAAGCTCTCGGCCGCCTGCTCGCGCGCGAACATCCCGTTGACGCAGATATCGTCGTCCCCGTTCCTGATTCCGGCGTTCCCGCCGCCGTCGGTTACGCGCTCGAATCGAAGATCCCGTTCCGCATGGGCTTGATCCGTAATCATTACATCGGTCGCACGTTTATCGAGCCCTCGCAAGCTATCCGCAATTTTGGCGTGAAGCTGAAACTCAATCCTATCCGCGGCCTCATCGAAGGCCAACGTGTCATTCTCGTCGACGATTCCATCGTTCGCGGCACCACCAGCCGCAAAATCGTGCGCATGGTCCGCGAAGCCGGCGCCCGCGAAGTCCACGTGCGCATCAGCTGTCCACCCACGATTTCTCCTTGCTACTACGGCGTGGACACGCCCACACGCGAAGAGCTCATCGCCTCCTCGAATACTCCCGAGGAGATTTGCAAGTTTCTCGGCGCGGATTCGCTCGGCTACGTTTCGCTTCCCGCGCTGCGCCAAGCCGTGAATGACACCGAAGGCAAGTTTTGTACGTCTTGTTATACCGGCGTCTATCCGACGGACCTCGTGCAGCTCGAAGTCCGCGAGAACAACGGGAACGCCTCTGAGGCAAAGAACTGCAACTCGACGGACGACGTACCTATCGAAAAGCCGGTGGCGGTGGAACGTGAAGGCTGACACAATGCAAAAACCGACCGGCAAAGAGGCTGGCAAAGAAACCGTAAAAGCCACCGAAGAGCCAAAACTTCCCATGGGCAAACGCGTGCAGCGCGAAGCCCTCGCCTGGTTCTGGGTGGGACTTGCCTTTCTTCTGATCAACGGCACCATCGGCCAGGCGCGCGTGATTCCTTCCGGATCGATGGAGGACACTCTTCTCATCGGCGACCACCTCATCATGAGCCGCATCGGCTACGACGCCGGCGTTCCTTTTACCAACTGGCACGTCCCCCTCTGGCGCAATCCCAAGCGCCAGCAAATCATTATTTTCAAGCCGCCCTTCGCGCCAGATCAGCCGGACTATGTCAAGCGTGTCATCGGCCTCCCGGGCGAAACTGTCGACATTCACGACGGCGCGGTCTGGATCAACGGCCAGAAGCTCGTCGAGAATTACACCCTCGGGCGCAGCGAGCCGGGCGACCTGAAGCTTCCTTTCACCGTTCCGGACAAATGTTATTTTGCGATGGGCGACAATCGCGGCAATTCCTACGACAGCCGCTTCTGGGGCTGCGTTCCGCGAAATGACATCATCGGTACGCCGGTCATGATTTATATGTCGCTCGACGTCGGGCAAGAGGCCTGGGAACCCGGCCAGATTCGCCAACGATTTGCTGCTTACGCGAATGCTGTCATCCATCCAAGTACCGTGCGATGGAAGCGCCTGTTCCGGACATTTTGACCCGGAGGTTTCGTTGGTAGGGTGCGAGTCACGCACCAGGTAAGTAATTTGCGCGTACTTTTGGAGTTTCGCCGCGAGCCCGCCGCGGCAGGTTGCAGTTCATTCCGCAAAGTGCACGACGGACGCGAATCTGCGCTCGGATAAGAACGAAAGCGAATCATTCTCGATGAAATACGCCGATGCCGGAGTGAACATCGCTGTCGCCGACGAAGTGAAGCAGCGCATCCGGCATCATGCCAACCGCACGTTTACCAGCGGTGTTCTCGGCGGTATCGGCGGCTTCGGCGCGCTCTTCGCCCTCGACAATAAAAAGTGGAAAGAACCGGTGCTCGTCTCCAGCGCCGATGGCGTCGGCACCAAGCTGAAAATCGCCATGGCCATGGGCGTGCATTCCACTGTCGGCGGCGACCTCGTCAATCATTGCGTCAACGATATACTCGTCCAGGGCGCCTCGCCGCTCTTCTTTCTCGATTATCTTGCGATGGGAAAACTCGATCCAGCTGTCATCGAGCAGCTGGTTGAAGGCATGAGCCGCTCCTGTCGCAAGGCCGGATGCGCGCTGATTGGCGGCGAAACCGCCGAGATGCCCGGATTTTACCCTCCCGGAGAATACGATCTCGCGGGCTTCATCGTCGGCGTGGTCGAGCGCAAAAAAATTCTTACCGGAAAATCCGTCAAACCCGGCGACGCCCTCTTCGCTCTCCCGTCCTCCGGCTTGCACACCAATGGCTATTCGCTGGCCCGCAAACTTGTCTTCGAGGTTGCCAAGCTGAAGCCGGACACTTATGTCGCTGAAGTTGGAAACAAAATCGGCGCCGAGCTATTGAAGCCGCACCTGTGCTACGCTCCCGCGCTCAAAAATATCGTCGCGCGCGAATGGGTTTCCGCTCTCGCGCACATCACCGGCGGCGGCATTCCCGGTAACTTGCCGCGCGTGCTTCCCGCTGGCGTAAAAGCGCAAATCGATCTCGCCTCCTGGCCGGTCCCACCCATCTTCAAGCTTCTGGCCGCCCTCGGAAAAATCGAAACCAACGAATTGCTGCAATCCTTTAACATGGGCATCGGCATGATCCTCGTCGTGCCTCCCGCCTATGTAAAGTCTGTCGAAGCCGACCTCAAGCGCCGCCGCGAGAAATTCTTCCGCATCGGCCGCATCGAGCGCGGCGACTCCGGCAAACCCCGCGTCGCCCACTCCGGCTCGCTCAATCTTTAGGTTGTTTCTTCTCTGTGCTCTCTGCGCTCTCCGCACCCTCTGGGTAAATTCTTTCCTTCGTCTTTTTCCCAATTTCTCTTTCTGCCCTCAGGCAATGTCCAAAAACAGCCACTCCGCCCGCGAAAATCCGTCAGTCTATCAGCGTTCTGGAGGTGCATAATCCGGGTGTTTCGCGGGTCCCCGTTTCTTCATTTCGCGCGCCAATCGCTTGAGCCAGCGCAGCTCCGTTCGAAACTGCTCGATCATCAAGCTCACCATCCACACAGCCTCATGATACGGATGCCCCACTTCCTCCAAGATTGACCGCAGCACTTCCTTCTCTTTTGCAACTTCCTTTTCTAAAAACTCTCTGCGCCGCTCAATCTGCCGCTTTACCACCCCCGGGCGCGCCTGCCAGGAGAGCGCCACCCACGTCAGAAACGGCGGCCGATCCCTCTGTGTGGTCCAATCTTCTCGTTCCAGCGCATCAGCCAGCGCCGCGCGCCCCTTTGCCGTGGTTTCAAAGCTGCTCCGCTCCGGTCCCGAAGCAGGCTCATCCGTTTCCAGCAAACGAATCAGCCTCGCGCGAGCCAGTTTTTCAAGCGAGTAATAAACCTGCGGCCGCGAAATCCCCGCCCAATCTTTTATCTCGCGCCTCACCAATTCCGCATTCGCCTGATACCCATGCATCGGCCGCTCCGCCAGTAAACTCAAAAGCACCAAGTCCGGCGTGGTGAGCCCCCATGTCTTCTTCGCCCTAACTGTTCTCTTCAATCTCTCCGCGCTCCTCTGCGTCTCTACGTTATCTTCAATTCTTCTCTTTCTTTCGTTACTTCTTTACGTCCTAACTTCGTTTCTTCCTTCTTCTGCTCCACCACCACCACTGACACTTCTCGGCCTTCAGCCGTGGATTCTTTGCTTGCGCCACCGCCGCGCAAAACGTATCCAATACGCATGGATCTTGCCGCTGCCCAGTCGCGCGCTCCATCTTTTCATACATCCGCTGCGGATTCTGCCGCGCCAGCTCCGCCATGCTGCGAATCCCCAGCAACTCGAAATCCCGCAGCATGGCCGGACCAATGGAAATCAAATCGCCGAGCTTCCGGGTTTTCTTTGCCATAAGAACCTCCTTGACAAGCGGCATTTGCTTTCCGTATTCTCATCTAGTCTAAATAAGACTAGTCTCTGTTGCAAGGAGGAATTTAGACATGCGCGCCCTCGCCGCTGCCCTGTGTGTAGGATTCGCCACTCTGCAAGCCAATCAAATCGAGGAGAAGAAACCCGTGAACGTGAAAAAAATCACTCCAGTCCTGCTCGTCAGCGAAATCGAACCCGTCCTGCCCTTCTGGATCGATCGCCTCGGTTTCACCAAAACCATCGAAGTCCCCGACGGTAACAAACTCGGCTTTGTCGCCTTCCAAAAAGGCTCAGTCGAAGTGATGTATCAGACCTACGCGAGCGTGGAACACGATGCCCCACCCGCCATGGCCGTCGCAGCCAGAAAAGGCCCCACCTATCTCTATCTGGAAGTTGACAACCTGGACGCGATTTTAGCCGCCATGAAGGACGTGCAAAAAGTCATGCCCGAGCGCACCGCCTTCTACGGCATGCGCGAATTCGCCGTCCAAGAACCCGCCGGCCACTTCATCACCTTCGCTCAACCCACCGCCGCGCCAAAGCACTAAGGCGCATCCGCTGGGGCGTCTCACTTTCCGTTATTGGGGCGCAGCACGCTGCGCCCCAGCCGTGCAAACCCACCACCTGTTTGCCACTTTCGTTCAATCAGTTCGATCATCGAGCGCCAGTACAGCTGCTACGAGCGGACCAAACGTCCCGAGATCTCTTAGAACGCCGTCGCTGTCTGGAACCCCGACTCCGAATTCTTCCTCAACATCATCGAAGAAGAGCACTCGATTTCCAGCCCGAGCCACGACAAATACCTTCTCCATACCGTAATCTTCATTCCTGAAACACAATTGCTCAAAAATGGGTGCCGCGTGCACTTCGAGAATTCTTACTGCTTCTGGAGTAAGCGCCGCGACTTCTTCGTCAAGAATGGATTGAAACTGTTCTCTGCTGACTTTCTGCCATTCCATGAGGCGCTTCTTCCTCGGCATATTTATTTCACTGCTTCGGCGCGGTCGGCGTCGGCGGAGCACGCCGCTCTGCTTCGGATATGACAGCGATGGACCGCGCCCCGTTTTTTCCGACGGACCGCACCGCAAAAAAGTGATTATCCGTCGAAACGTCCTTCAACACCGTTTGCCCAGCCTTCTCGGCAAAATCAAACACGCTCCACCGAGCCTCCGTCGTCTCGCGCCACAAAATCTCAAATCCCGCACGTTCCGCATCCTCCTCCGCTGACCACGATACTTTCGCATCAGGCGTAACCGCTCCCGTAAGTTTCACATTTGCAGGCGGCGCGGGCGCCATCCCCAGTTGCCGCAGCACTTCCGCGTTGTCGCGCGCCACATTTCCCATAAACGCAAAATTCAAGTATTTTTCAAAGTCGCCGTACTCAATCCCATTCTCTGTTCGAGGCGTCTGGTGCTGGTGATTGTAATTTTCGAGCGGCTCCGTGAAGCGCACCGCAGGTAACCCCGCTTTGGAAAATGGGTAGTGGTCGCCGCCGCGTCCATAGCGGTCCAGCCGAAAAATCATTCGAATCGCCGAGCGCCCGTTAATCTCCTCGATCGCGCGCGCCAACTCCCGCTGCGGCCCATCGCAATCTTCGATCGTGCCATTCTCCGAAAATACGCGCACGCGATGTGGCCCCCCGGGCGCCGGATCCGCGCCGACAATGTCGTTGTCCATCATCGCCCCCACGGTGTACCCCTGCTCATTCGTCCATTCCAGCAGCCGGTAAGCACCCAAGAGGCCCTGCTCTTCGCCCGATAGCGCGCCAAATAAAATCGTCGCGCGGCCGCCATGTCCAGCCGCGGCCGCCTTGCTCAAGAGGCGAGCCGACTCCAGCACCACCGCTACGCCGGAAGAATCGTCGTCGGCCCCAGGCGCATCCGCTTCTGGATCCATCACGTTCGAAGGCCGCGAGTCGAAGTCGCCCACGACAATGAAAACATTTTTCGCCAGATTCGGATCTGAACCCTTTAAAATCCCGTATACATTTTCCAGGTGTACCGGATTCGGCCCCGTCCGTTCCGACTTTGACTCGAATTTGTCCACCACGATTTCCAGTTTTCCGCTGGATGCTTTCGCAATCTCGTTGAAACGCGCCGTAATAAAGTCGCGCCCGCAGCCAATTCCGCGCTTCGGATCGGTCCACGAAGAAAGCGTCAGCCGAGTCCCGCAGCTGACTTGTTCATGGATGATGTCGCGCATCGTTTTCTCATTAATGGATGCACGCGCAATAGCCCCCGCCGGCCGCGGCAAAATCTTCGGATGCGGCGCGCCTGTCAGTGGTTCCGCAGGATCCTGCGAACCTGCCCCTCCGCCGGCTACAGCGCTCTTTGTCGCGCTCTGCTGCGCATAACAAACGACAGCGCAGAAGCCAAGAGCCAAAAGGAACATCGTCACTGTATTGAGAAAGTGTCTTCGAAACAGATTGATGCGATTAGTCATGGTCTGCGCTTTCGAAATGAATTTACCTTCGGCGAACGGGCATTTTAACGCGATAGCCCATACATTGCGATGCAATTGCCTATTGCACTGGACGCTGCCGCGACATGCCAGAGGTACAGCCCAAGTTTTGCCGATGCTCTCGGTTGTGTTAACGTTTTTTGTTTATGAAGAAGCGCATAGGCGTGCTGTTGAGCGGCCGCGGTTCGAACTTCGAAGCGCTCGCGGAGAGCATCGCAGCCGGCCGAATTCCCAACGCGGAAATCGCCGTCGTCATCAGCAACCGCGAAGGCGCGCCCGGTCTCGAGCGCGCAAAATCAAGCGGCATCGCCACGCGCGCCATTCCTTCGAAGGGTTTGGAACGCGAAACGTATGACCGCCAGGTCGTCGCCACCCTGAACGAACACAGAGTCGATCTCGTCTGCCTCGCCGGCTACATGCGCCTGCTGTCACCCTATTTTGTGGCCGCGTTCCCCAACTGCATCCTGAATATTCACCCGTCGCTGCTTCCCTCTTTTCCGGGCCTCGAATCGCAGCGCCAAGCCCTCGAGTACGGCGTCAAATTCGCCGGCTGCACCGTCCATTTCGTCGACGAAAATCTCGACGCTGGCCCCATCGTTCTCCAAGCTGTCTTGCCAGTAAAAGACGACGACACGGAGGACACCCTCTCCGCGCGCATTTTGCATGAGGAACACAGAATTTATTCCGAAGCCGTTCGAATCGTCCTCGAAGGCCGTTTCAAAATCGAAGGCCGCCGCGTCATTCAATCCAACTAAAAAATGTCCGAAACCAAATTCAAACCCGTCGAAGAACAGCTCGCCTACCTGAAAAAAGGCACGGCCGAAATCATTCCCGAAGCCGAACTGAAAGCGAAACTCGAACACTCCTTTAAGACCGGCACTCCACTCCGCGTCTATCTCGGCGTCGACCCCACCGCCCCCGACATTCACCTCGGCCACACCGTTGTCCTCCGCAAACTAAAACATTTCCAGGGCCTCGGCCACACCGCGATTTTCCTTATCGGTGATTTTTCCGCCATGATCGGCGATCCCACCGGCCAATCCGAGACCCGCCCACCGCTCACGCGCGAACAAGTCGAAGCCAACGCCAAAACCTATCTCGAGCAAGTCTTCAAACTCCTCGATCCGCAAAAAACCGAAGTCCGCTACAACTCCGAGTGGCTCGACAAACTTTCCAGCTACGACATCGTCCGCATCTGCGGCCACTATAGCCTCGCTCGTATGCTCGAGCGCGAAGACTTCCGCTCCCGCCTCGAACAGCACCAGCCCATCTCCGTCCACGAACTTCTCTACCCGCTCCTCACCGCTTACGATGCCGTCGCGCTCAAATCCGACGTCGAACTCGGCGCCACAGAGCAGAAGTTCAACATCCTGGTGCACCGCGACATCCAGCGCGCCTATGGCCTTGCCGGCGAAGTCGCCGTCACCATGCCCATCCTCGTCGGCCTCGACGGCCAGCGCAAAATGTCCAAAAGCCTCGGCAACTACATCGGTATCACCGAATCGCCCACCGACATCTTCGGCAAGCTCATGTCCATCCCGGACGATTTGATGTGGACTTACTACGACCTGGTGACCGACCGGACGCCCGCAGAAATTGCCGTACTGAAAAAAGAAGTCGCGAGCGGCGCAGCCCACCCGATGGACGTGAAGATGCGCCTGGCGCAAGAAGTCATCGCCGGTTTCCACGGCGAAGAAGCTGCCCGCAAGGCCGCCGAAAATTTTCAACGCGTCTTCCGCGACCGCCAGGCTCCCGCGGAAGCAGAAGTTCAGCGCATTCCGCAAGGTCCGCCGAAGAAGCTTGTAGCCTTGCTGACCGAACTAAAACTCGCGCCATCAAAAAGCGAAGCCGGAAGATTGATCGAGCAAGGTGGCGTGGAAATCGACGGCGTGCGTGTAGAAGATGTACGCAAAGACATCGACCTGAGCAAGCCCTCAGAATTTCTGCTTCGCGTAGGGAAGAAAAAGTTCCTCCGCATCATCATCGAATAAATCTTGGCCAGAATGCTTCGTAGGGGCACTGCACGTTTACCCTGAGTTTCGAAGGGCCATGCCCGTCCGTTCGTATCCGTTTCGTTCTATCTCACGCAAGGACTTCGGCCGCTAATTGCGCCACATGCCCCGCAATCGCCGGCGCTGCAGTCAACCCTGGCGACTCAATCCCCACAAGCTGAATCGCCTGCGGCACCGCCGGATCGCGCGTAATCACAAAATCCGCAATCCCATACCCTGTGGGCGGCACAAGTTTCGGCCGCAAGCCCGAGTAACCGAGATGCAAATCGCTCTCCTCAATTTCCGGCAAAAGCGTCTTCGCGCTCTCCGCAAACGCCGCAATCGGCAACCGGTTCTTTTCGTAATTTTCTTTCCCATCCACGTACGTCGCTGTGGGACCGAGCAGAAACGTGCCCCACAACGTCTTCGTGAAGTGCACGCCGAGACTCAGCCCGTCGTGGTGCGGCAGCGGATAGACGAGGTCGTTGATCAAGGAAGCTCGCGGCCCGCGCACCTCGCAATACTCCCCGCGCACCGGATAAATCTTCCACGATGTATTCCCCAACAACGCCGCCACTTCATCCGCATAAAGCCCCGCCGCATTAATCACGCACCGCGCTTCAATCATTTCCTCCTGCACATCTTCCTCGTCGCCGATGCGCAGCCCAACACGTATCGCGCCCACGACCGGCTCCAGCGAAACCACCCGCGCGTAGTTCACAATCTCCGCGCCTTGCCCAGCCGCCACACGCGCGTACGCGTGTACCAACTCCTCCGCCGAAACGATTCCCGTCGAAGGCACCACCATCGCCGCCGATCCACGAATATGCGGCTCACGTTTGCGAATCTCCTCCGGCCCAATCAGCCGCAAACCTTCCACACCATTATCTTCGCCTTTTTTCTTCAGCGCCTCGAGATCCGCCTCTTCGTGCGCGTTCGCCGCAACCACCAGTTTCCCCGTGTGGCGAATCGGAACATTATGTTTTTTGCAGAATTCGTACGTCAGCCGGTTGCCTTCGAAGCAGTGCCGCGCCTTCAGCGAATTCTTCGGATAGTAGATGCCGGAATGCACGACTCCGCTGTTGCGCGAACTGGTCGCCATGCCGAGCTTGGGATTTTGCTCGACGAGAAATACATCTTCCCACCGCCCGGAAACGGCGCGCGCGATGGCGCAACCTACGACACCACCACCGATGATCAGAATATTCGCTTGGTCCATGACTCCATTTTATCCGTGAGCGTTATCCATGCGCATTGATTTCGTCGAAGTACGGTTTGCACTCCGCCAACCGCGCCTGCGTGCCGTCGTGCACCGCATACACCGAGTGTCCCTTTTCCTCGTAATGGTTGCGCCAGAGCGAAGCAGCTCCGTGCACCCCGTCCTTATTCAGCGCGTAAAAGAAAATGTGAAATGTCGCCAGTTTTTTCTTGTCGTTGTTGTAGTTGTGCGCGATGCGCGCCAGCGCTTCGAGACAAGCCTCTTCGGGCGATTTGCCGCGCCGCATCATTTCGATGATGGTGTGCCCGCCGCAAATCTTGATGTTTTCTTCACCTTTTCCTGTCGAGCCTGCCGCACCAACTTCATTGTCCACGAAGCATCCCGCTCCAATAATCGGCGAATCGCCCACGCGCCCTGGAATTTTCCATGCTAATCCGGACGTCGTTGTAGTCGCAGAGACATCACCTTTTTCATTCACCGCCATGCACGGAATCGTTCCCGTAGGCGGATGCGCGATGACGCGCTCTGCATAAGCAATTTTCTCTTTGTCGCCATCAAAAATCGCAGCAACGTGCTCCTTCCATTCCGGGCTATCAATTCCAGGCCGCCAATTCACCGAGGACGCTGCCTTCCACGCCAGCCAAATCTTTCGCGAATGTTCGGTGAGCAGGTTCATATCCTCAAAGCCTTCATCGACGGCAAATCGGTGCGCTCCTTCGCCCACGATCATCACGTGATTCGTCTTTTCCATCACGGTTTGCGCCAGCCGCGCCACATTCTTGATACGCCGCACCGATGCGACCGACCCGGCGCGATGCGTCGGTCCATGCATTACGCTGGCGTCCAGCTCCACTTCGCATTCCTCATTTGGCAAGCCGCCGTAGCCCACGGAATCGTCGTTCGGATCATCTTCGACGATTGTCACGGTCGCAACGACCGCGTCCAGTGTGTCGCCGCCCTTCTTAAGAATGTCCATCCCTTTATCGAGAGCATGCAGACCGTTAGCGCTTGAAATAATGATCGGCCGCGTGCCCTGCGCGGGAGCGATTGGCGTCGGCGAGGGCAGCCCTGCCCCATCCGCCGGAAGCGAGCGACCAAACACTTTGCCAGCCCCTGCGGCAAAACTGCTCGCAAGCGATGTAAGAAAAAATTTGCGCCGTGACCAGAGTTCCATGACGAAGGCCTCCTCAATGTGCGCGTGCAATATACAAGCGGAAGCCAGAGATTGGAAGTTGCTGGGTTCGCCTGGCATTGCTCCCAACTCCGGTTCGGGAGGCGGACCACTCTTCCTATTGATGACAGGCGCAACGGGACAATTTAGAAAGGGTTTGCCACCTGATTTTTCTGCCACATTCGAAACCCGCCCAGAAACGCATTCTCGTTGTTTCCCAGCCGCGCACCGGGGGGCAGCTTCTTCAGCAACTTGCTGTTTCCGCCGCCCAGCACCACATAATCCGCATCAAGCGCGCCCTGCAGACTCTCCGTCACTTTGGCCACGCAGCGGCGCCATTTTTTCTTCCCCATTCGTTTGAGCCCGCGCAAGCCAAGGTAGTCCTCATAGGATTTTCCGTTCTTGTACGCCAGGTGCGCCAGCTCCATGGGCTGCAGGATTCCGTTGACGATCATCGCGGAGCCCAAGCCCGTCCCCAATCCGAGAAACAACATCCGCCCGCCTTTGTAACTGCCCACCGCCTGCATGGCGGCATCGTTGAGAATCTTCACAGGGCAGCCAAATGCTTTATGAAAGTTGAATCCCACCCACCCACGCCCGAGGTTGTGCGGTTCGCGCAGCGGATGCCCATTAATGATCGGCCCGGGATAGCCCAGCGAAATACAATCGAACTTCCAATCGGCCACGGCCTTCTTCACCAGGCTCACCATCTTGCGCGGCGTCATCGTCGGCCCAGACGGATATTTTCGCGGCTCTTTCTGCCCCGTCGCCAGCATCTTGACGTTCGTGCCGCCAACGTCGATCACCAGAACTTTCGGAGATTTTCCTGTTTGCTCCGTTTTCATGGCCGCTCCTCCGATGAATCACCCGCCGCATGCGCAGTCTCTTTCGGCGCCCGGAGAATTCTAGAGGGAAGTGGCAATTCAGCGAAGAAAAATCGCAGGCTGCACTGCGGCGGCGGAAACTATAACTGAGGGACTGGTTCCACGTAAGCCTGGCCGGCGCCGCCAAGATAGCTCACGGCTCTCGCGCTCATATCCACACGGTACCGCACAACTCCGGCGCGCGCGATTTCCTGCAGGAACACCATGTAATCCGGCTTGGTTTTGTTTCGTTCGATAGCGAGCTTAACTCCCGCAGCATCGAAGTTTGCACTGGGCTTCAACGGAGCGAATCCCGGCGGCGGAGGCTCGGGGATGGAGTCTCCCGACCCGTGATAGACGATGCCGTGCGTAGCGACGTCCGTCTCGTAATACTCGACGCCCGCGTCTTTAAGAGCATCGAATATTTTTGGGTAGGGCCACTTCTCCTGCTTGCTCTTCGTGAAAATATCTTCAACGCGCTTCGTTAAGCCCCGCCATCTGCGCTGTAGCCTCGATCAAGCGCATCTTACCACTCGAAGAAACAACTCTAGAAAAAGGATGTTTGCTCAGGGTCGGAGGTAGCGAGTCAGTTTCCAGCAAGTCAACTAAAGAGGCGTGGAGCGACTAGGTGCAGTGTCGCTAACTGTAAAACGATCTGGGAGATCTAAATGCTGCGGAATTGTCTTCGTACCTCTTCTACTGCCCACCGGACTGGAACCCTAGCCTAAGAACGGTCAGCTCACTAGGGCGAGACGCCCTGGCTCTGAGAGACCTGTGCTCCGAAGTTATATGTTTCCACGACCCAGCCAAACTGCCCAGTGATCCCAAGTACCGTAAAGGGCACGCTAAAGTTGAGGCGTGCGGTGCCGTTTGGTTCGGTCTTAACGTGAAATCGCACCACGCCCAGAATCGCACCCCAGCCTCCCGCGTTCGGGTCCGCCACCGGCGGGCAAGCCGCACGAATGCGAATCGCATCCGCAATATGAATTTCGTCTCCGCGGATGACCACGTCTGCCGACTGCGGATTCGAGGGGTTGGCGGTCGCTGGATTATAGGCGATGAAGATTTGGAACGAATCCTGAGGCCGGCCGTCGCTATCCAGCGTTCGTAAAATCAGGTGTTTCGTTGAAGTGCAGATCGAAATGCATCGTCGCCGTGAAATCCAGGCTGACGATCGTCAGAGGAGTGCTCAGTCGGAGGATGAGGCACTACTGGGTTGGTAGACCCAGGCGGCGGGCGTGGCGGGAAGATTGCCTCCACTTTCGGCGTAGCCTCCGGTGATCAGTGCCTTGCCGCCGGGCAGGAGCGTTGCCGAGGCGAAGAAGCGCGCGGCTCCCAGCGAGCCTGGAACTCTCGTAAACGTGCCCGTGGTTTCGTCATATAGCTCGGCAAACGGGCCGCCGCCGGCGACTAGCACTCTGCCATTTGGCAGGAGCGCGGCGGCTCCGGGGATCTTGAAGCGAGAAGTATTCATCGCGCCAGTCGCGGCAAATGCCCCAGAGGCGGGATCGTAGATTTCGGCGCTCGCATATTCCCCGTGCCAATCGCGGTTGTCGGAACCGCCGACAATGAGAACTTTTCCGCTGCGAAGTAGAATTGCGGCATGCTTGTGCCGGGCCACAGTCATCTGGCCGGCGGAACTGAATTTTCCGGTGGCGGGATCGAAAATCTCCGCGGAGCGATAAACATTTTGCGAGGGGTAATGGCCTGAGCTTCCGCCAACGATCAAGACTCGGCCATCTTTCAACGCCGTCGCCGTATGCGCTGCACGCGCCTCGGCCATGCTGCCAGTCGCAATGAATTTTCCAATGGACGAATCGTAAATCTCAGCACTGGCGATTTTATTTTCCTGGCGATCCTCGCCGCCCGCGATGAGCACGCGGCCGTCCGCGAGAAGCGTCGCCGTGTTTCCCGCCCGCTCGATCACCAAATTTCCCGTCGGAGTAAATGTATTCGCTGCGGGATCGTAAATCTCCGCGGAGCCGCGCAGGTCGTAACGTCCCGTCCAGCCGCCAATGATCAGCACTTTGCCATTTCTTAAGAGTGTCGCAGTATGGCCCGAGCGTCCGATGCTCATCTCCGCAACAGACTGAAACGTTCCCGAGTTTGGATCGTACAGTTCCGCGGTGCGGTACGGATTGTACTCGCCGCCACTTCCAGCGAACCCGCCGGCAATGAGCACTTTGCCGTTCGGCAGCAGCGTGGAGGTGTGGCTGGCGCGAGCAATATGCATCGCGGCGATCTCCCCTACCGAGCCGGTTCCCGAAGGCCAAGGCGCACCTGCCAGCGAGAAACACAGCAAAGGCGCAAGCATCAGCGAGAGTAAGAATCTAGCTGTTTTTGCTGAACGAGAGCTCATGGCACGCCTCACAGGTTGGTTTAACTGATAAGCAAGACGCTCGAGAGGGATGCTGTGTTAACGCAGCTCAGAAGAACCTGTAGGGGCGGGCTTGCCGGGACCGGGCTGCCAAGATTATGAGTCTTCAAGCGATCCGTGAAGCGCGGTACTAATGAGGTGCGAGGGTCGTTGAAAAGCTGTCGTGGGCGGCGGTGTCGTAGAGATGAAGAAGTTCCGCGGCCCGCTTGAGCAAATCGGCGGGCAGATCGCCGGGCTGATAGTCAACCCAGCCGGTGGTGAAATTGAGCGGAATTTTTTGGCCCGAGGAGCTGACTTCGACGACGCCGAGCCTGTTCAAAACCTGTTTGACCTCGTTTACACCGCATTCGGGAAGCAAGAGAAGGAAATCATCGTCACTGAGGCGCGCGGCAATGTCCGAGCCGCGGCTGGCTTTTTTCAATCGGCGCGCAAGCTCCTTGAGCGCGGCGTCCACCGCGGACTTGCCGTATCGCGCGCTGAGATGCGCGAACTCATCCACGTGGAGAGTGGCGAGGCTGAGCGCCGTGTTTTGGCGTCGAGCGCGAGCCACTTCTTTTCCCAAATGCTGTTCAAGAGAGGAGCGCGTGTACAATCCTGTGATGGGATCGAGCCCGGCCGCTTCCGAAAACTGCTGGGGCATAGCTTGTGCGTCGAGATGCTGCTCCGTCGATTGCCTCCGTAGGCGCCGGAAAGACCATTGGCGATACACCAGCCAGGCATTGAAAATAAGAAGCAAACAGAGCGTGGCCCAACGCGCTTGATCGGAGCGGATTTCGTAGAAATGATCCGAGTGACGAAAAAAAGAAGCAAACGAGGAAAGCAGGAAAGCCACGCTCGAAAGTGTGGTGACCAATAGTGCGGAGAGCCACAGCCACCACTCGCGCCGCGAAATCTGCTGCGGATTAAACTCGGCTGGCAGAACGCGGAAATTGCCGGAGCCCTCGAGAGGCGAGGGTTTTGGCTTGTTTGCGGCGATTCCCAAGACAGATTTCATTTTGCGAACTGTGGAACTGGGCTGCCATCACTCTAGTCGCGCGCGGCGAACGGAGGCAACATCGAAAACGTACAGGCTCCCACGATTCAAGAACCTGACCCTCCGGTCAGGCACGCTGATGCACGGCGCATCGCCTTTTTTTTTCATCCGCCACTTCACTAGCCGTCATTTCGAGCGGAGCGGGCCGACACTCTCTCTTTCCACTTCGCTCCTGCGAAGTTGTCGGTCCGAGCAGAGAGGAAGCTCTCTGCTCACCGGTTCGCGAAACTACAACACCGTGCCATTCGGCAGAGCGGCCGCGGGAGATTTTGCGGCGGGAATCGGCGCGTGTTCGAGCACGCGGCGCGCATAGAGAGCGACATTTTTCACGCCAGCTGCGTAGGACGGGTTGGGGTTGCGAATGCCGCCGTTGTACGCGCCGATAGCTTGGTCAACGTCGCCGCCAAAGCGGTCCAGCAAATCTCGCAGAACAAGTCCGGCATACGTGGTAAGCACTTCGCTGTCGACGGAGTTCACATCGAGTTCCCGCGAGGGACGCAGGCGCGGCGGCAACTCGTCGTAGTGCCGCTTGTCCTTCAAATAGAGCTGATGAGCCGCTCGCAGTGTTTCGCGCGAAATTTGCCACGTGCCGATCGAGTAGTCGCTCACGAGGACGCGTCTGCGGCCGCGCTCCAGAACGATGTCGCCGCGTTCCGCACGTTTTTTCCAAACGGTGTGCGTGAGATCGCCGTTCACGTCCATGTAGTTGTTCTCCATCGCGCCGACGCCCAGGAAATAATCCAGCGGCAGATTGTAAAAATGCGCGACGTCGAGAATGTCGGAAGCGAGCCGCAGCGCCTGATGATGTGTGAGCGGCTGAGGCGCCCGCGTGCTTTGACCGACGACGCGCCAATCCGTCTGCGATTTGAATACGAGAAAATCCGCAAGCGCGGGAAGCAATTGGAAAGAGGGAAGATTTTCCAGTTTTTGTTCCGTCGGAACGTTGTAGGCGCTCTCAAACATGCGGCTTTGCTGCTGTGCAAAGGAGAGATCCTGCTTGGTCCATGCGACGAGTTCGTAGTGCGTGATGAGCCCGTGCGATTCCATTCGATTGAGACGAGGGACGGCCGTGAGCTGATCGTTTTCGACGAGCAGGAAAATCTTGTAGTGTACACGCCTGCCGGTCCGGTCTGCCGTTAGAAAAATTTTGGACGCGTCGTCGGAATTGCGCCCGCGCAGATATTCGTAGCGAAGAAACGCCTCCAGTTGGTCGTCGAACGAAGCAATTTCCGCGCATGCCACTTCGTTCGAGAACGGAAGCGCAATGTTTCGGCCGTGGATTTTCGGAGCGAGATGGCGATGTTGCGCGGAGACGCGCATGTGGCGCGGCCATAGCCGATCGGCAGTCCAGGAAGTTATCGCGAGTGCGGACAGTGCAAGTGCTGCTAAAGCGCGCGCGGGAAAAAGTCTTGCTGCGGAAGGACGGTGAAGAGTGCTGGTGAGTTTTTTGGCTGGCACGGCTGCAGCCCTCGTTGCGTTCGATGGTGGTGCATACTCGTACGAGAGGAGTGCATTCCTGCTGCCGAGAAAATCCAAGTTCCGGCTTCTTGTAAGATACAGAAACTAAATATGTTACTGGCGACCTACCGGAAAGGAGTAGTTGGAATGTGGCAGAGGTGTGTGTCTGCGCGTCCAGAAATCCACAGGAGAGATTCGCTCCTGCTGGGGCGGCTTGCATTCGCGCGGCTCGAGCTGCCGGGGCGGAGCTTCGCGTTTTGGGCCATGGTGGTTACTCGAAGCGCAGGGCGACCAGGGGATCGATGCGCGTGGCGCGGCGCGCGGGAACGTAGCAAGCAAGGAAAGCGACGGCCATCAACAGAAGCGTGATGGAGATATAGGTGACGGGGTCCCAGACGCTGACGCCGTAGAGCAGGGTTGAGGCGAAACGCGTGATGGGCAGGGCGATGGCTACACCAGCAAGGACGCCGACCGCGGCTAAGAACATGCCTTGCCTCAGGACTAGCTTCAGGACTTGTTTCGATTGTGCTCCGAGCGCCATGCGGATGCCGATTTCGCTGGTGCGCTGGGTGACGGAATAGGATAAGACGCCGTAGATTCCGATGGAGGCGAGAATGAGAGCGAGCAAACCGAACAAGCCCAGAAGCGCAGCGCCCATGCGAGCGGCCCAGAGGCCTTGGGCTAGGAGCTGCGTGATCGTCTGCCCGTTGGTGAGGGCGAGATTGCGATCGAGTTCATTGACTTGAGCGCGGACCGCGCCCATCACCGCTTCGGGATTGCCGGTGGTGCGCACGGTGAGAGCGGCAAAAGGAGAGTATTGCTGGCGCATCGGGAAATAGGCGACTGGTTGAGGGTCCTCTCCAACCTGGCCGACGAGCGTTGTACCAACGACACCAACGACCTCGTATTGATTGGGGTCGACGACGATGGTGAAGCGCTTGCCGAGAGCGTCCTGGCCGGGCCAAACGAGATCGGCCATGGCTTTGTTGATGATGACTACAGCTTGGGTATTTTCGCGGTCGAAATCGGTGAAATCGCGGCCACTTAGAGTGGGGATGCGAAGTGCGGAAAAATAACCAGGCACAAGGTCGTCAAAACTGACGAGAGTGCCGCGGTTGTTCGGATCACTTTGTTCACCCTCACGGAATATGGTTCCGGCAAGGCCTCCGCCGATGACGCCATTGGAGGAAATGGTGGCGTCCGCAACGCCGGGAACGGATTTGGCATGCTCGACGGCATCGCGGAAGAATTGCTGCCCGTGGTCGGGAGTGTAACGAAGGGCGCCGAGATCGAAATTGTATTGGAAAAGGTTTTTCGACTCGAAACCAGGATTGAGTTCTTGAGCCCTTTGCATGCTGCGAAGGAAGAGGCCGGCGCCGATGAGCGCGACCAGGGCCAGCGCGATTTCTGAAACTACCAGCAGGCTGCGCATGCGGTTGTGCGCCCAACCCATCGTTCCACCACGACCGCCTCCTTTCAGGACTTCGTTGAGGTCGGTGTTGGAGGCTTTAAGCGCGGGAATGATGCCGAAGACAAAGCCAGTTACAAGAGAGATAGCGAGGGTAAAGAAGAGAACGCGAGAGTCGAAGGAAAGATCGATCGAGCCATCGGCGAGGAACGGCGGGCGGAACGACCACAGAAGTTTACGGCCCCAGAAGGCGATCAAAAGACCAGCGACGCCGCCGACGAGCGAGAGCAGAGTGCTCTCGGTCAAGAGCTGGCGGACCAGGCGGAATCGTCCGGCGCCGAGAGCGGCGCGAAGAGTGAGCTCTTTTTCGCGCTTGGCAGCTTGCGCGAGGAGGAGATTGGCGAGATTCACGCAGGCGATGAGCAGCACCAGGGCGACTACTCCCATGAGGACGCCTCCGGCGAGCGAGAATTGCGCGCGCTGGTTGATCCCGAGAGCAGATTGGTTGAGCGGGTAGAGTTCGCAGGTACGGCCAGGATTGTCGCGTGGATATTCCTTTTCGAGAGAGGAAGCGATGGTCTTCATGGCGGCGCGAGCGTGGTCGACGTTAACGTTGGGTTTCATGCGGCCAACGATGGAGATCCAGCGCATGCGGCGGTGATTCTCAAGATCCTTAAGCTGACCGGAGAGGACATAGTCGCGCATGCTGAGGGGAACCCAAAGAACGTCGGGAGGGGCAAGCGAGACGATGCCTTTGAAGTTTGGCGGCGCGACGCCGATGACGGTATATGAGGTGGCGTTGAGCGTGATGGTCTGGCCTACAATGCCAGGATCGGAGCCGAAACGCCGCGCCCAGAGCGCGTAGCTTAGGACGGCGATTGGATCGGCGCCGACCTTTTTGCCTTCGTGCGGGTAGAAAAAGCGGCCGCGATAGGCTTTGACACCGAGAACGTCAAAGAAATTCGGGCTGACCATCGAAGCCTGGAGCTGCTGCGGCTCGTCTTGGCCGCCCCAGTTGAGGGGTAGGGCGAACGTGACGGCGGCGAGGCCGGTGAAGACGGTGTTCTGGTCGCGGTAGTCCTCGTAATTGGGGAGGGACGTGGGGGTGAGCTGGAAGTTGGCGTTGGCGTCGATGGTTTTGGTGTCGCGAGTAAACATTTCGACGAGCTGGGCGGGTTCCTGGACGGGGAGTGGGTGCAGGAAGACGGCGTTGATGATAGTGAAGATGGCGGTGTTGGCACCGATGCCGAGCGCGAGCGAAAGAACGGCGACAAAGGTGAAGCCCGGGCTTTTCTTCAACATGCGCATGCCGCTACGCAGATCCTGGCTAAACGTTCCGGCCATTAGGCACCTCTCGGGCACACTTGCCCGCTGGGTTGTTTGACGTTGGCGCAGGGACATTGTTTCTGGAAGACAGTGAGTAGTAAGTAGTGGACAGGGAAGATGTACGGTTGGGCTCTTCGACCGGTCGTAGCTCCCGATGAACGAGAGAAAGGCACCCTCCACCTCCGGTTTTTTTGTAAATGCAGATTCTAAAGGGTTTTGAGTCCTGTGTTTTGGAAATGCGGATTCTAAACGGGTTAGAGGCGGGTTTTACGTAAGCGGATTCTAAAGGGGTTAGTGGCCCTTCGGCTGCCTTCAGAGTAAACGCGCGAGGTCATGAGCGGGGATCGGAGAAAGATGCGGGTCTGAAGACCCGCTTACAAAGGGTCGGAAGAGAGCTAAACGCAGAGTCGCTGAGTACACCGAGGGAAGAAAAACAGGGTGAAGGGGACAGCGATTGGCTGGATTGCGACGAAAGCATGAAATAGGGTAGCATGGTTTTTTATTACTGTAAATTACTATTATTTATTAGTACCGTTAGAACGAGACAGATGGAAGTGAAGTGATTGGAAGGGGTTGGCGGGAATTTAAGGAATTCGCGAGACAGTGCCAATTAATCTGCACTGCGCCGAGTTGCTCGAGAGCTTGGAAGGCTGACATGGACCGCACTAATCGAAGAGAAGCGACTGCAATGGTTCTATGTTAATTTGAATTTCCATAGGTTATTTGCCTCTCCAAGTCCTATGAAGATCTCTTCAGGCCATCTTCGGTTGAGTGCTTCGGATTTGAGCAATCATTTGGCTTGCCGGCATGTGACTACCTTGGATTTGGAGGTGGCGCGTGGTTTGCGGGCGGAGCCGGATTGGCCTGCGCCGGATTTGAAGGTGATTCAGGAGTTGGGGTTGCGGCATGAGGCGGCCTATCTGGCGCATCTACGCGAGCGGGGTTTGAACGTCGAGAACCTCGGGTCGATCGATCATAAAAATGAAAAGAAATTGCTGGAGAAGACGCTAGAGCTGATGGAGCGCGGCGTGGACGTGATTGCGCAGGGGGCGTTGCGGGATGGGGAGTGGTTTGGGCGGCCGGATGTTTTGCGACGGGTGGCGCGGGCGGGTGGGAGGTGGGATTGGTCCTATGAGGTGACGGATACGAAATTGGCTCGGGAGACGAAGGCTACTACGATTTTGCAGTTGTCGTTGTACTCGGAGCTCTTGGGGAAGGCTCAGGGCGTGGCGCCGGTATTTTTGTGGGTGGTGCCAACGGGGATGGGGTTTGCGGGAGAGAAGTATCGGGTGGGGGAGTATGCGGCTTATTACCGTTATGTGAAGGAGCGGTTGTTGCGGGCGGCACGGAACGTCCAGCGTGATCCGCGCAGCGCGAGCGGCCCGCCGCAGACGGCGAGCCCTACAACGGTGGGTGGGGAAAGTGCCGCGGGTCAGTATGCATTGGAGTTTGGGAGAGCACAGGCTGAAGCCTGTGCCACTTATCCCGAACCCGTCGAGCATTGCAATGTTTGCCGGTGGTTTCGGGAGTGCGATGGGCGGCGGCGGGCGGACGATCATTTGTCTTTGGTGGCGGGGATTCGCCGGCAGCAGCGGGATCAGTTTGAGGAGTGGGATGCGGGGACGATGGCGAAGCTGGCGGAACTGCCGATTCCGTTGAAGGAGCGTCCGAAGCACGGGGCGCGTGTGGGCTATGAGCAGGCGCGGGAGCAGGCTCGTGTGCAGGTCGAGGGGCGGACCCAGAATAAGTTGAAGCACGAGCCGCTTTTGCCGGTGGCGGAGGGCATGGGACTTTGCCGGTTGCCGGAGCCGGCGGCCGGTGATGTGTTTTTGGATTTGGAGGGCGATCCGTTTGTTGGCGAGCAGGGGCTGCAATATTTATTTGGATTTGCGTATCGGGACGCGGCGCGAGAGTGGCGTTATGAGAAAAAGTGGGCTTTGAACCGCGAGGAGGAGAAGCGGGGATTTGAGTGGGTGGTGGATGAAATTATGCGGCGGCGCGCGGCTGATCCGAAGATGCATGTGTATCACTTTGGGGGTTATGAGCCGGGGGCGCTGAAGCGGTTGATGGGGATGTATGCGACGCGGGAGGACGAGATTGACCGAATGCTGCGCGCGGGCGTACTGGTGGATTTGCATCAGGCATTCAAGCAGAGTACGCGGGCCAGCGTGGAAGAGTATTCGCTGAAGAAGATTGAGGCGTTTTACAGATTTGCGCGGGCGACGCCGCTGGATTTGTCGCGGGCGGCGATGCGGTATGTGGAGCACCGGCTGGAATTGGGGCGGCTGGATGAGGCTGCGGAGATTCCGGAGGAGTTTCGCACAGCGCTGGAGGGATACAACGGAGAGGATTGCGTTTCTACGGGGAAGTTGCGGGATTGGTTGGAGGAGCGGCGGGCGGAGTTGGTGGCGCGAGGCATCGAAGTGCCGCGGCTGCCGGAGAAGAGCGGCGATCCTAGGGAGGCGTTGCAAGAAAAACTGGAGCGTGCTGCGGCGCTTACGGAATTGCTTTCGGCGGGGATTCCGGTTGATGCGCAGGAGCGAACGGAAGATCAGTCGGCACAGTGGCTGCTGGCGCAACTTTTGAGTTGGCACCGGCGGGAGGACAAGCGGGCTTGGCAGGATGGGTATCGGTACGCGGAGATGAATGACGAGGATTTGCTGGATGAGCGTGTGGGATTGACGAAGATGAGTTTTGTGGAGCGCGTGGACGAGGTGGGGCGCGGGAGGCAGATGCCTACGGACCGGTATTCGTTTGAGCCGCAGGCGGCTAGCAATGTGCGCGTGGGGAAGGAAGTTTATTTTGGCGACGAGAAATTTGGCGAGGTGGTGAGGATCGATCATGTGAAGGGCGTGGTGGATATCAAGAAAACGAAGAAGACGGCGGACGTGCATCCGCCGACGGTTTATATGTGGGATGCACCGCTGAATTCGGATGCGCAGGCGGGCTCGCTGTATCGGATCGGCGCTTGGGTGGCGGAGAACGGAATTGATGCGGCTGGGCGTTATCGCGCGGGGAGGGATTTGTTGTTGCGGCGGCCGCCGCGATTGACCGGTGGCGAGAAATTGGAGCGGCTTGCGAGTGAGACGGTTGTGAATACGGCGAATAGGATTGCGGTGGCGCTGGACGACTCAGCGTTTGCGATTCAGGGGCCGCCGGGGTCGGGGAAGACGTACACGGGCGCGCGGATGATTTGCGAGCTGGTAAAACGCGGGGTGAAGGTGGGCGTGACGGCGCTTAGCCACAAAGTGATTCGCAAGTTGCTGGACGATGTGGTCGAAGCGGCGCATCGCGAAGACATCGAGGGAGTGCGGTGTTTGCATCGCGAGAATGAAGGCCAAGAGAGCGACGGCGTGGCCGTGGCGAAAGAAAAGAACGAGGGAGCTTGGGACGCGCTGAAATCCGGTGCAGCGAACGTTGTGGGCGGGACGTCATGGCTGTGGTCGCCGGAAAAGGCGTTTGAAACTGTGGATGTGCTGTTTATCGATGAGGCTGGGCAGATGTCGCTGGCGGATGTGCTGGCGGTTTCGCAGGCGGCGAAGAAATTGGTGCTGCTAGGCGATCCGCAACAATTAGAGCGGCCGACGAAAGGCAGTCATCCGGATGGGGCGGAGAAATCGGCGCTGGAACATTTGCTGAATGGGCGAAAGACGATTGCGGCGGATATGGGATTTTTACTGCCGGAGACTTGGAGACTGCATCCGAAGATTTGCGAGTTTACATCAGGGTGTTTCTACGATGAGAAACTGAGTTCGCACGCAATAGCGCGCAGCCGGGTGATCGAAGGGCATGACTGGATTGAGGAAGCGGGATTGTGGTTTGTGCCGGCGGAGCATGAAGGAAACAGAAATTCTTCGGCGGAGGAAGTGGAGTTGGTGGCGAGGATTGTGGAGGGATTGCTGCGGCCCGGCGTGAAGTATTTTTACAGCGCGGGGAACAGCCGGGCGTTGAAGGAAAACGAGATCTTGATTGTGGCGCCCTACAACGCGCAGGTTGCGGACTTGAAGACGCGACTCCCGGGGATGCGGATTGGAACGGTGGACAAGTTTCAGGGGCAGGAGGCGCCGGTGGTGATTTATTCGCTGACGACTTCGTCGCCGGAAGAGGCGCCGCGGGGGATGGAGTTCTTGTATAGCTTGAACCGGTTGAATGTGGCGACTTCGCGGGCGAAGACTGCGGTGATAGTGGTGGGGAGCCCGCGGTTGTTTGAGCCGGAATGCCGGACGCCGCGGCAAATCCAGCTGGCGAATGCTTTCTGCGCTTATCGGGAAATGGCAGTTGAGGTTGACCCACGGAGTATTTAGGAGGAGCGCGTAACCGGTGTCCGCCAGCTCAATCTACATTCACGGTGCCGCGGCTAGGACTGGCTGCTGAGGAGATTTTGCAGGAGGGGATGCCTGGGGGTGGCGAAGGGATTGGCTACGGTGACGGAGTTCCAGGTGAAGCCGGGGTGGAGGTCTTCGGAGAGCAGGAGGCGGCAGCCGGCTTCGGCGGCGGAGGCGAGAACGATGGCGTCCCAGAGGTTGAGGCGATGGCTGACTGCGAGTTCGATCGCACCAAAAAGCACGGGCAAAGAAGTTTCCGCGACTGGGAAAACGTTGCACCAAGCGAGGATGGCGGTGCGGGACTGTGAGGGAGTTAGTTTGCCTTTGCGGACGAGAAGTTGAAAGAGTTCACCCACAGTCTGAGCGGGAAGCACCACATCGCCAGCGGGCAAGGCTCCGACCAACCCAAGCGCCGTCTTTTTCATGGCCTCGCCGTTCACGCCTTGGGCATAGGCGAGGATATTGGTGTCGAGGGCTATCCTCACTCGGCATCCTCGTAAAGCTCCTCGCGGGTCCAGCGATTGCGCGGGTTTGCGCCTTTTGGCAGCTTCTGAGAAGCGAGCCGTTTGAGGAGCGCAGAGCGTGCCGCCTCGGCGTTGGAAGAGTCGGAGTCGGCGGGCACCAGCCTGGCGACGGGCTTGCCGTGGGAGGTCACAATGTAGCTGAGGCCTTTGCGAACGCCGCGAAGGAGTTCGGAGAACTTGCGATTGGCGTCGGCGGCGGAGACGGTCTTTTCCATGGTCGCTCCAATAGTAGTGATATTACCTACTATACCGGATATCGGAATCTTACGCTACGACCTTAGAATTCTCATGAAGCGATGGCGGAGTTTGAAGGTTGCGGGCGGATAGCGGGCACGGCCCTTCGAGGCTCAGGATAAACATGCCGTGCGCCTGCAATGGCATGGGATAGAGTTGCCGGCGATATGAGCGTAGAACTGCAAAGGGACGGGGGAGAAGGACTATGGCGGGGAAAAACCAGGTGCGGGATTCGGTTTTGCAGGCGATTGGGAATACGCCGGTGGTGCGGTTGAGGAAGATTGTGTCGCCGGGGATGGCGGAAGTTTTGGTGAAGCTGGAGTACTACAATCCGACCGGGTCTTACAAAGATCGGATGGCGCTGGCGATGATTGAAGGGGCGGAGGCGCGCGGCGAGCTGCGTCCGGGGATGAGGGTGGTGGAATGGACGGGAGGAAGTACCGGGTCGTCGCTGGCGATGGTGTGCGCAATCAAGGGATATCGGTTTACACCGATTTCGTCGGACGGATTTTCGCACGAGAAGCTGCGTACGATGCGGCTTTTTGGCGGGGACCTGGAGATATTTCCGGCGGAGGACGGCAAGCTCGCGCCGGAGCTTTATCAGAGGATGAAGCGGCGCGCGGAAGAATTGGCGCAGGAACCGGGGACGTTTTATACAAACCAGTTTAATAATCAGGACGCGATTCGCGCTTACATGGGAATTGGCAGGGAACTCGTGGAACAAGCTGGGGATGACCTGACAGCGTTTTGCGGCGGCGTGGGTACCGCTGGAATGATTATGGGTGTGTCGCGCGCGCTGAAGGAAGCTGGATGCAGGGCGCGCATTGTGGCGCTTGAGCCGGCAGGTTCGCCGGTGCTTACCACGGGGAAAGGCGGGGCGCACCGCGTCGAGGGGATTGCGGCAGGATTCCGGCCGCCGCATTTAAAGGACGGCGATTACGATGAAGCGCGCACGGTGGAAGAAGGGGCGGCACGTGAAATGGCGCGGCGGTTGGCGAGGGAGGAAGGAATATTCGCTGGGACTTCGTCGGGGTTGAACGTTGCCGCGGCGTTGCAATTGGCACAGGAGCTTGGGCCTGGGAGTACGGTGGCGACTGTGGCGGTGGATACGGGTTTCAAGTATCTCGCGGGCGATTTGTATCGAGAGTGAGTGGCGCAGCGAACGATGAAATCCCCATCCTTCGAGGAGAAGAAGGATGGGGAGGCCTGCCCATGCGTTCTACCAATTGGGATTGATGTAAGGCCGCGATGCAGTGCGACCGTTAAGGCTTTTTCTTTGATGGCGGCGTTTTTGTTTTTTCTCCGCCCTTGATGCTGATGAGTGCCAAGAAGTCTTTGGCGTTGAATGGATAACGGCGAACGGACTGTTGTCCGGTGGTGCTAAGGGTGATGTCGACGCGACGATTGTTGGCCAGGACGAGCACCTGGAGATTGCGCATCATTTTTTGACGTTCGTCGGCACTCAGGTCGGGATTGTCTGCCATCTGCTGTTTGATTTGATCGGCAGTCAGTTGGTTTTCCTCACCGAAAGCCTTCAACTCAAAGTGATCAGCGGGAACGCCGTGTTCCACCAGGAAACTCTTGGCGCGTTCGACGCGGCGCTCGGTGAGTTTCTTGTTGTATTCGGGGGTGCCGCGCGGATCGGCATGACCGCTGAGGATCAAGTGAGCATCCGGCATGTACTTCAGATAGTTTGTGAAATCCGCGGCGAGCGCTATCAGAATGGCCGCCTGACTGTCGAGCAAGCCACCTTCGGGGTGCTCGGCGGTGGGGCGAGCGGTCTGGAAATAGATGCTATGTAGCGCGAGTCTAGTTTCCAACTGCTTGATCTCGGGCGCTGGAGGAGGCGGCGGCGGTGGAGCTTGCACTTCGACCATGGTGGTGGACGAAGCTGTGAGCGGCGGATTGCGGTCATCGCTTACGTTACAAGTGACCGTGATACGGCCCGGTTGCGCGCTTTGTGTATTCAGGGCGGCAGTGGGGCCGGTGCCCGCGATGTTACCGGCGCTGGCGGAGTAGCTGTAAATCAGCCTGCGGCCATCCGGGCTGCTGGCGGTCGAAGTGATCGTCGAAGCGCCGCTTATTTGGACGCTCGAGGGATCGGCCGAGCATGAAATGACAGGCGGACGAGGCTCCTTCACAGTGAGCCTGGCGCTGCAGGATGCAGAGCCATTTTTTCTACCATCACTCAAGTTGGCAGTGACTACATAGGCGCCGGGCTGCAGGCCGGTGGTGTCAATCTGAGCGGAGGTATCGCTGCCGGTCACTTTGACTCCAGTACCGTTCCAGCTGTAGGTGACCTTGCGCTTGGGAGCGAAATTGGAGCCAGTGGCTGTGGCGGTCGCAGGCTCACCGGCGAAAACTTCGGCCGGCTCTACGGAGCATGCTGCGGTGGGAGGAAGAGGAGCTGGTCCTCCACCAAACTTGAAGATGAGACCAGTTTCTGCGCGGAGGCCTCGGATATCCGTGGAGGGGACGGTCGGGGGACCATAGCGGTAATTGGACATTACAAAGTCGGCCCTGATCAATCGCAGAGCAACGTGCCTTGACAGGTCGATATCGAGACCGGCGCCGAACATGAGCCCGACCTTGTTGATATTGTGCAGGGCATCCGGCATGAGGCGATGGTCACCCACCAAGACTTCAAGAAAAGGGGCAAAACGATCGTGGCGGAAGGTAAACTTCGGGCCGAAGGAGAGGTTGGAGAAAGCAGTGTCATCAATTCTCTTCGCGAATCCAGTTTCACCGCTGTTCGAATTGGTGCTGGTGTCGAGGGTGAGTCCGACCCAGCGGTTAAAATTATAGGTAGCGCTGACGCCCAAGCCGCGGGGGTTCGATTCCAAGGCGCTGCTCAATGGGAGCAAGGCTCCTGGAAGCTGGGCGTTCACGTCCGCGTTTGGATAAAAGAAGGAATATCCGCCGAAAAGCTCCCACTTGGGAGGAGGCTGTTCCTGAGCGGCAGCGAGGGCGGCGAACGCAGGCAGGACAGCAAGCATTGCCAAAAGCATTGTTACACGGCGGACAAGGCGGCCCTTTGAATGAGATGACATGCGAATATTCCTCCGAACTTCAATTGCGTAAAATCAAGCTCCTCCAGCGTGTCTGGCAGTGGACCAGCCGCGAGCTGGTCTCGCTGCTGAACAGCTCACGGACAGGAAGGTACATTCACCGTATCGCTGATTAAGGTGACTGCGCCGATCGATGCCAGCGCTCTGCCATTGAGCGTCACGCCTGAGCTGAGCGAGATAGACTGGCTAGCCATAATGGTTCCTGCGAATGTTGTGTTGGTTCCAAGCGTCGCTGAACTGCCTATTTGCCAGAAGACGTTGTGAGAAGTGGCGCCGCCCGCCATGATGACTTGGCTGTTGCCGGCAGCGGTGGTCAATGTGGAGACGACTTGGAAGATCCAGACACCACTCGAAGGACCGCTGAGAGTAAGGTTTCCAGTTATTCCTAGCGAGGGCTGGGCGCTCGTTGTCTTATAAACGCCCGGGGCGAGGGTTAATCCTCCAATATCCGCGGGAAGAACGGCACCTCCTGCTGTTCCCGCAGCGTTGTTATACGCCGTGGTCAAGGCACCCTGGGCACCCATGGCAACCGAATCGCCCGAATGTAGCGTGCCGGTTAAGTTTCCTGGAGGGAATCCAACTATCGCAGTTCCTGCCCACACGCCAATATCACCACTAACGTTAGTAGGGGCTGCGGTTGTTGAGGTGTTGGTGACCGTGGAGCCGGCCAGAATTCCGAAACTGCAGGCCGCGCCCAAGGGGATAGCTCCACCGGGAGGCGTGCAGGTGGGTGAGGTTGTAAACGTCCACACGAAATTGGCGGCCAGTGGAATGCCGGAAGTGTCTTGGGCTCCGGTGGTGATGGTGGCGGTGTAAGAGGCGCTCGGCGTAAGAGTGGTCGAAGGAGTAAACGTCGCAACGTTGGTCGATGCAACGTAGGTGACTGCACCAACAACGGTGGTAGCGCCGGGCCCGATCAAAGTAAACGTCGTGGTGTTGAGGGTCGTGGGGTTCATTGCATGGCTGAAAGTCGCGGTGATAATCGCAGTGTTGGGACAAGTGATGGCAGAGCCGTTCGGCGGAGTTACGGCGGTCACCGTAGGCGGCGGGCAGCCAGCAGAGGCCGTGAAGGACCAAAAGAAATTAGTCGCTAACCCATTGCCGTACAGGTCTTGAGCCCCAGTGGTAATCGTGGCGACATAAAGTGCGTTTGGCGAAAGAGCGGCCGATGGTGTGAAAGTGGCAACATTGGTTGTCGCCACGTAGGTGACGACTCCAGCAACGCTCGTCGCGCCCGTGGTCAAAGTAAAAGTGGTGGTGTTGATCGTCGCAGGGTTCATGGGCTTGCTGAAGGATGCATTAATAACGACTGGATTGCCGCAAGTGAGGGTAGAGCCGGAGAGAGGATTTACAGACGTCACTTGGGGCGGGGTTAGGGGGTTGCCGGGTTTTCCTGCGCCGGGATTCGCGTCCGAATCGCCGCAGCCGGCCATTGCCATGGCGAACAGGAAGACCGGGATCCAAATTTTGCTGTCATTCAATTTGCGCATTAGCTTCTCCTCTTGACCCCGTTAGAGGGCGTTCAGTACCACCGGGTGCGGCCCCAGAGACACGCGGCAATTCAGGTTGCAGCTACCGCCCGTTAAAAAGCTTTAAGGTGGCTAGAACTGTGCCAACTCTGGAACTTGACGTCTGTTCAAAATCGGACAGAGCCGACTTACAGTTCTCGGGCGGTCGGGTGTGAACTTCTTCGCAGCTCCTGGAAAATATGCGCGGTGGAGTGGAGAGATATGGAGTTCGAAAGACTCGAGCTAGTGTCTAAATCGAAGAGCGGGCACGGCCCTCTGAAGCTCAGGGTAAACATGCCGTGCCCCTACGGATGATGCGGCGGAAGGAGGAGAGAAAAGCAGATCCTTCGCGCAAAAAACGTGCGATAGCGCAGAGATCCTCGCTACGCGCGGAATGACAGGTAGGGCATTGGCTATTCGGGGGCGCCGAGTGGGAGGAAATATTGGGTGCCTTTGACGGGCTCTTGTAAACGGCGGAGGAGTTGTTGAAGGTCTTCGCTGCGCTCGACGAAGTCGATATCGGAGGTGTTGATGACGAGGAGGTCGGAGGCGGCGTAGCGGAAGAAAAAGTGGTCGTAGGCGTGGGCGACTTCCTCGATATATTCGGGGGAGATTTGGGATTCGTCGCGTGAAGCTTTTTTAGCGATGCGGGCGCGGAGGACTTCGGGCTTGGCTTGGAGGTAGATGACGAGATCGGGAGCAGGAATGTCCGCCGCCAGGGATTCGTAGTAGCGCTCGTAAAGTTTTAGCTCTTCGTCATCGAGATTGAGATTGGCAAAGATGCGGTCTTTTTCGAGAAGGAAATCGGAGAGGACGGGGCCGGGGACTTCGACAGCGAGAGCTTCCCGGATGCGTTTTTGGCGTTCGATCAGGAAATACATTTGGGCGCGGAAGGCGGCGCCGGCTTTTTCTTTGTAAAAATCGGCGAGGAAGGGATTGTCTTCGCAATCGTAGATGCGGCGAGCGTGGAGACGCTCGGCGAGAATTTTGGCGAGAGTGTTTTTGCCGACGCGAAGCGGGCCTTCGATGACGATGAATCTGGGGGATTGCGGGCCGCGCTCTGGCTGCGGAGCGCGCTTGGCTGCGGTGGATTCGTTGGCCGCCATTTTTGCTAGACCACGGCGGGGCCGTAGTCGATGGGCGGATTATAGCAGAGTGGCTCGAACTGCGAACGCTGAGAAGCGGGCGTTTGGCTGGGCTGCAAAGAGACAGAAGAAAAGTGGGAGCGGGGCTCCCGCACTCCAAATGCAATTGAGGTTGCGGTAGTGCGATGCCACAAATGTGAAAATATGTTCACTTTGGAGGCTAGTACGGGAGTCCCGAAAAGAGCAAACGGAGGTGCTAGAGAAGGGTACCAATAAGAATGTGACCAACGGGCCAGTGTCACCTGCCCTTTTGGCCAGTATATTCTCCGTAGTTGAGAGTGGGGACCGAAGTGCAGTGCTTTCAACTACTGAGGTGAAACATGCTGCTCGCAACGATCCTTTTGCTCTACCCCTTTCCGCAAAGTGGAGACGCAATAAAGGCAGTGACGGAGCGCCCCGCAAGCGTTTCCGTAGATGTGGCTAAAGATTCTTCTCCCTCAAGGGCGCTGCCTTCAGCGCCAGATCCCAAGATAAAGACGGACGCGGAGATTTCGGCGGATTCGAATGCCGCGGGTGTGACGCCCGGTCCGGCGGCTCAACCCATCGCCCCGGGGAGCGCCCCCCTGGCCATTCGGCCAGGTAAGCCGGCTTTCAATCCTGAAGACGTTTCGGAGCGGCAGAAAAAGATTTGGTATGGGTTGATTTTTGCGTCGTCGGGCGCGGCGGCGTTTGATGCATGGTCGACGCGGCGGGCGGTTTCCGGTGGATATGGCACGGAAGGCAATGTGCTGTTGCGGCCGTTTTCACACTCGAATGCAATCTACGCGGCGACGCAGGTGAGCCCGCTGGTGCTGGATTATGTTGGGCGGCGGATGATGACCAGCAAGAACCCTTTGTTGCGCAAGATGTGGTGGCTGCCACAGACGGCAGGGACCGGGATGTCACTGTTTGCTGGAGTTCATAACGTTGGAGTAGTGCCCTCGAACTAACGCGCCGAAAAAATAGAGAAAATCAAAAGCGTCCCGACTCGCTCGGGACGCTTTTATTATGCGGGGAGGTTGCGCGCGCTGGCCCGATGCGCAGGCGATTTAACTGGTTATTTGCTGACGACTAGGATGCCAAAGGAGCCGGGCTTCATCTTGCCGCGGCGCTCACCGGCAGCTGGAGCATCGAACTCGGCCGCAGGAAGAAAGATGTTGTGGGTTTTCAGGTCGAGGCCCATGGTGCGAGCGCTGCGCTTGGTGGGAACGTTGTCGACGACGGTGTATTTGTCAGGTGAGTCTTCGTGAATGACGGTGAGATTGCCGTCGCCGCAGGACGCGAAGACGTATCCAGTGGATGGATCGAAGCCGGCGGCGTCGGGTCCGTCGCAGATCTTTGGTGTGGCGACGACAGCCCCGGTGTCCGCGTTCACGACTGCCATGACGTTTTCATCGCAGACGGCGAAAAGGCGGCGATTCTTGAGATCCATGGCGAGGCCGGAAGGCGACTTGCAGGGCGCGAGCGGCCAGCGATGAGTTTCGGTGATTTTCTGGGCGTCAAATTGGACTAGCTGGTTTGTGTCTTCGATGTTGACGAAGATGCTGCCCTTGCCGTCGGCCTGGGCGAATTCGGGTTTGCCGCCGAGAGCGAGCGTTCCGGCTACGGTGCCGTCGGCGCCGTTGATCGCGGTGGTGTTCTGGCCGCGGCCGTTCAGAGTGAAGACGCGCTTGGTGACGCTGTCGTAGACAATGGCGTCGGGATTGGCGTCGGTTTTTACCGTGCCGAGAGTTTTTAGGGATTTGATGTCGAAGATGACGGCGGTATTGGCACGGCCAGCACTGACGAAGCCGCGGCCGAGGTCTGGAGCGAGCGCGATGCCGTGGACGCCTTGCGTGTCGGGGACGTCACCTTCGATGGCGTAAGTGTCGGCGTTCATCACGACGACGTGGGAGCCGTGTGAAATGTAAACGCGGCGCGCGTCGGCGTCGACGGTGAGATAGTCCCAGCCTTCATCGCCGGGAATCGGGACGGTTTTGACGACGTGGTAGCCGGAAGCACCTGGCGCGGGCGCGGCAGCGTGAGACAAAAGGCCGGCGCAAAGAATCATCGCGACGAAGAGGGAACCGAGGACAGCAAGGATAGTAATACTCTTACGCATAGCGTTTCACTCCTGAATTTCCTCGCCCTTGACGGAGACTGGGCGAACTTATCTATACAGGGCTCCACCTAAACCCAAGATAAACGACCCCTACAAGCAAGAAGTGTTCGCAGACTTTTCGGACGAGTTGCTAGTTTGCGGATTTGTGTTGTTGGAACCAGCCGGCTACGTAGAGCATTTTGGTGATGTGGTGGCTGGGGCGGCGGCTGATGCCGTGAGGCTCGTCGGGGACACGGACCAGGACGGCGTCGATGTTGAGAAGCTTGAGAGCTGCATAAAGCTGTTCGGCTTCGGAAATGGGGGTGCGAAAGTCGGCTTCGCCGGTCATAAGCAGAGTTGGCGTTTTGATTTTGGCGACGAGATTAGTGAGAGAGCGCTGCATGTACTGGTCGGTATTTTCCCAGGGAACGCCGGGGAACCAGTATTTTGAGGTCCAGGGAATGTCGCTTGTGAGAACGAAGCTGTACCAGTTGATGACGGGATAGAGGCATGAGGCGGCGCGGAAGCGTTCGGTGTGCTCGATGGTCCAGGCAGTGAGGACGCCGCCGCCGCTGCCGCCGGAAACGAAGAGATTGTTTGTGTCGATGTAGCCTTTGGCGATGACGGCGTCGACGCCGCTATTTAGGTCAGCGAAATCGTCGCCGGGATAGGCGTGATGGATGAGGTTAGAAAACTCTTCGCCGTAGCTAGTGCTGCCGCGCGGGTTGGTGTAGAGGACGACATAGCCCATCGCTGCCCAAACCTGTTTTTCAAAATCGAAACGATCGCCGTAATCGCCAAAAGGGCCGCCATGAATTTCGAGGATGAGCGGATATTTCTTGGTGGCGTCGAAATCGGGCGGCTGAATGATCCAGCCTTCGATTTCACGATTGTCTTTTGAGGATTTATAGCGAATTTCTTCGACGTGGCCGGGTTTCTTCTGATCGAGCAATTCCTGATTGAGACTGGTGAGAACCTTCATCGCGCCTCTGTCATTGATTGCAACATCGCCGGGGATGTCCGTGCGGCCGTAAGTGAAGGCAATGGGACCGGCGTGAGCGATGGAGAAAGAGCCACCGCCGCCCGCGCCGGTGCCGGACGCGACGTGATCGGCAATTTTCTTGGCGGTTCCGTCGGGAGACAGGAAGCCGATTTTTGTATCGCCTTGCTCGTCGTATTGAAAATAGACGCCGCTGTTATCGGGCGCCCACACGGGATTCTGGATGTCGCGATCGAGTTTGTCGGAGATCGAATGGGAGCCGGTGCCGTCGCGGTTCATCAGGTAGAGCTTGGTGGTTTGGTGGCCCTGATAACGGTCGTCGAAGCCGGTGTAAGCGATCCACTTGCCGTCTGGGGAAATTGCCGGATTGTTGTCGGGGCCTTTGCGATTGGTGAGCGCGCGAAGGGAACCATCGGCGACGCTGAACTCGTAGATTTCCGTATCGAATACCTCGTGGTCGGATTCCGGGTGGCGATTGGCGGAGACTAGGAGAAATTTGCCTTCAGGTGTCCATGTGGCGCGGCTGGGGCCGAATTCGTTGCCGCCATTCGGGAAATTTCCGTTGGAGATTTGGCGTGGAGCGCCGCCTTCCGCGGAAACGACAAAAATTTGCATGAAGCCGGGTTTTAGATAGCCTGCGCCGTTAAAGCGATAGACGAGGCGATCATAGGCGGTGGCTGGCTCGGCCCACTTGGCTCCCGCTGGTGGTGCGGGCAGATCGGCGAGGTGAGGTCCTTTACCGAGAACGAGTGACGAGAATGAGAGCATTTTTCCATCGGGAGACCATTCGATGGCATCGGGGGATTGATCGAGATTAGTAATGCGGGCTGTTTGTCCAGAGTCCATCCAGCGAACATAGATTTGCTGCTTGCCATCGGTGTCGGAGAGATAGGCGAGGCGGGCACTGTCGGGCGACCAGCGCGGGGAGGCGTCGTTGTGGTTGCCGGTTGTGAGGGGGCGATGGTCGGTGCCGTCGGAATTGATAATCCACAGATTAGAGTAGCGGCGGTCGGTCATGGGATCGGCAAAGCGGCGCACGTAGACAATTCTCTTGCCGTCGGGCGAAATTTGGGGATCGGTGGGTAGCTGGATTTGAAATTCGTCCATGACGGTAAGTCTGTGCGACGACTCTTGCGCTTGCAGGGCGCTCGGATGCACCAAGAAAAAAGCCGCAGTGGCGGCCAATGCAGACGCGTGTAGCTTGAACCTCATACGTGGGAACCTCCTCGCTGCGGGCAGTAAACAATGAGCGGGAAATTGTGTCAAGTTGCTCGGAAGGCTGCTTGTCGAGAAGCAATTCTCTTTCGAGTAATGATGAGACATAGTCACAACGGGCGCGACCCCCAATTCCTACAGCGTCATTTTCTGGTGCCTCGGCCGATATGACCGTCCTTCCGCTGAGTGTTAATCTGACAGGCGCGATTTCGGAGTAGCGGAGGCGCGGGAGGAGAAGAAGGCATGAAGACGCTGATGGCGCTTGCCGTGGCTGTTATTGTTTTGTTTCCGGCTTGTCTATGGGCTGCTTCTCGAAAGGCACCGTTGGAGGTTGTGGTGCTGGGTTCTGGCGGACCACGGGCGTTCGGCAGGGCCGGGTCAAGTTACATTGTGCTGGTCGGAGGAAGACCGCGGATTTTGGTGGATGCCGGGCCGGGTGCATTCTTGCGGATCGGAGAATTGGACCTGGATTTGGACAAAGTAGATACGGTTTTGCTGACGCATCTGCATATCGATCACAGCGGAGACCTGGCGGCTTTCTTCAACGCGCGAGCGCTTACCAGCGACGGACCAATCAGCTACCGAATTTATGGACCGGACGGTGCCGGACTCTTCCCCAAGACCTCGCGATTTGTAAATTTGCTGGTGGGACACGGCGGCGCGTTTGCGTATCAGAAGACATTTGGCGCGGACGAATCGTTTACGGTTCGCGATCTGGCTATCGGCCTGGATTCCGCGCGCACCAAGATTGTAGATGAGGATGGTTTGATCGTGGAAGAAATTGCGACGCATCACGGTGACTGTCCGTCGGTGGCCTACCGGATTTCCTATAAGAACGCGGTGGTGGTTTTCTCCGGAGACATGGATGCTTCAGCGCTGCCGAATCTGGTGCAATTAGCGAAGAATGCGGATTTGCTGATCTTCAATTGTGCCGTGCTTGACCCTCCGGATTCGCCTTCGCAGCTGTACGATCTGCATACGCCGCCTAGGAAAATCGGAGAAGCCGCGCGCGAGAGTGGAGTAAAAAGTTTGCTCCTGAGCCATCTTGCTCCAGACGTGGAAGGGCAGGAAGCGGCCGTGCGGAAGTCGATTGGTGCGTCGTATGCAGGACCAGTGGCGTTCGCGAGCGATAAGCTGCACGTGCCCGTTGGGAAGTGAACCGCGAGGTTCGAGCGGATGGGGCTCGGAAAACTAGGCTTAACGGTTACATCCCGCTGCACCGATTGGGAACTGATCCACCACCGAAAATACGCGGCCGTGGAACAAGGCACTTTTTTTTGCTAGAGTAAAGCCGCCGCTTCCACTAGGAAGTATTCGCCAGCCTTTGTTCCAGGAACTCTCCCGCCCGTGGTTCTGGAAGGCACCATCACAGCAGTGCGTATAGGTGTTCTATGTCTCGCTCGCTGCATGCGGCTCACAGATGCTTTCTTCCGGGACTCCTCCCGAGCCTGCGGCAATGGGTGAGCAACTTCCTTCGTGACGCTGGGTTAACGCAGACGTCCGCGCAAACTCACGCAAATCAGGGTTAGCGAATGTCCGCCACGACGCACCATCATCGGGTTTTTCCCTCTCTGCCTCGAGACTACATTCGCCGGCGACGTATGCGCCGGCGCATCTCCAACGCCATTGTCATTCCACTTCTAAGCGGCGTCGCCGCTTACTTCATAACTCGCCAGACCGGCGGCTCGGGCTTTACGCTTCCAAAATCTGCGCAACAAGCGGCTCTTACCGCGCCAGCAAATCCCGTATCCTTAGCGCATGACAACACAGTGCATGACAGCGCGCCAAACTCCCCGGATCGCCCTGCGGCGGGCGCCATTGCAGATGCTGTCTCAGGTCCAATGAGCAGCGGCGCTTACAAGCTGGCTGACGGTGCGCACGCCGTCACAGAAGTACCGGACATCGTTCTCCACGACGCCAAGCGCAAAAAGGATCTCCACGTCCGCATTTTTTATCCGAATGAGCCAGGCCCCTACCCGGTTATCGTTTTTTCACATGGTGCCGGAGGATCTCAGTCTTGCTGCGAAGCTCTTACGCGGCATTGGGCGACTTACGGTTACGTCATGCTGCAGCCCACGCACGATGATTCCACCGTGCAGCGCCGCAATGCAGGAGAAGAGGACATCAACTTCTTGATAGCCGTGCGTGACGCACTGAAAAAGCCAGCGCTCTGGCAGAGCCGTCCTCAAGACATTTCGTTTGTTCTGGATTCCCTGCCCGTTTTGCAGAAGCGCATCCCTGCGCTTGCCGGCAAGATAGATGTGGAACATATTGGCGTCGGCGGTCACTCGATGGGCGCATTCACCGCGGACGCTATCGCTGGGGCTCTCGTCGATCTCCCCAATCATCCCGCTACGAACTTCACCGATTCTCGAGTGCGAGCAGTGCTTTTGCTTTCGCCGCAGGGGCCAGGTGAATTTGGGCTTACCGATCATTCCTGGGATCACGTCACACTTCCGCTTTTGAGCATGACTGGGTCGCTCGACTTAGGTGCAGGCAATCAGGGCCCGGATTGGAAGAAGATTCCTTTTGAACGTAGCCAGCCTGGCGCCAAGTATCACGTTTTTATTGAGGGGGCGAATCACATGTCGTTTATCCGCACAAAGTCTGTTTTTCCCGGGCGGGCGGCGGAGGGCGACTCGATTCTGGGGTTCACCAATGCTGCATCGCTGGCGTTCTGGGATGCCTATTTGAAGGCCGATCCCGCCGCAAAGATTTATCTGCAATCCGACGCTCTTCCAGAATTTAGCCACAGCGTTGTAAAACTCTCCCGCCGCTGAATGACAAGCGGATCGCTCGCATTCCTCAGCTTTTCCACACTTACCGCGGGGGAGTCCTTCCGTACCATTGACGCTGTTACTAGCCGATACGGAAACTAAGTACAGTATGGCCCGCTACTCAGCCTTTCTTGGGCGCAGAGTTGAAGTCCAATACCGCGCCGGAGACATTCTTTTGCCTGCGTCCGGCACGTTTGTTGCTGATTCGGGCCGCTCCATCTTTCTGGAGCAGCATTTCGAGCAGCGTGGTTCGCAGAAGCATTTTCGTTGGGAGATTCCCTACCAATACATTGTGCGCCTCGAGGAGAAACCGGAGCCCTCTGAGGCCACCGTTTCTGGCCACACTGCTAGCTCTCCTGCGCCTGCGGTGGCTCCGAGCGCCGAAGTGACGCCTTCCGCCTCTGGCGGTGCACCATCAATCCTTCCCCTGCAGAACCGTCCCAAGACCGCATGAAGCCCTCCTCCTTAGCCTTCGCACGACGCTTCCTCCGCGATTCGGTTACAATCGACGCGCTGTAAACCCTACATTTTCGCGACGGTGGCCCGGTTCCATGCCCATCGCGCGCAGGAGGCTTTTTGTGACTCCCGATGACCGCCCCAAGACCAGCATAGGCCCCGGCTCAAAAGTCGGATTGATTGGGCTCGGATTGATGGGCCGGCCCATGGGATTGAATCTCTTGAAGGCGGGTTACTCCCTGACTGTGTGGAACCGCACGGCGTCGCGCGCCGAAACGCTTGTCGCGGCTGGCGCCAAACTCGCTAATTCCCCTGAGGATGTGGCTGCTGCCTCCGACGTGCTCATTACCATTGTTAGCGACCCGCCGGCCCTCGAGGGGGTCCTTTGGGGCGCTTCTGCCTCCGGCCAAGGATCTGGCGCGTTGGCATCCCTGCGCCCCGGCAGCATTTACATTGACTCGAGCACTGTTTCGCCGGCCCTAGCCCGCAAGATTGCGGCGGCTTGCGCGGAGCGCAAGATCGCGTTTTTGGATGCTCCTGTGACCGGCGGGACCTGGGGTGCTGAGAAAGGGGAACTGGTCTTCATGGTGGGTGGGGACGCGCAGGTCCTCAAGGATGCGGAGCCGATCTTTAGGGTGATGGGCAAGCGCTGGTTTCACCTCGGGCCGAACGGCGCAGGACAGACCATTAAGCTAGCTATGAATCTCATCCTGGCGCTCCAGGTGGACGCCTTGGCTGAGGCACTGGCCCTGGTCATTGCTGCGGGGCTCCAGGGGGAGAAACTCGTCGAAGTCATGCAATCCAGCATGGCCCGCTCGCCCGTTCTGGACGTTAAGGCGCCTCTGTTGCTCAAGGGCGAATACCCGCCCAGCTTCCCTTTGCGGCTTATGCACAAGGACATGGGCCTGGCGCTGGAGCTGGCCAAAGAGGCCGGCGTTTCGCTTCCGGCAGCTGAGGCTGCATATTCCACCTACTCCGCCGTCAGAGTTGCCGCGAAGGAGGACTTGGACTATGCCGCTGTCATGAGATTTTGGAAGCGTTGAAAGGACCTATAAGTCATTTGCTATCATTTGTTTGCATGGTTCAAAGGAGGGAAAGAGGGGAAAGGCGTGATGCCAGCCGCAACGCAACGCAGGCTGGCCCTTTCTAAAGGGAACGAACTGCGGCTCGCTGGTCGAGATCAAGCGCAAGGTTCTGATCAAGAACCACTGCGACATAGCGCGAACAGATTTTCATCTCCGAAGCTGCCCAGGCAGAAATGGCTGGCTGGATCGATCGGAAGCTTTTTTCGAGCTTTGCCACAATGCTGTAATAGCGTTTAACTTCACGCAACCATGGCGTGCCATTCTTCAGGCGCGGAGACATCTCATCGCAAAGCCCCAGGAGCTTGCCAAGATCGTTGGGCCCGATGGTTTCGGCCTCGATGCCGGTTGCGGCCCGCAAGGAATCCGAGAGGGGCTGGTTGGCAGTGGTCAGCCAGATCATTCGCCACTGGCTAATGGCGAATTGCAGGAGAGCCAATACGGAGAACGTGAGTATGAGGACGGCAGTCATGGTGGTTGTTTGCTCGATGATTTTGCCAACGGACTTCGCAGCTATCTATGGGACTCCCGTACCACTGTACAGGTACCGTTCGCAAGGACAGGGGGGCTGCTTTTGTAAAAGGCTGAAGAGCCGGCCCCTGCGTTCCTACTGCCGCGTTCGAGGAAAGTCGTTAACCCGTAAGTAACTTCCATGCCGCAATTCCCGCAATTACCATTGACCGCTGGACGGGCTCACTCTAGGGTGGAACATAACGAGACTCACGCCGGCTGCCCAGCTCATGGACGTCCAAAAGAATCTGCACCATACGCCTATCGAAACCACCAGCGATCTTGAAATCGCCGAGAACCTGCGCAGAATTGAGAAGAGGGATTGGTGGATCTGGGCTAACTCGATTTTTGTCATGTTGCTCCTCACCGGGGCGCTGATTTCCTTCACGCTGCCTTCGCTTTCGCAGGGTGCAACACCTCTTTTCAGGATCAAGGTCACGGAGGCCATTTTTGGATTGGTGGCGCTCGTGGTTCTCTTCAACGTCTACACCATTTACCAGCAAGTGCTTATCAAGCGGCTCCGGCGCCAGCTTGCGGAGAAGCAACACCATTCGATGATCTTGCGCGAACTCGCCATGATTGACGCGTTGACCGGACTTTACAATCGCAGGTTTGCCGAGCAGCGGCTTGTTGCGGAGGTGGCTCGGTCTGCTCGCAAGGGCCATCCCCTCACCGTGGTGCTCTTAGACCTCGATGAGTTCAAGCACATCAACGACACGTATGGCCACCCCGCTGGGGATTTGGTGCTGCAGGAATTTGCGGCGGCGCTCAATCGCGCGGTTCGCGGAGGGGACCTCGCCGTGCGCTGGGGCGGCGATGAATTTCTGCTGATTCTTCCCGAATGCAATCACGAGCAATTGAAGCTTGTTCTGGACCGCCTCGGCCCGCTCGAACTGGCCTGGGAAGGGCGGAAATTTCCTATCAAGTATTCCGCGGGCTGGAAAGACTATGCGTCCGGGGACCAGCCGGACAGCATGCTAGCCGCTGCTGATCAAGCCCTTTACGCAAACAAGCGCGCCGCCAAGAATACGACTGTTCCAGCCGTCACCCCCGTTTAAAATCTGCAACTGTCCCGGCCAAATTCCCCTCAGAAAGAGGCGCGTGCGCTACCACCGAGCCTTTCTCTCGAGTGTTCACAGGCTCGTCATGCGTTGCCCTAAGGTTGATGTAGTATGCTTTCGCGCTACAGCCACTGCGGCGCGCGAATTGCAGTTCTTTGCTCTCCTGCCTGCGGCGGAGATAATTCGGCGAGCGATTCGAGGATAGGGGCGGTGCAAATGATGCGAAGGAAAATATCCTTCTTACCTGCGTGTGCGCTCTCGGTCGTTATGGCGCTGGGCGTAGCGGTGGCTCTGGTCTCGCCGCAGACGAACAGCCTGGGAATTTTTACGAATGAAGGCAGCGTCGGACAAACACCGCCGGGTGGCAAGGCCCAGTACGATGCGGCCAAGGGCGAATACCGCATCACTGGAGGCGGCGCCAACATGTGGGGTGCTGCTGACGCGTTCTATTTCGTTTGGAAGAAAGTCTCCGGCGACGTCACTCTAGCGGCGGACATCCAGTGGGTCGGCACAAGCGCCGCGGAGCATCGCAAAGCAGTACTGATTGTGCGCCAGAGTCTCGATGCCGGCTCGGCCTATGCCGACGCTGTTTCTCACGGTAATGGACTGACCTCGTTGCAATTTCGCGGCGCGCCGAATGAACAGACGTATCAAATCGTCGCTGCGGAAGATGGACCGTCGCGTCTGCGCATCGTCAAAAAGGGCAGCCGCTTCACGATGTACTTTGGAAAACCCAGCGAAGAACTTAAGTCTTCCGGCCCCGTTGAATTTGTGACGGTACAAGAACCGTTTTACGTGGGGTTGGGCGTGTGTTCGCACGTCGCGACCACGCTTGAAACCGCAATCTTCTCCAACGTAAAACTGGAAGAAAGCAGTCCTACAAAATAGATTGCGCTCAGCCTGCGGTTCGGAGGTATGGCGATGAGAATCTCAAGAGCGAACTTGACGGTGCTTTTGATCCTTTGCTGTTTGGTGGCCACCTGTATTTCCGCCGCAGCAACAAATGATTCTCCGGTTCTAGGGGTGGACATGCCGCTTTATCCTGCCCTGGCGCGGACAGCAAAAATCATGGGGATAGTTGAGATTCAAGTCGTAACAGGTGCGGATGGGAAGGTGATCTGGTCCCAACTGAAGAGCGGGCATCCGTTGCTCGCACGCGCAGCTCTGGACAACGTAAAAACCTGGCGATTCGCGGGGGCCAGCGAAAGAACAATTACATACGAATTTAAGATCGAAGAAAGAGCAACGAACGTTTTCGACGATTATTACCGCTACGGAAAGATCATCTTTCAACCGCCGAATTCGGTAGAGGTCATGTATCCCCCGGCGATTGTCGAGCCCTAAAAGAAGGACGAAATCATGCCTACCGTGGCCTCCATCATGGCTGAGTTGAAAAAGAAGGGGAAGGAGAGTACGCGGAAAATTTACGTACGCCACGGCATGGCCACCGAGAATATGTATGGCGTGAGCGTCGCGGACCTCAAGGTCATCGCGAAAACGATCAAAGGGCAGCAGGCTCTCGCTTGCGAGCTTTACGCGACGGGAAACCTGGACGCCATGTACCTTGCTGGGATGGTCGCTGACGGTTCTAAGATGACCGCAAAGGAGTTGAACGCGTGGGCTGAGGGCGCGGCGGATTTGCAGATGATTGCGGAATACACGGTACCGTGGGTGACAGTGGAAAACCCGCAGGCTCGCGAACTGGCGCTGCTATGGATGAAATCGAAGAAGGAACGAGTTGCATGCGCCGGTTGGTGCACCTATTCCGGAATGGTGGCCACGAATCCGGACGGCGCATTGGACCTCGGTGAAATCGAGAGTCTTCTCGGAGTGATCGTCAAAGGAATCAAGAGCGCGCAAAATCGCGTCCGTTACACGATGAACGGTTTTGTGATTGCGGTGGGAAGTTACGTGAGGCCATTATCCAAGCAAGCCAAAACCGCAGCTCGGCAAATCGGCACTGTTTCCGTGGACGTAGGCGACACGGCGTGCAACGTCCCGGTCGCCACCGCGTACATTGAAAAAATCGAAGCCGCCGGCGGCGTTGGCAAGAAACGACAGACTATCCGTTGCTAGTTTCGGGCCCCCAACGGCCTCCGCAGAATCCCCGCTCACAAGTAGGCATGCTGGCGGAGCCCTCCAGGATAAACAAGCTCCGCCGCTACAATTTCGGTCGACGCTGCGCACCTTCCGAGCAAACTTAATCCCGGGATGGTATTCCCGCTCGGTGTGGCCTTGGAGCTGCGATTTGTAGAAATACACCTCGCGCAAGTCTCCGGTGCTGTATCGCTGGGCCTCATCGTTGAAATGCGGTGATGCGGGATTGCCGCTTTCGCCGCCGGCCGTTACGGCCCGCGCGCGGACTCTTACTCCAAACTCGACCACGGCAACAAAGCTGTTTCCGCTCGTGCCATACCACTTTTTCGTGCCCGGATACGGCCGGGCTCCAAATGACGCGAGCGAGCCCCATACCGCCGAGGTGAAGCCTACCGGAATGCTTGGCCCCGCATCACTGAACGGCTGAATGATATCTCCCGTCAGTCGCTGGAATCGGTTGATAACGCCCCACGGCGTCTTCCAACTTCCGAAATCCGCGGCAAGTCTGTTGGAGGCATCGGAAAGCGATTGCAGCAGAAAGTCTGGCGGCGCTTTTGTGCAGATGTAATCGCTCATATAGATTCCCGCTTTTCTGGCATCGGCACCCACCCGCTTCTGAATGTCCTCGCCCCAAAAGACCGCCAAAGAAGTCGGTACAGACGTCGTGTTCCAACGCAAGTCCCACCGGCGCAGCAATCCAATTTGCTCCGCCAGCGTTGTTTTCAAAGGATTTTCTGTCGCTGCGTCGTCCCACGCCTTAGCCAGACACGGGATCGGCTTCTCAAACCACGTTAAATAACTGTCGTACGCGGCGGCAATCAGCGAGTCGACCGTGAAATCTTTTTTGTCTTGCAGTACTCGAATCGCGTGCAGCCCTCGCGCGGATTCTCCGCCCGTCTCGACATAAATCGGAAAATCTTCCTTCTTCGGGCTGCTCGGCCCCGCAGCCGACCACGGCCAATTGTTTGAGTTGTAGAGCCAACCACTTTTTGGATTCAATAGATGCGGGGTCTCATCGACGGAAAGAAGCCCCTTCCAGTCCGTAGCCGGATTGCTCCCGTCGACAGGTTTCGTCCAATCAAAACTTGTATCTCGCTTAGGAATAAAATTTCCGTGAAAATACGCAATATCCCCGTCGGCATCCGCAAAAATCGTGTTGTTCGACGAGTTGGTGTGCAGCTCCATCGTCTGCCGGAAGGACTTGTAGTTTTTCGCCTTCGTTCGCGAGTAGGACTGCGTCAGCGCTTTCACCGGGTCCTGCATCAACCGTATGCTTAACCACCTTCCGTCCGTCTCCGCGATGATGGGCCCGCGCTGCGTGCGGTATACGGTGAACTTCTTCTCCGCCATCCCGTCCACGGTTTTATACGGCACTGTGATCTCTTTCGCCTCGATCGACCGCTCCTCCTTCCCGTACTTGTAAAAAAACTTCTCCCCTTTTTTCTCGATCGTTTCGAGATACCAGCTGATGGCATTTACTCCACTCGACGTGTGCATCCAGCCAGCTTTGTCGTTGAACCCTTGGTACACGAAAAATTGCCCCCACGTCACCGCCCCATAGACATTCAGCCCCTCCTCGCTCACCATCTGCAGCTCGGACCGGAAGAAAAACGATGTGTGGGGATTGATCAAGAGAAGCGCGTGATGCTCCGTTGTGTTCGAAGGAGCGATGGCAATTCCGTTTGAACCTCTCGGCTCCTCCACCTCGTCATCCTCCGCGGAAGGCAGCGCACTCACCGCAACTTTCCCGTAGAACGCCTCAAGTTGCGCCAGATTTACCCGCTCGATGTCTCCGCCGATGCTCCCTTCGGTGAAGCTCAACGCCATCCACGGCTCGAATCGCTTGATAACTCTCGGCTTCACTTCTGGATGTTTCGAAAGGTAGTAGTTCAGCCCATCCGCGAACGCGTTCATTAGCTTCTTTAACCATTCAGGACTCGCCGCGTAGCCTTTCTTCAACGCCTCGGGGTCGATGAATAGCTTCATCCGCAAATCCTGGTAGATTTTCGCCTCGCCCTCCGCCTCCGCCAGCCGCCCCATCGCGTTGAGATAATTCGTCTCCACGCGGTTGAAGTCGTCTTCCGCCTGGGCATAAATCATTCCGAAGACCGCGTCGGCATCTGTCTTCCCGTAGACATGCGCGATGCCCCAATCGTCTCGAATAATCGTGACGTTCGCTGCCTCGCGCTCCCAACGGGCCGTTTCTGTGCTTTTTGTTGTTTTCGAAGAAGTTACCTGTGAGGCAACCGCATGCGGCGCGGCTGTCTGAGAAAGAAACGTGCATGCAAGTGTCGCGAGAATAAAAACAAAGACGAATTTCTTCATAATTGCCCCTGAAGGAAAAGAACCACACGTTGCCAAGACATTCGAACGATCACGCGCTCCGGGCATGCGAGCCAGCGAAGCATCATACTCCGCTCCGTTGAGCAGGCACCACTTAGCCCTTTTCAGGCACGCACTCTTCTTGTAGATTTCTCACCGCCATGCGCACAACTCCTCTGATGGCGCTAATTCTCATCGCGCTAGTCTCCCCAATTCCTTATGCCGCCCCGGCCTGCCAGATGAAAACAGTGTCTGCCGCGCAGTCACGCGATACCTCCACAGACGTCGCGGCAATCGGGAGCATCATTACGAAGTACGCCAAATCCATCGATGCCGCGGACACAACCCTGGCATCGCAAATTTGGTGGGATTCGCCGGAAGTTTCCTTTATCCACCCGCTAGGCCACGAACACGGTTTCGACCAAATAAAGGCGAACGTCTACACGCGCCTGATGGGAGAAATTTTCTCCGAACGCAAGCTCACGCCGCGCGATATCACCATCCATGTCTACGGAGATGCGGCCTGGGCGGAGTTCTATTGGGATTTCAACGCCAAGTTCCGGAAGGACGGCAAGCCTATCACCACTCATGGCCGCGAAACCCAGATCTATCGCAAAATGCAAGGCAACTGGCGCATCATCCACGTCCACTACTCGGGCATGCCCACGATGCAACCCGGCCAAGGGTTCTAAGCGGCATAGTTAGTTCTTCGCATCGTGCCGATGATTCTCGCTTCTTCCGCGAATGACGAGTCACTGTTAGGGTTTTGTTCACGGCCTTGCGTTAGGCGAGAAAAATCCGATCGGCAGGTCGCGCGCTGTCCGTAAGCCAGCTGGAGCGTCCAGTATTACGGGGATCGAGTTCACCACCACTGAGGCGGTCGCGATATCCCCGTGCGTCCCACCGGGAATCACGAGGCTAATGTTCGGATGGCCCTTCAAGGCCATGGTGTCGGCGGGATCTTTCGCGCCGACGTACATTTGCAGCTCGAGGTACACAAGTTCCTTTCCGCCCCCCACTCCGCGCGCGATTTGGTGCACGCCGGCAGCTTGCCCTGCTTCGACCGTCAAATATTCCGTCTGCACGCGCTCCGTGGAGATCTTCGGCTCGATCGATTCGGTAATCTCATCCACTGGCAGGTTCAGGCTGTCCGCGATCATCGCCACGGACTCCGGCAAGCCCACGTGCTTGATAACTCCCGCTTTCACCTGGGCGCGAAATTCATCTTCCGTCATGCCTGCACCGATTTTCTTTTGCAACGGCAGGCGCCGCTTGGACGCATCCACTACGCGTAATGCTTTCGCGTGTTCAATGCGCTGGGAAACCGCCGCCAGTGTAATGAGCAGCTTGTCCATTACGAAGCCCGGGTTTACGCCCGTTCCGACGAGTGCGACGCCCCAATCCTTCGCGGCCTTATCCAGCTGCGCGGACAGTTCAGGATATGTCCGTAGCGGATAGGACAGTTCCTCGCAGGTCGAAACGATGCACGCCTCTGCTTCGAGGCACGCCAGCAACTGGTCCATCACTTTCGGCAGCGATGACGACGTCGAGTGGATCACCACGTCGGCCGCTTGTTCCAGCACTTCTTTGGCGTCGGCGGAAACTCTTACGCCCCAGGGCGCATCCGTCGCCCCGGTTACTTCGCCGAGGTCGCGGCCCACTTTTGCCGGGTCCGTATCGATGGCGCCGATAATCTCGATGGCTTGCTTCTCGCGCATCAGCCGCGCGATCGACGCGCCGATCGGCCCAATGCCGTATTGGATCACTCGAATCTTCTTTTTCACGATTTCCCCCGTCAGGTCGCAGCGCGTGGCGCACACCGCGCATTTTTGCCGCAAAAGAAACCTCTACCATAATGGAATTCGCGCAGGCATTCAACGACGAACGCGACAGGTTCAACGCGCAATCAGCGTGCACAGACGCCTGCCTTGCGGCGCCCTGCCCAGCGCGCAATATGCCCAACCCATTCGTCAAGTGTCCAAGCCTTTGCAATCTTGCCGATGTTTGCCGCGCGGCACATAATGGAGCTGCCCCTCGCTCGCGCTTCTGGAGGACCACATTATGCCCGCAAAAAAATTGACTGATGCCGAAATACAAGCACTCCTTCCCAAATTGCCAGGCTGGAAAATCGTCAACGGCAAGCTGCACCAGCAATACGAATGCAAGGATTTCGTCGCGGCCTTCGGCAATATGACCCGCGTCGCTCTCGTTGCGGAAGCCATGAACCACCATCCGGAGTGGTTCAACGTCTGGAACAAAGTGGTGATCGACCTCACCACGCATAGTGTAAAAGGCATCAGCGACTACGATTTCGTGCTGGCGGAGAAAATCGACGAGATTTTCGTTCCCGCCCGTTCAATTCTCGCCGGTACGGCAAAATAAAGAACGCCGGGTTTTGGCCGCCGCCCTTCGCGAGCCAGCACATTTCTCTATGTGCCGGCAGTGGCACTTCCGTGTACCCAAGGGCAGAGTCTATTGACACTTCCCGCGGCTGCGCGAAAATACCTTTACCCCTTCCTTCATGTTCGCGTTCCAGGTGTAAGCAGTTTGGAAGATTGTATTCCGAAGGCTGTCCTCTCCAGTCTCGCCCAATGTTGTCTCGCGAAGAAGATTCGCATGAGGCGAATCTCCTTCCGACTCTGGGGGGCTATCTTTTTTTCACTGAGGGGCGGGTGAGAAATCCGCCGAGGGGAGGTTTCACGCATGGCTGGAAAGAAATTTCGCGTGTTGCTGGCAGGGGGCTCTCCAGGAGAAGCCGCAGAATCTCTGCGCGCACTTTATCCGTGGCCCGACAGCACCCTGGAATTGAGCCTCGTCTCGACGCTCTCGATGCTGGTTGCGACCATCGAGCTGGCCGCACCGGAAACCATATTTCTAGATCTCTCTATTGGCAGGCCTGATCCGCTGGAGGCTGTTCGCCGCGTACACCGCGCCGCCCCCAGCATTCCGCTAATTGTTTTTGCTGGTCTCGCGGATAAGAGCTACGCCACCCGCAGCCTCTCCGAGGGGGCGATTGACTATCTACTGAAGGGTTTCATGGACACACGCACCTTCGAGCGCGTGCTGCGTACCGCACTTGAGCGGAACATCCTGGAAGGTCTTGCCGATCTCCTCCGGGACCAGGTTACCGGGCTGTACAACCGTGACGGATTCACCGCGCTGGGAACGCGCTCGATGGAGACGGCGAGGCGCTCTGGCGGCATGCTGGTTCTGGTCTGCGCGCTACTAGAAAATTATTCCGCGCTGCAGGAAGAGCTGGGTTCCATCGGGTGCGAACAAGCGGTTCGCGAGACGGCCGGATTGGCCGGCAGTTGCTTCCGGCGCAGCGATTTTCTGGGACGGCTGGGCGAGGCGCAGTTCGCGGCGCTGGCAGTGGATGCGGCGGAACCGAGCGCCACGGTGCTTCGTCAGCGCGTGGAATCGCGGCTGGCTATGCACAACCAGAGCTGCCAACTGCGAGGTCCGCTGGCAATGCGTGTCAGTGTGGGTTATTGGGGCGCAAACGACACGAGGTCTTTCCCGGAATTTCTCGATGCGGTGGAGTCCGAACTGCGGCAGCCTGAAGCAGTCCTGAGCCAGGCTGCCACGCATCATGAAAGTGCGTTGGAGCGCCAGTAGGTTTCCATGACGAGAGTGGTGAAAGCGAGAGATAGAGTTGTTCAAACGGAAAGAGCCGTCCACTAGGCGCAACTCGCTTTTGACGTTGACACCTGCGCAGCGCAGTGCTACAAAATCCCAAAGGCAAGCCCTTTGGTGGTGAGTCTCCTAGCGCATCTGAATCAGCGAGTGAGGCCGCAGACCTGCCTGGCAGGGCAGGGCTGCAAGGCCGCCTGGGGATTGTCCTGTAACACCCCACCCCACCCCGGGAGGTGAGAACCTACGGTTTTCACCTCCTTTTTATTTTTTGTCCCTTTTCGCAGCGATTTCGCTTTCACGTTTCCGGCAAGTCAAAGACGCTTCAAAGTCCATGCTCTATCGCGGGCCGGTTTCCGGTTGCCACCTCAAGTAGGGTTTAGACTGTTCGTTGAACGCGAAAACCAAAAGCACCTTCACCTACGTCTTTATCGGAATTGCGATCATGGATGGATGGAAGAAACCGCATCCTTAGGGAATCACCACTCCGCGATTCATGGCTGCCATCTGGGCGCCTTCCGAATCGCGGACAACAACGCGAACCAGAAATGTTCCCGGTTGCAGATCGAAACTGGATTTGACGCTGAGGCCGGCCTTATTAACGCGCTCCAACGTTGCATCCTTCAACTTCAGGTCGAGGATCTTCTCCTGGCCGGCAAGAAAGTTTCCATTTTCGTCAAAGACGACCATCGAGATCGACAAGTTGTCCACATTCCGGTCTTCCGCCTTGCGGAACTTAAGGGGCTTGGTATCGAGGTGGGTAACGACCGACAGGCGCACGCCGTTCGGGCTCTTGAAGAATTGTGTCGCGCATTCGATTGGCAGGTCGCTTAGTTCTTCCTGGGAGAAGATCGCCTGCCGGATTTCCTCTTTCGCCGTCGCCTCAGGGTCGGCTTCGCCATGCGGAGCGAAATACCCGTGACGCGCCTGCAGCGTCCATTTTTGCTTGTTGGTCAGCGTCACTTTCAGGCGGTGATACTTCCCATCGAGCTTAAGGTTCTGGGGCGCAAAACCCAATAGGTAAGAAACTTCCGGTTCGACCGCGGCCTGCAGCAGGCCTTGATCAATGTTATTGCGGTTGTGAAAGAAAGTTCCGCCGGTGCCGTCGGCGAACTCTGCGAGCACGTCGCTCTGTACTGTTTCCGCAGCCGTGACCCATTGATCCTTCAGGACAATAGTACGACGATCAACCGGAGTAGCGTCGGATGCGTCGAAGACAGAGGAAACATACAATCCGCGCGCATCAATCGAGTTGATCACAATATTTGCCTTGGTCGCCTGGTCAATGATTCCGCCGGTCTGGTGCATCGATGGGGTCACGAAGAATCCCGGCGACATCATGACGATGATGCGCTGGCCGGGAAGCGCACTCATCCTTCGAATCAATGCATCCAGACTGCTAAGCGCAAACTGAATCTGCGATTCCCCGAGGCTTAATTCCCGGTGGGCCGCAGCCTGCGCGAGGCTTTCTGCTGTCTTGCCGGTGGCCCCGCTGCAATTGACGACGTCCTGGGTTGCCACCGCCAGCGCCGTAGGATCATTTACGTCCACGATCTCATAGGCTTCGTAAAAGGTCATCGGCGGGCAGTCGTTGGGAGAGCTCTGGGAGAGCGGGCGCGGCACGACTCGCTGCAGTACTTCTTCAAGTTTCCCCCGATCGGCCGTAAAATCCTGCTTGACTTGGCCGGAAGTAGTAAAGATGGCGAGACGGTCGCCAGCCCCCATGGCCGCGAAGAGCTTCGTGGCGGCTTGCTTCGACTGCATAGCATCCTGGATGGAGAGATGGATATCGTCGAAAAAGAGCGTGACAAATCTTTGGGGAAGCTCTGGTGCTTTCACCGGGGTTCCTTCGGAGGCTGCCGCTGCTGACTCCATCTTCACCGTAGGCACGTGCGAAACAGGAGTTTCCATCGAGAAACTGGAAATGATTTGTGGTTTGCGCTCGTCAGCGAGTTGAAAGTCTTCCTTTTTTAGATTGGAGACGATCTTGCCGTTGCCATCGCGCACGACGACGCGCACGAGGACCAAGTTAACGCGCACCTTGAAGGTCGTAGGAGTATCGTGCGAGACGATTTCGTCATTGGATGCCTTCGCATCCGGTTTGGGGGCGTTTTGGGATGTGTCCGCCGGTGGGGCTTGAGGAGCTTGTGCAGTTGCGGAAGGTGCCTGGGCGCGGGACACCGGCAAAAACGTGAGGAAAAAGAATCCACCGAGAAAAGTGAACCAGACAGTTCTTGGGGAACTGCTCCAAGCCCGACCGAGTGGAACCGTCACCGTGACTCCTCTATTCCGTCAGATTGTCTCGGTCTAATGTTAGTGGAACGAACTGTCAGCTTCTAGGGCTGGGCCTGTTGGCCCTTGGAAGCGCCCGGCGTCAGCCTTCGGACGACAAATTCCTGGAGGATATTGGCGGCGGCGCTTTCGCCAATTCCGATGAGAGCGTTTTCGAAGGTTAACGACACTCCGTTGCGGTCTTGCGCCGGATAGTAGAGATTGGAGATGCCGCCTGCGGCTAGGCTACCGATGATACCCGAGTAATTGGCCTGCCAACGTTTATTGTCGCCTTTGCAGATCACGGAATTGGCAATCGCATACAGAATTCGCGATCGCGTGCTGCCGCTTCCCTTGAAAAAATAGCGCGGATCTTGTTTGAAGAGCGACGGCAGGATCGCGCCTCCGATGAACGTCTCTGTGACAAGGTTAGTATAGGAAGCGCCATAGCGCTTGGCATAGCCTTGCGCGCCTTGCCCATATCCGCTGAATTCGTTCTGCGCCTGCTGAATTCCCGCAATGGCCCCATTCAGTCCGAACGTGACGGGATCCACACTCGTTTTCCAAGCGAGCTCAAACTTTTGCTTCGGCGAGAGAGGAGCCGCGTTGGAGATATAACTGACATAGAAATTTGGAATGACGCCGAGCACGCGCTGCTTCTCTTCCACTTTGATCTCGTCTTCCGCCACTTCGACCACCGTGGGTACGACCCGTATCTCAGTACTAGCGCTAGCGATGGCCAGCGTCGTTTGCGGAACGGTGTAGACCTCTCCTGAACTCAGAACCCCGGACAACGTCTGCGTCGCAAAACCGGTCAACGCAATGGTGAGCTGGAAGAGTCCAGGAGTGACGTTCGCAAATAAAAATTGCCCACCGTCGTCGGAGGAGACCTCTTGGTTTTGGGATGGGTCGTCCTCTGTAAGTTTCACCTGGGCTCCGACGATAAAGGCTCCCGTCCGGTCAACGATGGTTCCGTGGATGCTTCCGGGGGGCTGCGGCTCGGCTAACTGCCCGCGGGCTGATGCCCCTGTTGCCGACGCCCCACCAAGGTCACTCTGGACTCCAGCGGCGACAGGGGGCTCTAGCGACTGGGCCAAAGCGCGACCTGGCAAGGCCCAAAACAGGAAGCTAAAGCTTAGCCAGGCTACCTTGGTCTTGATTCTAGGCATAATCACCGCCATCCCGCCCATTATGATGCTCCGCGATGGGATTTTGGATTCCCCGTCACTTTGACGTTTTATTAGTTACCTGTACCGACTGCCAGTGATCTCAAGATCATTCTCGCGATAGCCCCATTAAGCGCTCAAGTGATTGATTGGTGGTCGGAGAGGGCCGAATTTGCATTTCCGCAGACAATCGAATGGATGCATGGCCGGGAAGAAAGTCGGCATCGTTGCGGAGAGTGAGCAAGCAGGAACTTTCTTGGGTCCTTGCCTTCATATCTTGCTCGGTTAAGATAGTCCGCATATTGCCTGAATCCAGGATGCCCACGCCACCGCCACTCTTAGCTCTATGTGATGTCACCGTGATGCGTGGCGAGTCTTCGGAGCGGCCGGCGCTCGACCGCGTGTCTGTTCGAATCGGTGCTGGCGAACATGTTTGCATCCTCGGCCCCAATGGCTGCGGCAAATCCACGCTGATCAAAACGATTACGCGCGAGTGCTATCCCGTGGCGCGCGAAGGCTCTTCGATTTCGATTTTGGGGCGTGAGCGCTGGAACATCTTCGAGTTGCGCTCGCTGCTGGGGATCGTCTCACCGGATCTGCTGGCTTCTTGTACCACGGAGGCCACCGGGCGTGACGTCGTGCTTTCCGGCTTTTTCAGCAGCACGCGGATTTTTCCGCATCACCATCCTGACCCTGAGCACCTGGCGCGCGCAGAGGCGACGCTCGCGCGTTTAGGGATTGCGCATCTCGCCCATCGCGCTGTTTCGCAGATGTCTTCCGGGGAAGCCAAACGGACGCTGATTGCCCGGGCCCTGGTGCACGATCCGCAAACGCTGCTGTTCGATGAGCCCAGCAACGCGCTGGACATCGCGGCGCAATTTCAGCTGCGGGATACGATGCGGAAGCTGGCGCAGAGCGGGCTCGGCATTCTGCTGGTGACTCACCACGTCGCTGAAATCATTCCAGAAATCGAACGCGTGGTTCTGCTGCGAGAGGGCCGCATTCTGGCCGACGGCGGGAAACAGGAAATTCTCACGGCAGGGCATTTATCTTCGCTCTTTGGCGTGCCCGTCCGCCTCGTACAACACGACGGATATTTTCACTTGTATTAGGCTGCGGAAGATTCCGCGACTGGCGCTTTGCTGAGTTGCGCGAGCACCAGCGCCACAGTCCGTGCACGCCTATGGTTGCAAGAAGGAGGACTATCGGATCGATGGGATGGCGGTAGCGCAGCGAGGTGTGCGTCACGTAGTAAAGCAGTGGAAAGACCACAGGAATGGCGACAACCGGCCACGCATAGGTATTTTTCGTAAGAAAAAGAACAATAACGCCCAAAAAAGCGCAGAGCGGCGCCACGTCATTGCACAGAAGGATTAAGCGGAGCCAGAGCGAATCCGCTTGGCGAAGTGCAGCCAACGGGGTAGACGTACCCGTCCAGAAGTCCACAAATCGCTGGGCGATGAGCCACGACTCGATTCGCGGATGCTCCACAATAAATGCTACAGCTTTTCTTTTTTCTTCTTCCATGAAGGCGGTCTCGCCCATGTGCAGGTAGCGCAGGATTTCGCGGTCTTGCGTGATCGCGCCGGGCCGAGATTTGTGCTGGTCGTCGTAGTTTTCGTTATTGCCGATGTACAGTTCGAACGCAAAATTGGAACGCAGCGGGATGAACTTGTGGAATTGAGCGTAGTTGCGAATAGTCCAGGGCACACAGCAGAGAAGCGCGAGGCCTGCGGCCAGTGCGGGCCGGGCGAGCCACGCTGCCGCGCGTTCGCGATCGCGAGTATGAGATGCGGCCCAAGCCAGCAGCACAGGTAGGAGCAGAGCCACGGCAGGATTGGTGAGCAGCGCGAAACCCCACAAGAGCCCGTAGAAGCACCAATCGCGGACGCGCCGTGATTCCGCCAGTTCCACCGTGGCCCACAGCAGAGTTGTCATCAAGAGCGCCGACAAAGACGTGTCCCAGATCCATTCGAACGGAATGATGATGGCGTTAGGGAACAAAGCCCACAGCCATGCGGCGGCGCTGGCGACGCCGAGGCCGGCGATGCGCTTGCCCGCATAGAAAACAGGAACGCATGCGGCAGCGGAGAACAAAATGTTAAGTGAAAGCGCGGCGAAAAAAGAATGGAGGGAGTAGATACCAAACACTCTGAAAATGCACGCAAGAAGATAAGGATAGACAGGAGCGAGCCAAGCCGTTGGGCCGGTGTCTCTTTGAAAAGGCGAAGAAAATCCCTTTCCGGTGGCAATCGAGTAGGCGATATGGCCCGTTTCCGTCTGAAACGGAACGATGCTCAGAACTTGCGGGGCGAATTGCCTCACCTCATACCACGCGAACGCCAACCGCGCCGCCAGCGCAACCAAGACCATCAACAGAAGAGACGTCACGGTTCTACGCAGTGCGTTTTTCATAAACTCGCGGTTTTCTGGAGCACTCGACGGCCCCGCTTTCTCTTCGACGAACGGCACTCTCTCGATGTTACGCCCGTGGAGAGAGGAGATTTATTTTTCTGCGTCTA
>DATFZQ010000022.1:0-2656 GCA_035314345.1 Candidatus Acidiferrum sp.
ACCGGACGGCTGAAAGACCGCAACCTTATGGAGCGGCGGCTGGGTAAGATTCAGGCCCGGCATCCCCAGGTGAATGATTTGTACGAAGTGACTCTGCGGGATAGGGGCGAAGGCGTCCGTCTGGTCTGGAAGATGAAAGAAGACCGCAAGACGTGGCGCGAATCCCGCGAAGGTGCCTATCTGCTTCGTACCAATCTTAAGGCCGAGAGCGCCGAAGAGTTGTGGGCGAAATACATGCAGTTGACCGAGGCCGAGGCATCCTTTCGAGTCCTCAAAAGCGAGTTGTCGATTCGCCCCTTGTTTCACCAACTGGAGCCGCGCGTCAAGGCGCATGTGATGGTGGCATTCCTGGGTTACGCGCTCTGGGTCACGCTGAAACATCTGCTGAAGCGTCGGCCCGCCGTGGTTCCGGCGCCTTCCGCCAGCGGCATCACCGATGCCACACCCCTCACCCCCATGAGAGCGCTCGCTTTGCTCTCCACCTTGCAAAGCGCCGACATCATCCTTCCCACCACCGACGGCCGCGAGATCCGTCTCCGCCGCATCACCGAACCCACGGCCGAGCAGAAATCTCTCCTTCAGCAACTCCGCATCAGTCTCCCCGACCGTCTCGAATTCAATCGCAAATGTAGTGTAGACTCGGCCATCGCCTAAACTGATTCTGAACCACTTAGGCTAGGTTCGGCCCGTACCGTGACGAACTTGGGCTAAAGCCGTTTCTCAAACCGTTGAACCCGGAGGCTTGTGATAGAGGCGGTTATCTTTCGCACGGAAGCCACACAAAAACTGCGGCACCCTTATTCCTGCAGAAAGATATTTAGAAGGGAGTTGTGAACCCGAATCTCGCCGTTATATTCGATGAATCCCAGTTTTCTGAAGCGATTCATAAAAAAACTCACTCGGGATCTTGTTGTGCCAATCATCTCCGCCAATATCTCCTGGCTTATCTTGGGAACCACCGTCTCGGGTTTGCTTTCCTTGCCGAACTGGGCGAGCAACAACAGAATCCTCGCCAGCCGCTTTTCGCTGGAATTGAAAAGCTGATCAACCAGGTCCGCTTGGACCCGCGCGTTGCGGGTAAGCAGAAAAGAAACGAACACATCCGACAGCTCGTGTTCTTGGTGAAGTACGCGGACCATTTCCGCCTTCCTAATCCTGAGCAGAGCACACTCGGTCATCGCGGTAGCAGTCGCGAGTCGAAGAGGATGAGCCAAGACCATGCAGTCCTCCCCCAAGAACTCCCCGGCACCCACCAAGGCAAGCGTCGCTTCTTTTCCGTTCGCGGAGGTGACGGTTACTCTCAGCTGGCCCTTCTGCACATAAAAAATCGCGTCGGCAGCGTCGCCTTGCGCGTAGGCCGTCTCATTCTTCTTCAGGTTGAGAACCTGCCTGCCCAACCCAGCTCTCGCGAGAAAGGTCTCGGGATCGAAAACCGTATCGCCATTTCTTGGTTGCCGCTTGGGCGTTTGACGCCGTGAAGACTTTGCAATTTCGACTGTGGCGGGTTTTGCAGATCGCACCGAATCAACCGATGGAACCCGCTCGGCTGGACGGCCTGGGCTACTGGTTGGAATGCCTCTGGCGCTCATTTCATACCTCCGAAGGGGCAGCGCTCTTACACCTCCAGATTATACCTGTGCATACCGAAACTTCGTCGGGACAGATAACACAGGCGTTACGGGTTCGGGTCTTATGGCCATCAGCCCAACGAACGCATCATTACTAACTAGACAAGGACTTCGTCCTTGATATCCTTGCTCGCGTCACGAAGGATGCGGGCGTGTGAGGACATAACAAAAGAGGCGCTCATAGCGCTATGCTCCAGGGTATCTGACCCCCACTGGAGGTAGCCATGAACGCCTTTTTCCAGCACCACAAGGATAGCATTCGCTTCGCCTATCGGTGCTTCGATCGCATCCTGTTAAATGCCGTCATCCAACCCTTCCAGCAGGCGGAACGGGTCATCGGGTTCTTCTCGAGCTACCGCCATCTCTACCCGGTGAGCCGCAACCTGCTGCACGAGATTGCCAATCAATACCACAACTGGGTCCTCAACCGATCGCAAAAGTGGCACGTCGAAATCGAGCCCGATCCGGAAGACCGGCGCAACGATTTCCTCGCTCCTCGTTTTCGCAAAGCTGCGCCCGATCAAGTCGTCGCCATTATCAAAGCGCGGGAACCAGCCGGCATCCTGACCGCCATCGGCAAGCAGCAAAACTGGCACCTGGAGATGAAGCGGCGCTGGGTGGACCAATATAATTTCTATGTCAACGATCGCCACTGGGGACCCATGTTCGTGCGGGTCTGCCCGTATTTTCCGTTCTCCGCCCGCGTCTGTCTCAATCAGCATGACTGGCTGGCCCAGGCCATGCGCCAGCGCGGTATCCGCTTTCAGCAATCCAGCAACGCCTTCCGCAGTTGCTCCGATCCTGAGACTCTGCAGCAACTGGCCGATTCCCTTACTCCCGACGATCTCATCGCCTGCGCCCAGAAATGGCTAGCCTGCTTCACCCCCTTCTTCACCCCGGAAGAACGCCAGCATGCCGGGGTTCAGCACCGTCTGTTTTTTGCCCAGACCGAGTACTGTGACAATCTCATCTTCCGTCGTCGTGCCGCCCTCGATGCCCTCGAACAACGGCTGCTCGACGCCAATCGC
>DATFZQ010000023.1:0-5640 GCA_035314345.1 Candidatus Acidiferrum sp.
CAAGGGGTGGAGGATGATGACCTGAATATCCTCTGCTTCGGAGGCCGCACCATGGGTATCGCGGTCGCATGGGACTGCACGAGAAATTTCCTCGACGCCAGGTTCAGCGGTGCCGATCGGCATCGTCGCCGGCTGGCCAAGGTCACTCAGTTTGAAGCTAGCAAGATGGCCGCATCACGCGATGGCAGGTAAATCCAAAGTTTCAGATCTGAACGATAGGAGAGAACGATGACATTGTTAGAATCCCTGAAGAAATACACGACCGTTGTAGCGGATACTGGTGATATCGACGCCATTGCCAAGCACCGCCCGCAGGACGCTACCACCAATCCTTCCCTTCTCTTTCACGCCGCCCAGATGCCCGTCTACAGGCATTTCGTGGAAGAAGCCGCCGAACTTGCCCTCAAGCGTGGCGGCCGCCACGATGAAATGGCGGAGGAATTCATTGATCGTCTTTTTGTCTCGTTCGGATGTGAAATTCTCAAAGTGGTGCCCGGCCGTGTCTCCACGGAGGTCGCCGCGAGCTTGAGCTTCGATACCACGGCGACGATCGCCAAGGCGCGGAACCTAATCTCGCTGTATGAGAAAAATGGCGTGGCGCGCGAACGCATCCTGATCAAGATCGCCAGCACGTGGGAGGGTATCCGGGCAGCCCAACTTCTTGAGAAGGAAGGCATCCACTGCAATCTCACACTTCTGTTCAGTTTTGCTCAAGCGGTCGCGTGTGCCGAAGCTGGAGTAACCTTGATTTCACCTTTCGTTGGCCGCATTTACGACTGGTACAAGAAAGAGCGCGGCGGGGCGGAGATTCCAGCGCACCAAGATCCAGGCGTTGCGTCCGTCACTCGCATCTACAATTACTACAAGAAATTCGGTTACAAGACCCAGGTGATGGGGGCGAGTTTCCGGAATGTGAATCAGATCGTCCGCCTGGCCGGATCCGACTTGCTCACCATCAGTCCGGACCTTCTTGACCAATTGGAGCTGGCCGAGGGCACTTTGGAGCGTAAACTCGACCCGGCAAAAGCGCAGACGAGCAAGGAAGAACGCATTCACCTGGACGAGAAGACCTTCCGCTGGATGCACAACGAGGACGCCATGGCGACGGAAAAACTTGCCGAGGGCATCCGCAAGTTCGACAGCGACGCCCGCCACCTGGAAGACTACGCGCTCTCCAAGGTGACCCAAACAGTGGCGTGAGAAACGGTCCGGCAACATATGAAAATTCTCGTACTCAACTCGGGTTCCAGCAGCCAACAAGCCTGCCTGTACGAAATTGGCGAAACATTTTCGATGTATCCGCCTACACCCCTCTGGGAGGGGAGGATCGAATGGAATGGCGATATCGCAGCGATTGTGGTGAAGAACTCAGAGGGAGTCGTTTTAAAAGAAGAACTGCCGGTCTCCTCGCGCGAGCAGGTGATCCGACACTTGCTGCGCACGCTGCGTGATGGGAACGCGCGTGTTATCGCCTCTACTTTGGAGATCGACGCAGTAGGACACCGTGTGGTCCATGGCGGCGCGCATTTTAGGAACCCCGTGCTGATCACCGACAAAGTGCGAGCGGCCATTGAGAGTCTCTCGGCTTTCGCGCCACTGCACATTCGCGCCGAAGTGGAAGGCATGAAGATAGTCGAAGAACTCTTCGGCGCGGTTACGCAAGTGGCCGTCTTCGATACCGCGTTTCACTGCCAAATACCACCATCCGCGGCGATCTATCCTGGTCCTTATGAGTGGTTTGAGAGCGGGATTCGCCGCTACGGATTCCACGGGATCAATCATCAGTACTGTGCCGAGCGGGCGGCGCAGATGCTCGGAGCGGATGTGAAGGCTCTAAGAATTGTGAGTTGCCACCTTGGGAACGGTTGTTCAGTCACCGCGACCCGCGACGGCCAAAGCATTGATACGACAATGGGCTTCACACCGTTGGAAGGTCTGATGATGGGGACACGGTCCGGGTCGGTGGATCCCGGAATTCTGACTTTCCTGATGCGCCAACGACAGCTGGATGGACAGGACATCGACAAGGTGCTGAACCAAAAATCGGGCCTACTCGGTATCTCGGGTCTCTCGAGCGACATGCGCGACATCCTCGCCGGCATCCGACAAGGTCACGAGAGAGCGAAATTGGCATTCGACATTTATGTGCACCGTTTGCGAGCAGCGATAGGTGGTATGGCCGCCGTGTTGGGAGGAATTGATGCCCTGGTGTTTACCGCCGGGGTAGGCGAGAACTCCCCCGAGGTGCGAGCCGCGGCTTGCAGTGGATTGGAGTTTCTCGGCCTCAGGCTCGATAGTAAAACGAACGCACGACCTTCTCTCGATCAGGAAATCTCTACGGCAGATTCAAGTGTGCGAGTCCTGGTGATTCGGGCTGAGGAAGATTGGGCTATCGCTAAAGAATGTTGGAAGCTGGCGCAGGCACACCAGCAAGGACAACCAACGCGAGTGTTGCCCAAAAAGAGTCCCTCCGACGAGGCGAGAGAGCGGCAAGCGAATCGGGCATTAATTAAGTCAGAAAAAGGATAGAACCCGCATGAGCGAAGTACTTCCAGTGTTGTATGTGGCACGTCACGGCGAAACGGCATGGAGTCTCTCGGGCCAGCATACTGGCCTTACCGATTTACCTCTGACTCCTAATGGCAGGCGTAACGCCCTGCGGCTCGGAGAGCGCCTGAAGGGCATGACATTTGCCAAGGTGTTTACCAGCCCATTGCAGCGTGCGACCCGAACCTGTGAACTGGCCGGGTTTGGCGCTGTGGCCGAAACGGATCCTGATCTGGTGGAATGGAACTACGGTCAATATGAAGGGCGGCGCTCGGCCGAGATCTTTGCCGAGCGTCCAGACTGGCAACTGTTCCGGGACGGCTGTCCGGGAGGCGAGTCGCCAGCACAGGTGGGCGAGAGGGCGGACCGTGTCGTCCGGCGTGTCCGCACGGTTCCCGGAAACGTATTGCTCTTTTCCAGCGGACACTTCATTCGAGTTCTTGCCGTCCGCTGGCTGGCGCTCGGTCCGGAACCAGCGGGCAGGTATTTTCTCTTGACCACGGCGAGCCTGAGTGCGCTGGGCTATGAGCACAAGCTTTCCCAGCCGGTGATCCGGCTTTGGAATGACGATCGTCACGTGGCCGCGTGAGTCGCCCCAATCGTTTCGGCGAGAAATTGAGGGTTTTGGATGTTGGATAGTACCTATTTCAGATAACTCAGATCAAAAGGACCACCAATGAGTACAAAAGTTGTTAAAACCGCGGAAGGCGTTCGGGTCCCCCCTAGAACTCCAGAAGAATGGCGCGTTTCGGAACTTCTCAAACAGTACGGGTGCGGCCCGATTGCATTCGCCGGTTCAGAAAACGCGTTTTATGACCGGCACTTGGTTTTCGACCGTGTCATCGACCCGCAGGTCGCGACTGCGCGAGAGCGTTTCGAGGCATTTTCACACTCGATTCGAGACGTTCTCGCACAACGCTGGGTGCTGACCAGGACCACGTATAACAAAACCAATCCCAAACGCGTTTATTACCTGTCCATGGAATTTCTTCTTGGGCGCTCGCTGACGAACAACATATCCAACCTCCTGCTTAGCCCGTTGGTTGAGTACGCGGTGAAGGAGAAAGGACTCGATTGGCTCGAGCTAATTGAAGAGGAACCCGACGCAGGCCTCGGCAACGGAGGTCTGGGGCGGCTCGCGGCTTGTTTTCTGGACTCGATGGCCACAATGGAATTGCCGGCCACAGGCTATGGTCTTCGGTACGAGTACGGTATGTTCAAGCAATCCATTGAGGATGGATGGCAAAAAGAACATCCGGACAATTGGATCCGCATGGGTGACCCCTGGGAGGTCGTGCGGCCTCCTGAAATGGTGGAAGTGAAGCTAGGATGCTCGTTCAAACTAATCGGGGGCAGCATTCAGGTTCTACCTGGACGGCCATCAACCTTGATCGGCATTCCGTTTGACCGACCTGTCGTAGGCTACGGAGGAAAAACGATCAACACGCTCCGGCTGTGGGCCGCCGCTGCGCCGAACTACTTCGATTTCCAGGAATTTGGTACCGGCGATTTTGTGGGAGCCCTGGGGGACACGCTTGAGGCGGAGTCGCTCACGCGCGTGCTGTATCCCGACGACTCAACGACGATTGGGCAAGGACTACGATTCATCCAGGAATATTTTCTGGTGGCCTGCTCACTCGCTGACATCGTCCGGCGGTTCCAACGGTTCAATAAAGATTGGGAGCAGCTGCCCGAGAAGGCGGCAATCCAGCTCAATGACACGCATCCGTCCTTGGCCGTCGCCGAGCTGATGCGAATTTTGCTGGATGACGCCCACCTGGGATGGGATCAGGCCTGGGATTTGACGAAGAAGACGCTCGCCTACACAAATCACACGCTATTGCCGGAAGCGCTTGAGAAGTGGCCTGTCGAGTTGTTCGAGATGTTTATTCCCCGCCATTTGGAGATCATCTACGAGATCAACCGGCGTCTTCTCGACGAGGTTCGACTTCGTTTCCCAGGCGATAAGGGTCGGACGCCTCGCATCAGCCTTGTCGAAGAGGGCGGCCAACGCAAAATCCGTATGGCCCATCTGGCAATTGTTGGCTCGCACAGCACCAATGGCGTCGCCGCAATCCACTCCAAACTCTTGCGCACGACCACCGTTAAGGATCTGGCGGAGATGTACCCGGAGCGCTTCACCAACAAGACCAACGGGGTGACGCCAAGGCGGTGGCTGCTGCAAGCCAATCCCATGCTATCTAGCGCGATTTCGGAAGGCATCGGCGAACGGTGGATTACCGACCTGAGCGAGCTAGAAGCATTGAGACCACTTGCCGAGGACGTTAGCTTTCGCGACGTGTTTCTCGCGTCAAAGCGCGAAGCGAAAGTGCGGTTTGCCAATTGGCTGAAGTCCGCGTCAGGACAGGACATCGACCCACATACGGTTTTCGACTGCCAGATCAAGCGCATCCATGAGTACAAGCGACAACTGCTGAACGCGTTGCGGATCATAGTCGTCTATAACAGGCTGCGCGCGAATCCCAACCTCGAAGTTGTACCGCGTACGTTTTTCTTTGCGGGGAAGGCTGCTCCAGCCTATCGGCTCGCAAAACAGATCATCAAGTTCATCAATAATCTCGCTGAAACGATCGATGGCGACCCCGCTGTGCGCGGCAGGATCAAAGTCGTTTTTCTGCCCGAGTACAATGTCTCGCTTGCGGAACGGTTGATTCCCGCGAGCGATATTTCGAACCAAATCTCAACGGCCGGATTTGAAGCGAGCGGCACGAGCAATATGAAGTTCATGATGAATGGAGCCCTGACGGTGGGGACCCGCGATGGAGCGACGATCGAGATGGCCGAGGAAGCCGGTGAAGAGAATTTCTTCCTCTTCGGCCTCACCGCAGAACAAGTGGTGAATAGCCGCGGCTGGTACAACCCGCATTGGCACTACGATAATGAGCCGGAGACACGAGCAGCGCTGGATCTCATTTTCTCCGATTATTTCAGCCGAAATGAACCGGGAATTTTCAGTCCGTTACGCGACACACTTCTGAACGGCGATTACTACATGCACTTGGCGGACCTCACCTCGTATTGCCGGGCACAAGAAGCCGCCGGCGCATTATATGCAAATCCGGGTGAGTGGGC
>DATFZQ010000024.1:0-5706 GCA_035314345.1 Candidatus Acidiferrum sp.
AGTCTTTGCGCCTCTGATAGATAGGTCTCACTTTGGCGTAGCTTTTCTTCCGCCTCTTTCCGGTCATGGATATCCGTATCGCTGCCGTACCATCCGAGGATGTGTCCCGAGCGGTCAACCAGCGGACAGACACGACTGAGGAACCAACGGTACGTTCCGTCGGATCTTCTCAGACGTGACTCGATCTCGCGGGGCTTTCCCTCCGATATGAGTGTTCGCCACTTGCTCAATACGCGCCCGATATCATCTGGATGCACCATTCGATTCCAGCCCGATCCAACTGCTTGATCGAGCGTCATCCCGGTGTAATCCATCCAGCGGCGATTCACAAAATCAACGACGCCCTCAGGCGTCTCTGTCCAGAGTTGCGCCGGCACGGTGTCGATAATCAAGCGAGTCCGGTCTTCCGCCCGCTTGCGCTCGGTTATGTCCATCACGGTGCCGACGAATTCAACGAAATCACCGGACGGGCTGAGAACGGGATGGCCTATGACGTGGATGTCTCTGATCTCGCCGTCGGGATGAACGATTCGGTAATCCAGTTCGAAATTCGATTTTTCACGCTCGGCTGTCTCAACCGCTTCCCTAACTCTGGCTTGATCATCCGGATGGAAGCGCTTAAGGACCGTTTCGAATCCCGGTTGTCCACCGTGTGGATCAAAACCCATCAAGCGGTAGCATTCTTCGGACCAGTACGTGTTCTCGCCGCTGGCAGGTTTCGATGCCCAACTGCCCGTGTGGCTGAGCCTTTGCGCCTCCGCCAGATAACCCTCGCTTCGCCGCAACGTTTCTTCCCCCCGCTTTCGTTCGGTGACGTCCATCACCGCTCCAACGAACTCTACCTTGCCCGATTCATCGTTTAAGGCACGAGCCACAACGTGGACATGTTTGACCGCACCGTCCGGCACCACTAAACGATATTCATGCTCAAAATCTTTGCCATCCTCCATCGCGCGCTTGACTGTCTTTTGCACGGATGTTATGTCGTCCGGATGAACCCGCTGAAGAATAAGTTCCACGGTGGGTTTCGTCGTCCGGTCGTATTGAAAGATTCGAAAGGTTTCCTCTGACCAGATGATCTCGCCGGTGGACGGCTTCCAGCCGAAGCTGCCCGTGTGGCTGAGCTGCTGCGCCTCCGCTAGATATGCCTCACTACGCCGCAAGGCATCTTCAGCTCGGTGGCGTTGCTCGATGTCGATAGCCGTACCGTACCAGTTAACAATGTCTCCCAGCTCATCGCGCAGCGGCACGTTGCGGATCAGGAGCCAGCGATAGTCCCCGTCCATTCGCCGCACCCGTGCTTCGCTCTCCATCGGTTCCCCAGTCGCCACAGCTTCCTGCCAGTCGCCGGTGTACCTCGCGAGATCATCGGGATGAACTGAGGAACCCCAACCCCAGCCCAGCATGTCCTCCATTGATCGACCTGTAAATTCCAGGAAACGCTGATTGATGAAATCGACGGAGCCGTCGGGCCGAGCGCTCCAGGCGTACGCAGGAATCGTATCGATGACAAGACGAAGGCGATATTCGCTCTGCTGCAGGGTCGCGTAGAGATCTTGGAGACGTCTGGCGGTGTCGTTGAATACCCGCCCAAGGCCAGCGAGCTCGTCTCTTCCGGTAACAGGGACTTCATGCTGAAAGTCGCCCCGTGCTAATGCCTTGGAGCCTTCGACTAACCGCGCCAGCGGCTGCGTGATGCTGCGGGTAATAGCCAGACCAAAGGTACCGGCGATCAGCAAGGTGAAGACAGCGGTCAGCGGCACCACCAGGAAGACCAGACGTTGCACGCGAGTAATTTTGCGCACGGTTTGGGCCTGCTCCTCGCCGACCTCGTGGTCGACCCTTTCGACCAGCGCCAGCGTCACTGATTCCATTGCCGTCACTTGGTGCGCCAGACGCTGGTGCACGGCCCGCCAGTCGCCAGCGTCGGCCAGTGTGGTGATCGCTTCAAGCTGCGCAGGAATCGCACTTTGAACTGCGTGTAACATAGGCAGGATAGTCGGATCTCGCTGAAAATCGAAAGGCGCGACGCTAAAGGCGCTCATTGCACTGTGGCTGTCCTCCAGGACCGCGCTACGAAGGCGTTCGCCTTCTGTCACGAGTCGACCAATATCTTGGGAGTCGGCTAGATCTTCCAGGCGGTCGTGAAACGTCGTGAGACTCGTATGAAGACGCAAGACGGCGACTAACTTCTCATCGATGCCGTTCAGGCGCTCCGCCTGAGTCCGGACCAAGTGGAATTGCCAAAGGATAAGGGCATCCGCGGCTAACATCGAAAGGATGATGAATACGAAGCCGAGTACCAGGCGTGGGCCGATGTTAAGCCTACCGGCCCGAAAAGTTATCGCTTTAGCGCTCTTGGCCCAGCGGCTCAATCCTGTTGTGGTGTGAAGTCTCATCGGTTGTTCCAATCGAGCCATAACCGGCTTCGAACTCACGCCACGCCTCTCACCGTTTGTGGGCGAAGCTCGAGCCGGTCATGGGATACCGGTCAGGGAGATATTTGGACCGGTCCAAAATTCTATTCAGGCTGTGCCGATTCCCCTAGGGGAGGTCCCTTCTTGAAACCGGTGATGCGAACCAATTCGTTCTCCAGGGCTGCCGCTGCTTGTGACGCACTCTTCTCGCCCGCCAGCACGGAGTGCACTGCCCGGAAGTAAGCCTCGCTCACATCTTGGTATTTCTTGCCGCTGACGTTCGAAGGACGCAAAACGATGCCGGTCCGGAACGCCTGACTCAAAAGGTGAAAACGAGGATTGGGTTCAAGTACCTCGGGTAGGTTGTAGAGTTCCGGTAGGGTGGGTGGCGCCGAAAGCACGCGCGCACGCTTCACCTGCAAGTCTCTACTGCTGAGATACCGGACCAGCTCCAAGGCTTCACGGGGATGAGACGAGAACCGCGAAACTGCTAAGCCCCACCCTCCGAGGGTACCCACGCTGCCTGACTTGCCACCCGGCAGCAGGGCCACATCAAACTTATTCCGGATTTGTGACCCTGCCACCTGGCTGTCGACGTGGGCTGACGTCCAGTGCCGCATGAATGCCGCGTCGCCTGCGATCCAAACATTTAGAGAATCCCACTGCCTATATCCGACGACGCCTGGGGGTGAGATGGAACCAACCCATTGCGCCGCCCGTTGCCAGGCCCTAATGGCCTGCGGATTATTGACGCTGATCGTCTGGTCTTCCTCGATGATCCGCCCGCCGCCTTCCGCTGCCTGCCATTCGAGCGCACTGCAGGTCAACCCTTCGTCAGCTGCCCCTTGCCACACAAAGCCCCAAAACTCTTTCTTCCTCTTGGCTCGCTCGCCCGCTTGAATTCGAGCTGCCATAATCTCCAGCTCATCCCATGTCCTGGGTGGCTCATGATATCCATACTGTCGCAGAAGGTCGGTGCGATAGTAGAGAAGCCCGATGTCGGCGCGATACGCCATGGCCACCAGCTTGTGATCCACCGTATAGCCGGCCGCTGTCGCCGGAAATTGCGCGGAGATTTCGTTGCCGAAATATGGTTTTAAATCCAGGAAATATTCAGCCAGTGTCCCGGGCCAGATCACATCCACGTCGTAAACGTCAGGACCTTGCGCGCCTGTCTCGAGTAACTCTCGCCACAAACGTACCCTTTGCCACGAGGACTCTGGACCGGGAATAAGACTGACGCGGATTCCTGTCTCGCGGGTGAATTGCTGCAACTCCTGCTGGCGTGTCTCGGTGAACGTCTTGCTCGACCACTCCCCAAGAAGAGTTAACGTAACCGGTTCATGAGCAACTGGCCGAGCACAACCTCCCAAGAGCAAAGAAAACAACACAATGCGAATCGGGCGTGCCATCTTGCCACCGAGCGTATAGAGCACGGATTTCCTGTGCGAGACTCTTGGGGAAGAAACATCGACAGATAAGTCTAGCTTCCCGTTGGAGCAAAGCCTAGCACAGACTACCGTTTCTGGACGAGTGGTCGGCTAACCGGAAGCAAGCCGGCTTCCATGGCAGGATTGGTCTTGGTAAGTTCGGCTTGTAGAAAGTGATCTCCGCGCTTGGCATTGACTCTGGAAGGATTACGGTGCATTCGGAACAACGCTTTGCCATAGAGGCCGTTCTTTCTCAAGCTGACCCGGTACCCACCATTTGTCTCTGTGCAAATTAAGCCGGCCCCTAGAAAGGGGCCTCGTCGATAAGTGGCAGCCCGTGGCTCATCCAGTCCAATGGACGGAATGCCAACACTCCGACAGCTTTGCGCATCGACTAACAGCACCAAGACGCACTGAATCGGCGTATCTCCCACTCTGCCAAACACTTCCAAGCTGTTTTCGGCGCGCACACTCACTGGTACACAGATTGCTTACTACAGTTGCGGCTAGCATTTTTGCAGTGAACGGATTTCGCAACGAGGAGCAAGCGTCCACGTCGCAGCGACGCCACAGTGTAAGACGTGGACGCAGACAGGAGTGCAATCGTGAAATTGCCATCCATTCTTGACTGGTATCGCGTTCTGCGAGCGCAGCATCAGTGGACGATATTCCAGGCAATTCGATATGCGCTGTGGCTAACGCGCTAGTTAGTTTCTCTTACTTTGTGCCGCTATGGCGGTGGAGGATCGGACTCATGAAAACTTTCCAGACAGTAGGTGCGGACAAAGGCTCGGACGAGGCGTTGGTAGTCGCAGCAAAGCGCGGAGATACGCAGGCGTTCGAGACATTGGTTCTGCGTCACGAGCAGACGGTGCTCGCCGTGGCGCAACGGATAACCAAGAACCGCGAAGATGCAGAAGACGTGGCGCAGGAGAGTCTACACAAGGCCTTCGTTCATCTTGGTGATTTTCAAGAAAAGTCGCGATTTTCTACATGGTTGACGCGGATCGCTATGAATGAAGCGTTCATGTTGCTCCGCCGAAGGCGAGGAGTTATCGAAGTGTTGCCAGAGAGCCCTGAAGATGGGACGAAGTCCAACACGGAGGCATTCGTCGACCAGAACCCCAATCCCGAAGAGTCCTGTTGGCGGCGCGAGCGCACGCAACTCTTGACTGCAGCGATCAATCGCCTGAGGCCGAGGGTTCGAACTGCGATCTTGCTTCGCGACATGGAGGAAAGATCAGCCGCGGAAACGGCTCAGATACTGGGTACCTCCATCGGCGCTGTGAAAGCACGCGTCTTCCATGGACGCCGCAAGCTACGCCGAACCATAAGCCTTCGGCTCTTTCCTGGCGGCTACGCATACGGCCGGGCGGAAGCATAACGCTGCTGACTTCTGCAGCCGGTCATCCCCCGAAGTGAGGGCTGAACAAGTTCTTCCGTTCTTAGGTCTGATAAGAATGTGGCCAGCCACAGTCGCGTCCGTAGCTCTCTGCAGCGGTATTGATTCGCACCGGCAGGCTAAGATTCAACCTAACGGAGCGGATGACGGATTCCAATGAATGAGGCAAAGAATGCTTCCACCTTACGCCTCAAGTACGATTCGGCCCTCTGATCAATAGTGATTATCAGAGTTAAACAAGACCAGCGAACTGACCTTAAGGCACTGGAGTCCGGCTCTCACGCTAGAACTCGTTATTTGATTTTTCTCGCTGGAGAAATGTAAAGGGGCCTGAAGAAGGCCCCTTTCACATTTTCAGCTTCGACTCGTATCCAACTTTTCGGAATCGTCAGTTTGAGCCGCTGGGATTTGCACCCTGGGTGGCGTTTACATTCGACGCTTGGCCGATTTCCAGGTC
>DATFZQ010000025.1:0-10764 GCA_035314345.1 Candidatus Acidiferrum sp.
CCACGCCGTCGCTGCATAGCTCGGCAGATAAAAAACGTATGGCATGTCTTCGCCGGGATTAAAGGAAATCGTCCCCAGGTCCAGCACGGAAGAAATCAGGACGATGCCGTTGAAGTCCATGCCATCGTGCGATTGCAGGTAGTTCGAAAGCGCTGCAGAACGAAAAGTGCCGTAGCTTTCTCCAATCAAAAACTTCGGCGAATTCCAGCGATTGTTGCGGCTCACATAGGTATTGATGAATTGTGCGAGCGACTTGACATCCTGGTCCACGCCCCAAAAATCCTTGTCCTGCGCTTTGCCCACGGCGTGGCTGAAGCCTGTGCCGACAGGATCGACGAAAACTAAATCCGTTTTGTCGAGAAGGCAATTCACGTTGTCCACAAGCTTGTATGGCGCGGGTGGCGTCGCGTCGGCATTCACGGTCACGACGCGCTTTGGCGAAAACGAGCCCATGTGCAGCCACACGGATGCAGAGCCCGGGCCACCGTTATAGACAAATGCAATGGGGCGCGTGCTCGGATCTTTGACGTCGCTGCGCGTGTAGGCCGTCGAGTAGAGCAGCGCGATGGGCTCGTCCTTTTCATTTTTCAGGAGAATGGTTGCCGCTGTCGCCTTGTAGGGAATCGTTTGCGAGCCGATCTTGATCGAGTGGTCCGTGACGGAGGATTCTTCCTTCGGTGCGGGCGCCGCTGCAGCTGCTGCGTCTGCCGGCTTGTCAGCGGGTTTTGCGTCCTTGTCCTGAGCTTGCAAACCGAGAGGCAGTGCCGTCAAAAACATAGCCCACGTCAGAAGAAACTTGCAGCACTTCGAAATGCTCATTGCGACATTCCCCCATAAAATTGAATTAGGCCACTCGGTGAATCGCAGAATTGTATCTCTTTTGTTGCGGCCTCGCGCTACTTCTTCTCTTGCAGGCGAAACGCTAGGCCGGCAGTTTGTCCTTGGGGATCGAGAGAAAGAGCGCTTAAATCCGCCGCAATGCAATCTGCTCCTGCGCTTAAAAGCTCTTCCTCAGTCGAGGTGGTGAGCAATCCGAGTACGCGCGCGCCTGCGGCTTTGCCCGAGAGGACTCCCGAGGCGGCATCTTCCGCTACAACGCAATCCGCGGGTGAAATTCCCAGAACCTTCGCACCTTTTAGATATGGATCGGGGAAGGGCTTTCCACGCTGGAGATCGCTTGCGGTGACGAGATGTCTAGGCACCGGCAATCCCGCAGCGCGCAAACGCACCTCCGCCAGCCGTCGACTCGCGGATGTCACGATGGTCCAGCGCGCCTCAGGAATGGCTTGTAAGAGGTCCAAGGCTCCTGGGAGCGCCACAACATCCGAGATGTCTTCAATTTCCCGGCGTTCGACTTCGCGATTTTCAGCGTCATGATCGCCGTGCGGAAGCAATTCGATGATCGTGGCTAGGCTCGGCCTGCCATGTGCTTTGCGTACGACTTCGTCGGGAACCAAGCCGTGTTCTAACGCCCAGCTGGTCCATACGCGCGCGACCGCGGGCGTGGAATCCACCAGCACGCCATCCATGTCGAACAATACGGCGCTGCATTGAATCGAGATCATCGTCGAAGTTGTTTACCGTTCATCGAGAGCATCATCCCGAATGGCTTTTAGAGTACTGAAGTCGAGGAAAACAAGGAAGGTTGGGGTGGGAGACGGGGATTGAACCCGCGACATTCGGTGCCACAGACCGACGCTCTACCAGCTGAGCTACTCCCACCACCGTTTGATTTACTTAGTTTACGCTACTTTCTCGCGATGGAAAAGCGGCTCAGAAATGCTTCCGGCGAACACGGCTTCTCGGCCAATTTGCGAAGAAAACGGCCGGGCGCTCCGCCGTCGCTTTCCGTGAATCTAAGCACCCGCGCCGAGCATCCAAATTCCATTGCGGGCATTGCAAGAAGCAGCCCCAAACGCTTACAGTACGCTAAGCAAAACTCAGCCCAGGCCTGAGGACCCGCCGTTTCGCAACTGTTCTCCGTGGCTGCTGGGAGTGGCCTTCCGCAAGCATTTGGAATCGGCGGCGCTTTCTTGGGCTTCTTCGAAAAGTGTTGCAAGCGGGCATAGGTTTTCGTGGCACGTTTAAAAGCGGCGGAAGTTTTTTGCGACGTATTGCAGAGCGAAGATCAGAGCATGAAAGGTGTTTGCTCTGGAGTCGAGTCAACGCGGGGAAGAAATTGAGTTTCAAATGAAAATCCTCCATCCAGCGCGGCGAAGCAAAGCCAGAGAGCGCAACGGGGACTTGAGCCGCGGCTTACTGCTGAGGCTGGAGTTGCCTAGCGATCCCAGTTTGCTTTGTGCGGTACGGGGAGCCGTGGAACGTTTGACGGAATCGTTCGGATTCTCCGCGCCGGATTGCCGCGCGGTCACTCGCGCTGTTGACGAAGCGCTGACGAATATTATCCGGCATTCCTACAACGGCCGGTCCGACCGTCCTATTGAGATGTTCTTCCGCTCCGTCCACCGGCAGGCCACTCCAGACGCGTCCGAGGGACTCGAGATCCTGCTCTGTGATCGGGGCCCCTCCATAAATCGCGCGCAACTGTGCATGCGCGCACTGGAAGAAGTAAAGCCGGGCGGACTTGGGCTGCATTTTATTCGACAAAGCATGGACGTCGTCGAATACAAGCGCGCGAAGGGGACTAACCGCCTCCGCTTGGTCAAGTACGTGCGCGCTGCGAAGCAGGACTCGAACTCGTAACCGCTTGAAGGAGAATACACTGTGCAGATTTCCAGCCGGCAACTCGATAAGACCACGATTTTCGACGTTTCGGGAGACATTGACCTGGCGAACTCGCCCGCCGTTCGAAAGGCGCTCTTGAAAGAGGTGCGAGACAATCGCACGCCTCGCGTGGTGATGAACCTGAGCAAAGTGCGCTACATCGACAGCTCCGGCGTGGCTTCTCTGGTCGAAGGTCTGAAGGCGTCCCGCGACGTCGGCTCGCGCTTCATCTTGTTTGGTTTGAGCACCTCCGCGCGGGAAGTCTTGCAGCTCTCGCGTTTGTTGAAGATTTTTGAAGTTTATGACAACGAAGAGCAAGCGCTCGCGGGCTAGCAGTTGTATAACTAGGCGGCAAATTTTCCCGAGTTTTATTGAATCGCGTTACGGGGAATTGAGTCACACAAAATAGCGATGCAATTTGTGTCACAAATCGGCGGCAGCGTAACGAACAGCCTTGCCTACGTCGGTTCACTTGCGTCACTCGGCGGCCGCGCGGCCTACTACGCCTTCGTAGGGCCATTCCAAGGAAAACCACTTCGTGTGCAGCGCGCTGTATCGCAGGCCATGGACGTGGGCGTTCGCGCTTTGCCGATTCTCTCGCTGATTACATTCTTCATTGGATTGATTCTCGCGCTTCAGGCTGCGTATGAGTTGCGGCGATTTGGTGCGATAGGCTATGTCGCCACAGCCGTCGCGATTTCCATGTCGCGCGAACTTGGCCCGCTCATCACCGCCATCGTGGTTATCGGCCGCTCGGGCTCGGCGTTTGCCGCCGAAATCGGCACCATGAAGGTCACGGAAGAAATCGACGCACTGGAGACCATGGCCATCAGTCCGATCCGTTTTTTGGTCACTCCGAAATTTCTGGCCATGATTCTGATGTTGCCTTGCCTTACGATCTGGGCCAATGCCATGGGAATTCTTGGCGGCTCGCTTTTCGGCGTAGCTCAGGCCGATTTTACGTTCGCACGTTATATTCAAGCCTCGCTGGATTCGCTGCTCCTGCGCGACATCATGACCGGACTGGTGAAGAGCGTGATGTTTGGTATCACCATCACCGCTGTCGGATGCCAGGAGGGACTCGACACGGGCGCGGGCGCGGAGCAAGTCGGTCGCTCCACCACTCGAGCCGTTGTGGTGTCGATCTTTCTTGTCGTGCTTGTGGATCTGGTCTTTACGACTCTGTTCTTTTTTATCAGCGGTAGTTAGGGAAGAGTGACCTTGCCAACAGAAATCGAAAACACGGACTCGCTCGATTCGGAGGTGATGCTCTCGCTCCGCGACGTGCGCGTGAGTTATGGCGAGGTTGAGATTCTCCACGGCATCACTTTTGACGTGATGCGCGGGGAGACGCTGGTGATACTCGGAGGCTCCGGCTCTGGAAAGAGCACTCTTTTGCGGACGCTCGTGGGCCTGGAAAAAGCGAGCTCCGGGGAAATCTGGATCAAAGGTAAAAACATCGCGGCGATTGACGATTCGGAGATGGACGAGATTCGCAAAAAGATTGGCATGTCGTTTCAGGGCGGCGCGTTGTTTGGTTCCATGACGGTTGGCGAAAACGTAGCCTTGCCGCTGCGCGAACACACTAAGCTCGAGGACTCCACGATTGAAATCATGCTGCGGCTGAAACTTGAGCAAGTCGGGCTTGCCGGATTTGAGTATTACATGCCATCGCAACTCAGCGGCGGCATGAAGAAGCGTGCTGCCGTCGCTCGTGCGCTGGCGATGGACCCAGAGATTCTTTTTTTCGATGAACCGTCGGCAGGATTGGATCCGATTATCGCCGCCGGCATCGACCAACTCATCCTGGAATTGAAGCAAGCTTTCCGCATGACCATCATCGTGGTCACGCACGAATTGGCCAGCGCCTACTTGATTGCCGATCGCATGGTGCTCATCGACAAAGGCCATGTCGTGGCCATAGGCACGACCGCGGAAATGCGCGCGAGCACGCAGCCTCGCGTGCGGCAATTCCTGGACCGCGTGCCCGAGCCGGAAGTGGCCCGCGAAATGGATTATCTGCAAATGCTCACGCAAGACCGCCGCTTGTGACGAGCATTAGCAGGGAAAGAGGACGTGATGGCAGGGAAGCGCGACCAGGTTTTTGTGGGACTCTTCGTTATAGCCGCCACGGCGGTTCTCATCGGCATGGTCTTCGCCATTTCCGGTGTCTTTGGCCGCAGCGCGAAGACTTATCACGCTTACTTTCCATTCGCCGGCGGGCTCGAGCAGGGCGCGACCGTCCGCTACGCAGGCGGCCCCAAAGTAGGCCGCGTGGAGAAACTGGCCATCGATCCAAAAAACCCTTCACAAATCGACGTGGTTTTCAGCGTGCAAACCGATCTGCCCGTCAAGACAGACAGCCACGCCAAGATCATGAGCATGAGCCCCCTGGGAGACAACCATCTGGAGATTTTTCCAGGCGGGGCGCAGACCGCTCTCGCTCCGCCTGGTTCCTTATTGCCATCCGATGCTTACGTGGATTTCAACGCCCTCACTGCTCAAATCAACGACCTCGCGCCGCAAGCGAAGCAACTCATTCAATCGCTGAACGATCGCGCCACGGAATTGAAAGTGACCGTGGACCGCGTCAATGACCTGCTCAACGCCAGGAACCGCGAAAATCTTTCCGCCACTCTGGCCGACACGCGCGGCTTGATCGAAGAAAACCGTCCCGAGATCAAATCCACCATTCATCACTTAAACGATGTGAGCCAGAAAATCGAACCCCTTCTTCAGGATCTGCGCAATACTTCCGCTGAAGCCAACAAAGCCCTCACGCATATCGACGAACTCCTCGGGGAAAACCGCGCCGATGTGCGCCAGGCGGTGATCGATCTTCGCAAGTCTTTGACGACTCTCACCGACATTACCGGGCGCGTGGACCAAACGCTTGACGTCAACGCCGAGAATATCGACGAGCTTCTCGATAATTTCCGCCGCGTCTCTCAGAATCTCAAGGAATTCACGGAAACCATCAAGAAGCGTCCTTACACTCTCATTCGCGCCACCAATCCGCCCGATCACAAACCCGGTGAGCACAAATGAAGCGAGGAAATAAACAACTCATGACGAGAACCACTGAACCGTCCATCCAACCGCCGCGTGTTGGCTGCAAACTTTCGATTTTTCAAACGACGATGACGGCAAAAATCACATTGTCAATACTTGCGCTGGCCGTGGGTTTGGTGGCCGGATGCGGCGCCGCCCGGCCGAGCAAATACTATCAGCTCACGGTTCCCGGTGACCTGGCGCCCGCATCCAACCCCAATCCGGTTCCCATCACGCTGCTGATCGGACGCCTCACTGGTCCTGCTCTCTATCGCGCGGACCAAATCGTTTACAGTTCCGGCGGCGAGAGCATGGGGACCTACGAATATCAGCGTTGGTCGGAACCCCCCACGGAGATGATCGCGGAAGTCATTCTACGGCAGTTCCGCGCCTCCGGCCATTATCGCGGTGTCTACACGCTGCGAAGCGACATCCGCGGAGAATTTCTTTTGCACGGGCGGCTCTATGACTTCAAGGAAGTTTCGGGAGCCCCCATCGTCGGCCGGGTCACCATGGAATTGGAGCTACGCAACATCAAGACGGGCACCTCCGTGTGGACGCACTTTTACACGCACGATGTACCCGCCAGCGGAAAAGATGTCGGCGCGGTTGTTGCGGCCCTCGATAAGAACGTCCAGCAAGCCGTAGAGGAATTCCGTTCGAGCCTAGATCAATACTTTGCGGAGCATCCGCCCACGCAGCCCGCGCCCTAGCCCTGGGGCGCTCATCAATCTTGTTTGGGCATGGAATGGCGTGCCCGTCTTAATTAATTATTGATCAGTCGCGCCGGTGCTTTTAGCCCAAGCGCCGCAGCGTCAGCAAGGTCACGTCGTCGTCTAGCTCCGGGCTTCCTCTGTGAAGCTGCACGCCTTCCAGCAAAGCCGCGGAAAAATCAGGAAGGCGGACTGGTCCTTGCATTTTTGCCAAAGTCGATTCGGCTAATTGCAGGAATCCGCGAGGCGTTAGTTGTTCGCCGCCAGGTGACTGTACTTCGGTAGCTCCATCCGAAAACGCCAGGATCATATCTCCGGGACGAAGCTGAATGCTCTGCTCGCTGTACATTTCTCCCGTGACGAAGCCTAGTGGCAGGTTTTCCATCCCTTCTCCCAACTCCAAAAACTTTCCCTCGTTCGCCCGCCAAAGCAGCATCCGCGGATGGGCCGCATAGGCAAAATTAAATTCACCTGTCCCGCCATCAAATGTCCCTGTGACCACGGTCGTCAGCCGCAACGCTCCCTTCGATTTCTCCGAATCCAAAGTGAACTCGTCATTCAAAGAAGCCAGTAACCCCGCCGTATCTCGTACATCCTGAAATTTGTGCAGCAAATGATGGACGTGCCGCGCCACTCCGCTGGCCACATACCCATGCCCCACACAATCCGCTAGCACGACCCGCGCAATATTGTCGCTGCAAGAAAACACCGCGGAGAGGTCTCCGCCCCGATCCGCTCCTGACGGTATGGCGATGACATCCGCCTCCAAACCAGCCAGCTCCAGCGTACGGTGCGCCCTCTCGTTCCCAGCCCACAATTCCATGCAACCAAACGGCCGCGCCGCCGATGTACTGCACACAAATGCTTCCGGTTCGATCTTCTTAAACTTCATAGCATTTTTGATGCGCAGTCCCGACGATCCGCTACCTTCCGGACAAAGCTTTAACCGCATGATCCACCCTCAGTTTACGCACTGGTCGGCGGGGAAGGGAATTCCGGGATCTCGTGGGCCAGTTTCCAGAAGGCGCTCGGGACCGTGTAAAATGACCGGCTCCGCAAAACCTGTGAGAGTGTGATTCTAAATCTCGTAGAGGTCATACATGCCCGATTCGTTTCTAACGCCCGCGGAGGTTCGTTGGACACCAGTGGAACGCTACGGTTTCCGCATTGCCTGCTGTTACCTGCTCTATTACGCCTTCAGCTCCGGTAACGACAACGTCCTGTACCTGATTCCGAAGGTTGGCGCCAAACTCGCTTCCTGGTTGTCACTCGCTTGGCAAAAGCCCGCCGTTTGGCTCGTGCAGCACTATATTCACGTCTCTGGCATCGGCGCAAACATCCACGCCACGGGCTCCGGCGACACGGCTATCAACTGGATCGGCATCGGCGTAATCTTCGTCTACTCCGCGATCGCCGCTTCGGTCTGGTCGATGTTGGACCGCCGCCTTGAATATCGAACTGCTTCCGAATGGCTGCGTTTCATTCTGCGCCTCACACTTGTTATTGCGATGGCCAACTACGGATTCTCCAAGCTGTTTCCCATGCAGATGCCTCCGCCTTCGCTGGCCGTCCTCAACGAACCAGTCGGAAACCTATCGCCCATGACGCTTCTTTGGACCTTCTTGGGCGTCAATCCCGCTTATGAGATCGCGGCTGGTGCCGTCGAGGTCGCCGCAGCCCTGTTGCTGTTCTTCCGGCGCACCGCCCTTGTCGGCGCTATCCTCACTTGCTTTGTCATGTCCAACGTCCTGCTGTTCGATCTATTCTTCGACGTCCCGGTCAAGATTTATGCCGCCCATCTGGTGCTGTTTTCGATCGCCGTCATCGTGCCCGACTTCCGCTCATTACGGGATTTCTTCTGGCGCCACAGTCCCGCGTCCCTTACCTCGCTGTGGGACCCCGCGCCACAACGTCGCGCTTCCCGCATTGCTATCCGCCTAGTCGAGATCGCCCTTGCCGTGATGATCCTCACATCCGTGCCGGGCCACTACGAAAGCTTCGCCCGGCAACTCGCCCGCGCGGGAAATCCGCATGAGCTCACCGGCCAATGGCACGTGGACTCCGCAACCGCCACGATCGACGGCCAGAACATCTCCAAGCCTGTGTTCACTGGAAACGGTCTCCCAATTACCGATCTCTTCCTGGAACCCAACGGCCGGCTCACGCTACGCGACTCGTCGGGAGTACTCTGGCGCGCCGGGGCGGATGTTCAAACCAAAAGCGGCACGTTCGCCCTCTACCGCGAATCGGAAGATCCAATCGTCTACGGCTTTTCCCGGCCCGATCCGGCACACCTGGTCCTCACACCTACAGACGGCGCCAGTGGCACGCTCCGCCTCACGCGCGTCCCACTGCCCACTCACTACCCGCTGCTCGAAAGAGGCTTCCACCTCGTTAACGAATGGCCACTCGAACGCTGACGCTCTGCTTGTTGAGCGCGAAATTCCTCGCGTTGCCTAAATCGTTGCAAGCTGGATACGCCGCCTCACGCTCCCTCCGCGTCTTGCTAGACTACTTGAGAGGAATCGCGTCCCCGCGCATGAGCCCCCACGAAACGGATCGCCGCCATCTCGAGCGGCAAATCGTCTACGCGCGCCCAATTATCGTTTTGCTTTCGATTCTGGCGTTGCTCCAACAGCCGGATCCCCAAGCAGCCAAGCGCTCCATCTCCTTCCTAGTCGCCTATCTAATCCTTTCTCTCTCAAATATTCCGCTCGAGCGTTTCCTCCGCAAACGATCCTGGCATTTGCCAATCGCCTGCGATCTCCTCGCCCTCGGCTTTTTCATGTACATCAGCCCGTTGTCTGTCCCAGTCTGGTTCCCCTACCTTTTCGTCTGCTGGGTCGCGGGCATGCGCTGGGGACTTCGCGCCACCATCCCCCTAGCCGGTGCGCTGGCCCTAATTCTCGTTCTTCTCACCGCCGTGAAAGGCGAAATCGGCTGGATGCGCGTCATCGCTTGGGTGGGTCTCGTTGGCGGCACGTTCGCAGGGGGCGCGGCCCTGGCCTTCCTGGCCGACCGCAGCCGCCACTTCGCCTCGCAAAACGACTTCTTCTCCCGCATCACCGCCACCCTCCAGGTCGACCAGGGCCTGGCCGAATCACTGCGCCTCCTTCTCGACGAACTAGCTCGTGCCTTCCACGTCGAGGTCGCCCTCCTCGCCTATCGCGACACCGATCTCGAACGCATCTATCTTTGGCGCCTAAAAGCCGGCGAGAGCGAGCGCCTCGTCCCCGAGAGCTACTCCCTGGCCCGCGCCGACGGCTTCCTGCTCGACGACATGGATGCCACCGTCTGCTGGAACAGCCTCGAAGGCGCCGGTAGCGGTTTTGGCTGGGACCGCCGCGATGGCCGCCGCCTTGCCACCCTTCCACGCCTCCCTGGCCCCACCCAGCAGGAGCTCCACATGCGCTCCATGATCTCCGTGGCCTTTGACCAGATGGGCCAGCCCGCCGGCCGCCTCTTCCTAATCAACGGTCGCAAGCCCTTCGAACGCCCCGACCTCGCCTGGCTCGAACGCATCTCCCGCCACATCGGCCCCTCGCTCGAAAACGTCTTCCTCCTCCGCCATCTTCGGGCCCGCGCCATTGAAGGCGAACGCAGCCGCATCTCCCGCGACCTCCACGACGGCATTCTTCAGACCCTTCTCAGCATCGAAATCCAGCTCGACGTCCTCCGCCGTAGAGTTGCTTCGTCACCCGACCAGGCCGAAGCCAACCTCGGCAACCTCCAGCACACCGTTAAAAACGAGTCCGCCGAGCTGCGCCGCATGGTCACCGACCTTCGCCCCCTCCGCGTCCAGAGCGCCGATCTCGTCGATTTAATGCAAGGTTTCGCCGAGCGCTACCGCAACGAATCCAGTCTGGCCCTCGACGTCATGATCGAATCCGCCGACCTTCACGCTCCCGACCGCGTCTGTCGCGAGATTTTCCAGATTTACCGTGAAGCACTCAACAACATAAAAAAGCATGCGAAGGCTTCCCATGTCGTGGTAAAACTGTCGCAGGATGACAGTCGCATCGTTTTGGTAGTTGACGACAACGGCGAAGGTTTCAGTTTCGCCGGCCGGTTCACTGGGGATGAGCTCGACCGCCTGCGACTGGGTCCGATTTCCATCAAGGAGCGTGCGCGTACCGTGGGGGGCCTGTTGACTGTAGAGTCAAACCCCGGCCATGGCGCTCGACTGACTATCGAGGTTCCGCTCGGTTGACATGGCCAAAACTAAACAACAAATTCGCGTCCTGCTAGCCGATGACCACGCGATCTTTCGCGACGG
>DATFZQ010000026.1:0-24002 GCA_035314345.1 Candidatus Acidiferrum sp.
GCTCGCGTTGAGCATCGTGGTGATTCCGGACGGAACCGCAGGCGTACGCGTCAGCCAGATTTGGGGCGCGCGGCGCGGCACGCTGTATCCGGGAGTGCACTTCGTCACGCCGCTCGTCGATAGCGTGGCGTTGTACGACACGCGGGAGCAGGTTTATTCGACGACGGCGAGTGCGACGGCAAAATCGGAGAACGAAGTGTTGGTCGTGCAGGCACGCGAAGGATTGAACATCGGGCTGGCCGTTTCGGTGAGGTACCGGCTGGATCCCCGGAGGCTGGATACGATTCATGCGAATTTGCCGCAGCCCGTCGGTGAACAGGTAGTCGCGCCTGTGGTGTCGACGATTTACCGGCAGCTTGCGCCGAATTACATCACGCAGGAAATTTTTGCGACGAAGAGGGAAGAGTTGCGTTCGAAGGCTGCTGCGGCGATTACAACGCGGCTCGAGAGCGACGGAATACTGGTGCGCGAAGTGTTACTGCGCGACTTGCAGCTTCCCGCGGAATACGCCAAGGGGCTCGAAGGGCTGCTCTTGAAAGAGCAAGAGAACGAGCGATTGGGAACTGAGCAGGATATCAAGTTGAAAGAAGTGCGCATCGCGGAGCTTGAGGCGGAGGCGCAGAAGGCGCGAGACGTGAAGCAGGCGGAAGGACAGGCGGCGGTGCGCGTGTTGCAGGCTAAAGCGGAAGCTGACGCGATGCAGTACACGCTGCCGTTGAAGCAGAAGCAAATTGAGCAGACCAAGCTTGAGGCTCAAGCGCGTAAAGAATCGACTTTGCAAAACGCGGAAGCGGCTGCGCAGGCGAAGATCATCGACAGCAAGGCGGAAGTGGAGCGGCAGAGGAATTTGTCCGAAGCGGAGGCCAACCGGATTCGTGTGACGGCAGCGGCTGATGCCGAGCGGATGAAATTCGAGGCGAGCGTGTTGAAGCAGAATCCGATGCTGATTCAGAAGATTATTGCGGAGCGGCTCTCGGACAAGCTGCAAATCATGATGGTCCCGATGGACGGGAAAAACTTTTTTGCGAATGACGTGATGCACTCGGCGTTTTCTGGCGTGACGAATGGGAATAACAATGCGGCATCGGATGACGCGGCAGATTCGGATGGTGCGTCGCCGGCTCCGACAGTTAGTGCGCAGAAGCGATCACCGAAGAAGCCGTGAGAGTTTTATTTCAAGATTGCCCAGACTGAAGTCTGTGCTACCGGTTCCGCTAGCCAATACCCCTGTGGGTGGCTCGGGACGCGCTGCTGGAAAGGAGGAAAGATCATGAGCATGCAGGCAAGCACCGCCGCGCTTGGCCGCATTTGCCAGAGGTTATTCCGACGTCCAGCAACGTGGAACGTGCCACCTGGCTAGCGGTTGAATTATTTTTCATTTGAAGATGAGAAGGGCCGGCTTTTCGCCGGCCGTTCTCGCTTGCATCCGCACGTAGGCGCCACAATTTGGAATGAAACGGCGCTGTTAGTTCGAGCCCGGGAATTTCGGCCGGGGAGGAAGACCCTTGTAATCTTTCAGGGCTTCGTTCGCCAATTCAATGGCCTTCTCCAGTTGCGGGTCGTGTCCTTCCACAACCAGATCGGGTCTCTGCGGTACGACAAAATCTGGATCGACGCCGTGATTTTCGACGGCCCATGAGCCGCCGTTGGCCCAGGAATAGAATCCCGCGCTTGGAGCGGTGACGAATCCCCCGTCACGCAGAGGCGCGCCGCGATTGATGCCGACTAGGCCGCCCCAGGTTCGCGTGCCGACGATGGGGCCAATTTTCTCGAACCGGAAGAGCCACGGGAACAAATCTCCGCCAGAGCCCGAGAGTTCGTTGACGAGCATGACCTTTGGTCCGTAGATAGCGACTGGCGGATAGGGAAAGTCCTTGCCATCGCGATTTGAGATGACGGCGAGGAGAGAGCGCTTGAGTTTCTCAGTGTAGAAATCGGGAATCTGGCCGCCGGCGTTGAAACGCTCGTCGACAATCATGCCGTCTTTGTCGAGTTGGCCCGTGAGCTCTTTGTCGAAGGCGATGATTCCGGGAATGGTGGTGTCCGGGACGTGCATGTAGCCGATGCGGCCGCCGGTGGCTTCGGAGACTTTGCGGCGATTGGCCTCCACCCAATCGAGATAGCGGAGATCGTTTTCGTTGGCGATGGGTTTTACGGTAACGTCCCACGCGCCATCCGCGCTGGGCTTGCTATTGATTTTCAGCACGACGAGTTTTCCAGCGAGATCCTGGAAGTAGGAATAGACGTCCTGCGTCGCGCGGGTCTCCTGGGCGTTTACGGAGATCAAATAGTCGCCAGCTTTTACTTTGAGGCCGGGTTCGGTGAGCGGCGAGCGCGTGTCGTCGTTCCAGTTTTCGCCGGGGTAGATTTTCGCGATGCGGTAGAAGCCGCCATCCGGTTCGTAGTCGGCGCCGAGCATGCCAACGCTGACGCGCGGCTTTTTCGGTTGATCGCCGCCGCCAACATAAGTGTGCGAAGTGCTGAGCTCGGCGATGAGTTCGCCGATCAAATAATTCAGATCGCTGCGATGGGCCACCCAGGGGAGGAGCGCTTCATAGCGCGCGCCGATTTTATTCCAGTCGTGGCCGGTCATGTTGGGGTCCCAGTAGAAATCGCGCTCGAGACGCCAGGCTTCGTGGTAAATCTGGCGCCACTCTTCACGCGGGTCGATCATCACTTGAAGTCCGCTGAGATTGAGCTTGCCGGTGCCGACTTTGGCCTTGCCGGGAACGGCGTCGGTGATGCCGAGGACTGGCCCAGCCTTGTAAAGAACCTTTGTGCCGTCCTTATTAATGTCGTAGCCTTCGATGCCCTCAAGCAAGATTTTGTCTTCGCGCTTGGTCATGTCGTAGATGTGAAGGACATTTTTTGGACCTTGATCCGGCGTGCCGAATTGGCGGGCTTCCTGTGGTGTGGTGACGTAGAAAAACTTGTCTTTGCGGGCCGAAAGGCTGCTCAAAATGCCCGCGCCGATAGGGACGGGCGCGACGCGTTTGCCAATGCCATCGAGATCGATCTGGATGGGCTTTACGGCTTCGGCTTTTTTCTCTTCTTTTTGCTCGCCAGGTTTTTGTTCGTCGGGTTTTTGACCGCCTGATTTAGCGGCGTCAGCTTTCTTTGCGTCATTCTTTTTGTCTTTGGTTTCGTCGGCAGGTTTTTCTTCGTCGCTTTCGGGCTTGAATGGGGAAGGTTCGTCGGCCTTGAGAGTGACGGCGAAGACGCCGTCGGTCGAGTAATAGTTGAAGCGTTGGTCGAGTTGGCCGATGCTGGGGTAGAAATAGCGCGTGGAGATGAAATAGAGGTATTTTCCGTTGTCATCGAAAACGGGATTGTTGTCGTTGTAGAAGCCTGTGGAGACTTCGGTGATTTTCTTGGTGGCGAGCGAAAAGAGAAAAACATCGCTGGCGCCGCGCCGATGGGGCTTCGAATAGGTTAGCCAGAGGCTGTCAGGAGACCAGGCGGCGTCTGCGATCGGTCCGTATTCAGAGGCGTCCACCAGGACGGGTTTCTTGTCATCGAGGCTCACATACCAAAGCTGATTGGACTTGTCCCAGTAGGCGAGTTTTTTGCTGTCCGGGGACCACGTTGGGCCGAAGCGATAGATTTTGCCGTCCGTGGTGATGCGTGTTTCTTCGCCGCCCATCTGCGGACGTGTGTAGACCTCGTATTCGCCGGTTTTGTCAGAGAGATACGCGATCCACTTGCCGTCGGGCGACCACGCGGGATTCAGCTCGTGAATGCTCGAGTGTTCTGTGGTCAGCGTGCGGACGCTGCCGTGTTCGGCGGGGACAGTGAAGATATTGCCGCGCGCTTCCACGACGGCGCGTGCGCCAGAAGGAGAGATCGCCGCGCCGCCGATGGCCTGGCCGACACTTTTAAACTCCGGTCGAGCTTCGATGTCCTCCGCGCGAACGACGATAGGAAGACTGCGCGTCTTGCCAGTGTTGAGATTGTATTCGTACAGCAGGCCGCCATTTTCGTAAACGATGGCGTCGGGGCCGAGGTTGGGCCACTTGATGTCGAACTCCGGGTAGTCGGTGAGTTTTTTGGTTTGTTTGGAAGTGAGGTCGTAGCTGTAGAGATTCATGACGCCCTCGCGATCGCTGATGAAATAGATGGAGTTGCCATGCCACATCGGGAACATGTCCATGCCGGGAGTTTTGGGCAGCTCTTCGTAGGTGTTCTTTTTCAAGTCGTAGATGGCGATGGGGAGGCTCCAGCCGCCGCGATAACGCTTCCAGGTGCGAAACTCCTGCGAAGTCTCGAGGTAAGCGATCTTTGTGCCGTCCGGAGAGAAGGAAGTGAGGTCGCCGCGGGGAACGGGCAACGGATGTGCGGTGCCACCCTGGGGAGAGACGAGGTATAGGCGTGTGGCCCGACCTAATGACGTGCTAAAACGGTCGGAACGGAACAGAATATTCTTGCCATCGGGCGTCCAGCCGAGAACGATGTCGTTCGAAGGGTGAAATGTGAGGCGCTTGGGTTCGCCACCTTCGGCGGAGATGACGTAGACGTCCGGATTGCCGTCGTACTCGCCGGTGAAAGCGATCCACTTGCCGTCGGGCGAAAATTTCGGGTAGAGCTCGTCGCCGGAGTGCGATGTCAACCGCCTGGCAGCGCCCCCTTCGCGCGAAGCGATCCATAGGTCGCCAGCGTAGGCAAAGACCACGCGGTCCTTGGAGATGTCTGCGAATCGGAGAAGCCGAGTCGGGCCGGCTGGCACCTGATCCGCCGCGCCGGAAAACTGCGCATGCGCGGGCGGTGCCGACACGGCAGCCAGGCAGGCCATTGCGGCGACAGCCAGCCGCAACAGTGCGTTGAGACGAGGAGCGATCCGATTCATTATTGTCACCCTTGAGGACAGAGATTTCCCAGAGTATCCGACTAGATGGACGTGCGCGGCCTAAAATTGTTTCGCGGGGCCGAAAGCATTTTCCGCAAATTTTGGCCTGATCCGGCAACTTATTTTCAAATGGATACAGCACACCAGGTCTGCGGCACTCCGAGTCCTGGATTGCAGCCGTGATATCATCATCCGGCAAGCCAGTGTCCGCCAAGCAAAATTTGTCTTCGCCGCGCTCGTGCGGCCGCGCGATTCTCTGCCAGCTGCTCCCATTTGTTCTTTTCTTTACTTTGCTTTCTCTGCCGCGATCCGTGCATGCCGATAATTTGGAGGAATCTGCTCGCCTGCTAGCTAGAAAAGTTTGGGCCTCCATCCATGGATCTTCTGTGAGGTTGGAATTTCGGAATCTTTCTTCGCTTCGAAGCGCGGAGTTTGCAAGTGTATCGGCGGCGTTCCAGGAAGAGTTGCAGAGGCGAGGGGTAAAGATCTTGGCAGAGGACGCGGCAGCCAGTCTAGTGGTGAGCGTCACGCAAAATCCGACGGAATATATTGGCGTTGTTCAGATTCAGCTTAAAGAAACCACAGAGACCGTCATGGACACAATCGGGCTGGTGAAAGGCCCTGGCGTGCCCGAACCGGCGTTTAACCTCGTGCTGCATAAAGAGCTTCTCTTTTCATCGGACAGCCCGATTCTCGACGTGGTGTTAGACGCCGACGCAAAGCATGCTTACGCGCTCGGGGTCCAAGAGATCAGTTCCTACGAATCGCAGGGCGGCCAGTGGGCGCCGACGGGAGTTGAGCATCTGCCAATCCATCGAACGCCAGAGCGCGCCGAGCAGGGTTGGTATTCCGGCGTAGTGGTTGATGCAGCGGCAGTGTACTTGCCGGGGGAGCTTTGCCGGATTTCCTTTGTGGATGCAAAAGGGTGGAACTGCGAGAGAACCACGGAACACATGCCCGTGCGGACGGTGTCTCCCTCAGCGCTGGCCGGAAAGAAGCTGGGAGCGTGGATTTCCGCAGCACAATTTGAGACCGATGGAAAAACGAAAATTGTTTTGACGGGACCGGATGGACTGGCGCGATTGTATGAGGACGGCGCCGACCCCGTTGCCGTTTTCTCGAATTGGGGCAGCGAGATTGCGAGCGTGTATAGCGGGTGCGGAAGCGGCTGGCAGGTACTGGTGACGGGCAAGGGAGACTGGACCACGTCAGATGCAATTCAAGCCATTGATCTCAAGGACCGCCGCGCACGATCCGTCTCTGCGGCCATGGAATTCCCTGGACCGATCGTTGCCTTGCGCACTCCAGCGACGAGAACCGCCGATAATGCGGCAGCGAATGCGAGAGCGGTCGCCATCGCCAGGAATCTCCAGACAGGTCGGTATGAGGTTTATCAACTTTCGATTACTTGTTCTAAGTAGCGCTTTGCTCGTGAGTGCCGCAATCGCCCGCGCGGCGGAGAACCCGCGCTATGGCGGGACCCTGCGCGTCGAACTACCCGCTGCCAGCGTGTCGCTCGATCCGCGCGAATGGCGAGTAGGATCGCCAGAGTCGGCCACGAATGAAAAGCTAGCGGCCATGGTTTTCGAACGGCTTGTTGCGCTCGATAACTACGGGCGGTTTCAACCTGTGCTTGCGGTCGAATGGTCACACGATAGTTCGAGCAAACGCTGGCAGTTTACGATTCGGCCGGGCGTTAGGTTTTCCGACGGGGCACCGCTAACTGCCCCGGAAATCGTGGCCGCGCTGCAGTCGCTGCTTCCAGGGACAGAACAAATTTCCGCGTCCGGCAATACGGTAGTGATTCAGTCGACGACGCCAGTGCCGGACTTGTTGGAACAGCTTGCTTCCGGCCGCTACTTTGTTTATCGCGTGCAGCCGAACGGCAGCCTCGCAGGCACTGGACCTTTTGTTTTGAAAGAATCGCCAGCAGGTGGCACCACTTCGCGGGCGGCGAGCCCACATCTCTATTTCCGTGAAAATGAGGAGGCCTGGTCCGGCCGGCCGTTTGTCGACGGCATCGATATCACGCTAGCCGTAGCACCGTTGCGAGCGATGTTTGATCTGCAACTAGGGAAGGCCGACTTAATCGAGCTCGCGCCCGATCTTGTTCCTCGCGCAAGGCAAGCCAATCTGCGCGTTTGGACGTCGGAGCCCGTCACGCTTTACGGTTTGCGATTTGACGACGCGCAAGGCGCCGCATCGGACGTGCGCCTGCGCGAGGCACTTTCCCTTTCGCTCGACCGCGGCACCATGGCCAACGTGTTGCTGCAGAAGCAAGCCGAACCAGCAGCAGCCCTTTTGCCGCAGTGGCTCTCGGGATATGCTTTTCTCTTCAATGTGGACACCAATCTTGAACGCGCGAAAGAATTGCGCCGCGGGCTTCCCGCGAATGAGGCTGCCGGCGTCGAGCCGCTGCGCCTGCGCGTCGATCCAGCGGGTGACTTGGCCAAACTTCTTGGTGAGCGCGTGGCTGTGAACGCGCGGCAGGCCGCGATTCTCGTGCAAGTGACCTCCAAACCCGCCGCACGGTCTGGTGCTGCATCACCCCCCGCGTCTGACTCGCCTTCTGGAGTCCGCCTCTTTGCATGGCACTATTCGTCACTTTCTCCGCGCGCTGAACTTGATTCCCTGATTGCGGCATATAATCTGAACGAGCCTTCGGAGGTGAATGCCACGAACACGGATCACGAGCAGCTCTATGCGCGCGAGCGCAGGGTTCTGGAAGACCGGCGGGTGCTGCCGCTCGTCGTGCAAGCGGAATCCGCGGGGCTTGGCGCAACCGTGCGTGACTGGATGCCCGCACGCTGGGGAGAATGGCATCTCGCCGACGTTTGGTTGGAGCTTCCTGATCCTGTTGCGGCGGACTACTCGAATACTGGAAACACTGCGGAACCCTCTTCCCCGCAGCCGCAGGCGAATGCCCCCGGAGCAAAGCCATGAGCTTTCGCACAAAACTATTTTGGGTTTTTCTGATCACCGTGCTCGCTTCGGTTTCGCTGGTGGCCTATGGCGTAACGCACTACACGCAAGCCGCATTCGAAGAATCGGATGCCCAGCGCAGCGAAGCCCTGGTTGCCCAGTTCAACAAAGAATATGCGCAACGAGGCGACGAGATCGTCCGGCAGGTGAAAGACATCACTGACGCGCAGATCACGCTAAATGTGGCTATCGATTTGGCGAGGCCAACACCGGATTTCTCTCTGTTCGTGCATGATGCCGCCGGGGCGGCTCAGGATCATGGGCTGGATTTTATGGAGTTTGTGAGTTGGGACGGCACCCTGGTCTCTTCCGCTCAATACCCCGCGCGTGTCGGTTACAAAAACGACTGGGTCACCGCCAATAAGAATTGGAGTGACTCCGCGCCTTTTTTAAGGAAAGAAGAATTGCCTGACGGAGTGGCGCTCTCACTGACCGTCGTCCGCACGCTTCCAGGTGGAAACAATAAGGACATGTACATCATCGGCGGACGGCGGCTCGACCAGAACTTTCTTGCGTCGCTGGTTCCTCCTGCTGGCATGCGTGTTTTGCTATACCGCAATCTGGAGCAGGGCTTCGTAGTCTCGGGACTCACGGACGTAAACGGGCCGTTCGAACAAGCGGAACGGTTGCGACCGCTGATCGAAGAGATTCAGAAGCAGCCGAAACCGCTCGTGCGAACGATCGATTGGACATCGAACGCCGCGGACGCCGAATCCTTTCATGCGATTCCACTGACGGGCCGCAACAACGAACTTCTTGCCGTGCTGCTGCTGGGGAGTTCGCGCAAGGAGCCTGTGTTGCTGACACGCCACATCTTGCAGATCGCTGCGGCTGTCGCCGGAGTGGCAATTTTGATCGGGATGCTCGTCAGTTTGTGGGTCTCGGCCAGAATCACGCGGCCGCTCGAGGAGCTGGCTGAGGGCGCACGCGAAGTCGCCTCCGGCCGGTGGGACACGGTCATCGATCTGCGCGGTCGCGACGAGATTGGCCAGCTTGCTTCAGCCTTCAATGAAATGACGCAGACGCTGTCGGCGCAGCGGGATCAGCTTGTTCAGACCGAGCGAGTGGCGGCATGGCGCGAGCTGGCGCGGCGCCTGGCGCACGAACTGCGCAACCCGCTCTTCCCGCTGCAAATCACGGTAGAAAATTTGCAGAAAGCGCGGCAGCTGGACGCGAAACAATTTCTGGAAGTTTTCAACGAATCTACGGCGACATTGCGGGCGGAACTCGCAAATCTCAACACAATTGTCGGGCGTTTCAGCGATTTTTCGAAAATGCCGGCGCCGCACTTTGCGCGCGTCAACGTGAATGAAGCGCTACGCAATGCCGTGCGCCTGTTCGAACCGCAGTTCAACGCCGTCGGCAAACCGCCGGTCATTCCGGAATATTTTCTCACCGAGCCGCTTCCGGAAATCGATGCGGACGCCGACCTGCTGCACCGCGCGTTTCAAAACCTGGTGCTGAACGCGCTCGATGCCATGCCCGCGGGAGGCACGCTGACCATGCGCACCACGGAGCACGAAGGCAACGTCCGAATCGAAGTGGCGGATACCGGAAAAGGCCTCACACCAGAAGAGTGCTCGCGGCTGTTCACGCCGTACTACACGACGAAAGTTTTGGGCACGGGCCTGGGCCTCGCGATTATTCAGTCAGTGATCAGCGATCATCACGGAACCATTTCCGTTTCAAGCGACGAGGGGCGCGGAACGACGTTTCGCATCGAACTGCCGCAGCGCCAGTCCGTACATCCACCAACTCCAACAGAAGAAGCAGCACCAGAGAAGAAACCGCCACAGAGTTTCACTGTGGCCGCTTCCGACTAACGCGAGCCAGCCGTAAAGGACACCATTTGCCACGCAAAGCGCACCTTCTCCTCGTCGACGACGATCCCAACACACTCGCTTCGCTATCGCGCGCTTTTCGGCTCGCTGGTCACGAAGCTACCGTCTGTGACAACGCGCCCCGCGCACTGGAGCTTTTGCGCACGGAATCCTTCGATCTAATTCTTTCCGACGTCGTTATGCCCGGCAAGAGCGGCATCGAGCTGCTTGAGGACTTGAAACACGCCGGCGTGAAGACGCCGATTGTTCTTATTTCCGGTCAGGCAAATGTCGAAATGGCGGTCAAGGCCACGAAGCTGGGCGCGCTCGATTTTTTGGAGAAGCCGCTCTCGACGGACAAGCTGCTCGTCACAGTGGAAAATGCGCTACGGCTTTCGCGACTCGAAGACGAAAACCGCGAGCTTCGCCATCGCCTGGGAAAGCACGAGCTGGTTGGATCTGGCCCAGCGATGAAGAAGCTGCTCGTCCAGATCGACCGCGTGGGCGCCAGCGAAACGCGCGTTTGCATACTTGGCGAGACGGGAACCGGCAAGGAGCTAATTGCGCGGGCGATCCATGAAAAGTCGCAACGCCGTGAAAATGCATTCATCACGCTGAATTGCGCTGCGGTTCCCGCGGAGCTGATCGAATCGGAACTCTTCGGACACGAAAAAGGAGCCTTTACAGGCGCGGCAGCAAAGCACGTTGGCAAATTCGAACAGGCCGAGGGCGGCACACTGTTTCTCGACGAAATTGGTGACATGCCCGTCTCCATGCAAGCGAAATTGCTGCGCGTGCTCGAAGAGGGCGAGGTTGAGCGCGTCGGCGGCGACAAGCCGATTCGGGTGAATGTGCGCGTTCTTGTAGCCACGCACCGGAATCTCGAGGAATTGGTGAAGCAGAACGCTTTTCGCCGCGACCTCTTTCATCGGATTTACGTTTTTCCTCTGGCGCTGCCGTCGCTTCGCGAGAGGCCGGAAGATTTTGGCGAGCTTGTGGCCCACTTCGCAAGGCAAGTGGCCGCGCAGAACGGTTGGAAAGAGAAGCTCTTTGGAGCGGATGCGATCTCGGAGCTTCGCCGCTACTCATGGCCGGGAAATGTGCGCGAGTTGCGCAACGTGGTGGAGCGGCTGGTGCTTCTATCCGTGGAAGATTCCATTACCGCCGCCGATGTACGGCTCGTGCTTCCTGGAGAGGACCCTGCTGCTGGTTCGGCAGCTTCCGCAGCAGCGGGCGCTGTGGCGACGGGAACACTCGCGGAACGCACGGAAGCTTTCGAAAAAGAAGTGCTGCTCGGAGAAATTAAACGCCACAATTTTCACATGACGAACGTGGCGCGCGCGCTCGGTTTGGAGCGCAGCCATCTTTATAAGAAGTGCCAGCAGTTGGGAATCGATCTGCAATCGCTGCGCAAACCTGACTGATCCAGCAGTTGCACGCCACTTCGTCCCGATCCCAGCGAACAAATCACTGAACGTGACGGCTCAGTTGTAGGGACACAGCATTCCTTCGCTTACGCTCAGGTTAAAGCTACGCTCAGTTTTTACCGGGCGAATTGTTTACCGGATGTCTCATAAATCATTGAAAACAGGACGAATATAGTTCTTGACATAAATAGCGAAAAGTAATACGTTATTTGCAGATTGCAATAATTGGGTTCTTCGATGACTCTCGGTAACAAACTCCGTTCTCTCCGCTCCGTAGAAGGTTCCTTGCGTGGCCTGGGCCGTCCGATGACGCAACAGGAACTGGCAAAGGCCATGAAGCGCGAAGTAGGCCGCGGCCTAAGCCAGGCGTACCTTTCGCAAATCGAGAGCGGTACGCGGCCGCATCTCACGCACGGCACGCGCACGCTCTTGGCGCGCTTCTTCCGCGTCTATCCGGGTTTTCTCGTAGACGATCCGGAAGGCTACACGCCGGAGCTGCAGTCCGCGCTGCGGGCTGTCGACGCCAAGATCGATTCCTGGCTCTACGCTGGCGCGGAACAATTTGCCGCCGATCCGGAGCTTCGCCGCGGTCTTTTGGTGATCGCGGAACACGAAGATTCGCGCCGCGCGCTTTTACTGCTTGCGGAAATTCTTCGCACGCCGGGTCTGGCGGAACGTCTCGGAGAAGTTTTGCATGCGGGCAAGCAGCAAGGCAGTGGTCATCCACCGCCTGCGAGTTCACTGAACAACTGACCCGTAGGGGTCGCGTCTCGAATTCCAGTCTGTGCGGCGGGGTGCTGCGTTTCGAGGTGTCTTATGACCTGGTCTGACTTCTATCTGTTCTGCTTCCTTGTAGGATTCGCTTTGGTGACGATGTCGTTTCTCGCCGGCGCCGTGCACATTCATTTGCCCTTCAAGTTGCACGTTCCCTTTGCCAGCGGGCATCACGGCGGAGGCGCGGGAGTGCGGGGCGGAGGGCACATCTCCAGGTTTAACGCACTGTCCGCGCTGATGTTTCTCGCGTGGTTTGGCGGGACGGGGTACCTCCTGACCCGGCATTCGCACATGGTTGCGCTGCTATCGCTGGGGATCTCGACCGTTGCGGGACTGTTAGCGGCTTGGGTGATTTTTCGATTCATGCTGAAGCTAATGCAGACGACCGACACACCGATGAAGAACGAAGACTACCGCATTGAAGGATCGGTGGGCACGCTGAGTATGCCCATTCGCGAAAATGGCACGGGAGAAATTATTTTTGCACTTGCAGGAGCTCGCAGGTGCGCGGGTGCGCGTACGGATGATGGCAAGCCTATAGAGAAAGGCGCCGAAGTGGTGATCGAGCGCTACGACAAGGGGATTGCTTACGTGAAGAAGTGGGACGAGTTCATGAAGTGAAAAGTTTAGCGGACTGATGAACGATACAAACAGTCCGGCCAGGTGGAGGAAAGGGAGGTCTTTATGTTCGGGTTGCCAATGGACGTGGTGGTCGGCGCAGGATTACTCGTTCTCTTGGTCATTTTTGCGATGACGGTCATCGCCAGAATGTATCGAAAGGCGGGTCCGAATGAGGCCCTGATCGTGTACGGGATGGGAGGCACGCATGTGTATAGCGGCAGGGGCGCGATCATTTTTCCGATGGTGCAGACCTGCCGGGATCTTTCGCTGGAGTTGATGTCGTTTGACGTGGCTCCGCAGCAGAGCCTTTACACCAACCAAGGCGTCGCCGTTACGGTGGAAGCCGTGGCGCAGATCAAGGTGAAGTCGGACAAGGAATCCATCTTGACGGCGGCCGAGCAGTTCTTGAGCAAACGGCCGGAACAGCGTGAATCCCTGATTCGGCTGGTGATGGAAGGCCATCTCCGGGGAATCATCGGGCAGCTTACGGTTGAGCAGATCGTCAAAGAACCGGAAATGGTTGGCGACCGGATGCGCTCAACGTGCGCGGATGACATGAGCAAGATGGGGCTCGAAGTCGTGAGCTTCACGATTAAAGAAGTGCGCGACAAGAACGAGTACATCACCAACATGGGGCGGCCGGACATTGCGCGCATCAAGCGCGATGCGGAAGTGGCCGCTGCCGAAGCCGACCGCGACATCGCCATCAAGCGCGCCGAAGCGACACGAGCCGCGGCCGTTGCGAAAGCACAAGCTGATCAGGAACGCGTCGCCGCGGAGACTGCCTCGATGGCCAAACAGTCCGAAGCCCAGCGCGACTTGGACATCAAAAAAGCCAGCTACCTGGAAATGACCAAGAAAGCGCAGGCCACAGCCGATAAAGCGTACGAGATCGAAACCAACGTCATGCAGCAGCGCGTCGTGGAGGAAGCTGTCCGTGTTCAGCAGGTGGAGCGCGAAGCCCAAGTGAAAGTGCAGGAAGCGGAAATCGCGCGCCGCGAACGCGAACTGATTGCCACCGTACTGAAGCAAGCGGAAATCGAGCGCCAACGCATCGAGACGCTCGCCAATGCGGAACGCCAGCGCTTGATGAGCGAAGCCGAAGGCCGCGCCTCCTCCATTCGTGCGCAAGGCGAAGCCGAAGCCGAAATCATCTTCAAGAAGGGCGAAGCGGAAGCCAAAGCCATGAACGTTAAGGCGGAAGCTTTCCAGGAGTACAACCAGGCCGCCGTGGTGGACAAACTCATCAGTAGTTTGCCGGAAGTCGTGCGAGCGCTCTCCGAGCCGCTCAGCAAAGTGGATAAGGTCACGATCGTCTCCACGGGAAATGGTGACGCAGCCGGAGCATACAAGCTGACCGGCGACATCACGAAGATTGCCGCACAAGTGCCGGCGCTCTTCGAAGCGCTCTCCGGCATGCAGATGTCAGAGCTGCTCAGCAAAGTGCGCATGATCGGCGATAAGGCGCCGAAGCCGGAGAAACCGGCAGCACCCGCGCCCAAGGCGTAACGTTTGCTTCCGTCCCCGGTGGGTTCGAACGAGCCCACCGGGACGCTCGATGGCAGTTGGGGGACGGCCATGACGTGGAAAGATGAACTTCTGATGTTGTGGATCTTCTGCACCGTGGTGATTGCGCTTGCCGCGCGCCATTTTCTTGGAGGCGCGGTTTATCTGGTAGAGCAATTGGCGGCGTTCAGCCTCGCTTATATGCCCGGCTTGTTGCACGTGCTGATTGTGCATTTGCGTTGAACATATTTTGCTCCGAAGGTGGACTTGCTGGACAGGCTGTTGTTTTGATTTTTTATTTCGTTTTTGGCAGCAAGAAGTTTCGGCCGTTTGAAAGGAGAAATGTCATGGGACTTTTGGAAAGAGTGAGCACTTTAATCCGGGCCAATCTCAACGACATGATCGATCGCGCGGAAGACCCGGAGAAAATGATCAAGCAGGTGATGATGGACATGGAGAATCAGTACCTCCAGGTCAAAACGCAGGTGGCGGTTTCCATCGCCGATCAGCACATGCTCGAAAAGAAGCTTCGTGAAAACGAGGATTCGGGGAAGGACTGGATGCGCAAAGCAGAGATTGCCGTCGACAAAGCGCAAGACGATCTGGCGCGCGCGGCGCTGGATAGATTCCACACATCGCAGCGGCTGGCGCTGAGCTACCGCGAACAGGTCGACGACCAGAGGCTGCAGGTCGAGGCGTTGAAGAGTGCGCTGCAAAAACTTGAGCAGAAGCTGGATGAAGCCAAGTCCAAACGCGATCTGCTGCTGGCCCGCCATCGCCGCAGCGTGGCACTCGGCAAAGCGGCGCGCGCGGGGACCGCTCTCGGCGACAACTCGAAGAGCGCGACGTTTGACCGTTTGAAGGACCGCGTGCACCAGACCGAAGCGGTAGCGACGGCGGAGGTCGAGCTGATCACCGACGACATGGGAGAGAAGCTGGTGCGCCTCGACCGCGACAACGAGGTAGAGCGCTTGCTCAACGACCTAAAGTCACGCCGCGGCCTGCCTGGCTGATGCCAGCGTGTTCACCGGTCAGCGTGCCTCTACCGCTCGAAATGTTGCGCAATCAAGAGAAGCAGATAGTAGGCGCCGTTGACTCCAGCAGCAGCAAGAAATGCGCGCGAACGGCTGAGACCGTCGACTTCCTTGAGCACCGTCATCAAGACTGCCGTCCATGCAATTAGGGCCGCAATCAGCCCGAGACGCGGAATGACAACGAGACAGTTTACAAACCATCCGAGAAGCGACGCGCGTACAACACCTGCAAAGGTACCCGTCCCGCTCAGGAAAAGCTTAGCAACACCGTGACAAAGGCCAATCTGGATGATGCCAATTACGGCCATGTAGACCCACACATAGAGGAAACCAAGGAGCAATCCCAGAAAGACGGTTTCGGCAGATGCTCCTTCGCGAGTCAGCATTTTGGGCAGCGCGGTCACGAGAAAAATGACGCTTGCAGTCAACATCGAGAAGACCGCCCCATATACGAGGGCATCAGGGTCTCGCGAGGCGCGGCGAATGGCGAGGTCGTCGAAGCTCGCAATCCTAAGCGCCACTCGCAGATAGTAGCCGGGGCAAATCCCCTCAGGCGGAGGCTTCATTTCTTCGGAGATCGGAAGCGTCGCGATCCCCGCGCAGTCGTGGGCCCTCGCATATTCCATCCCACACACCTCGCATCGCATGATGACTCCTCGGCAAGAGAGCCGACAACTCTCTAGCTCTGATCTGCACAGGTGGCCCAGGCCCCGAAATCAACTGAATCATGCCACAGGTCTGGCGACATTCCCTGGCTTGACAGAATTTAGCCCAGGCGTAAAATATCCTTGGGTTGAGTTACGCGATTCGCCGTAGCGCCAGCATCTTTGCTGGCGTTTTTGCTTCTAGGGTCGCCAATCGGCTTATGCTTCGGATGTAGCAAAAAACTCGCTTCTGCACCCATCCGGCTAACGGTAAGTTATTTAGAATCAATATTTACGATTTTCCGGCTAACCGTTGATTCTAAACAGCTTAGAAAAAGGCTAAATGATTTAGAATCAATACTTAGAGAAATACGAGGGGCCCGGCTTGGCTCATCCCTGCATTCCCGTGAAGTTAGCCTTCAGGTTGCTTGGCGAACTTCTTCCGGAACAATCCGTAAACCAAGTGCGTAAACCCAGTGCGAGCAGCAAGGATCCCAATTGCCGCAGGGTGCGACGATTACACCTCCGGCGAGTCTAACCCTCCTGAGCGCGTATCAACCACGAAGGACCCCGTGCCATGCGAGAATGTACCCAATGAATCCTTGGATGATCGCAGGGCCAACAGCTCTGGCGGCTGGAGTCGCGGGAATCGCCGCTTACGGTGCGGCTTATCCTCGTTCGCAGCTCTTTGGCTCGACGGTTTGCCGCACGAATTCTCCGCGCAAGCTCGCGCTCACGTTTGACGATGGGCCTAATCCCGCCATTACGCCAAAGCTGCTCGATCTGCTGGATCGCTTTAAAGCGCGCGCGACATTCTTTGTAATCGGAAAGCACGCGCGCGAATGCCCGGACCTTCTTAAGGAGACGGCCGCGCGGGGCCACGTCATCGGCAATCATTCGGACGCGCATCCCAATCTTTTCTGGCTCAAGCCGGATCAGATCACGGTCGAGATTCGTTGCTGCAATTTTTCGATAGTTGCGGCCACGGGCGCTCCTCCGCGATGGTTCCGGCCGCCTTTCGGATTTCGCAACCCGTGGGTGGTTCCGACTGCACGTGAATTAAAGCAGCGCCTCGTCATGTGGACGCTGATTCCTGGCGATTGGCGCGCTACGTCTTCGGAATGGCTCATACCACGCATGGGGCCTATCGCCGCTCGTGCGAAGCGCAATTTGAACGCAGCGGGCGCCGCAGACGGCGCGGCCAGCACAGGCGACATTCTCTGCCTGCACGATGGTTCGCACCGTCAGCTAAACGCCGACCGTTTGCCGACGCTAGCGGCTCTTGAACATTGGCTGCCACGTTGGCGTGACCTCGACCTGGAATTTGTTACAATCGATGACGCGGTGAGCACACCCGCCACTTAGCCATGGACGAACGCGCGTTTTACACGGAAAAAGAAGAAACCAGGAAAATTAAGCTCGTCTGCCCGAGCTGCCGCGGCGAGTTCGAATTTCCCGTGCGGTGGAAGGTCTCGCGGAAGAAGAGGGAACTGCCGCGCGGCGCCGGCGAAGAAGACCGCAGAAAGTTTGCCAAGGCTACTTCCTTCATGGTTCGGCTTGACGACCTCGTGGCTTGCTTCAAATGCCGCAAGCGCTTTGAGCTTACCGGGCAATCCACGGTGCTCATCAACGATAACCTGGGCGATCCCAATGACGATCCTGAGAATTTCGGCAACCGCTGATTCTTTCTCGAACTGCTGACCACGAACCGCTCCCTTCTGAAATCTAAATCTCCGGGTACAAGTCAAAAAATGCAGCGACGGATTCGTGGAACGTCGCTTCGATCTCCTCTTTGCTGCCTGAAATCAAGTGCATAGAGATGCGCGCCGTCCGTCCATTCTTCAGCACCACCGTCGCATCCTTAACCTCTCCCAACTCTTCCTCGGGCAACAACCTCATCCCATAAATCAACGCCAACTTTGCCATAGCCCTGTCCTCTTTCTCGTTGCTAACCCGCCTCGTGAGTTGCCCCGAGGCTACTCAGTTTCCCTCCGCCACGTCAACCAGAATGGGCGATTGTGCGCAGCGAGCAATTTCTCTGCCTGGAGTTGGAAGCCTGCAAGTGTCGGCAATCGGTTGCATCTGGCATCTTTTGCAAAGGCAGAGATGAATCATCACCTGGACGGCCAGGCATTTTTTTCGGAGGTTTTGGCTGCGACAAGACTCGTCTTTGCAATGCGTTGGCGTTATTCGAAAGACAGTTCAATTTCCGTTCACTGAAAAGCATTTCCAGAAGGAATTGGCCAAAGATTTGCACGCTACTAGGTTCGCGAGCTCCGCATTCCAAGTTGGAGGGCAGCATGCAATGCAAACGGTTTATCTCTTCGATCGCCGTTCTAATTTTCTTACTCTTTCCTGTCCCACGCTTGATCTCGGCGCATGAACGAGATGAAACCTTCGCAAGCGACTCGCAGAGTGATGCGTCGAATGCAACGTCCATGGAGATTGCACCGCTGTCCATCCAGCTCACTGCCAATCAATTGAGGGCTCTTCAGGGACTACGTCCGGCCCTCCCTTCGGGAATCCAGGTCAGACTGCGCTTGCGACCAACTTTTTTAAACAGCGCAAGCCAACACCCCTTGACGCCACATGAAGTTGCCGTGAGGGAAGCTGTCTACGCGCTGGCTGGTCATCCGAAGCAATACATTCACGTCCAGCTTGCGAGCGGAAAAGTGCTCAAGGGCACCATAAGCAATGCGAACAACAATACATTTCTCGTTAGCTCAACGTATTGGGGGCCGGCCACACAGTCCGCTACGATCAGCTGGCTGAGCCGCCGCGACCAGTTCTCGCTCTGGGGACGAGAGCGGTTAAAGGCTTGGAAGTGGCGGGAATAGTTGCGCTCTGTATAGTGGCGATTCCTCTCTTTGTGGCGCTGTATCCGCTGATACTAACCGGCGTAATCTCGGATTGCTAAGCCGCACTGACACGCCGCGTGACCCGGCAAATTCGGCTCTCTGTCAGGAGATGCAAGCGATATACTCAGACATCCAGTATCTGCCTAGGTGCATCGGACCAAGCAGAACGGAGGGATGTCATGAGAAAGCCGCCCCGCCGAGGTTTCTCTCTCCACTGCATTTTTCTCGCCGCTGGGATGCTCTTGCTCACGCAACCTGGCCGCGGGCAACAGCCGCCCGGTCCGCAGACTGCCCCGCCACCGGCCGTAACTCCTGCGCAGACGGCCGCTCAGCAATCGCCTGCGCCCTCGGACAAAATCAGGGTTCCCGCAGGCACGCATGTCGCTGTCGTTCTCGAAAACGGCATCTCCACGGGCAGTGCGAAGGCTGGCGATTCCGTTTATTTCCACACATCTTTTCCTATCACGCAGAACAATCACATTATTATCCCTGTGGGTTCGTATCTTCGAGGCGAACTGATCGAATCAAAGCGGCCCGGCAAGGTCAAGGGGCGCGGTGAATTTCGCATGCGTTTGGATACGCTGATTTTTCCAAACGGCTACACCGTGGATTTGAATGCAACTCCCCGAAGCGCGGACACCGGCGGAAAAGAGACGATGGACTCCGAAGGAAAAATCACCAGCGCGGGTGGCAAAGGGCAAGACGTAAAAACCGTCGCTGAAACGACCGCGACGGGTGCGGGGATTGGCGCCATAGCCGACGGACCCAAAGGCCTAGGCATCGGCGCGGGCATAGGAGCTGCCGCGGGACTTGGTGCGGTTCTTTTGACGCGAGGTCCGGAAGCACATCTTCCACGCGGCTCGGCGCTCGACGTTGTGCTCGAACACGAGCTGACCTTGGACAAGAATCAGATTCAATACACTGATAGTGGGCGAGCCATGCCCATCACGCCGCCTCCGGCGACGCAGCAATAACACGCCTCGTGCAGCCGAACCGCGAGTACACATTGAACGATGGCGAAGCGCGCTCGATTTTTATGCCTAGCCATAGTCAATTCGTTTTCGGAAATTCTAGGCGGGAGCTCTGTGCGCAGAAGCGGACTGAAACCGCATTGGACTGAAGCGGTCCCAATCCACGCTGACACGTTGTTGCGTCACCCACTCGCCCACAAGCCGGGCCGTGATAGGTGTTAGCAGGATTCCACCGCGAAAGTGGCCCGTTGCGATGAGCAAGCCGTCGATGTCGGTCGGTCCGAGGATGGGCAGATGGTCCGGCGAGTCCGGCCTGAGGCCGGCCCAGGTTTCTTCCACGCGTGCGGCTGCGAGATCAGGCGATAGCTCGATCGCGCCGGAGAGAATTTTCTTTAGGCCGCCAGCCGTCAATCCTTTCTCGAAGCCCGTGTACTCGACCGTCGCTCCAGCGAGGATTCTGCCGTCATTTCGGGGAACAAGATAAATATTCTCCGACCAAAGAACTCTTTCGATTTTCAAGGTGTCCGCGCGCAGAGCAACCATTTGGCCTTTCGCTGGCCGCACCGGCGCATAGGCGGCGACTCCTTCAATGCCTGCGGAAAAGCATCCAGCCGCGATGACAGTCCACCGGGCCTCTATCTTTTCATTTTTCAGATGCAGGCCAAGGCACCGCCCGCCTTCGCACCAGATTGCTTCCGCGCCCCTTCCGGGAAAAAACTCGACTCCGCTTCGCCGTGCCGCTTCCAGCACAGCTTGCGTCATAACTCGATTGTCGACAGATGCTTCGTCGGGCCGCAGCACGGCAGCTTCGAGATCTTCACTGAGAGACGGCTCAAGTTCGCGAGCGTCCTCTGCTCGGAGCGGCTCCGCCTTCAGCCCCAGCCCATGATGCAGAGCTATGACCGTGCTGAGCTCCACCCGTGCGTCCCGCGAAAATATCGCTTGCAACGTGCCCTTCGGGCGGTAACCTGTGCTTTGACCGGAGATTTCCTCGACCATGCCCACGAATTCCGGATAGATTGCCATGCTCGCTTTGCCTAACGGCACGAGCGAGATCATGGCCGCACTCTCCGGCGCAGGCGAGAGAATGCCCGCGCCAGCCCACGATGCTTCCTGCCCGGGATTCTGGCGGTCAAACACGGCGACGCGTAGGCCGGCTCGCGCAAGGTCAAGTGCAATCGATCCGCCGATCAACCCGCCGCCCGCTACGGCTACATCAAACTTTGTCATGCGGCCATCTTAACGCAACTGTGTGCCGGGTTCATGTTGGGACATGCGATGCATTTAGCCTCCACACGACTCGCGGATTTGGAGCGGCATCTTTCGTATCTAGGCGGGTCCGTTTTGCAAGAATCGAAGTTTCGGGGCTAAGGAGAATTACAGCGACCCAACGAGTTCTTCGGACAAGACCTGAGCCTTTTTCGCCAAATCGCGAGCCCGTGTCCAATCGCCCGCCCGGCCTGATTCTCGCGCGTCAGAAATAAAGCCGCGCACTTTGGAAGCAAGATCGGATTGCGTGGCGCTCAACGATTTTCCGGATGTGGCGGCAAGGTTACGTTCGGCGGCGGCCAAACTCTGATTCGTCTCCCGTTGCAATGAGGCTGATTCTTGCGTCGATAATTCGGGAACAATTTGCGGAGTATCAGGTTTTTCTGTGCGCACACCTGAATTTGCCGTGGGCGAAACGTTGTGTGGTCTCGCTGGAGGAGGAGTTCGCGTGGCCAGCGGCGCGGGAGGTGGCGGAAGTTCCATCCCAATGTCTGGCACAGGAACTTCGTCAACTTCCGCTAGCGAAGGACGTTGAGGTGCGATTGGCCGCACAAGTACCGCCGTGTTCCAGGGAATGGTTGGTTTTTTTCGCCCGGCGCACCCGCCTAGCGAGATCGCAACAAAACCTACCAAGCCAAATAAAACCAGGGCACGATCTCGCATCACGGCAAGCTGGCGTTGGGCCGAGGTTTCCGTCATATGTAATGGGGACTGCAAAGCAATTCGCATCAGGCCGCGAGCGGCAGTTCGATTCGAAATGTCGTTCCTTTACCAACCTCTGTCGTAAAGTCTATCGAACCGTTGAGAAGTTGCACAATGCGAAACGTGCTGGCCAGCCCGATGCCGCTTCCCCCCGGGCGTGTCGTAAAAAAAAGCTGGAAGATTTTCTGGCGGTGCTCGGGTGGAATTCCTTTCCCGGTGTCGCCCACGCTGATCTCCGCCATTTCGCCGCGGCGGCTCAGTACCAGCCGCAATTGTCCGCCGCTGGGCATGGATTCCCCGGCGTTCAGCACCAGATTGAGCACGGCCTGCTTCAATAAATCGCGATCGACATAAACTTCCGGCACGTCGATTGGCAAGAGCCGCGCAACTTGAATGTTGGCTTTTTGCATCTGCGGCTGGGCTATCTCGAGAACCTCTCCCAGCAATTGCGCAAGCTGGGTAGGTTCGAGCCGTACATCCATCGGCCGGGTGAAATCGAGGAACCGTTTCACGACGGCATCCAGCCGGTCGATCTCCTTGTCGAGCACCTGCACCGCTTGCTTCGCGCCGCTGTCGGAATCGTCCGGTAAGGACTCCTTCAAATTCTCAAGCCACAGCCGCATCGAGTTGAGCGGATTTTTGACTTCGTGCGCGACTCCCGCGGTGATGCGTCCTAGTGCGGCCAGCCGCTCGCTCACTTGCAGTTGCGTATTGATGCTCTCGATGGAATCGAGATCGCGCAGCGTCAGAAGCGCGCCCATTCGTTCGCCATCCTCTTGAATCCCTTGCACGGTCACGCTGACGCGCTTTTCTCCTTCTGTTGTCTTCAATTCTATTTCCGCGGCAACCTCCCTCAATTCATCACCTTCGAGGTGCAGCGCATCCCGTAGCGGATGCCCGATCGGAAATATATCGGTCACGCGCCTGCCGAGGAATTGGCCCGCCGGCGCGCCGAGAAATTTCTCCGCGGCCGGGCTGACCATGACGGCGCGCGCGTCGCGGGTAAAAAGCAGCAAGCCATCTTCGAGACCAGCCATCACGGAGTTCATGTTTTCACGCATGGTGCTGAAAATTTCATGCACTCCGCGCAGTTGCTGGCCTACCTGCGTAATTTTGCGGCTCACTTGGCCGAGTTCGTCGCCGCTCCCCGCGAATCCTTTTACTTCGGGCGAAGGCGCGTCGTACAGTCCGGCAGAGATGCGATCCAGCTGCTCGGAAATCCGCGCCAAAGGCGCCAGGGCTGCGCCACTTACCACCGCTGCAAGCACGGTGGAAATTACCAATGCCAGAAGGACAATGGTGGCTAGCCGCCGCAAGCTCGGCAAAAGATCGTGCACCAACAGCCCCGAATCGATGGCCACACGAACTTCGCCGAAAGCCTCGCTGCCATTGTTGAACGGAAAATCGAATTCATAGATTTTGGGTGGCCCGGCCAAGACTCTCACAGCGTGAGCCAAACCGCGCTGCGTAAGCTGCGAGAGCGGAGTCCACCGTGCCACAAATTTCCCCTGCTTGGCGTCGTCCGTCGATACCAAGACCATTCCTTCGCGATCTGTAATCGACACTTCATATATGGGGAAAGTCGATTTGGCGGCGCTCAACTGCTCATGCAAGACCTCGTCGGTCTCGAAGACGTGGCGCACATAGTCATGGACGTCCTTTGGACTCGTTGATTCGGGACGTATTCCTTCATTTGGTGCATTCAGGACGGCGCGGTGGGCCGCCGCAAATACCTGGCTGGCGATTTCTTGCGCTCGTTTGTCGGTCTGCTGGAGGACTTGATCGAGTAGTTGCGCTACCAGCACGATGCACACGCACGCCACTACCAGCAGCACGAGTCCCGTCATCACCAGCGTGAGTTTTGTTCGCAGCCGTAGCTGCATCGCGGGTTCCTACTCTGCCTCGGCGCGTTCGCCGCCGTATTCTTTCAGCTTATTGTGAAGTGTCTTGAGGCTGATGGCTAGCAGCTCGGCCGCGCGCGTTTTGTTGTTTCCCGTGGCGTTTAGCGTCTGCAAGATGAGTTCGCGCTCCATAGCGTCAACCGTTGTCCCAACAGGGAACTTGATTGACGACAGATCACCGGGGCTCTTCGGCGACGTCTTGCCAAACTCTCCGGGCAAGCACGCGCGTGTGATCAACTCTTTGTCGCACATGATCGCCGCACGCTCAAGGATGTTCCGCAGTTCGCGTATGTTGCCTGGCCAGGTGTGGCTCATGAAAATATCCAGCACTTCCGCGCCGACGCCTCTCACGCTCTTTCCATGTTTTGCGTTGATGTCCCTCAGAATATGTTCGGAAAGCTGCGGGATATCTTCCTTGTGTTCGCGCAGAGGCGGCAGATGAATGTGGAACACATTCAACCGGAAATACAGATCCTGCCGCATTCCGCCGTTCGCCACGGATTGCTCCGGATCCTTATTTGTCGCCGCCAACACCCGCACGTCCACGGGCGTCTCCGTCTTGCTTCCTAGCCGCCGCACTTTGCGGTCTTCCAGCACGCGGAGTAATTTCGCTTGCGTCGGTGCGGGCATCTCTCCGATTTCATCCAGCA
>DATFZQ010000027.1:0-52389 GCA_035314345.1 Candidatus Acidiferrum sp.
GTGGATGCGCTGCCAGCGTATCCAGCAATTTCTGCGCCACGCGATTCGGATATGCGTAAAGAAAGCGCACCCACAGCAAGTCTTCGACTTGCGCCAGACGTTCGAGGAGTTGGGCCAAACCATCACGAAGGCCGAGGTCCTCGCCATAAGAAGTCGTGTCCTGGCCAATCAGCGTAATTTCTCGCGCACCCGAGGCGGCGAGATTTTCCGCTTCCCGCACCACGGATTCAAAACGCCGGCTGCGGAACGCGCCGCGCAACTGCGGGATGATGCAAAACGTGCAGGGATGATCGCATCCCTCAGCGATCTTGATGTAAGCGGCGTGGCGCGGCGTGGTGATAACGCGAGGCGTGAGATCGTGATAGAGAAACGCCGGCGGCGCAGCAGGCAACACCCGCAGATCGCCATCGACGGCTTCGAGGATGCGTTCCACTTCGCCGGTTCCCACGACGGCGTCGACTTCCGGGACCTGCTCGAGAATCTGGTCGCGAAACCGCTCGACAAGACATCCGGCGACGATCAATTTGCGCGCCGCGCCGAATTTCTTGTGCTCGGCCATCTCCAGAATCGCGTCGACAGACTCTTTTTGCGCGGACTCAATGAAGCTGCACGTATTGACGACAAGAATCTCCGCTTCATCTGCGCGCGGCGTAAGCTCATAGCCTTCGCGTCTAAGAATACCCATCATCACCTCGCTATCCACGAGGTTCTTCGGGCATCCCAGGCTGACAAATCCGACCTTAGTCATAGGCAGTAAATTAGCGCCTCTGCGCAGTTCTCAATTGTAACATGCCATCCCACGACGGCAGGGGTTGCTCTAAGTTAGCCCGCTCGGACCTGGCTTCGGATTCTTCTGCCGGGAAGTCAGGCTACTCAAAGCAAGAATGAAAAGAGCGTAGACAACCGCATTGATTGGAATGCTTATTAAGATGAAATCCGCTTCGGATGCCGAATGGACTCCGCGCAGCAGCATGCGAACAGAAAAACCAATCGCCTGCGGCCAAAACAACGCTTGATTGTGCGTGCGATACGAAAGGAGATATAGCGCGTCCGAAAGGAATAAACCAGTCAATGCTGCAATCCAGATGCGTCATTTAAGACTCATCGCGAAGCGAAGGACGATCGGATTTGTTTGAGGAGCGCGCGAAGACGAATCGTGTCGCAAGGCGCGCCGCCAAAACGCGCTTGCGTGTAGCACTGCGTAAATTCGTACACCGCAGGCGCCAGTCGAGGCTGCGAAACGGCCGCGGCAAACTCAAACGGCGTTTGCGTAGGCTGGCGCGCGAAGCCGCGCCGCGCAAGTAAATACAAAAGTTCTCCATAGAGCCGAGAAGCAAGCTGTGGATTGGAACCCGCCAGCTCCGGCGAACGAAGCTGCCACGAAAGCCACACGCGCCGCGCCAGTGCGACAACCAAATCAAAGCGCAGCGCCAGCAAGAACAGGGCGACGGCAAGCGGAATCAGCACGCGAAGCCCATTGTTCCAGGACCTCATCCACCTTCGTCCTTTTGCCTGCTCGTGTACAAACCAAGATCGCGCGATCTCCGTCCACGAGCGGGTAGTGCGCTGCATGGTCTGTGCCAGCAAAATTTGATGAATAAAATCGTAGTTGATGACCCACTCATTCCAGGAAAGCTCGAACCAGTCCATGTATTGGCCGAGGCGCGAAAAGAAGCCGCCGGCATCTTCGGCCCCAGGCGGTGTGGGATCGAAGGTCATCCAGCCCGTCCCGGGAAAATAAACCTCGACCCAGCTGTGTGCGTCGCTGGCGCGGACAATGTAGTCCTCGCCGAGGTCGTTGTACTCGCCCGGCAAAAAGCCGTTTACCTCGCGGGTGGGAATCCCCAGCGTGCGAAGCATGATAGCCATTGCGGAGGCAAAGTACTCGCAATGGCCCGAACGTGTCTCAAAAAGAAAATGTGCGAGCGGATCATCGCCGGGTTTTCCCGTGAGGTTTAGATTGTAAGCGTAGTGGGAACGCAGATAATTCTCCAGAGTGATGGTTTTGTCGAAAGGTGTCTGTGCCCGCTCTGTGATCTGCTTGGCCAATTCCGCAATTCGCGGATCGAGCTTCGGGAGTTGCAGGTAAGTACCGCGGATGTCTTCGGGATAGTCCGTCGAGGCCGCGCGCAGACGGGGCACGTTCCTCCCAGGTAGCATGGAAAACCCTTCGTATCGTATCGTGCTGAAATTATGGAAAGGATTGAATAGGGAGCCGGTCGCGTCGCGAATGAGATAACTGCGGCGCGCACCCGACTCCTGGTTGGAACCCTCGCCGGAAAGATTTCCGCGTATGGAGATTGCGTTTGCAGGGGCGAACATCGTGTCCGTCGCGACCGGTTGGAGAAGAATGGTGTAGCGCAAAATGGTCGCGGAGGAATCCGGTTCGGGCGGCCGCTCCATCAGGTTTATCCAGCCATTCATTCCGGCGGGAATCGTAACCGAGTCGTGGCCGGGAGAGGACCAGCGTTTTCCGTCGAATGCGGAGAGCGCGATGCCGCGCCAACGCAGCGTGGGATACCCCACAGGTTTGCCGGTGCGCACGCGCATGACGACGGTGGAATTCTTCTTGATCTCGCCGATTTGCCCCAGCTCCACATCGTCGCTGAATCCGGACATCAGCGTCGGCTGCAAACTGGTGCGGCCCAGATATCCTGCGCTGAAACGAGGAAAGAAGAAAAACAGCGCGCCGCCGATGATCATGGCGCCGAGCGCCACGCTGAGCGCCGCGAGGACCAGTGCACGATCAAGGCGGTGTTCTTGTTGAGGCTCCATATCGACTTCCGGCGCTATCGCGCCTTTTGAGCCACGGCGCATTTCGAGGCCGACAAAAGTGGCCACTCCAAACAGTAAAAACAGGAAGAAAAGACCGAGGAAGGTCGTGTCAATGGTAAGAACGGCTGCGGCTAGAATGGCCGCGAAGGAGAGCATGGTTAGAAAAAGCGCGTCGCGGTCCGTGCTGGTGCTGTAAAGCCGGATGAGCATAACAAACAGCAGAAAATGGATAGCGCCGAGAAGCGCGGCGTAAAGCGCGGGATTGGACGAGGCCGATACAAACGAGCGCGAAAGAAAAACAACATCCGCCGGAAAAACGAGCAAATAGGCGACGACCAGCCGGGTCGCGACGCGATGCGGAATTTCCGCGGGGCAGCGGCGCCACCAACGGACTCCTTTATAGAGGACGGCAGAAGGCGCGACAATCATGGTGATTAGATCGAGTTTTCCGGTGCTCACGAGAGAGGCGACAGCCGTCGTCAGCAGCAAAAAGAGCGAAGTGCGAAAGAATCGCTCGGCGGGGAGCGCGGGGACACTCGTTACTGATGCGGAGGCGGCCATTGGGGACCCTTCCATCCTAGCACTACGTTCGCGCGCCGCGGTGGAGGCTACGCGAAACGATTACGTTCACAGCTTCAACGCGTAGGGCTTCGCATCGGCCGCCGATAGTTCCGAAAGCGCGGCGCGCGCAATTTTTCTGGTGAGATTCGAGATGGGTAGCGTCGAGAAGTCTTTCAGAGGAATGCTTTTTGCACCTCGAATGTGCGGGATTTTTGCTATGGCGATGCGGAAGGGAAGAACCGTGACGTTGCGATAGGTCACCGCATGGCGGACTCGAGCAAGCGGCTCGAAACGAAGCGCGCCGTTTCCTGAAGGCAGAACGGTTGTGAGAAAGGTCCGTAATTCCGTCAATGCGTCCTTGCGAATCGCGACCGTGGGAAAATGCCACATCCGCGAGACGAGCGCGGCGACGTCGTCGGCAGCGGGCTTGTTTTCGGTTTTTTTTCGAGGCGGAGGCAGCAGAAGCGTTTGGCCGTGCGGGGTGCAAAATATCGCGGCGGCGAGAGCGATTTGCACGGCTTTCCGTCTCTTTCGTTTTTCAGGAAAAGATTCGGCGTCGCCCGATTGGCGCGCGCGGCAGAATTTTCCCACCGGGCACAGCAGGCATTGCGGCGCGCGCGGTGTGCAGACCATCGCGCCGAGTTCCATCATGGCCTGATTCCAATCGCCAGGTGCTTTCGGATCTAGCAATTCTTGCGCGGTACTTTGCAGCGATTGCCAGCGTCGCGATTCACGAAGATCGCCGCGAATCGCGCCGAGGCGCGCGAGCACGCGCGCGACGTTGCCATCGAGGACGGCATGTTTTGCATCGAACGCAATACTCAGAATCGCCGCGCCCGTGTAGGGGCCGATGCCGGAGAGCGCCATGGTGGCTTTTTCTTCCTTCGGAAATTCTCCGCCGTGCAGCGCAACGATTTGTTGCGCGGCCTTCTGCAGGTTTCGCGCGCGACTGTAATAGCCAAGGCCGGACCACAGTCTCAATACTTCTTCCTGCGGCGCATCCGCGAGAGCGCGCACGTTCGGAAAGTGTGCGAGGAATCTTACATAGTAGGGAATCACGGCGGCGACACGCGTTTGCTGCAGCATGATCTCTGAGATCCAGATGCCGTATGGATCTTTCGTGCGCCGCCAAGGCAGATCCCGTTGATACTGACGAAACCAGGCGAGCAACTGTTTGCGGAAAGAGACGAGCTTGCGGTCGGTGAGCATGAACACGCCGTATTCTCGCACACTTAACGCGCGGGCTTTCTTGAGGGCGGTGAAAGCCTGTCTAAGGGACCAAATCTTCGAGAAAAATGACCCAGGACTGATTCCAGATGCTGGAAGGGATGGAGCCGCGCGATTCGCTGGTGACGATCACGCGAAAAATCTCCGGCGTGCTGGCCAGGTCGGAGAGAAGCGCGCGCTTCGGGTCCGGTGGATACGGTTTTGCGGTCGCAAGATGCTTCAGGATTTCGAAGATAGCTTCATCGGCTTCGACGAGCGGGGTTTCAAAGCCGGCCGTGCGAAATTGTAGAACGGCATTGCGTTCGTAAAAGTGCCAGGCCAGCGCGGCGCACATGGTGACGGCGGACTCGAATCGGGCGTCCGCTTCTTTTGCGGTGAGGCCTGCCGACGCGTGCGGATCGAGCACAAGAATGACGCGGCAATCGTCCTCGCGAGTGAACTCGCGCACCATCAGTGAACCCAAACGCGCAGAAGCTTTCCAGTGCACGTGACGTGAGCTGTCGCGGGGTTGGTAATCACGCAATGCGTATAAGTCCTGGCCACGCCCCTTCGCCAGGCTTTCGAGCGCGCCCTGCATGCCCGGGAGAACTTCAAAGAAGTCCCGCGTAGGCTCGACTGATGGATAGACGAGGGCTTGCGATTTCAAATCGACGCGGCGCGCTTTCTGCAAAAAGCCGAATGGAAATCTGGTGACGATGCGGAAAGCTTCCTGGGAATAGATGCCGCGGCGCGGAAAGGTCATGGGCACGTGCTGTTGCACGCGGTCATGTTTCGGAATGTAGGGAAAATAGACAGGCGTCTCGAACATGGCGGCGTTAGCTGCATTTTTTCCGCGGACGGCTTCGACGCGAAGCGAAAACGAGGGCAACGTCAGTTTTTCGTTGTGCACCTCGACAAGAGAGCGGACCGGTTGGCCCGCGAAAATGTGCTCTGGCAACTCCAAGCGCATTTCGACGCCAGAGAGCGTGATCGAAGAAAGAATTCCGGACATCAAGATAATGGCGATCAGACTGGCGAGAATGAGGAAGAGCAGATTGTTGCCGGTGTTCAGCGCAGCGACAGCCACCAAAAAGATTCCCAAAATATAGATCCAGCCCTCGCGCGTAACTCGGTACTCCATTTTGTAGCCGATCCAGCGAAGGGGCGTGCGTTTCGCGAGAACCGGAACGAGCGTGACCGCCACCCACGCCGCGACGAGCAGAGCGCCAAGCGCGGAGGCGATGGCGAGAGCCAGATGGCCCAGCTCCGCGGCCGTCCCGGAATAAATCGCAAGGAGCAGAGCAAAGGCCAGCGCCGTGACGGAGAGGAAAAAAGCGCGAACAGCGGAACGGTCGGCTTTGGCCCAGAGCTGCGCGGCTGTTGTGGATAGACTCACAGAGGTACGCGAACGGAGTCGACGATCTCCCGGAGGACGGATTCGGTCGTCTCCGATTTTCTCTGAAGCGAAGCGTGGCGCGAGCTGGCGACCACGCGGTGCGAAAAAACGGCGACGGCAAGTTGCTTGAAGTCATCCGGCAAACAGTAATCGCGGCCATCGAGAAAAGCGCGGGCTTGCGCGGCGCGCTGCAGCATGAGGGTGCCGCGCGGACTGACGCCCAGTGCGAGCTGCTCGGTTTTGCGTGTGCGATTGACGATTTCGAGAGCGTAGTCATGCAAGCTGGCGTCCACCTTCACGCGGGCGACGGATTCCTGCATTTCGAGGACGTCGGCGATGCCGGCGACGGGTTCGAGCGTCGCGAGCGAATCGTCATGTATGTGTTTGCGCAAGATTTCGCGTTCGGTTTCGTGCGAGGGATAGCCCATCTTGATGCGCATCAAGAAGCGGTCGAGCTGCGACTCGGGGAGCGGATATGTGCCGTGATGCTCGACAGGATTTTGCGTGGCGATGACGAGAAAAGGGTGCGGCAATTGCAGCGTTTTACCGTCGACCGTGACTTGCGCTTCGTTCATCGCTTCGAGAAGAGCGGACTGTGTGCGCGGCGTGGTGCGGTTGATTTCATCAGCGAGAACGACGTTGGCAAAAATCGGCCCGGAGCGAAACTCGAACTCTCGGGATTCGGGATTGTAAACGCTCACGCCGAGGACATCACTCGGCAGAAGGTCCGAAGTAAACTGGATGCGCTGGAACGTGCAATGAAACGATTTAGCAAGAGCCTGCGCGAGAGTGGTCTTGCCTACCCCGGGCACGTCTTCAATGAGCAGATGTCCGCGGGCAAGAAGAGTAATCAGCGCGAGCTGAATGGCCTCTTCTTTGCCGTAGATCGCACGGGAGATCGAGCGTTGAAGCTGCGAGACGATTTGGGACGTGGCCGTCGGCATCTGTTGAAAACCCGGGTCCTTCCTGCTACAAATAGGTAGATGACGCTTTCGAGCGTCGCGGCTGTACCGGCCGGGCGACTAGCTCAGTTGGTTAGAGCGCTCCCCTCACACGGGAGAGGTCAAAGGTTCAAGTCCTTTGTCGCCCACCATAACCCACTCATTCTGGCACTAATCTCTATGACGAATCAAAAACTCGGCATGCGTGTGCTCAATCGGTGGTTGCATCACTCGGTAAAAAGGGCGAGAGTAGGGCGCCACGGATCTGGTCATGACCGCCATTCTTCGCACGATTGAGTTTCTGGCCCTGAGCGTTTGGCTCGGGACCGACGTGTTTCTGAGCTTTGTCGTGGCGCCGGGGGCGTTTCGGGTGCTGGCGCCGAACCGGGACCAGGCTGGGGCTATCGTAGGTTTTTCTCTAACGCGCATGCATCTCGGCGGCATAGCACTGGGCATTGTGTTCTTGCTGGTGCGGTTGGCGCGGACGCGAGCGCTTGCCAGTTTTGTGACTCCGGCGGCGCTCTGCGTGGTGTTGATGATGGCGCTAACGGCCATCTCGCAGTACACGGTCAGCGCCAAGATGGCTGTCTTACGAATGCAGATGGGATCGATCCAAGCAACGGGGGCGGATAGCCCTTTGTTGGCGGAGTTCGGCAGGCTACACACCATTTCGGTATCGCTCGAGAGTGGCGTTCTGCTGGCCGGGATTGCTGCTATGTATTTGATGGTGAGAGAGTTAGCTGCAGGCTGAGATAATTGGCCGATTATCGGTGCCCCCTCCCCCTCCCCCTTTTTTCGTAGATGCGGATTCTAAACGACTTACGTTGCACAAAATTGGTGCAATTCCGTTGGTTACCCTAACCGAAGATTTTAAGAGAGTTAGCGTCCTTCAGAAACGTGAACTAGAACGCAGTTCCGAAACAGGCGTCACAGCGTAGACGGGGCTCCGTTTCAAAAGTCTTAGAAAGTCGACAGATGGATTGGGGAACTCGGACGGACTTATTCCCAGAGCAAAGAATGGGAAATTCTGTTGGCGGTCCAGGGAAAGACCATGGATGGAAGAAAACTGGTGGTGAACGGTAGGATTCAGGGGTTGAACAGCGAGCTCGACCGGAGTGGGTTCAGACCGGCTTTCGGGTGAAGGGGCGGGTGGTTGCGTGGATGGCGGCCTTGGCTGGTGGATTAATGCCGGACCAGAGAGTTTGGTGGAAGAAGGCGTCCATTTGTGCGGGCGTTGTCGAGCCCCCGTGATGAAGCCACCAGTTGAGCAGGGAGAAGAGAGAACCGGCGCTGGCGTGGGCCAGGGCCGAGCGACGTGTGGCAGACAGGTTGTGCGTTGGGGGAAGCGCGGCGAGGCGCTGGTCAATGGCGCGAGCGAAATGTCCCTGGCCGAGCTCCATGACGTCGCGAACCTTCTCGGAGGCCGTCATCGAGGAAATAAACGGACGCATCTCGGCGACGTGGGCGAAGAACTCCTGGACGGGAGCGACGCGGTTGGAAGTGTCGTTGTGGCGGATGAGGGCGGTAGACATCATTTCGAAGAAATCTTCGACGTCGCTGAGGAAGAGATCGTTTTTGTCGCTGTAGTGCGTATAAAAGGTGGATCGGCTGATTTTGGCGCGATCGAGGACGCGCTGGACGGTGATGCCTTCGAATGGCTGCTCGTGCATGAGCGCGACGAGGGCATCTCCGAGTGCGTTTCGCGTGACGCGAACGCGCGCGTCCATTTTCTTTTTGGTGGCCACGTGACTGACATTCTTTGCGGATGCAGAGTGGTCGATCTTTTTTGTCGTTGGCAAGCGGGTGGAGTTAACCGCGGCCGCGGAACGGGCGACTTTTGGTGAGGAACGCGGCGAGTTTCTGGACATTTGGCGCCTTTTTGTTCGGTATTGCGGCGTTTCCTGCCAATCAACGTTGACGGCTTGGCGAGCCGTCCCTACTGTTGACGCATGACAGACGAACGCAGGAGCGCGATCGCGCTAATCGCAGGATCAGCGGGGATGATTATAACCATGGTTTCCCATCCGGGCGGCAAGATTGCCCCGGCGGAAGTGGATCACGTGGCGCGGATGTTGATTGTCGTGCATTCGCTGGCGCTGGCGAGCATTCCGGTTATTTTCCTTGGCGCGTGGGGAATGACGAGGCGCATTGGCGGGGCGGACCGGTTGGCGTGGGCAGGGCTGGTGCTTTACGCAATTGCGAGCATCGCAGTGATGAACGCGGCAGTGTGCGACGGTTTGATCGCGCCCGTTCTGATGCGAAAGATTGTCGCGGCGACTGCAGAAACTCGCGATGTGTGGCAGACGCTCATGAACTTCAACTTTCAATTGAATCAGGCGTTCGCGCGCGTGTACGCCGTGGGGTCGTCGCTGGGGGTGGTGTTCTGGTCCGCGTCGATCTTGCGGTATCGGACACTCGGGCGCGGAGTTGGGATTTACGGGGTGGTCCTGGGAGTGGTGACGGTCGCGGGAATTTGTTCGGGTTTTTTGACGCCGGACAGGCATGGATTTGGGATGTTGATATTTGGGCAGGCGATTTGGTTCTTGGTTGTCGCGGGAGGATTGTCGAGATTCGACAAGGTACCGGTCGCGGAATAAGGACGAAATAGAAGTGCGAAGGCAGGACGGAAGGGGCCCTTCAGGGGTCAACAAGCCCCTCACCTACTGACGCGAGCGGGGAGTAGGCTTTCGGGGAGCGGGTTTGCTTTTGGTTTTGCGGCGGACTTTGGCGGGGCGGATTTTGCGCATGGCGGCGTTGCCGGCGCGGTGGCAGGCGCGCCACATGTACCAACTGGCGACGGTGCGGTAGGGGCGCCAGCGTTCGCCGAAGGCCAAGAGTTCTTTGGGTTTGGGTTTGTGTCTCTTGCCGTAGGTGATGGACCAGCCTTTTTGTACGCCGAGGTCGTGGATCGGAAGAACGTCGGGGCGGCCGAGGCGGAAAATCAAAAACATCTCGACCGTCCAGGCGCCGATGCCACGGACGGAGGTTAGGCGCTCGACGAGTTCTTCGTCGGAGAGTTTTTGCGCGTCTTCAAGGGTGGGGACTACGCCTTCGATTGTTTTTTTTGCGAGATCTTTCATGGCCAGGACCTTCGCGCCGGACAGGCCGGCTTTGCGGAGGGCCTGTTTTCGGAGTTTGAGCATTTCTTGCGGGCTGGGAGCGCGGCCGGTGGAGCTGAGAGCCTTTACTCGGGCGAAGATCGTAGCGGCGGCTTTGCCGGAGATGGATTGGTAGGCGATGGCTTCGAGGAGGGCTTCGTAGGGGCTTTCGGCCAGCACTTCGTCGAGCTGGAATGGCTCAGTGGATTGGATTAGTTCGGCGAGGCGGCCGTCATTTGCGGCGAGATATTCCGTGGCGGCGGCGAGATCGAAGGAAATCGAGCTTATGGGGAGCGTCATGGCAGGGGATAGATTAGGCTGAGAGCGCGAAAAGAGAAAGGATAACGCAGAGACGCAGAGTACACAAAGGAAGCGCAGAGAAGAATCACGCAGGTTATTGCGATGCGGGCGTTGGTTTGGGGTGGGGACGTGCGCTGCGGGATTTTTTTCGCGCGTGGCGGGCTCGGAGGATGCTGGTTACGAGAATGATGGCGGCGCAGGATTCGACGAAGAGTTTGCCGCCGTCGAGCCAGTCGATGGGGGCGCCTTTTAGGTCGGGGTCGGTGAAGAGGGAGTGCCAGAAGAGGGCGATGGCGCCGAGATAGACCGTGAAGTGGAAGGCTTTCCAGGTGCGGCGGCCTAGCTGAATCCGAAAATAAGAGGTGATGACCATGATTGCGACGATATACAGGGCGATGGCGCCGATGGTGTTTTCGAGCGGTTGCTGGGGCGAATGGACGGGATAGAGGATGTGGAGGACGCGAAATTTTGGCGATTTGTTGAGGAGCAGCGGGAGTGGGTGGAGGATCGCGACGGCCAGGGCGAGGTAGCCGGTCCAGTTGTGGAAGCGAAAATAATTAAAGCGGTGATGCGGCCAGTTGCGGACGGGGCTGTAGCGGAAGGCCATCATGAGGCCGAGGAGCATGTTGATGGTGATGGCGGCTACGGCGGTAAGACCAATGTAGGCGGATAGATCGAGGACGGTGATCTGCATTTGGTAGTGAGAGGGCTACCTTCTGGCCCGAGTGGATATTATGGCGGAGAGACGTAAAGAAGTAACGAGGTAACGACGGAGAGAGAAAGAAAGAGAAAAGATAACGCAGAGGCGCAGAGTTGCGCGGAGCGTTTGCGACAGTGGCTGTGTGCTAGCATGATGAGTTTGAGTTGAGTGAATGAAGCAACAGGGGAAGGAAGCGACTTGCAGACAGGGATTATTGGACTACCACAGGTTGGAAAGACGACGCTGTTTCGGATTTTGACGAAGGCGAATGTCGAGGGGAAGGGCGGCGGATCGGCTACGCACGTTGGCGTGGCGAAGGTGCCGGAGCCGCGACTGCTTGAGCTGGCGAAGCTCTATAACCCGAAGAAGATTACATATGCGACGGTGCAGTACGTGGACCTTGGCGGCATGCAGAAGGAAAAGAATCGCGATGCCCTGGCTCCTTTGCGCGAGGTGGATACGATTGCGCATGTGATTCGCGTGTTTGACGATCCGTCGGTGCCGCATTCGGAGGGGAGCATTGATCCTTTGCGGGACGCGACGAATCTGGAACTGGAATTGATTCTTTCGGATCATGACCAGATTCTGCGGCGGTTGGAGCGGTTGGAGAAGGATCTGAAGAAGAAGAGTGATCCGGTTTTGCTGGCGGAGAAAGCGGTTTTGGAAAAGTGCAAGGCGCATCTGGAATCGGAGAAGCCTTTGCGGGAGTTGGAGTTGACGGCGGAGGAGCGGAAGCCGATTGGGGGATTTTTGTTTTTGTCGGCGCGGCCGGTGCTTTATGTGCTGAATTTGGGGGACGACGAAGCGGACAAGCTGGACACGGCGGTGGAGCGGCACAAGTTGGGTGCGCTGCAAGGGAAGCCGAACTCGGCGGTGGTGGCGATTTGCGGGAGGCTGGAGGCGGAACTTTCGGAGATGGATGAGAAAGAAGCGGTGGAACTTTTGGCTTCGTATGGATTGAAAGAGCCGGGGTTGAACCGGTTGATTCGCGCGACGTACGACTTGATGGGATTGATTCAGTTTTTTACGGCGGGGGAACCGGAAGTGCGGGCTTGGACGATTCGCAAGGGGTCGACGGCGCAGAAGGCCGCGGGAGCGATTCACAGCGATATCGAGAAAGGTTTTATTCGGGCGGAAGTGGTGAAGTGGAGCGATCTTTTGGCGGCGGGGAGTATTGCGGCTGCGCGGGAGAAGGCGCAGGTGAGGCTAGAGGGGAAAGAATACATCGTGCAAGAGGGGGATGTGATTTTGTTTAGGCATAGTGGATGACGAGAAGAAGTAATAACGTAAAGAAATAACGACTAAGAAAAAGAATTTACAGAGAGGGCGCCGAGAGCCCGGAAAAAGACGGAAAAAGCAGATCTCGCTACGCTCGGGATGACACGCCCTTGAGTGGCGATGGGTAGGTCGCAAAAAGCGGCAGCTGGTCTGCCGCACTCCATATGGGACACGATTTGGCATTACGGGTGGGGTTGGCGGCGGGGCTGGGACTTGTTGCGGCGGCTGGGAATTTGGTTGGCGGGTATTTCGTGGTGCGGCGGGATTGGCCGCGGCGGTATTTGCAGTATTTTTTGGCGTTGGGGGCCGGCTACATGCTGGCCGTGGCGTTCCTCGATGTGATTCCCGAATCGATTCATTTGGCAGGTGAGCAGGCGCTGGTGTTTGTGCTGCTTGGTTATTTTCTTGTGCATTTGTTTGAGCATACGATTGCGCCTCATTTTCATTTTGGGGAAGAGACTCACCATGAAGAGGTGAGCCATCACCACGCAAGAACCACCGTTTTGCTGGGACTGACCATTCACACGTTTTTCGATGGGGTGGCGATTGCCGCAGGGTTTCTTGTTTCCGTATGGCTTGGGGCGATGATTTTCGTGGCGGTGTTTTTGCACAAGCTGCCGGAGGGGTTCACCGTGGCGTCGCTGGTGCTCGCGAGCGGACAAGGGCGGCGCAACGCAATTCTCGCGTCGGGGTTGTTAGGAGCAGCGACGCTCCTGGGAGTCTTGCTGACAAGTGTGCTGCAAAGTCAATTGAAGTACGCGCTGCCGATCTCCGGCGGAGTGACGGTTTACGTCGCGGCGACCGATTTGCTGCCGGAAGTGAACCGGGAGCCGAATTGGCGGATGGCCGTGCTGGTGTTTGTGGGAGTGGCCACGGTATTGATAATGCAGCATTTATTCCACGTCTAGATTCGTACTTTCTTCGCCCTGCCTTCGCCTAAACGCCAGATAAACATTTGCAACTTTAAGAGCCCGCTGGGGTTCGATAGAATGTGGCGGCTATGGCCAGGTCGGACGTCCAACTGATGCTGGACGTGAAGGCGGGCGACGAGCAGTCGTTCGAACTTCTCCTTCAGCGCTACAGGACACCTCTTGTCAACTTTCTCTACCGCATGGTTCGCGCGCGGGAAGAGGCGGAAGACTTGGCGCAAGAAGTGTTTTTGAGAGTGTATCGAGCACGGAAAGATTATGTGCCGAGCGCCAAATTCACGACATGGCTTTTTCGGATCGCGACGAATTTGGCGTTGAACTCGGTGCGAGACAACCGTCATCAGCGGATGGAAGTCTCACTGGATGCGCCGGTGATCATCGATGCGGAAGACGGCGATGAGAAGCCGCTGGACATTGCCGAGAAGCATCCGAATATCGAGCAGTACATGATCGAGGAGGCGCGCAAGAAAATGATTCGCCACGCGATCGATAAGCTGCCGGAAAAGCAGCGCGCGGCGGTGCTCCTGCACAAATATCAGGAGTTGGATTATGGAGACATTGCAAAGATTTTGGAATGTTCGGAGAGCGCGCTGAAATCGCTGCTCTTTCGGGCATACGAAACGCTTCGAGTGGAACTAGCCCCCCTCGTGGCGAGGCACGGGAAGTAGAGGAACTACAACCCGTGCTGTGAGGGAAGTAATAGTTGACCCTGGGTAGAGAAGGAAGGTTGTTATGAGCTGTACGCGAATGGAAAACAAAATTTTGGCGTACGTGGACGGGCGCTTGAAAGAGAGCGAACGGCTGGAGATGGAGAAGCATGTCGCGGCGTGCGGGGCGTGCCAGTTGCGCGTGAACGAATTCCGCGCGGTGGCATCGTTGCTGGATGAAGTGCCGCAAATCGAGCCGTCGGCGGCGTTTGATGTGCGTGTGCGCGCGCGAGTGGCGGCGGAGCCGGTGAAACAAGGTTGGTGGGCGTGGTTTACGCCATCCCCGCGCGTCGCGTTTGCAGCGTCGCTGCTGTTGCTGGCCACGGTGTGGATTGGTTCGCGGCCAACGGATCGTACTCTTACGGCGGCAGACGAGGCGCAGATCAATCAGGACTTGCCGGTTCTTGAAAACTTTGACGTGCTTTCGGATTTCGGAGCACTGACGGATTTGCCTCAGCCGGTACAGCCGGATGACACGGGAGACAGCAACCCGGATCAAAACCAGAACCAGCAGAAGAACGACAGCCCGAATCAGACGATGTAATCGATGAGATTTCGATTCCAACTCGCGGGATGTTTGCTGGCGATGGGGCTCGGCGCAGTGGTAGCCGCCCCTTCGATGGCGCAGCACGGCCACGTAGCGCATTGGGCGCCGCAGCAACATACGCCTCCGAAATCTCAGAACCGGCCGCCGCAGCACCAGCCGCCGAAGAATGCGGCGAAACCAGCGCAACAGGGAAACCGGCCGAACGGCAACGGGGGCAATCCTCAGGGAAACGGCGCGAACCGGCCGAACTACGTGCCGCGTCCTAGCCCCAATCCAAGCAACAATCCGAACCGGCCGCCGTCCTCGTACACGCCGCCGCAGCCGCAGAGAAAATTCAGCGACCTGCCGCCGCAAGACCGGCAGAGGATCATCGAGAACAACAACAGGTACAAGAATCTTCCTCCGGCACAAAGACAGGAATTAAGAGATCGCGCAGAGCAATGGAATAGGTTGACTCCTCAGCAGCAGAATCATATTCGCAATGAAGTGCTGCCCAAGTGGAAACAGATGCCCGTGGAGCGGCGGCAGGCGATTCGGCAGAGACTGCGCGTGTTGCAGAACATGCCGGAATCAGCGCGTAATCAGCGGTTGAATGATCCTGAGTTCACGCGCGGAATGAGCGAAGAAGATAAGGCGACGCTGCGGGACTTGAGCCATTTGCATGTTGGCGGGGCCCCCGACCCGCCGGGCGAGTAACGGGCAGATTTTTCTGTTTTTGTTCTTCAAGCACGATTCGAGCCAGGCAATTTATTTTCCTCGAGATTTTTCATCGGACAAATTGGCCGCAGTTAATTCCGCCCCGGCATTGACAATGGCATCAGCCGCACGGCATCGTGACTAGGTCACGTCGCGCGCATCCAACCAGGGGAGGGTGCCATTCCCGTTTTGCCGCCGCGCTTTCGCGCACTGCACCATCGCAACTTTCAGTTATTTATTGCAGGCCAGCTTACCTCGCTCATCGGCACATGGATGCAGACGACGGCGCAACTGTGGCTGGTCTATAAGCTGACGAATTCCGCCGCACTTCTGGGAGTTTTCGGTTTTGCCAATCAAGTTCCCATTTTATTTTTGGCCGCGCTTGGCGGCTACATCGGCGACCGCTACAACCGCCATTATGGCGTGATTTGGACGCAGACGGTTTCGATGGTGCTGGCGTTCGTGCTCGCGGCGTTGACGTTCGCAAACATCATCCAGGTGTGGGAGCTGATCTTCGTTGCATTTCTTGTTGGCGTAGTAAACGCGTTTGATGTGCCGATTCGGCAGGCGTTTCTCGTCGAGATGGTGGTCAAAGAAGATTTACCGAACGCGATTGCGCTGAATTCTTCAATTTTTAACGGAGCGCGTGTGGTCGGACCGGCGATCGCGGGATTTGCGCTGGCTTGGAAAGGGCCGGCGTGGTGTTTTTTTCTAAACGGAGTGAGTTTTCTAGCCGTGATTGGCGCGCTGCTGGCGATGCGCATCGTGAAGTGGGAACCGAAGAAGGAGACTGGCTCGCCTTTCCAGAGTTTTATGCAGGGATTTCGGTTTGCTATGAGCGATTTGCCGATTCGCTCGACCCTGCTGCTCTTGAGCATGCTGAGTCTCCTGGGATTGCAGTACTCGGTTTTTCTGCCAATTTTTGCGAGTGAAGTTTTGCATCGAGGCGCGAAGGGATTTGGTTTGTTGATGAGCGCAGCGGGCGTCGGAGCGGTGCTCGGTGCGCTGCATTTTGCCGCCAGAACCAGTTACAAAGGATTGGCGCGGTGGATTGCGGCAACGTCGACGACTTGCGCGGTGGGATTGGTCATTTTCTCGCAGTCGCGGTACTTCTGGCTTTCGATGGCCGTGCTGCTGGTGGTGGGATTCTGCGCCACGGTGCAGATGGCGGCGACGAATACAACATTGCAGAATCGTGTGCCGGACCAATTGCGCGGGAGAATCATGGCAGTTTACGCGACCATGTTCATGGGCGTGCAGCCTATTGGGTCGCTCATCGCGGGGGGAGTCGCGAAACATATTGGGGCGCCATATACGTTGGCAGTGTTTGGGACATTGTGCTTTTTGGGGAGCATGGTTTTTATTTTTCGCGTAGTCATGCCTTTGCAGCGGCAGCCAGAGGCGTCCGCAACCGCTTAGGAGGGATTTGGACGGTAGAGCCAGGCGGGTTTGGTGAGATGTTGAGCGGGGATCGGAGCTGTAGAGGGCGCGGCCGTCCCTGCCTCTGCAAAGTTAATTTCGTTCAGGATCGCGTCGACTTTGGAGCGCTGCGGGGCTAGCGAGCAAACCGGGTCTGTTGCCGCCGCGTCTGAGGCTAGAAGAAAAGCTTGGCAGCGGCAGCCGCCGAAATCCAGTGCGCGACGGTCGCAGGTTTTGCAAGGTTCTTGCATCCAGGCTTCGCCGCGGAATTTTTGAAACGCATCGGAACATTCCCAAATTTCTCGCAAACTGTGGTTCTTCACGTTTTCAAAAGTGAGGCCGGGAATGATCCGAGCGGCATGGCAGGGAAGCGCGTCACCGTTTGGCGTGATGAGCATGAGTTTGCGGCCCCAGCCGCCCATGCAAGGCTTCGGATATTTCGCGTAGTAATCCGGAACCACATATTCCACCTTAATTTTTCCTGCCAGGCGCTCTTGTGCCTTCTTCAAGAAGTCAATGGATTGCGTGAGCTGCTCGCGCGTCGGCAGAAGGGAATCGCGATTAGCGAATGCCCAGCCGTAGTATTGAACGTTTGCGAACTCCACGCGGCTGGCACTCGAAGATTCGGCGAGAGCGAGCATTTCCGGAAGTTGCTCGATGTTGCGGCGGTGAATGACGAAATTGAGAGTGACAGCCAAACGGTGGCGCTTGAGCCATTCGAGGACGCGGAGTTTCTGGGAATGAGCTTTTGTGCCGGAGATTTCTTGCGCGATTTCTTCGCGGGCGCCCTGAAAGCTCAACTGAAAATGGTCAAGGCCGGCTTGTACGAGCGCATCCAGTCGGGATTCGTCGAGGGGCAAGCCGGATGTTATGAGATTCACGTATAGGCCGACGGCGCGGGCAGCGCGGATTAGATCGAGGATGTCTGGGCGGGTCAGTGGTTCGCCCCCCGTGAAGTCAGCCTGCAGAACGCCGAGAGCGGCGGCTTCCTGGAAGACGCGGGACCAGTCTTCAAAGGAGAGTTCGGTGTTGCGGTCTTGCAATTCGAGAGGATTCGAGCAGTAGACACAGTGAAGAGGGCATCGGTGTGTCAGCTCCGCGATGAGGGCGAGAGGATTGGATGGCATTTCGTTCATCGAAATCTGTCGAATCACCGGCGATCAAGTCAAGAAAAGGCGGTGCAAGCCCGCTCCTGCAAAATTATGTGCCTGCGGGCTCAAAGTCGAGGGCGCGCTCTTTTTGCAGCAGTGCTAAATAGCCAAGAATGTCTTGCTCTACTTTGGTTGGTTCGGCCTTGGAGTAGAGCTGCTGCAATTCTGCAACGATTTGCCGAACGGTGTGTTTGCCGTCGCAGCGCTCGACAATTTCCAGGCTTGGTCCATTCAGGCGCAACGCGCGCTCGGGCATCAGCAAGGTGCGCGGCTGCTGAGTTTTCTCGTTCATACGACAGCCAGGGGCGAGGCGCGGGCGGCTATCGAGATCAACGCTCATACGGAGCCCACTTCTGCCGTTGGGCGAAAGGCGCCCGGTGGGGGCCAGCCAGGGTTCACGTAGGAAAAGTAGAGGGCGTCGAGCTGCGCCCAGAGGATGTCGCACTTGGCGCGCAGCGCAGCGTGGGCCCTATCTTGTTGTTCGCGCGTGGTGGCGTGCTTCACAACCCACGCGAGCGCGAAGTCAGCGTCTTCTGGAGCTTGCGTGAGGCGGCCGGTGAAATAGTCCAGGCCACTTGAGAGCCAGGGGTAGTGCAGGCGGAGTCGATCCATCCGCAGCGTGATGAGCTTCTTGGAGAAAAGTTCGGTAAGCGAGGACGCGACGGCCTCGAGGTGTGAGCGCATAGAGACGAAATCAACGTAGGCTTGCACGGCATAGCGCGTCGCAGGAAGAATGCCATCGTCGCGAAGAGCCTGCTCGCGGGAAAGCCCAGTGGCTTCGACGAGCCGCAGCCACTTCTCAATTCCACCCGGTTTCACGCCGTCGCCATCGTGATCGAGGATGCGTTTTCGCCAAGCGAGGCGAAAGGCGGGATCCTCGCTCCGCGCGAGAATAGCAGCATCCTTGATGGGAATGCGGCTCTGATAGTAGTAGCGATTCAAAGCCCAAGCTTGCAGCTGGCCTCGCGTGAGCTTTCCCTCGTGCATCAAGACATGAAATGGATGTTTGTGGTGATAGCGCTCTTCGCCAATCGCGTGAAAGCCGGCGATGAAGTCGGCTCCCGAGAGCAGCGGGAACGTTGACTCGATGGATTGTGCTTGGCTCATATCGCGAGTTCCATTCCATCATAGGCGATTTCCCAACCGGCATCACGGACGATGCGCGATTCCTGACTCTCGTCATTCAATACAGGGTTCGTGTTGTTAAGATGAATGAGCACGCGCCGGGTTTTGCTCGCACGAAACGGCTGCCGGAGAAGCCCACGGTCGCCCCACAACGGCAAATGCCCCATTTGCCGCGCGGATTTGCTTCCTTTTTGGATGGCGTTTAATTCGTCGTCCTTCCAGAAAGTTCCGTCGAGGATCGCCAGATCGCTCTCCTCCAAACTCCGCAACCACTGGTCTCCAATTCCGGGCAGGTTAGGAGCGTAGAACAGCTTTTTTTCCTTGGAAACAAAGGTCAATCCGATTACGGCCTCTTCCGGAGCGAGGCTATTGCGGAGAGATTCGCTCACGTAATCTGGGAAGCCCCCGTTGAGCGGTATCGCTTTGCAGAAGAGACCGCTTTTCTTGTCCGCAGGTGAGGGCGGAATGAGGGGCATTAGGCGATCGAGCGGGAGCGTCTCCCATTTGACGGGAGGATTTGAGCGCGCCAGCACGCGGAAAAGGCCATTTTCTTCGGTCAGTATGCGCCGGACAGCCATCGTTGAGAAAATCTGAAGCGGCTGGAATTCTCGCAAATGGAGCAGGCCCATCACCGAGTCAACGTCGGCGCTGGTGAGTACGACCGCATTGATGGGGGTGTTTCGTGATCCCGCCGGAGGCACAAAATCAGCAGAGGAGAGGATTTGTTGCCGAAGATCGGGGGAAGCATTAAGGAGAAACCAGCGGGAGCCGTCTGTGGAAATGGCGCCTTGGGTTTGAGTTCTAGGGCGGGCTTTAAGAGCGCCGGAACGCACACCCATACACTGAACACATGCGCAATTCCATTGTGGGAAACCGCCCCCAGCCGCGGAGCCGAGGACTTTAACGCGCATACAGGTACGCCGACAGATGACCGCTGGGCGCGGTCAAGGCTTTACAGCTCGGCGTTGGCGTACGAGCTAATTTCGCAGTTCAGATCAATTTCTTCGTGCTGCGGGGTTGTCCATTCCATAGTAATGGCTCCTGTTGAGACACGAAATTCAAAATTCAAACCGAACCCAAGTCTATCACGAACCTGAGCAGGAAGGAAGAACCCAGTCAAAAATGCAGCAGTTTCGGAAGTTTGGTACCGGCAGGCATTGAACAGCAGTTTTCGATCTGAGTAATGCGCTAGGGCAAGCGCGCGCTGCGGTCGCGACCTATTTTCGCGGGGTGAATTTCGCTGTGTCGAGACGACCGTGCGATCTGCCGGACCCGGCGCGCAAGAATTCACGGCTACAGTGAAGCGACCCCGCTGATCTCAAGTGGAATCGGTGACGACCGGGATGGATAGACCGAGTACGAGAAGACGGTACAGGTTAATGGCGGTACGCGCCGAATGCGACCCGCGATGCAGATATCGCAAACGATAGAGCCGCTCCAGTGTGAGACTCAAACAGGTCAGCAGCCACACGATTAGCAGGCTGCGTTCATGATGATGGCGAATGTGCTCGAGTCCGTAGCGGTTTTTGGCATCGTTGAAGCCTTCATTTTCGATCTGCCATCTGCTCTTCGCCATGTAGTATAGGCAGCGACGGCTCATCTGATGCGAGAAATTGGTGAGCCAGTAGGCCTCGACAACCTCACCGTTCCGATGATGTTGGCGGTAACGAATGACGCGCACGGTGTCCCACTGCAACCCTTCCCAAGGATCAAAATCGTCTGCATCCCAGATCTCGACGTGATCGCTGCCCTCCTGAAACTCGAGGTCCGGCGGTCGGGAGCGGAAGCGCCGCTCCGCCGCTCGAGATAATTCGGGCAGATTGTCCTTCAGCCGGGCGACCACCGGCCAACCCGCTTCTGCTGCGACATGCAGAAAAGGGGCGGTGGCAAATTCTCCGTCGACGACCACGTAATCAATGAAGCGTGCCCCCAGGTTCGCGCGCACGCGACGCAACAGGCGCTGCCCCGCTGCGTATTCGCTGTCACCCGGCCCATAAGCTTCGACATCCGCGGGCAGAGTGAGGTCGTCACCCACCACCGCGGCCAGCACGAGGTGATGACGATAGCCGAGGATCTCTTGCCGAGCATTGCGATAGGGACGGCATAAGGAACATCCCTTTTTTCGCCGTCGTCCGCCTGTCGTGCCATCCAGCGCCAGGCCGACGAAATGGCAGTCCTCGAAAGCCTTGTTGCGCTTGGCGCGGTGGAGCACAGCAGCCAAAGCCGCCCGTGTGGGTGCCGGATCTAAACGTTCGGTGAAATATCCCAAAGCATCATCGCCGAATTTCCTGCTGATGCTTAGGTTCCTCCGTGCGTGCGATCCCACCAGCGACTCAATGGCCAGAAAAGCCCAGTGGCGCAAGATCGTGCCCAGAACAATCGACCACAACAGATCTTTCGCTGAAATCTTGTGGCTGGCACGCCTGTCGCCGGGAGAGCGGAAGTAAGCTGTCAGATGGAAACGGTGGATGACGAACTTCCATACCCGGCGTGGCGTAGGGCTCCTCAGGAGCGCTTCCTGTTTTTCTTGCGCTGCTGGCGCGCCAACACCAAAAGCTGGGCGTTGGCGGCTAGCACTTCGCGCACGGCATCTTGAAATTCGCGCCCGGCCGAGACGCGCCGCTCTACCTCCTCCACCCAATCCCGGGGGATGCGCTCAACACGGCGCCGGCCCTTGACCATGAAGGTGAGTGTCCAAGCCTCATGGCCTTTCTCGTGAGCGCAATGGCAGCGAGGATTCCCGCAGCGCGTGAAACTTCGGGTGAGGGTTCCGGGCAGCAGATCGGACGGGATGGGGAAACGGTGGAGCAAATGAAACTTGCGTTGGCGAAGACGTGCGGCCTGCGGGCCGCGGGGTTCCTGTTTCATATTGTAGCATTAATACTACAAGTTACCAAGAAAATGCAAGCTCTTTCTGAATGCGAAAATAGGACGCAGTCCCTCTACGGTCTCCGCTCAGAGGGAAAGGCCCATCCGTCAGGTCTGATTCATGCGAGGTAGTGCTGACCTTCCGAGATAGCTGTCAAAAATGGGCGGGCGACTTTAAAGGGAGAAGGAGCTAATATCGTTTTCGGGTGGTGATTCCCGTGCGTATAATATACGCTAGGAATGGGAGGACCACCATATGCCTCAGTCCCTTTCGGATTTAGAACAGCGACGTGAACTAATTGCTCAGCGCATCGCAGAACTCGGTGACCTTCGCCCTGGCAGCATTACCGCCACCTCGGGTCGGTGCGGTAAACGAGAGTGTCACTGCCATCAACCTGGTCAGCCGGGGCACGGCCCCAATTTCCGGCTCACCTATAAGGTCGATGGTAAGACCAGCTCGGAAGCGTTGTCCACCCCTGCAGCGATCCAGAAAGCCGAGCGAGAAGTGCAGGAGTTCCGGAAATTCCAGCAGCTCACTCGTGAGTTTCTGGGAACCAACGCGGAGATCTGCCGTTTGCGGCCTCTTGAGGAGCAGCCAGAAACGGAGCTGAAAAAAAAACGGTCGAAGCGATCCGGCAAGAGATCAGGCGCGAAGTAGAACAATTCTTGCGGGTGGTGTTCCAGGATCGACGCAACACGGGGAGACTCGATCTCGAAGCGACCGAGATGGCCATGCGCTCGGCTCTACACCGGGCGGGTGCCGCGGCGTTGAGCCAACTGCTCCAATTCCCAGCCCCGAGCGAGGAAGGGCGCACGCTGGCTTGCCCTTGCGGCCAACAAGCCCACTACCGTGAGCAGCGCAGCAAGCCCGTGCTGACCGCCGTGGGCCCGGTAGAGGTTTTACGTCCCTACTATTTGTGCGCACACTGCGGCGTCGGCCAATTTCCGGTGGATATCGAACTGGATATCGAGAATACGGAATTCTCTCCCGGCGTACGCCGCATGCAGGCCATGGTGGGTCAGGAGGCACCCTTCGATCACGGCCGCGAACAGATGAAAGTTCTGGCCGGCCTGGAAGTGACCACCAAATCCGTGGAGCGTACGGCGGAGGCCATCGGAGCCGACATCGCTCAGCGTGAACAAGCCGAGATTCAGAAAGCCCTGCAGTTGGAACTGCCCGTGGTTGTCGGCAAGCCGATTTCCGTGCTGTACGTGCAGATGGATGGGACGGGAGTTCCGGTGGTGAAGAAAGAGACGGTCGGTCGGCAGGGCAAGACGGAAGGCCAGCCGGCCCATACTCGGGAAGTCAAACTGGGATGCGTCTTCACCCAGACGACGTGGGATAAGGAAGGCTACCCCATCCGCTCCCGATTCCACCACGTATACCGGAGCCATTGAGAGTGCGGAAGCGTTTGGTCGTCGAATCTATGCGGAAGCCTGGGGACGCGGCTGGAGCTGCGCACTCCAGAAGGTCGTGATCGGCGACGGCGCCGAATGGATTTGGAATCTTGTCGAGCTGCACTTTCCGGGCGCGATTCAGATTGTCGATCTCTACCACGCCCGCCAGCATCTTTGGGAGGTCGCGCGCAAGCTGTTCCCCAATGAGGAAGGAAAGCAAAAAGCCTGGATGAAGATCCACCAAAAGCGCCTGCTGGATCGCGGGAAAATCGAAAAGCTGGTTGGCGCACTCCGCTCGATCGAATCCGACAACCCCCAAGTAACGGAGAAGATTCGCACCGAGGCAGACTATTTTGAGCGGAATGCGGAGCGCATGCGATACCCCAAGTTTCGCGGCCAACACCTATTTGTTGGTTCGGGGGTGATCGAAGCCGGATGCAAGACGGTGGTCGCTTACCGTCTCAAGAGGTCAGGAATGTTCTGGACCGTTCGAGGAGCGAACGCGATCTTGGCTCTACGCTGCTGCCACCTCAATGGTGAGTTTGAAGATTATTGGGAGGAACGCAAGGCGGCTTAACTTCCACGTGTAAGTCGCGCACCCGTCAAAAATGCGGCGTTCCGACGGCGCAAGTAGACCTACGAAGGGTAGAGATGCCCTACAAAAGAAACCACAACCTGTAGTGGGGAAAATTTCATGTTTTCGGCATCGTCAGAAAACACAAATTTTTCAAAAGACTGCACGTTTTTTCTTGACAACGCCAGAAAGCAGCCTATTATGTGGCCAGAAGTGGGAGAGAGTGGTCAGTAGTAGAGCAAAGTAGAATTTCTCCCGGGGCCATCCAGACGTTCTCGAGGGCAATCGTGAACGTAGGCATATTGGGCGTCCAAAACCAGCCATTGAATGGGATCTATGAAGCTGCGGGGAAACTGTCCGGCGAAAGTCGACGAGAAGGGGCGTCTCAAAATACCCTCGGTGTTTCTGGACGAGCTCAAGGAGTACGGCAACCAGTTTTATATCACAAGTACGACGGGAGAAACGGCAAGAATCTATCCGATGAAGGTTTGGTCGGAAATCGAGGACAGGCTGGCGCAATTGCCGAGCACACACGTGGCGAAGCAAAAGTTCCTCTTGCGGACGAGCTATTTCGGGCAGCAGGCGGAACTCGATGGGCAGGGAAGAGTGCTTTTACCACTTGTCCTGCGCGATGCCGCGCAAACTATGGGCGATGTGGACGTCTTCGGGGCGTTGAATTATCTCGAAGTGATGAACCATACAAGGGTGCTGGATAAGCTGAAGAATGAGCCGTATACGGCTGCGGATGATACGGCACTGGGGATTTAAGAAGTAAGAATTAGGAAAATAACGAAATAAAGATCTTCGGTGGGGCAGCGGGGCGAAGGGCTGAACAGATTGAGTGCGGCGCATACGCCGGTGATGTTGGACGAGGTGCTGGAATGGCTGGGCATCAAGCCGGAAGGAACGTACATAGACGCCACGCTGGGAGCCGGCGGGCATTCGGCAGCGATCGCCGAGCGGCTAACCTCAGGCAAATTGATCAGCCTGGACCGGGACGCACAGGCGTTAGAGTTGGCGCGGGAGCGGCTGAAGAGCTTTGGGGCGAAGGTGACGGTCGTGCAGTCGCCCTTCTCGAGGATTGCGGAGGTCGCACAAGAGTTGGGGATTCAGAAGGTGGACGGGGTCTTGGCCGACTTGGGAGTTTCGAGCATGCAGCTTGATCAAGGAGAGCGGGGATTTTCGTTCCGCGAAGCGGCCGCCCTTGATATGCGGATGAACGCTGCCGATGAGTTGACGGCAGACGAAATTGTGAATCAATGGGCGGAAAAGGAAATAGCCGACCTGCTCTACCGCGAAGCGGATGAGCACGATTCCAGAAGAATCGCCAAGGCGATCGTACGGGCACGGCCCGTACGGGATACCGCGCACTTGGCAACGACTGTAGCAGGGGCCCGTAAGCAATGGGGAAGGCAGAGACTGCATCCCGCAACAAAAACGTTTCTGGCGCTGCGGATCGCGGTGAATCGAGAGATGGAGGAACTCGGGCAGTTTCTTTTACGGACCCCTGCTGCATTAAATTCGGGCGGCCGCTTGGTGGTGCTTAGTTACCACTCGCGCGAAGACCGCATCGTGAAGCACGCGTTTCAAGAGGAAGAGCGTCAGAGAACGCTCCAAGTGCTCACCCGGCACGTGATCCAGCCGACCGAAGAAGAGAAGGCGAGAAACCCGCGTTCGCGAAGCGCGAAACTGCGGTGTGCAGAAAGAGTGTAGTTATGGTACGCAAGAGAAAGAAAGCGGTAACGGCGGAGTTTCACACCGTCAAGCGGATTGATAATTCACGCCTGGTGCGCAACGTCGAGCCGGCAAAGATGCGGAATCTCTGGCGGACAGTCGCGCTGGGAGGCGTTGTGGCAGCGTTTTTTATGCTGTACATCTTCCAGCACTTTCGCTGCATCGATTTGAGTTTTCAGTTGGAAGACCTGAAAGGCCAGCAGATGAAGGCCGCGGCTTTGAATTCGGAGCTGAAACTGGAAATCGCCGGTTTGCGCAATCCCATGCGCATTGATGTGATTGCGCGCCGCCGGCTTGGCCTGACCGAACCTTTGCCGACGAACGTGCAAGAGTACGAAGCGCCCGACGGCGCGGAAGTAGCCGCCGCGCGGTACGTGAGACCGAACCGGGCGCCGTGATTCCCGCGATCGGCATTGCTTTCCAATACGAAAAATTTCCCGTTCTTTTGAACTTCAAACCGGAGTGTTTGCCGACCTGAATTCGCCATGCGACAAGACCGCGTCCACGTCCGTTTGCTCATCATCGCCGGCGTGGCGTTCTTGTGGATCGGCGCCGTTTTCGGGCGGCTGACTTACCTGCAACTCTTCCGGCACAGCGACTACCTTGCGCGTGCTCTGCGCCAGCAGCAACGCAGCTTTGAAATAACTCCTGAGCGCGGCGCGATTTACGACCGCAACGGACGGCCGCTGGCGATGAGCATCCCTGTGGACTCCGCATTCGCTGTGCCTTCGGAGATTGCCGATGAAAATCTCGCGGCGCGGCTGCTCTCGGGCGTGGTCAACAAGCCGCAGGAGGAGATTGAAGCTCGGCTCGAATCCTCGCGATCGTTTGCTTGGATTGCACGGAAGTTGCCTCCTGAAAAAGCGGATGCCATCAGTAAGTTGAACCTGAAGGGCATTTACCTCCAAAAAGAAAACCAACGGTTTTATCCGAAGCGCGATCTTGCGGCCCACGTGCTCGGTTTTGTCGATGTCGATGAGAAGGGTCTTGTAGGCATTGAGCGCGAACTAGATAGCCAGATCCGGGGCAAGAGCGAACGGATCGTAGTAATGGCTGACGCGCGGCAGCGCTGGTTCGACGGCGGAGAAGCGCAGCGCGAACGCGGAGCCAGCGTAGTCTTAACGCTGGACGAAAAGATTCAGTACACCGCTGAACGGGAACTAGCCGCTGCGATTGCCAAGACACACGCAAGTGCAGGCACAGTTATCGTGATGAACCCCAATACGGGGGAGATTCTCGCGCTGGCGAATTGGCCAAAGTTCAATCCAAACAAAGCAAGCGATGCTCCATCGGAAACGTGGATGAACCGCGCCGTGAGCACGATTTATGAGCCCGGATCAACTTTCAAACTCATCACGTTGGCAGCGGCGTTTGATCAGGGGATTACGCGGCCCGACGAGGTATTCGATTGCGAAAACGGCCAGGTTTATATCTCCGGCCATCGCATCCGCGATCACAAGCCATTCGGTCTGCTTACAGTCTCGGATATTCTCGCGAAATCGAGCGATGTGGGCGCCATCAAGATTGCGCTGCGGCTCGGCGCTCCAAAGTTTTACGACTACATACGTGCGTTCGGTTTCGGCACGACTACGGGTGTCGAGCTGCCCTACGAAAGCCGCGGCAGGGTGGCCAGGCTCGAAGACTGGAAGCCGATTTCGGTAGGTTCGATCTCGATGGGACAGGAAATCGGCGTGACGCCGTTACAGCTCATAGCTGCCGTCTCTGCGATTGCCAACGGTGGATCGCTTTATAAACCTCAGATCGTCGCCGAATTGCGCCGCGGGGAAAAAGTGTTGCCTCCAGAAGAGCCAATAGCGGCTGCCGAGCCCAAGCGCGTCATTCGTCCGGAGACTGCCGCGACGCTGCGACAGTTGATGGAAGACGTGGTGTTGTACGGAACGGGGACTCCGGCCCACCTCGATGGATGGACTTCGGCCGGAAAAACGGGTTCGGCGCAAAAGATAGACCCTGCGACTGGACGCTACTCGCCAACGCAATTTATCGCCTCCTTCACGGGATTCGCTCCGATCAACAATCCAGCGGTGACCATTCTGGTGTCGCTGGATTCTCCCGTAGGCTTGCACGAAGGTGGCCAAGTAGCTGCGCCGGTGTTCAAACGCATCGCCGAACAGGTGTTGGCGTATCTCGACGTGCCGCGCGATGTCCCGCTCAATCCAAAGCTCATCCAGACGGCTTACATGAAGCAAGCGGGCGAGGACCTAAGCGCGCTGGAGGATTTCTCGTCGGTAGATTTTTCTGGCCAGCCCGATCCACCGCCCACCGCATCCCAGACAACAAAGCCCAATGGCCAGGAGCAAACGGATTCCAAGAAGCCGGTTTTGACCTTAGCTGTTGATCAGGGGGGCGACATCGAAGTGCCTGACTTTAGCGGAAAGACAATGCGCGACGTAGCGGATATCGCTTTGAGGCTGGGGCTCGATCCTGTGCTGGTTGGCAGCAATCTTGCAACCGAACAATCGCCAGCCGTGGGAGCAAAGGTCAGACGCGGCGCGAAAATCACCGTGCAGTTCGGGACACCGCTCGAGAAAAAATTGAAGCCGCGCCCGGAAATCAGAAATTAGGATGAGAACTGGATTGAGCGAACTAGAAGACACCAGCAACTCCAAACCGAACCACGCCGATGAACGCCGGGAAAATTCATCGTTTACACGCGTCTCTCCTCGAAGTCTAAAGCTGCGCGATTTGTTGCAAAGGACCGAAGCGAGTATTCCTCCGTCCGCGCAGGATCTGGAAATTCGCCAGGTTGCGTGCGACTCTCGCAAAGTGCAGCCGCGTGCTCTTTTTTTTGCGCTGCACGGTGCGCAGGCCGACGGGAACACGTTTATTCGGGATGCGGTCTCGCGCGGCGCGGCGGCGATCGCGAGCGAAGAGCCCGCTCCGGCGGCAATTCCTTCGAGCGTGCCATGGATTCAGGTGCGCGAGGCACGCAAGGCGCTTGCTATTACGGCGGCCAACTTTTTCGGGCATCCAGCGGCAACGCTACAGCTTGTGGCAGTTACAGGCACGAATGGAAAAACCACGACGACTTCGCTAGTGGACGCCATCGTAAAAGCCTCCGGTGCGAAGACAGGCATGTTCGGGACAATCGCGTATCACACACCGCTAGGCGACTATCCCGCGCCGAACACCACGCCGGAATCTGTCGACCTACAAGGATTTCTTGCGGAGATTCGCGATGCAGGCGGACGCTTTGGCGTGCTTGAAGCAAGTTCGCACTCGCTAGACATGGATCGCTTGTGGGGTTGCCATTTCGCGGCTGCCGTCTTTACAAACCTCACGCGCGAGCACATGGACTATCACAAAACGTTTGAAGATTATTTCTCAGCGAAAAAGAAGTTGTTCGAGGGCACTGGAGCGGGTGCGCCGGAAGTCGCGGTGATCAACACGGATGACGAATACGGCAAGCGGCTGACTGGTCTTTCTAAAAAAACCGTTACGTACGGCCTCGAAAACGGCGCCGACATCACGACAAAAAAGTTTCAACTGACCTTCAACGGTTTGGCGTTCACGGCGCAAACGCCGAACGAAAAAGTCCAAGTTGCCTCGCTATTGGTGGGACGCATCAATGTTTACAACATCCTCGCGGCAATTGGGGCGGCGCAGGCGCTCGGTCTTTCGAATGAAGATATCGAAGCCGGGATTCGCGGCCTCGAAAGCGTTTCTGGTCGCTTCCAGCGCATTGATCTGGGCCAGCCGTATTTTGTGGTTGTCGACTACGCACACACGGACGACGCGCTGGAGAATCTGATTCGAACCGCCCGCGAACTAAATCCCAAAGGCCGCATCATCACGCTCTTCGGATGTGGCGGCGGAAAAGACCGCACCAAGCGCCCCGTGATGGGGGAAGTAACCGGACGATTGAGCGATCTTACAATTCTGTCGAGCGACAATCCGCGAACCGAAGATCCGCTGAAAATCATCAGCGATATCATCGTGGGCCTTCAGAAAACATCCGGAAAATATTTGATCGAACCGGACCGTGAAAAAGCAATCGGAGTTGCAATGGACGAAGCGCGTGCAGGAGACATCGTTCTGCTAGCTGGTAAGGGACATGAGAACTATCAAATTCTCGCGGACCGCACGCTGGAATTTGACGACCGAGAAGTAGCGCGGCGAGTCTTGCGAGAACGAGGTTACAGCGAAGCGCAGACGGAAATTGGCAACAGTGCGCCAAAAAACGGCGCAAAGTTTGGCACGTAGCGCGCTTATCTAGTTAGTTGAAAAAGTGTGGCGAGGGCGCGCGAGCCAGTAGTTAACTTGCGAAAGGAGGAGCCCTCAAATACGGTGAAAACAAACCGATACGCGGGGTATCTGCGTAAAGCAAACCCCTTGAGGCATTTATGCGGTGGACGATTGCACAAGTGGCTGGCGCTGTGGGTGCTAGGGCGGGGGCGGGACTCGACCCCGTGGCCCGGTTGGCCGGCGTCTCGATTGATTCTCGCACGGTACGTGCCGGAGAACTGTTCTTTGCCATCCACGGACCGCGTCACGATGGACACGATCACGTGGCGAGTGCGCTGGGGCGAGGAGCCATCGCCGCGGTGGTGGCGGAGCCGCAAGCTCACCGCTACGGCGATGGCATCCGCAATCGCTGCATCGTCGTGGGCGACACTTTCGAAGCGCTCAAGCAACTCGCGCGCGCGGTGCGCGAAGCCTGGGGCGGCAAAATTGCCGGGATCACAGGCTCCGTGGGCAAGACCACAACGAAAGAGATCCTGGCGGCACTGCTGGGCGCGAAGCTACGGGTCTTGAAATCGGAAGGAAATTTTAATAACGAGTACGGCCTTCCGCTGACGCTATTTCGTTTGGAAGAAGCGCACCAAGCGGCTGTGCTCGAGATGGGCATGTCGCGGCGCGGCGAGTTGTCTCGGCTCGCAGCGATCGCTCGCCCTGACGTCGGCGTGGTGACGCGTGTTGCGCCTGCGCATCTTGAATTTTTTGCGTCGGTGGATGAAATTGCGCTGGCTAAGCGCGAGTTGATCGAAGGACTGAATGGGCGCGAGTCCACCGCGGTGCTAAACGCGGACGACTCTCGCGTCGCGGCGTTCGGCGCATTTGCGCCGGGACGTGTGCTGACTTACGGTATTGATGCACCAGCGTTTTTCTCTGCTGCGGCGATCGAAGATCGCGGCGCGCTAGGTTCAGCGTTTGACTACGTCAGTCCAGAAGGCCGAGTGCGCCTGGAGCTTCCCGTGCCCGGCCGCCACGCGATTTACAACGCCCTTGCCGCGCTTGCGGCCGCCAGTATTTGGAACATCGGCGCTGCTGAGGCGCAAAGCGTTTTTCGAACGCTGCGAGTGCCCGCGATGCGCGGCGAACTACTTCGCTTTTCAAACGGGGCGGCGCTGATCAACGACAGCTATAACTCAAGCCCAGCCGCACTGCACGCCATGGTCTCCGTTTTGGCGGCGACGCCGAATTTTCAGCGCCGGATTCTGGCGGCCGGCGAGATGCGCGAGTTGGGCGCGACGTCGCCCGTGCTCCATCGCGAAGCAGGAATTTTTACCGCGAAAACGGGCAAAGTCGATTGGGTGATTGGAGTCGAAGGTGACGCGGAGCAAATCGTGGAAGGCGCCGTTTCCGCAGGCACGCCGCGAACACAAACGAAGTTCTTTCCCTCTTCAGAAGAAGCGGCAAAGTTTTTGGAACAGTTCATCGCCCCAGGTGATGTGTTGCTGGTAAAAGGCTCTCGCGGAGTGAAAATGGAACGCATCGTCGAATCGCTGCTGATTCGTTACGCCGCTCCCGGCGAGATTCCGCGGCAGGAGGTACGGCACTAAATGCTTTACTACCTGCTCTACCACGTTCTGCAGCGTTACTTTAGCCCGCTTAACGTTTTTCGCTACATTACCGTTCGAACGGTTTACGCCAGCTTGACGGCGATGTTTCTCGGCCTTGTGTTTGGTCCTTGGCTCATTCGTCGCCTGCGTGAGCTGCAAATCGGCCAGTACATTCGCGAAGAAGGCCCGCAGGAGCATCAGAAAAAAGCGGGTACACCGACGATGGGCGGTGTGCTTATCGTTCTATCGACGGCGGTGCCCACTTTGCTTTGGGCTGATCTGACCAATCCTTTTATTCTGCTTTCGCTCTTTGCGCTGCTCGGTTTTGCGGCTATCGGTTTCATTGACGACTACGCGAAAGTTTCGAAACAACGAAACCTCGGCCTCACCGCAAAAAAGAAAATTTATTTTCAGGTGTTTGTCAGCCTGATTGTGGGAATTTCGTTGCTCGTCCTCGTTACGCACTACGCCTACTCGACGCAACTCATGATTCCGTTTCTCAAACGCCTTCACCCGGACCTGGTCTTCCATTCCTTGATGAATTCGCCGCACTTCTGGCCCTTGGCGTTTCTTCCGTTTCTGGCGTTCGTTTGTGTGGTCATCGTCGGTTCATCTAATGCTGTGAATTTGACGGATGGCCTCGACGGCTTAGCCATCGGCTGCACCGTCATCGCCGCGGGCGCGCTCACCGTGTTGACCTACGTCAGCAGCAACTCGCGCTGGGCCACGTACCTCGAAATTCAATACATTCCGCGCGTCGGCGAATTGACCGTATTTTGCGGCGCCCTGGTCGGCGCCTCCCTTGGCTTCCTTTGGTACAACGCCCACCCAGCGGAAATTTTCATGGGCGATGTCGGGTCGCTCTCGCTTGGCGGAACTCTGGGCACGATAGCGGTCATCATCAAGCAGGAGATTCTGTTGTTTTTTGTTGGTGGAATCTTCGTCATCGAAGCGCTCTCCGTGATTTTGCAGGTAGGCTCGTTCAAGCTGCGGAGGAAGCGCATTTTCCGTATGGCGCCCATCCACCACCATTTTGAGCTGTTGGGTTGGAGCGAATCAAAAGTCATTGTGCGGTTTTGGATCGCCGCCCTTGTCTTTGCTTTGTTTGCGCTGACGACGCTGAAGTTGAGGTAGTGCGCATTTTCTGATTGACGGACTTGGAATAGAACAATGCCAGGTGGAATGGACTTGCGAGGGAAACGCGTGCTGGTTGTGGGGCTGGCGCGGACAGGCGTGGCGACGTCGCTCTTCTGTGCCGCGCGCGGGGCGCGCGTGACCGCGACGGATTCCCGTGCCGAGGACGAAATCGGCGAGGCGATCGCCATACTGAAAGACGCGAGAGTGACGCTCGAACTTGGTTGCCATCAAGAGAGGACGTTTCTCGAACAAGACTTGATCGTTCCGAGCCCAGGCGTTCCCGCCGATGAAAAGCATTTGCAGGCGGCGCGCGCGAAAGGCATCACGATCTGGAGCGAAATTGAAGTGGCATACCGCTTCATGAAAGGCCGGTTGATCGGCATCACTGGTTCGAATGGCAAGACCACGACGACCTCGCTTGTCGAACACATTTTGAAGACCGCAGGAATGCAGACCATTCTCGCCGGAAATATCGGAACGCCGCTCATCGGCTGTGTGGACGCGATGAAAGACGACACGTGCACAGTAGTTGAACTAAGCAGCTTCCAACTCGAGCTCATCGACACGTTTCGTCCAAATATCGGCGTGTTTCTGAATCTGACGCCGGACCATCTCGACCGCCACCACACCTTGCAAGCGTACGGTGCCGCGAAAGCACGCTTGTTCGAGAACCAGACCGGTGAAGATGCAGCGATTCTGAACGCGGATGACGCGGCAACAACACCCCACGCTCCGTCGCTTCCGCGCCTGTACTGGTTCAGCAGAAAACAGCGCGTTACACAGGGCGCGTATGTACGCGGCGAGGAAATTATCTTTCGGCAAAGCGGAGCCGAAGAAATTCTCTTAAAGCTGGAAGATATTCCGCTCGCCGGTTCACACAACGTCGAGAATGTTTTAGCCGCCGCTGCTGCAGCTCGGCTTGCGGGTGCACCCTCTGCGGCGATTGCAAAAGGCGTGCGCTCTTTCGCTGGAGTGGAGCACCGCCTGGAATTCGTTTCCGAAATCGGCGGCGTGCGCTATTACAACGATTCTAAGGCCACGAACGTGGATGCCACGCTCAAAGCCCTCGATGCATTTCCCGGCCGCATCCTGATTATTCTCGGCGGCAAAGACAAAGGAAGCGACTACACCGCGCTGCAAAAGCCACTGCGCGAAAAAGCCATTCTCGCGCTGCTGATCGGCGCAGCGGCGGGAAAAATCGAAAGGCAAATTTCTGGCAGCGTGGCCCTGGAACGAGCGGAAACGCTCGAGCGCGCCGTTGAAACCGCTTCACACGCGGCGCAGCGCGGCGACGTTGTGCTCCTCGCGCCGGCCTGCGCCAGCTTCGATCAGTTTCAAAATTACGAGCACCGGGGACGCGTCTTCAAAGATTTAGTGAAGCAACTCGAAAAGCAAGCCGCTCGAGCGACTTTCGGAAAAGGGTGAACGAACGTGCCGAGACGTCTGGAAATGGACCGCTGGCTATTTGGTGTGACGATTGTGCTCTGCCTGTTGGGCGCGGTCATGATTTTCAGCGCCTCCGCGGTCACCGCAGAAAAAGAATACACGCACTCCTATTATTTTCTAATCCGTCAAGCCGCCTGGCTGATCCTCGGACTCTTGGGCATGTTCGCTCTAATGCGCACGGATTACCGCCACTTGCGCGAGCCTGCCGTAGTTTACTCGACCGTCTGCGTGGTCTTGCTCCTTCTGGCCGGCACTTTTTTTCTGGACAAGTCCCACGCCACGCATCGCTGGATTCGTTACGGCCCCGTTGGGATTCAACCATCCGAATTGGCGAAGCTGGCCGTCATTCTCTACTTAGCGTGGTTTCTCGATCAAAAGCGGCGCAACAAAACGTCTATGGAGTTTTGCAAACAGGATTTTCTTCAGACGATACTCCCCGCCGCCGGTCCCGTGCTGATCTGTGTATGTTTAATTCTTGCGCAGCCTGATCTCGGCACTGCCATGGACATTGTTCTGGTAGCCACAACCATCCTATTTGCCGCCGGACTCTCCTGGAAATGGATCGCCGCGGGATTCGCGACTTCGTTGCCAGTCCTCTACTTGCTGATCACCCTCGTCGCCTACCGCAATGCGCGGCTGAGCTCTTTTCTCCATCCCGATTCAGATCCGCAGGGCGCGGGCTTTCAGTTGATGCAATCTCTCATCGCGGTAGGTTCGGGTGGATTCACCGGCGTTGGCCTGATGGAAAGCAAACAGAAGTTGTTTTACCTGCCGGAAGCGCACACCGATTTCATTTACGCGGTAATTTGCGAAGAGCTCGGCTACATCGGCGCGATGCTAGTCATTGCACTTTTCCTGGCTTATGGGTGGCGCGGCCTGCGCGCCGCGTTTGCCGCTCCCGATGGATTTGGTCGCCTGCTCGCGCTGGGAATCACAGCGCTAGTGCTCAGCCAGGCGCTGATCAACTTTGCGGTTGTATTGGGCATGGTGCCGACAAAAGGCATGCCGCTGCCATTCGTGAGTTATGGCGGCTCAAGCCTGCTGGTGATGTTGCTAGCCACAGGAGTGCTCCTAAACATCAGTCAGCAGGCCACGGAAACATGAAGCAACGCGCGATTTGCCCTCGTAGGGACGCAGCACGCTGTGCCCCAACGCCCAGGCATCAGCCATGAAGTTACTAATCGCCGGCGGCGGCACAGGCGGACACGTAATCCCAGCCATAGCTATCGCCCAGGAATGGTTGTCACGCGGCGCAGAGAGAGAAGTCGTGCTTGTAGGAACCGAACGAGGAATCGAAATGAAGCTAGTGCCGCAAGCCGGACTGCCGCTCGAAACGCTGCGCGTCGCCGGCCTAAAAGGGAAAGGCGGCGCCACGCTCGTAAAAAATCTCATCATGCTCGCTCCCGCGATGCTGGACGCCCGCCGCGTGTTGCGAAAGCACAAACCAGTCGCAGCGTTTGGCGTAGGCGGCTACGCCGCCGGGCCAATGCTGCTAGCGACCTGGCTGGGCGGCGTGCCCAACATAATCTTCGAACCGAACGCGGAGCCGGGCCTGACCAACAAGCTGCTCGCGAAACTTTCCAAACGCATCGCCACCGGCTATGAAATTTCTGCACGGACCTGGGGAAAAAAGGCCATCGTGACGGGCTGCCCAGTGCGCCCGGAATTCTTCTCAATACCGCCTCGAAGACTCGAAAAGCCCTTTCGCTTGCTAGTAACCGGCGGAAGCCAAGGCGCGCTGCCCATCAACCGCACACTTGTCGACGCCATGGACCGCCTGGCCGCTCGAAAAAATGAACTCTCCATCGTGCATCAGACTGGCGAACGCGATTATAATGCAGTGCGCACTGCCTACGCGCGGCGCGAGATCAACGCGGAGGTTGTAACCTTCCTCACGAACATGGCCGAGCGCTTTTCCTGGGCAGATGTGATCGTTTGCCGAGCAGGAGCCATCACCGCGGCGGAAATTGCAGCCGCGGGCCGCGCCGCCATCTTTATCCCCTTCGGAGCCGCCACCGACAGCCACCAGTTGCGTAACGCGCAGGAGATGCAACGCGCGGGCGCAGGCCGTCTGATCACCGAAAACGAACTCACAGCCGAACGCCTCACGAACGAAATTTTCTCTCTAATCGACCAGCCAGAACAAATTGAAAATCAGTCGAAGGCAGCGCGATCGCTGGCCCGGCCCAACGCTACGCGGGACATCGTCAACCTAATTGAAGAGGCCGCGAACGTGCAGGGAAAACGCGAGAGGGCAAATCCATGATGGTCTCTTTCCGCAATTTTCAGCGCATCCACCTGGTCGGCATCGGCGGCATTGGCATGAGCGGAATCGCCGAAGTGCTCCTGACGCTGGGCTACTCCGTCTCCGGCTCCGACACCAAACCCTCAAACATCACCGAGCGGCTGCAAAATCTCGGCGCGACGATCCACGAAGGCCACAAAGCAATCAACGTCGAAGGCGCGCACGTGGTAGTGACCTCTTCCGCGATCAAGCAAGACAATCCCGAGGTCATCGAAGCGCACAAGAAGAAAATCCCCGTAATCCCGCGTGCTGAGATGCTTGCGGAGCTAATGCGGCTAAAATATGGCATCGCCGTCGCAGGCGCGCACGGCAAAACGACCACAACCTCGATGGTGGCTTCGGTCCTGAACGCCGCGCATCTTGATCCCACGTTCGTGATTGGCGGCAGGGTCAATCAGGCCGGTACAACCGCTCGCTTGGGCAAAGGCGAATACTTCGTCGTGGAAGCCGACGAAAGCGACCGCAGCTTCCTGATGCTCGCGCCCGTCGTTGCCGTTGTCACCACCATCGATCGTGAGCACCTCGACCAATACACCTCGCTCGCGGACATTCAAGGCGCCTTCATTCAGTTTGTGAACCGCGTCCCCTTCTACGGCGCCGCGATTCTCTGCCTCGACGAGCCAAACGTACAAGCCATTCTTCCTGACGTCAAGCGCCCGATCATTACGTACGGCACTTCCAGCCAGGCAGACCTGGTTATCAGCGACGTCAAGCTTGAAGGACTCGGCAGCGATTTCCGCCTCACCTTCAAAGGCGAAGACCTCGGCGTCCTCCACCTGATGCATCCGCCGGGAATACACAACGTCCGCAACGCAGCTGCGGCAGCAGCTGTCGCGCTCTACTTAAATGTCCCAAGCGACCTGATCCGCGAAGGCCTCGCCAAATTTACGGGTGTGGGACGCCGCTTCGACATTAAGGGCATAGTGAACGACATCGCCGTAATCGATGACTATGGGCATCACCCGGTTGAAATTCGCGCCACCCTCGAAGCCGCGCGCGTCTGCAAGTTCAACCGCATCCTAGTCCTCTTCCAGCCCCATCGGTTTTCGCGTACCCAGCATCTCTGGGAGGAATTCAGCCGGGCCTTTAACCAGGCCGACATTTTGGTCCTAACGGACATCTACGCCGCGAGCGAAGCGCCCATCCCCGGCATTACCAGCGAAGCTCTTGCCAACGCCATTCGCGAGGCCGGACACAAAAACGTTCACTACTTCCGCTCCATGCAGGATGGAATCGAATTCCTCCTCCGCGAAGCCCGCGCAGGTGACGCCATCATGACGATTGGCGCCGGCAACATCAGCCGCGCCAGTAACGAACTGATGGTCCTCCTGGGGACGGAAAATCCCACACACCATGCGCATTGAAGACCCCAAAATCGTCGCAGCGCTGTCGGAGCTAGGCGTCCAGCTGAAGCCGGCCGCATCTCTGGCCGAGCTCACCTCCCTCGGCATCGGGGGCACGACCGATTTGCTGCGCATCGAGAAGCACGAAGCGATTCCTGACCTTCTAAATCTCCTTGACGCTCAAGGTGTCCCGCACAAGTTTCTCGGCGGCGGTTCAAACCTGCTTGTTGGCGACGGTAAACTCCCCTGGGTGGTGCTTCAACTCGTCTCTCCCGAGCCGGACATTGTCCTCGAAGGCAATTTTGCCCAGGTTGACGCCGCGGCCGACCTGGGCCGCACCGTAACTTTCTGTGCGAAAAACGACTTGGGCGGTATGGAAGGCCTCATCGGCGTCCCCGGAACTGTAGGCGGCGCACTTCGCATGAATGCCGGCGCCTACGGCATGCAAATCGGCAGCTACGTCCGCCAGGTCAAGCTCTATCGCGCCGCCGTCCGCAAACTCGAAACTCTCGAGGGCGATCAAATTTCTTTCGAATACCGCCACACATCTTTTGCACCTGATGATATGATGCTCGCAGTGAAGCTGGAATTACCCTCCAAACCGTATCGCGAAATTCTCAAAGGGATTCGTATCTGCAACGAAAAACGGCGCGCAAGCCAGCCGCTCGGGCAGAAAAGTGCCGGCTGCATATTCAAAAACCCTCCAGGCGCTTCCGCCGGACGCATAATTGATGAGCTGGGTCTTAAGGGGCTAAATGTAGGCGACGCCCGCGTCAGCGACCGCCACGCCAATTTCTTTGTAAACACAGGCAAAGCCTCGGCGAAGGACATGCTCGCCCTGATTGCCGACGTGCGCGAGCGCGTTGAAAAGTCCTTCGGCGTCATTCTCGAATACGAGGTGGTCGTTTGGAACGCGTAAAAGCCATGCAACGAGGCAACGCCGCGGCTGCCGCCGAGCCGTACCGTCCCGAACTGCTCGCCGACGAAGAGCCGCGCTATTTGCGCCGTCAAAGGCCACTAGAAATTCGCCGCAAGAAATTTGGCGGCCGCAGCTGGACTTTTTATCGCCGCGTCTTGGTATGGACCATTGTAGGCGCAGCGGGCGTGACCACATCCATTACGGCCGTACGCTTCTTGCTCTATTCGCCGCAAGTCCTTCTTCTAAAGTCCGATCAGATCGAGTTCACGGGAAATCACATCGTCAGCCGCGAAGCCGTTCTTCAACCCTTTGCGCGCGACCGCAACCGCAGCGTTCTACGCGTTCCGCTCGACGCGCGCCGCAGCCAGCTCGAAGAATTGCCCTGGGTCGAATCCGCTAGCGTGCAGCGCATCTTGCCAAACCGCATTCGCGTGGAACTAACGGAACGTACTCCCATCGCGTTTTTGCGCAACGGCAACGAACTCGCCCTGATCGATGCCCACGGCGTGATTCTGGACCGTCCCGAGGGCGAAGACCTGCATTTCCCCATCATCGCCGGCCTTCCCGAGAGCATGCCGCGCGAAGAGCGCGAAAAACGCATGCAGACCTATCAAGAGTTTCTGCGAGACGCGGACCTGGTGCGCTCCGAATCCTCCGACCGCGTCAGCGAAGTGGACCTTTCGAACGCGAAAGATCTTCGCGTCGTCATGACCGGCCTAGCTTCGGCAACCGATTCGCAAGCGGTCACCATTCATTTCGGCAACAGCGATTTCACTGGCAAGTATCGGATGCTCGTCGACAATTTCGCGCAGTGGCAGGCCAACGCAGGACATGTGCAGTCCATCGATTTGCAATATTCACGGCAGGTAGTTGTGAACGCGGATAGCAACACGAATTCCGCAAAGCTGAAAAATTAAGAGAACCTGGGTGGGGGCGGCGGCTTGTCAAAAAAAGATCGTTACATCATAGGGCTGGACGTCGGCAGCACGAAAACGTGCGCGTTGATCGCTGAAATCGACGAAGAACAAGTGAAGTTTCTCGCGCTGGGCGCTGCAGAATCCAAAGGTCTGCGCAAAGGTCTAATCGTCAATCTAGATTCCACGGTCAGCTCGATTCGCCGCGCCGTCGAGGAAGCAGAAGGTGTAGCCAACGTTCCCGTTGAGTCCGCCGTGATCGGCGTCGCCGGCGGCCACGTTCGCGGCGTCAACAGCCGCGGTGGCGTCACGCTTGGCAACCGCGCCCGCGATATCGAGCGCGACGACGTCCGCCGCGCCGTCGATGCCGCCCGCAACATCACGCTTCCTGAGGACCGCGAAGTTCTCCACGTCCTGCCCCATGAATTCATGGTCGATGCGCAGGATGGCATTCGCGACGCCATCGGCATGGTCGGCCAGCGCCTCGAAGCCAACGTCCACCTCGTCACCTCTTCCATCGCCGCGACGCAAAATTTAGTCACCGCCGCAAATCGCGCCGGAATTCTGGTCAACGACACGGTCCTCGAACCGCTCGCATCCGCGGAATCCTGCCTCACGCAGGACGAGCGCGATCTCGGCTGCTGCCTGCTTGACATCGGCGGCGGCACGACGGAGCTGATCGTTTACGGCGGCGGCGTTGTGCGCCACACCGGCGCAGTTCCCGTCGGCGGCGACCATTTCACCAATGACCTCGCCGTCGGTCTCCGCACGCCTATCCCCGAAGCCGAAAAAATCAAGCGTCGCCATGGCTGGGCCGCATCTTCGCTCCTCCATGAAGACACCTCGATCGAAATTGCCAGCGTAGGCGATCGTCCGCCGCGCACGATTTTCGCCCGCATGCTCACGGACATCATCGAGCCTCGCGCCATGGAACTCCTCGCGCTCATCCGCGATGATCTCCAGCGTGCTGGACTCGATGGACAAATCCCCGCCGGCTTCATCCTCTCCGGAGGCGGCGCGAGGCTTAACGGCTTGCTCGACCTGGCCGAGCAATCCTTCCACTTGCCTGTCCGCATCGCGGAGCCCAAAGGTTTGGCTGATCTGCCGGAACAGGTAGCCCAGCCGGAATATGCAACGGTCGTTGGTTTGGTGATGTATGGCGCGAAGACGCGGCGCAACGCGTCGCAGCGCTCCGGAAATTTCGTATCCAAATTGAAGTCCATGTTCGCAGGTGCCTCGTGAACCCGCCCGAGCGCAGCGCCGCGAACCTGGAGAAGGCTGAGGGACGTATGACTGCAAAAGACACAGGAATTCGCATGAGCTTCAGCGAGGAGCTGCAGCCCGCGAAAATTAAAGTCATCGGCGTGGGCGGCGGCGGATGCAACGCCATCAACCGCATGATCCGCGCCAAAGTCGAGGGCGTCGAGTTCATCACCGCCAACACGGACTTGCAGGCGCTCAAGCTCTCGCAAGCTCCGGTGAAGTTACAACTCGGCGCTAAACTCACCAAAGGACTCGGCGCTGGCGCCAATCCTGAGATCGGCCGCAAAGCCGCCCTCGAAGACACCGACAAAATCATCGAAGCCCTCGAAGGCTCGGACATGATTTTCATCACCTCCGGTCTCGGCGGAGGCACCGGAAGCGGCGCCGCGCCCGTAGTAGCTTCGCTCGCAAGCGAACTCGGCGCATTGAGCGTTGCCGTCGTCACCAAGCCCTTCGCCTTCGAAGGCAAACGCCGCATGCTTCAGGCCGAACAAGCTTTGCAAGAGCTCATCGGTTGCGTGGACACGGTTATCGTAATTCCGAATGAGCGCCTGATGGACACCGTCGAGCGCGGCACCAGCTTCTTCGACGCCTTCCGCATTGCCGACGACATCCTCCGCCAAGCCGTTCAAGGCATCTCCGACATCATCACCGTCCCCGGCATTATCAATCGCGACTTCGCCGACGTGAAAGCCATCATGCACGGCCAGGGCTACGCCGTCATGGGGACGGCTATCGCCACCGGAACGAATCGAGCCATCGACGCTGCCAACCGTGCCATTTCCAGTCCGCTCCTCGAAGACAACTCCATCCAAGGCGCGCAGGGCATCCTCATCAACATTTCCGGCAGCTCCAGCCTAACGCTGCACGAAGTTCACGAAGCCTCCTCCGTCATCCAGAAAGCCGCGCATGAAAACGCCAACATCATCTTCGGCGCCGTCATGGACGACTCCATGAAGGACGCCGTCAAAATCACGGTCATCGCCGCAGGCTTCAAGGAAGCCAACAAGAAAAACATCCCGCAGAAGCCGTCCTTCCTGCCCAAGACCTGGAAAGCCGGCCGAGAAGTGGAAACTCCCGTCCCGCAGCAGCAAACGCTCCCCAACGTAGTTCATCAAGTCCAACAAAACGTCCGCGAAGTCAGCCACGAAGTTCCCGCGGACGACCTGGACGTCCCGACTTTCCTACGCCGCCAAGCCCAAAAGGCCTAGCCCCAGTCTGCGTTTTCCTCGTAGGGGCACGGCACGTCGTGCCCTCTTTTTTTTTCTTAGCACGGCACTCAATCCGAAATGAGCCGATTCTTCTCCGGCAACTTCACTCGCAATCGCGCAACACATCCACAACTCTTCGAACCTCTTCTTCAAAGACACCGATCTTGTCCCCAGGATTTGCCACCACCGAACTCAACCCCGCATGAAACTCGCGCGCCGCAGTCTTCGCGACCGCTTCTCGAATATTTCCCGCGTGTAACCCGCTGCCCGGCATCACGATCAGCCGCTCGCCTGCGATTCGAACAAGCTCCGCTAGCACTCCCAACGCCTCCGGTGCAGTCCGTTTTCCGCCCGAGGTGAGTAATCGGCTCGCTCCGGTCTCGATGACATCCTCCAGCGACGCGCGCAATTCAGCGCATTCATCAAACGCCCGATGAAAAGTAATCGGGAGCGGCCGCGCCAGCTCTACGAGTTGTTTCGTGCGCGCAATGTCAACCTCTCCATCCGCATCCAGCAATCCCAAGACAACCCCGTCCATCCGGAATTCTTTGGCCGCTTCAATCTCACGCCGCATGGCCCCGAACTCCTTATCTGTGTAGACAAAATTACCCGCGCGCGACCGAACCATCGAGAAAATGGGCAAGCTCACACGTTCGCGCACGGCTCTCATCAACTCGCCGCTCGGAGTCGTCCCGCCTTCCCTCGCATTGCTGCATAACTCGATACGCTGCGCTCCGCCTCGTTCCGCGGCCATCGCCGCGTCGACGCTCTCCACACTGATTTCAAGAAGGAAGCGGCTTTGCATGCTCAGAGCCCCGCGACATGCCTGGCATGCAGCAAGCTGCCCTGCGTCCAATTCCAAAACATTCCGGCAATGGCCGCCGCGTTCCAGCCCCACATAAACAAACGCATCGTCCTCGGACTATACGGGCGATTCTTCCAAATCAACAACGCATCCAACAGAAACCATGCCGCACCAAACCCAAGAAATCCGGTAATAACCAAGTCTCCGAAAAACACGTAAACCAGCGTCGTCTCCACGCACAAGAACCCCGCGATGAGCAACTTCGAACGCACCGCGCCGATCAACGTCGCCGTCGTTCGCCGCCCGCTCAGGCGATCCGGTTCGATATCCATCACTTCGCCAAAAATATGGGAGTGCATCGCGAACATGGCCCCAAAGAGAAAAGTCTGCCACGGAAGCTGCGAGACGCCGTTCAGCCAGCTGCTCAGCACAAACACCAGCAAATAGCTCGCTTGAATCAGCACGTCGAAGGGCGGATGGCTTTTCCATCCGAAACGCGGCGCATTGTAAAGCACGACGGCCAGCAACAGAGACGCAAACCAAATCAAAATGCGCGGTCCTATAAGAACAAAGAAAACAATCAGAAAAGGAATCTGTACGGCCGCGATCTTCCATCGCAGAGCAGCGAGCTGTTCCGCCGCACCCAGCGACCCAAACAGAAAAGTCCCCTTGCGCGGGTTCAACTGGTCCGCCTCCGCGTCCACAATGTCATTCACGCCATACAAAAGAAATCCCAGCGGAAACAACACAAAGAAGAGCCCCAGCCAGAGTGTCCCCGAATGCAATAAATCCGCGTGCCCCAGCGGCATCAAATAAAAAAGCGCGGTCGTGCTCCAAAGCCCCGGCCGCGAAACTTGTAGAAGGAAGACCAGTTCGGACCGACGGGCAGTCTTCTCCGCTAAGTCTCTACGGCTCACTCTCAAAGCGGGCAGGCTCGGTTCCAGATTCGCTTCTCCTCATCTTCCATAATGATCACAACCGGGAGACTATTTGGTGGAATCCCTATTAGAAGAATATAGAAAACAGATTCCTCACAGCCCGGCTCCTGTTCGAAGCTACCAAACCGATACGAGTGCGCGGATGCGAAGATACACCGCACTCTGCCTGACCGTCTCCTGCAGCGGGTCGTGGGTCACTTCCAATCATCTGGCTAATCAGTAGTTGACCATAACCCGGTTGCTCTTGAATTGAGAATTGATCAATATTGTGGAAGCATAATCGGAAGTATGGAGATGAACAGTGTCCGGACTCCTGCGGTCAATCACTCTCAGCATAATCCCGTTTCTCTTTGTTGTTCCCGCATATCCACAGGATAAGAGGGCTCCCGCAAAGGAAGAGAACCTATATTCCAAGGCCCTATTTGCGAGCATAGCCGAAATGGAGAAATCTTATGGCAACACCGACGATAGTTATTTAGGTATTCGTACAAACTATCACCACATGTTTGTAGAGAAAGACCTCGGAATCACGAACGATCTACAAGAACAATTCGGCGAGTACTGCGTAGAGTACTTGGACACGCAAAACCAGATTGCGAGATCTAAGGCGTTGCGGAAGCCATTTTCGATTCTCAAGATATGGCCAATCAAGAGTGAAGGTGCAAGCCTGAAAATCCAAGTTACCTTCTATTGGATCAAGTACAAGAAATCCAACCTAACCTTTGCACTGTCTGATTGGAGCGACGTCGAATTTCGTTATAATTGTGAAACTCAGAGTTTCGTCATTTCCAACGTCAAACTCGGCGGTATCTGAAATTGCTGCGCGACAAGCCTTATAGGCGCAGTTACCGGAGCCTGCCCCTCCATCCCGCAGCCTCACCAGTTGTACTCTGCACCTCTTGTGGTACCCTCTTGCGCCAGGAACTTCGGGTCTCTAGTTTTTCGTCGATCCCGATCCGCTACTTCGTGCAAAGGAGACCTTAAATGAAACTCCATCCTAAAAGCTTGGCGATTCTGGCTGTCATTCTTGGCGCAACTCTCACTGCCTGCCAGGAGCCGTATCACCAAAAAGAGGAGCAATACTATTTGATCTCCGCAAACATCGGTTTGCCCTACTGGCAAGAAGCCGAGGCAGGTTTGCGCGACGCCGCCACAGGCATGGGCGTCAAAGCGGAAATGGATGGCCCCGCCACTCTCTCTCCACAAGAAGAACTCGACGCCTTTCAAAAGGTCGTTGCCCTGCATCCCGCAGGCATTCTTATTTCCGTGATGAGCCAGTCTCTTCTCAAGCCCGCGATTGACAGCGCCGTGACGCAAGGTATCCCAGTCATTTGCATCGATGCCGATGCGCCCGATTCACATCGCATCCTTTTCGTTGGCACCGATAACTTCCGCGCCGGCCAAGAAAGCGGCAAGCGCATGGCGGATATTCTCAAGGGCCAGGGCCAGGTCGTTATCATCACCATCCCGGGACAGTCTAATCTTGACGAGCGTGTCCGCGGTGTCACCGAAGCTCTCAAGAAATACCCCGGTATCAAAATTTCGCAGACCATTGATGACAAGGGAGATCCCCGCAACGCCAATGACGGTGTATCTGCTCTTCTAGCAAAGAAAGAAAAGATTGACGGCGTTATTTGTCTCGAGGCTTCCGGCGGATCGGGAGTTGCCGAAGCCCTTCACCGCTTGGACCTGACTGGCAAAATCGCCATCGTTTCCTTCGACAAGGATCCGGAAACGCTCGACGCCATTGAAAAGGGCTGGATCAACGCGACCATCGTGCAGAAGCCTTATATCATGGCCTTCTACGGCCTGAAGTTTGCCGATGATCTCCACCACAACGCCGTCCATGAGTTCAAAGACTGGCGCACCGCCCCAGCACCTCCAATGCCCGCTTGGGTCGACACCGGCACTGCCACGGTAGATAAGAGCAATCTCGCCGCGTTCCGCGAAGCCCTCGCAGCCCATCCGAAACCTTTGTAGAGGCCGCGAGATCGCGCTTCACATGAGTAATGAACCGAGTCCCGCATAAGATTGCAAGCTGGCGACTTGGAGTACGGCAACCATGCTGCCGCTTTCCTCAGCCGCTCGCACCGCCGTATATTGGCCGAGGCTCAATAGGATGTTTTGGCAAAAGTTCAGCAGATCTCCTGAGTCCGGCGAAATCTAAACCCATCCCAGCGATGCAAACGTCGTGATCGAGGTGCATCCAAGCGCCACACCCAGAACCATACCTGCCAGCACGTCGCTAAGGAAATGCATTCCCAACACAATGCGGGAAACGGCGATGCTGAGAGCCAAGAAAAATAAGGGACCTTCAAGCGAAGGATAAAAGTAGCTCACCACCAGCGCGATCGCGAAGGCCGTCATCGTGTGGCCCGACGGAAAGGAAAACCGGTCCGGCGGCAAGACCTTAGACCAGCAGTGCGGCTCCAGTTGGCAAGGCCGAGGCCTCTGGCTCAGTCTTTTCAAAGCTTTGAAGACGAGAATACCCACGCCTGAGGCACTTCCTGCCGCCCCAATGGCATAAAACTTCTGAGGGCCCCCGCTGATCAGCAGCATGATCCCTAACCCATACCACAGCCAGCCGTCGCCCATCCGCGTGGCCAGGATCATCCACAGGCGCACCCACCGCGGGGCTCGCCAGCGGTTCATCCGCCGCATCACGCGGTAATCTCGCCGTTCGATGAATCCCCAGACAGTGCGTGCGACAGCCATGGTTGTTAGCCCATCTAGCCCCAGTTCGCCTCGAAGCTAGAATCTATATCCCAGAACATCCGTTGGCGCTTTTCGCCGCGCTCCATCGCAGCCGACCATTTCTGGCAAAAGCGAATCTCGTTCATCCAGTGGCTCGCCGTAAAAACCGGAACCAGCGGCGCAAGCGGCATGAGTGCCAGAGTCCACGGCTTTTCCGTCCACAAAGACCACACGATGCGGAAAACGTCCGCAGTCAACTTTGCGTAGCTGCCATGCTCTCCACGCACCTGCCCCTGGCCTGCTCGAAGTCCGGCGAGGAATGCATCCACCGTCCGCACGCCGCGTACTTCTGTGTACGTGCGCCCAACCCCCGCCATCGTGTGCGAATCGCTCCCTCCAATGGCTATCTTGCCCAGCTGGGATGCCAGCCGAGCCGCGTTCTCATTGGCTTTGGGCCACATCTCGCCGTTCCGCGTCTCAAACGCTGGCACGTAGGAAGCGAACCAGCAGAAGTCTTCATCGAGGCGGCGGCCTGTCAGCCCAGAAAAAACATGGTTCACGCTGAAGAACAGTTTCTTCTCGGTGAGGTACATCATCAACGAAATGAAGTCTTTACGCCTACGCTGGATTTCAACGTGGTCGCGCTCCGTGATTCCGTAGACCCCCAGGTGCATCTGGGTACCACCCGGCATTTCCACGGTCGCTTCCTCGCTTAGAAAGAAATCTGGGTACTTCCGGAGAACTTCCCCGGAATCAATGGAGTCGTGGTCGGTTAGGGTCACCATGGTCATGCCCAGTTGCTTCACCCGGGAGTAAACCTCCTCGGGCAGGTTGTACGACTCGCGGCAGAATCGGTCAAAAACGGGAGTGTCACACATGCCTGATGCGATGGAGTGAATGTGGAGGTCGCAGCGCATGAAACTATTGTTAACCAGCGATATGAACAGGCCATGAAGAGGTCGCGAATTGTACATGAATGTGTCCATGGAACTCCTTGAACACATTGGACTTCCAAAGTTATCCACATGGCATGGTGCATGCTCTTGTCCGCAAGCAAAATTTACATGGCAGAATCTCAGCCATGAGAAAAATCCACGTTATCTTCCACGACGGCGGAGGCGGGCATCGCAACGCAGCCGTCGCGCTTCAGACCATCGCTGCCCAGCAGGGAAGAGACTGGCAAGTGGAACTTGTGCAGTTCCAGGACTTAACGGACCGCCTTGACGTACTCCGCAAACTCACCGGCATCCGCATCCAGCAGCAATACAACATCATGCTGCAGAACGGCTGGACTTTGGGCAGCAAGTATCTCTTGCAGGTTCTGCAGCTTACGATACGGCTCTTTCACGGCCCCATGGTTCGCCTTCTCGAAGAATTCTGGCGCGACCATCCGGCGGATCTCCTCGTCTCCGTCATTCCCCACTTTAATCGCGAGATCTGCGAAAGCTGGAAAGCCGTCTACCCCGGTCGGCCTTTCGTGACACTCATTACGGACCTGGCCGACTATCCTCCGCGCTTCTGGATTGAGCCACTGAAGGAGCAATACGTCATTGCCGGAACCGAGCGCGCCGTCGAGCAAGCGCTGGCCTTTGGCCACGACAACTCCCATATTTTTCAAGCATCTGGAATGATTCTGCGTCCCGATTTCTACGTGGAAGACAACGTCGATCCGGTGGTGCTTCGCAAAGAGATGGGTTTGCAACCCGATCTGCCGACGGCCATCGTCCTGTTCGGCGGACATGGATCGAAAGTGATGTTGTATTTAACCGAAAGGTTGAATACGGCAGGTCTTCCTCTCCAGCTGATCTTGATTTGCGGACGCAACGAAGAACTAGCTGCGAAATTGCGCACTCGAAAATGGGACATGCCCGTGCATATTGTTGGCTTCACAAAGGAAGTACACAAACTCATGCGCGCCGCCGATTTCCTGATTGGCAAGCCCGGCCCAGGCAGCATCGCCGAAGCCATGGTTCGCAAGCTCCCCGTCCTCATCGAATGCAACGCCTGGACGCTGCCTCAGGAGCGCTACAACGCGGAGTGGGTGACGGAAAAACGTGTAGGCGTTGTACTTAGCAGCTTTCGGGACGTCGTCGAAGGAGTACGCCAAATATTGGAGCCAGCCAAGCTCGCGGAGTTCCGCAGAAATGTCGCGGCACTAGACAATCGCGCCATCTTTGAGATTCCAGAGATGTTAGCGAAGCTTTTGGGCGAGTCAGAGGAGACCACGGACCAGCGTTCCGCCCCGACCATCCACTCGCAAGTGTCTGCCTAACTGGCAGCCGGCGGATTTGCGTTCTGCGCTCTCTCGTTTCGGCCCGGATGCTCAAATCGTGGGCCAGCATCGTGGTTTTCGACAGGCAGTTTGAACCGCGGCTTGGCGCAGGTTGTCGCCCAACGTCGTGCGGCGTACTTCGGCGATTCGCATATCTTCACGCAGTTGCGGTGCGCGCCTGACTCCGCGCAGTGGCAATAGCAGGTGCCGACCGCGGCGGTACGCAACTCCCCTGGTGTGTTTGCCGACAAAATCAGCGATCCCGCAAGAAAACTCATGAGAAGAGACGCGGCGCCGAATCCAAAAGTCCGCCGAAGGGGCTGATTGCCGCGGAAGATGCGCATGAAGGAATTCTGCGGTCGACGCACCAGAAAACCGATAGCGCGGGGAGTCTGAAAATCTTGTTACCGGGGTCCTGGAACCAGGCGGGGGTCGGCGAAGCGTCGAGGGGAAGAAGGAGTGCATTCCCGAATCAGTTTTGGCGAGTTCCAATGTGGAATAGCGGGAAGGATTTGGGGCGGTGCGCGAGATTCAGAAACTCTGCCAAGTATTTGTTAATGAGAGACTTGGTGGAAACTGTGAACGCGGCAGACATTGGCGCAGGCCGCCAATAGAGGGGGCATGAGTGCGTTTCACATGACGAGTTGAGAAGAGAGGCGAGCGAGGGGGAAGAGGCTTGCTGGCCACTTTTCGCAATTCGTTCCCACCTGCCTCTGAGAGGGAAGCTAGGATGGATGACCCACGCGTCGGTGTGAAAACGACACTGACAACGAAACGCACTCTCCGAGGCCCCCGATCCCAAGCGGGGGCCTCATTTTTTTCCAGGACCCTATAGCCCCGTTAGACTGACCTGCTGAAGCGCCGCCGTCGATTCGCAGCCTGCGCGCTCAATCTCGCAGGTAGCAACGCCCTCCCAAGCGCAAAGAACGGAGCTCTCGCGCCATTTTCATTCTTAATTCTTAAATTCCGTCTGGGCACCAGTCTCGGTGACCTTGCGCGCCACGGCGATCGTCGCCCGTCCTAGCACATGCGTAATCTGAGTGTCGCGAAGCCGCGAAGCGTCGTACTCGAACGACAGATGCTTCTTGCTCTCATCGAAGCGGAAGCGGCGCAAACCGTAAGTGTTTGAAAATTCGCCGAGAAGCCGCAGCTGTTCTTGCGTTAGAGGGAATTGCAGTTCGTAAGTTATTTCCACGAGTGTCATGCCCGGATTATACCAGCCCTCACAAGGATTTCAATCGTGTAGCGACTTGCCAGCCTGAATCATCCAAGAACACTGAACATCTAATATATCATGTGATGTCCGAGCAGCTTCCCATGCCCGATCCGCAGAATACAGGTCTGCCCGCTTCCGCGCCGCGCGTGAAAGATCCCGTCTGCGGAATGATGGTTGACCCACAGAAATCCGCCGCTAAAGCCGCGCACGGCGATCAAACCTACTATTTCTGCTCGCAGCGCTGCGCCGAAAGATTTGAAAAGGAACCGGACGGATTCTTGGCGACGCCCGATGCAGCTGGCATGGAATCTTCTTCCAACGCGAGGCACGCCAAGCATTCGACAGACGATTCGCCCACTTCCGAGCGATCTCGCGCCCTGAACAAAGACTCGCGCTACACCTGCCCCATGCATCCGGAAATCGTTCAGCTTGGTCCGGGAAGTTGCCCGATTTGCGGCATGGCCCTCGAACCGATGGATGCTTTCGCCGGAGTAGAAGCCGATCCCGAATACGATTCGATGTTGCGCCGGTCGTGGGTGAGCTCCGCCCTGTCTCTGCCCGTTCTGCTTATCGCTATGTTTGGCGATGCACTCAAGCTGCCGCTCTCGTCGGTGGCTCGCAATTGGCTCGAATTCGTTCTTGCCACTCCGGTGGTCCTTTGGGGCGGCTGGCCATTTTTTCAGCGATTCTGGGCCTCGATTGTCCACCGCAGCCCGAACATGTTCACTCTGATCGGCTTGGGAACTGGCGCTGCGTATCTTGAGAGTGTTGTGGCAACTCTCTTTCCCCAAATTTTTCCCATTTCGTTTCGTGACATGCATGGTGCGGTCTCCACTTATTTTGAGGCTGCCGCCGTCATCACGACTCTAGTGTTGCTGGGACAAGTGCTTGAGTTGCGAGCACGCCAGCAAACCAGCAGCGCGATTCGCTCTCTGCTCAACCTGGTCCCCAAGCAAGGGCACTTGGTCGCGCCCGACGGCACAGAAAAAGATGTCGCGCTCGATCTCGTCAAGCAAGGTGACCGCCTGCGCGTCCGCCCAGGAGAGAGCATTCCGGTAGACGGCGCGATCCTCGAAGGCGCCAGCGCTGTCGACGAGTCGATGGTGACGGGCGAGCCCATGCCTGTCGAAAAATCCGCGGGCGATAGAATTACCGGCGGCACGCTCAACACAAACGGGACTTTTGTTATGCGGGCTGAACGCGTTGGCAGCGAAACGTTTCTCGCACAAATCGTCAAACTCGTCAGCGAAGCTCAGCGGAGCCGCGCGCCGATGCAGCGTCTCGCGGATAGAGTGGCCGCCTATTTTGTGCCCGCTGTCATCGTCGCGGCCGTGCTGGCGTTCGCGGGATGGGCGTTCTTCGGTCCTGAGCCGCGCTTTGCGCATGCGCTCATCGCCGCCGTCGCTGTGCTGATCATCGCCTGCCCCTGCGCGCTCGGACTTGCAACGCCCATGTCCATCATGGTCGCGGTTGGCCGCGGTGCCCACGCTGGCGTCCTCGTTCGAAACGCCGAAGCCCTCGAAACGCTCGCCAAAGTCGACACGCTCGTCGTCGACAAGACCGGCACGCTCACGGTAGGACGTCCTCGAGTCGCCACTGTTGGTGTCTCCAAAGGAGGGGGACTCAGCAAGGATGGGCTGTTGTGGCTCGCCGCGAGCGTGGAGCAAGCCAGTGAGCATCCTTTGGCACGCGCAATAGTGAATGCCGCGCAGGAAAAAGGCGCGCCGCTTGCCGCGGTCACCGAGTTTCGCGCGACACCGGGCGGCGGCGCGGAGGGAAAAGTACTTGGCGATATCGTTCACGTGGGCAGTTCAAAATATTTATTGGAACAAGGATTGGATGGAGCCACAGGAGAGAGGAACCTGGGCGTGGAATTTGGAGTGGGCCAACCTGCGGCGTCAACTTATGTTTTCGTCGCCGTAAATAACAAAGTGGCTGGAGTTCTGGTCCTGCTCGACTTGGTGAAGGAAACTACCCAGGAAGCCATCCGGGCCTTACAGAAAGAAGGCGTGCGCGTTGTTATGCTTACAGGTGACCGAAAGTCTGCGGCGGAATCCATAGCCAAGCAAATCGGGATCGACGAAGTGAGAGCAGAGGTCTTGCCGCAACAAAAGGCAGAAGTCATCCAACAACTTCGCAAGGAAGGTCGCATCGTGGCGATGGCCGGTGACGGTGTCAACGACGCGCCTGCGCTCGCGGCAGCGCACGTCGGCATCGCGATGGGCACCGGCACCGATGTGGCGATCGAGAGCGCCGGAATCACTCTGGTAAAAGGCGACCTGCGCGGCATCGTGCGCGCTCGTAAACTCAGCCGCGCCGCCATCCGCAACATCAAACAGAATCTTGCTTTTGCTTTTCTTTACAACGCGCTGGGCATCCCCATCGCGGCTGGTGTTTTCTTTCCAATCTTCGGCTGGCTTCTCAGCCCTATGCTCGCAAGCGCGGCTATGAGCTTCAGCTCCGTCTCCGTCATCGCCAACGCTTTGCGCCTTCGCAAGGTAGCTCTTTGATTTTTGGACCCGAACTCCTTCAATTCTTGTGGACAGGTTCCAGCAGCCAGATCTCATCCGAAACGTGCTGGAATTTTGTAGTGACGAGCCACTTTCCATCTCGCGATACGTCGAATACGTAATTAATACCAGAGAACTGAAGGTCCGACAAAGTCCGCGTTTCTCCGGTCTTCAGGCTAAATACTTGAATCCGTGTGTTCCCATCCGCCCCC
>DATFZQ010000028.1:0-3293 GCA_035314345.1 Candidatus Acidiferrum sp.
ATCGAGTTGCGATAGCTTCGCCCCCAACGATTGCGGCGGTGGCGATGATGGGTCCTACAGCAATGCCGAGGAACATGCCGTAAATGATCTTGGCAGTAAACACCATGGTGAAGCTCCAGGGGTCGATTCCGAGCAGGTAGACCAGCGCCATCAAAGGTGGGCTGAGGATAAAGGCGGCAGCGAACCCGATCAGCAGATTGCGTCTTCCCCTTGCGCGCGGCAAGAATCGCAGGAACGGGTGCTTGGACCAATCCCAAGGCGTCACCTCGACCTTTCCGCTCCGCACGTATTTTCTAATAACGGCGGACATGATAATCGACATGAGCCAGGCGGTGAGGAAAGTGGTTGCCCAGATGTCGCTCATGAGGCCCATTTTACCCCACAGCGATTCGCCTTCGGCATGAACCAGCAGCCAGGCGAACAGTGCGGACGACAGAGCGTTCACGACTACTGTGCCGATGGTCTGGACGCCGACGAAGCGCTTTTGGTTGGGTGTGAGTGTTTGCATGTGCGGCACTGTTGCGCGGCTTCGCGCGCGGTTGGCTATTTTTTTGGGAACAACAAGCTGACTTGCAAACGCAGCGTCCAATTACCCGCTTCGTGAGGATGTTCGACATTGTCAAATGCCTGAACGATTGCGTTAAAGGCTTGATGACCCACGTGAAAGATTTTCCCGCCGCCGCCGCCGACCGGAACTGTCCACTTATTTCCCGAAGTTCCCTTCCAGTTGGCCGTTACCATCGGTGAACTCGTCAAATACCAGCCATGGCTAAAATTGTAGTTAACGAAGGGTTGGATCAAAAACTGGCTAGCGCTTTCGCGATCCTTTTCGCCGGCGACGGATACAACGTCGGTTACAAGCGCGCCGACCAACCAGGGGCCTTGAATAGTCAGAGCCGCCGCGGAAAGTCCGGCACTGTCTTTGCCGCTGCCGAGGCTTCGGTCCGTGGCGCTGGCGAATGAGAATGCTGGACCGATACCCCAAATCACTCCGCCCGGTCTTCCCGGAGACAGGTACAAGGCAAGCTGTACGTCCCCAAGTCCTGTGACATTCCCAACGGCCGGCGCGAGTGTAGGCTGCTCAACCACGGGAATAATCGTACGGGTAATGAGATTCCAATCGTCGTTGAGCTTGAACGGGATGACCGGTTCAATCTCTAGAACGTTTTGCACAAGAGACTCTGGACCTACGCCGAAATTGATGTTGTCCTGAAAAGGTACAGAGATCAGCGAGGCGACTGGGTTTTGCGCTTGCTTGGCGATTTCAGTGGCGTCATCGGCATACACTGCGTGCGCTTGGAGCATAGCGAATACGGCTACCAATGCCTGCAATAGTGCCCAAACTGCAAGGTGCCGAGAAGGTAGTGAAAGGCTATGCGAGGTTGTGCATGACATCAGACATCCTGGTTTTAAGTGCATCTCACACTCGATACTGCAGGATTGTCTAAGGTCGGGATTGTGCAGATCTGCTTTCGGGCGGGTGGCAGGCGCGGCGTCTTTTGCGTTGCATGGAACGAACAAGAGGTGATGAAGTTCTTGGCCTAAAGGGGGACTCGCCGATGCATTTACTAAGTGGCCGTGGGCTTGGCTAAAGAATATTTGTTAGACAATCGAATTGAACGGAGATCGACATGATTATTGGCTTTGTTGGCACAGGCATCATGGGACGGCCGATGGCCGCTCACCTACAGGTAGGAGGGCACACCCTCTTGTTGCGTAAGAATAGATCGGCGCTCCCCCCAGAACTGCTGAACAACGGCGCGGTCGAAGTCCCATCGTTGTCACGATTAGCAGCTCAATCTGACATCGTTATCACGATGCTCCCTGACACGTCCGATGTTGAGGCAGCTATGTTTCGACCAGACGGTATTGCCGAGGGCCTGCGTAAGGGTTCGGTCCTGATTGACATGAGTTCAATCAGTCCGATCGAGACAAAGGTTTTCGCCACACGGATTATCAAACTCGGTTGCGACTATCTGGACGCCCCGTTTCGGGAGGTGAGGTGGGCGCGAAGAATGCTGCCCTGACCATCATGGTCGGCGGCGATCAGAATGTCTTTGAACGGGCGCTACCTCTGTTCGCCCTGATGGGCAAGAACATCACCCGTGTCGGAGAAGTCGGCGCCGGTCAGATCACCAAGGTGGCCAATCAAATCATCGTCGCCCTGACCATTCAAGCTGTGGCTGAAGGGTTATTGTTTGCATCCAAGGCCGGAGCGGATACCGCCAAGGTCCGCGAAGCATTGCTGGGCGGATTCGCGTCTTCTCGTGTTCTTGAGGTCCATGGCGAGCGGATGATCAAGCGCAGGTTTGATCCGGGTTTTCGAATTGCGTTGCACTCCAAGGATCTGGGGCTCGCGTTGGCGGGCGCCCGGAGCCTGGGCTTGTCGCTGCCCAATACGGCGATGACTCAAGAGATGTTCAACGCATGTATCGCCAACGGAAACGGTGGGCGCGACCACGCTGCCTTGGTCACCGCCCTCGAGAAACTCGCAAATCACGTGATTGCCTAGCTTAGCTGGGCCTAACCCGAGGGCATCGGCAAAGGATAAGTTGCTGTACGCAAGGCCACCTTTGTCTGGTGAACGTCAGTTGTACGATTTTCGGCATTACTGCGCCTCGACGTCGGCTTTTTCCAATACGTCTTTTGAATTGTGCTTCATGCTGCTGACGAGACACCAAAGACCCGCCGCATTGGTAATGAGTCCTCTGTTCTAGCGACCCGATTGCCGCAGACTTTTTGCCAAAGTGGTGTTCTTGATTCCTCTATCCTTTCGTCGTGAATGGAGTGTGTGCATGGGTGGAGTAGATGCAACGAACACCGAGACCGAAGCGCTCTCGGCGCTGAGAGCACTTGTTTTCGACCCCTGGAAAGCGGGCTCAGCCCCGTATGTGGTGCTTACTGCCAAGCGCCGGTTTCTCGTGTCACCGAGCGCAAGCCAGCCGGGCAGGAATGCCGCTCTCCCGGTGCAACCGAAGATGCCATGTGGAATCATTCGGAGAGAAAAATGAAGGAAGGACGCGTCGTCGCCAACGGGATCGAATTCGCCTTTCTCGAAGAGGGATCGGGCCCGTTGCTGCTTCTGCTGCATGGCTATCCCGACATTGCTTGGACCTGGGAACATCAGATGGCTCCGTTCGCCGCTGCCGGCCGCGGTCACGGCTCGACGGCCCGATCAGCGTGCCGACTCTGGCGCTGTGCGGCGCCGACGACATCAGGGCCAAACCGATGAAGAGCCAGTCGAAATACTTCAGCGGCCCCTATCGATTCGAAATCGTTCCCGATTGCGGCCA
>DATFZQ010000029.1:0-62436 GCA_035314345.1 Candidatus Acidiferrum sp.
GAGATTACGTTGCGTTGGTACGACTGGATTTTCAAAGGGCAGGCGAATGGGGTGGAGCACGAAAAGCCTGTGAAGATTTTTGTGATGGGGAAAAATGAGTGGCGCGACGAGGACGACTGGCCTTTGGCACGGGCAAAGAGCACGAAGTATTACCTTCATTCCGCAGGCTTGGCGAATGGCCTTGGTGGAAATGGGACGTTGAGCACCGCGACGCCCGCGGAAGAAAAAGCTGAACAGTTTGTTTACGACCCGGCGGATGCGGCACCTACTATTGGCGGGTCGCTCTGCTGTGGGAACGCACCCCCTCCGGGAAATGGGCCTCAAGACCAGCGTCCAGCGGAATCGCGGAGTGATGTACTAGCATTTACGACGCCTGCGTTTGGGAAGGATTTTGAAGTGACCGGGCCGGTGACGCTGGATTTGTACGTGAGCAGTTCGGCGGTGGACACTGATTTCACGGGGATGCTTGTGGACGTCTGGCCAAATGGATTTGCGCAAAATCTGACGAGCGGGATCTTGCGGATGCGTTACCGGAATTCGCAGGAGAAGCCGGAGCTGGCAAACCCTGGAGAGACGTATCACGTGACCGTGGATTTGTGGGCGACCAGCAACGTATTTTTGGTGGGACACAAGCTGCGGCTGGAAGTTTCCAGCAGCAATTTCCCGCGATTCGACCGCAACCTGAACACGGGAGAAATTCAGTCGCGCGGCTCGCGGATGATCAAAGCTACCAACGTGATTTATCACGACAAGGCTCATCCTTCCTCACTGATTCTGCCGGTAGTTCCATGAGTAGTTCCGTGAGTAGTTCCGTGGGCTGAGGCGGGACTTGCAACCGATCCGCCCTACCAGCATCTAAGAACCCTCAGGTCTCTCATGTATTGACTCTCAGAGAGGTCAGGTCTACACTACGGAGTTTTTAGATGGCCCCGAAAGCAGACAGAGGGGCGGGACTTCCATGGACAAGAAAAGGCTCGACTACTACAAGAAGAAGCTGCAGATACGGCGCGAAGAGTTGATGAAGACCATCGCGCGCACGCAGGAAGAGGGGCGAACCGCGGATGAAGATCCGACGGTGGACCTCGCGGACAAAGCGGCAAACTCCTATACCAAGGAGTTTCTCTTTGGCATGACCAACACGGACCGCACAATCCTGAACATGATTGATGCGGCGCTGAAGCGCATCAACACGGACGACTACGGCGTGTGCGCGAACTGCCAGGAAGAGTTGCAGCAGAAGCGGCTCGAGGCGGTACCGTGGGCCAAGCACTGCATCACCTGCCAGGAGAAGATGGAACAGGGGTTGTTGTAGGCCCTAACGGTACACGTGGGTTGAGCGGCCAGCCTAACGAGGCTGGCCGTATGCGTTTGAGGCTCCGTTCGTGTTTAAATTACCTTTGCGTATATTCTCTCTTTCAATAAAAAACTCAGCGGAGTAGATTTCTCCTGGGATTACGGGAGAAGGCTCTTCCACGGCTGTGGCTCGGACATCGCGGAGAGGTGTGCGCGGGTGGCTGGCGGAAGCGAGCGACGCGGTCGTCAGCATCTTTATCCCGTTGGGGTGCAGGTTTGCAACGGGCTGCTGGTAAGGGCTTGCCGCGTACCTTTTTGCGAAGAGTGTCTGGATTCGTTCGAGGGGCCTCCAGAAAAAAAGTGTGAGATCTGCGGGCAGGGGCTCGGGTAGATGACGATGGCGGAGGGAGAGCCGCTCGTCTGCCGGGTGTGCCAGCAGAAGACGTATGCGTTTGAGCGGGCGAGAAGCTATGGGATTTATGACGGGCCGCTGGTGCGAGCGTTCCTGCTACTAAAGTGGGAGCGAATAGAATTGCTGGGCGAATGGTTCGCTGGAAGATTGGCGGAGATGGTCCGGCGGGAGGCTGGGCGGCTGGCTGCGGACGTGGTCGTACCGGTTCCATTGCACCAGGATCGCGAGCGGCAGCGCGGGTACAACCAGGCAAGCCTTATTTCATAGCCATTGGCTGGGAGGCTGGGCCTGCCTCATAAGGCAGTCTTGCTGATGAGGGCGCGCCCACGGCCGGACAAGCAGGTGCTCAGTCTGGAGGAGCGCTGGGAGTTCGTTCGTGGCGCTTTTGCCACATGTCCGGGCAGCCAAGTTGACAATAAACGCGTCTTACTGGTAGATGATGTAATGACTACTGGAGCGACGCTCGATGCGTGTGCGAGGGCGCTGCTGGAGTCGCGTGCCAAGTGTGTACTAGGACTGACCGTAGCACGGGCGGCGAGAAATCCCCTGCCAGCCCCGGATAGTGGTAACCTGTAACCAAGGGTTAACGTAGGGAAGCTAACCTAGGGTAGCGCGATGAGCGCAAACCGGCCAAAGTCGGGCGATTTCCGAGGGCGGTATGCCCCCGAAGCGGGCAGCGTCGGTGCGCCTGGGTCCGCGGATCCCGCGGACAGTAGATCTCACAACCCAACCTTACCGAGGCGTGCATCGCTGATGCAAGAGCCTGTGCTCGTACTGAATGCGACGTACGAACCGATCAATGTTACGGCTGTTCGCCGGGCGATGGTTCTGCTGTTGAAGGGCGTGGCGCAGGCTGAGGAGATGCACAGCGCGGAGGTGCACTCGGCGGCACATGCGCACAAAGTGCCATCGGTGATTCGTTTGCTGGCCTACCGGCACATTCCACAGCAGAGCCGTGCGCTTTCGCGGAAAAACATTTTGCTGCGAGACCGGAATACCTGCCAATTCTGCGGACGGATCTTTCCTAGTTCGGAATTGACGCTGGACCATGTTGTGCCGAGATCTCGGGGCGGGCGTTCCTCGTGGGAAAACCTGGTGGCGTGCTGTTACCGTTGCAATAACAGCAAAGGCGACCGTACGCCAGAGGAGGCCGGGTTCAAACTGGCGCGGCGGCCCCGGCCGTTTACGCTGCATACCTCGCGGCAATTGATGCGGCTCATAGGGCACCGAGATGAGCGCTGGCGTAAGTATCTGTTTTATTAAGCGTTTTCCGCAAAAAAGAGGATGACGAATTTTTTTAAAGTAATGGAAACCTTTTTTGCTGGCATGCATCTAAATTAATAACTAACCACTTCGAGGACACACCCCGGGAAGCAGTTAAGGCTCAGCGCCTTAACTGCTTCTCTCCTTTTAGGCACTTATTTTCCCCCATAGTATTTTTCTACTACGTGATTCCAGCTTATTTATCATTTCGAGACGCGGGGAAACTCTGTAGCGCGGCCTCTTCATCGGGGAATTCCGGGAAGACCTGGTAGAGATGGGTGACCTTCAAAACTTCCTGAACGTTGCGGGATAGTCCAACAACCTTCATTTCGCCTCCGCCCTTAAGCACCATCACGTAGATGCGCGCCAGTTCACCGATGCCGGAACTGTCGAGGTATTGCAATCCGCTCAGGTTGAGGACGATATGTTTGTGGCCCTCGCCGAGAAGACGCGACACGTTTTCGCGGAGAACGCCAACTTCGAAAAAAGTTAGGCGGCCACGAAGATCGATGAGAGAAGCGTGTGGTGTGTGCCGGATGGTCGCGGAAAAGTCCAATATGAGCTCCTGATAGCTGGCGATGATGATTCTACTGTGCCTCAGCCATTCGGAACAGGACATTTCGTAGGCAAGAAAATATGATAAAAAGTTGAGCAAAGGGAAGGATTGTCGAGGGGAGATTCGTGCAGGGATAGGGCGTCGGCTCGTGGCGCCGCCAACTTATTGGCGCATGACCACGTGCAATGCGCGCCGCCAGTTTTCCGCCAAACCGACTCGCGTGCTTTCCAGATCGGGCGAGAGAAACCGCAGAAGAGTGTCTGTGGAGGGATGGAAGCGAAGCGCAGGGGCCAGCAGATAGACGAGGGGCGGAGCGATCTGCAATTCGATTCCCGGGAAATATCCGTAGCGAGCAAAATCGCGCTGTTCCAAATGACGGCGGATGCGAAGCCAATAACCGGCGGCCTGTAGCGGAAGATGAATGTGCTCGCTAGCTTTTAGTTCGAGAATCGCGAGACGTCCGGAGCGAGTCACTGTGAGGAGATCGAGAATGCCATGTTCGCCGCCTGCGTGCGCGAAAACCTGCGCATAAACAAAGCGTGAGTCCAGCGCAGCGTCGACACGGGTGACGTCCTCGCGAACGAGCGCCTCAAGCCAGCGTTCCAGTTGCGCGCGATAGAGAGCGTGGCGCGTTTCGGTGGCGAGCGGATGATGATATTTTTCGAGTTGTTAGAGCAAATTCTTCAAGATGGGCAGGGACGAGTCCTTGAGTTCTTCGCGCGTATCGGGGCCGCCGAAATAAACGCGTCCATCGTCCCATCGGGCAAATGCCAGACCGCTAAAGCGCAGCAAGACTTCGCGAGACTGGGTGACAGGATGAACGGTGACAGCTCGGGGCGAAAGGGCAACGATGGAATCAAGCGCTGAGCGCGAATGATCGAGAAGAGCTTGCGACTCGCGATGGGGAACAAGCCAGATATCTTGATTTCCGGCACGAAGCGGATCGATCTTTTCGAGCGTTTCGCGAATGGGATCGCGCTCGTAGAGTTCGATGGATAAATCCGGAGCTAGAGCCGCGGCACGATGAGTCACGTGGCGCGCTGCTCCTTTCGGGAGAACCAGGCGAACCGCGTTGATCGTGCCCCGGCGGTTAGAATTGCGCTCGCGGTCCAGCCACAGCAGCGCAAAGGTGAGGCTGTTTTCCACAGTCTCCGCGGACTCTCCATCAGGAACGACAAGGACGGCGAAATTGTAGTTTTCCGACCACAGGTGAAGGAGAGGCTTCTCCGTGGCACAGCGTACTTCCCAGGAAAGTCCGGAGAAGGGAGCTCCGCGGTGAATTCCTTGAGGCAAGCAGCTCGGCGGAGAGGTCCACGCCAAAGAGTATAAAGGAAATAATTGGCTTTTAACTATTCTTTATTGGACGTAAACAGCATGCCGGAGACGCGGACTAGGGGACGCTGAATATTCCAGGAGGAGGGAATGTGTTCGAACGAGAATTCAAAGTCACGGCCTTCGCCCGGAGCAAACGGAGGTGCCTGAGGCGCGAACACGGCGCGGGATTCTCGCAGAACTACCTGACCAAGTTCGTCGGAGAATTCAACGGTGAGCTCGACGTTGGAGAGCGGAAGATTACCCGTATTCGTTAGGCGGCCCCCAAGTGTGGTGACTTCCTGATTCAGAAAATTCTCGGCGCGACTGAGAGCCAGGTTTTCAATTTGAAGGTTTGGCGCGTAGGACTGTTCGGCGTCACCAAAAGGAAGATGAGATTCACGCGTGCTGGAAGCGGGACGGCGGTCTGCGCCGGGCCACATCACGATGACGAGGGCGATGGCGATCGTGGCGGCGCCCATCCATGCGATCCAGGAGCGGCCGGTCTTTGGCAGCGGTTGGTCGGGAGCTTCGAATTGCAAAGTGTCAGGCATGGATCGCGCTCTGAGAATGATGCTGGCCTGAATGCGGCGCGACGTCAAGCAGGTGTGCAAAACGGCGGTGCGGAAAGAGAGCTGGCATGCGTAACGGCCAATGTTTAGCTGCTCATGTTTAACGGCCAACGATGAGGCGCTGAACCAGCGGTTCGGGAAGGCTGGCGGCACGCATGCGTTCCTGGACGGAGGAAATGTCGTAGGGAACGCGCCAAAATTCCACGGTTTGATGTTCGAGATCGGCGATGGCAAAACCTGCGCGCGGGTCGCCATCGCGCGGCTGACCGACGGAGCCGGGGTTAAGAAGATAGCGGCGCGGCTGTTCGATGCGCAGCGCGGAAAAAGATTCCGATGCGCGAGGACGAATCTGTAGCACTTCAAGATTGGAATCCTGGTAGGAGAAGCCGCCTTGATGATGGGTGTGCCCGAAAAAGGTAACTTCGGCTGTGGAATCAAGAAGGCCGTCTAGAGCTTGCGCGGGCGTGAATACATATTCATCTTCATCTTGAAACGCGCCGTGTACCAAGACAATTCCGTCGGTGGCGAGAGGTCCATGAGGAAGCGCGGAAAGCCAGGCAAGGTCCTCCGCGTTCAACTGCGAGCGAGTCCAATCCACAGCAGCTTTCGCGACCGGATTAAAATCGGTGGTGTCCATCAGGCCAGCAACAGCTTTGTCGTGATTGCCGCGAATGGTTTGCGTGCCGAGTTCGCGAAGGCGGGTGACCACCTCGTGCGGATCGGGGCCGTAGCCGACGACATCACCGAGGCACACGGAAACGTCCCAGCGGCCCTCTGCAGAATCGAGAGCAGCGGCCAAGGCTGTGGCGTTTGCGTGAAGATCGCTAAGTATGAGAATGCGCATTCATGCCATCCGCAAAATGCCCTTGAGTATAGATGAAGCGGGGAGCCGATGCACGTTACGCGCGGAAAGTTGCGGAAAGTTGCGCAAAGAGACAAAGAGCGACGGAGGAGCAGATAAAAGGTCTCGCGGGAATTCCAGATATTTATGGAACTTTTACAAAAACGAATGGGAAATTAGAGTGGAAGAAAATCAGCAACGCAAAACAAAACAAAAAATCAGCAGGATTAAAGAAGAAAATCCGATAGCCGACGAAACATTCGCGGGGCCCGGCTCGTCTATACATGTGCAGCCCGGATAAGCTGCTCAGGCAAATCAGAGGATTAAAAGAAAAACCCCGCGGTGGCAGCCGCGGGGCGATGACACGCAGTCTTTCCGGCCGTTAGTCCAGGAAGAACGAGGTGTCTTGCGGGTGAGACTACTCGCCCTAAGCACGCGTGTCAACACTCTGTTCAGCTTGCGGCAGCTAGAAATTTCGGCTGACTCGATCCTGACGGAAAGGAAGTTGACACGCATGAAATTCAATTCGATTCTCCGCAGTGTAGCGCTGGCAGCCGCTTTGGCGTCGACAGTGCCACTCCTCGCAAAACCGTTCAGCAAGACCATTAACATCGCCCAGTCGGCAAAGATCGGCAAAGCTGATCTGCAAGCAGGTGAATATCGCCTGATGATCGACGGAAACAGGGCGACCGTCCAGAAGGGGAAGCAGACGATTGCGGAAAGCGAAGGGCGTTGGGAAGACCGCGCCACGAAATCCTCGAATGATTCCGTGCTGATTAGCCAGGACGGGCAGGTGAAAGAAGTCCGTTTTGCGGGGCAGAGTCGCGTTTTTGTATTCAACGAGTAAGCGAGGAGTTCGTGTGAACTCCTTTCGTATGGACGAGAGGGAGGCTGCGCGCGACGATGGCCTCCCTGCTCGTTAGTTTCTCGGGACACATTCTGAAATGGCAGGAGCTGGCTTCTGCCGGAGTAGAAAGCAATCCACCGCTTGTTCAATTTTTTCAGGCGGCCTCAAAAGATTTTTTCTTCTTTCTGAAACACTCTTTAAAGAACTTCAGCGAATCAACATGCAGTCTCCATAGCTGTAGAAGCGGTAGCCTGCTTGAACGGCATGGTTGTAAGCCGCAAGAACCTTCTCGCGGCCAGCGAACGCGCAGACGAGAGCGAGCAGGGTAGAGCGAGGCAGGTGGAAATTCGTTAGCAGGGCATCAACCACGCGGAAATGAAATCCAGGATAGATGAACAGGCGGGCACTGGCTTTGCCGGCGACTAGCAATTCTGAGGAGCCGGATTCTGCTGCGCGAAGGGCTGCGGCCTCGAGGGCGCGGATGACGGTGGTGCCAACAGCAAGAATTGGGCGTCGTGCGGATCGCGCTTGCTGAATGCTTTGCACTGTTTGGTTGGGAATCTCGTAGGATTCGGCGTGCATCACGTGGTCTTCCAGCGTTTCGGCGTGGACCGGTTGGAACGTGCCAAGGCCCACGTCGAGTGTCAGCTCGCAGATTCCCACGCCGCGAGCACGGATTTTGTCTAAAACTTCCAGGGTGAAGTGCAGGCCTGCGGTGGGAGCAGCAATGGCGCCGGGCTGCTTGGCGAAAACCGTTTGATAGCGCTCGCGGTCGGAGTCTTCATCGGTGCGATGGATGTAAGGCGGCAGGGGGATATGGCCTAGGCGCTCAAGATGTTCGCGGACGCCGCTTGTGTCACGTGAAACAAAGCTCAGGGTGCGCAGCCCCAGTTCCCCGCGGCAAATCACCTCGGCTTCGAGCTCCCCCTCTCCAAATAGGACGCGTTCTCCGGTTTGCATCTTGCGGCCAGGGCGGACCAGGGCTTCCCACGTTCGAGAATCCACCTGACGGGTCAGAAAAACCTCTACCTTGCCGGTGAAATGCTCGTGGCGCGTGGTCCGCGGGGGGGGCTGAGAGTGGACACCCTCGCGGCGGCCGAAGAGCCGGGCAGGGATCACACGTGCGTTATTCAGGACGATGAGTTCGTCGCCGCGAAGGCGGTTCGGGAGATCCGCAAAGAGATGATCGCTCGGGTTGCCTTCTGAGCGGGGGAGTTCGAGTAGGCGGGAAGCGTCGCGTCGGTCAAGAGGGCGCTGGGCAATTTGGCTGTCAGGCAAGTAGTAATCGAGGTCGTCGAGGCGCATCAATTGGAGTCTATCAGTATCTCAAGCTGAGAGAAAAAAGGAAAGGTTGCTAGTGAAAATGAGCGAGTTATCCACTTCTTAGCCTCTGGGAAGGAAGGATCGGTATTTCCATATATTACTGTAAATAAATAACTTATCTTGACTCGACAGAAATCGGAAATATACTTGACAGTGGTAGACTCATATAATATTATTCTATTGCAGTAAGTAAATCAGGAGAACGAACCATGAGAATGACATTAAACCGATGGGAACCTTTTCGAGGGGCTGTTACCCTGCAGGAGCAAGTGAATCGTTTATTTGGTAATGTACTGGAGCATTCTGGTGAGGAGTCTAACCTCACAAGCTGGGCGCCGGCAGTCGACATTTACGAGACCGAGCATGAACTGGTCGTAAAGGCCGATCTGCCCGACATTGATCCAAAGGACTTGGATATTCGGGTCGAGAACAACATTTTGACGATTCGCGGCGAGCGCAAGTTTGAGAAGAAAGTGAACCAAGACAATTATCTGCGCGTGGAGCGCGCGTATGGCTCGTTCAGCCGCACCTTCGCGCTGGCCAACACCGTGAACGCCGAAGCCATCAATGCCGATTATCAGAATGGTGTGCTGACGCTAACGATTCCGAAGCGCGAGGAAGCGAAGCCGAAGCAGATCAAGGTGAACGTCGCGACGTCTGCCCCCGCACCCGCGGCCGCGGCAGCCACTGCTGGGGCGAAGTAAGCCAGCAAGAGCAATGGTGGTATGGAGGGGCTGGCCAGCGCGCCGGCCCCTTTTTCTTAAGAGGGAGGTAGAACATGCTGAGATTTGAAAAAATGACGGTGAAGGCGCAGGAAGCGCTGCAACAAGCGAACGACGTGGCGGCACGCCACGAAAACCAACAGATTGAGCCGGTGCATTTGCTGGAGGCACTGGTGTCCCAGACGGATGGTGTAGTACCGCCGTTGCTGGCGCGGCTTGGGATTCGCACCGAAGCACTGACACAAGAGATTGAGCACGAGATCGCGCGGCTGCCGAAAGTGCAGGGCTTTGCGCAGCAACACATGGGAAAAGCGCTGAACAGTGTTCTGGAGCGGGCGTTTGATGAGGCGGAGAGATTCAAGGACGAGTACGTTTCGACGGAGCATCTTTTTCTGGCGCTTGCAGGGGAGGAACGCGATCCGGCAGGGCAGTTGTTGAAGCGGCAAGGCGCCACACATGAAGCGATTTTGCAGGCGCTGACGAGCGTGCGTGGAAACCAGCGCGTGACGTCGCAAAATCCAGAGGCGACGTACGCTTCGCTGGAGAAATACGCGCGCGACCTGACGGACCTGGCGCGGCGCGGGAAGCTCGATCCGGTGATTGGGCGCGATGAAGAAATCCGGCGGGTGATGCAGATTTTGGCGCGGCGGACAAAGAACAATCCAGTTCTAATTGGTGAGCCCGGTGTCGGAAAAACGGCCATCGTGGAAGGCCTGGCGCAGAGGATAGTTTCTGGCGATGTGCCGGACGTGCTGAAGACCAAGCGCATCGTGGCATTGGACTTGGCGGCGCTAGTGGCCGGCGCTAAATTTCGCGGCGAATTTGAAGACCGCCTGAAGGCGGTGTTGAAGGAAATTACGGAGGCGGAAGGACAGATCATTCTGTTCATCGACGAACTGCACACGTTGGTTGGCGCGGGTGCGGCGGAAGGCGCGATGGACGCTTCGAACATGCTGAAGCCGGCGCTCGCGCGAGGCGAGTTGCGCGCGATTGGTGCAACCACTCTGAACGAGTACAAGAAACATATCGAGAAGGATCCGGCACTGGAGAGGCGCTTCCAGCCGGTGCTGGTGAGCGAGCCAACGGTCGAAGACACGATTGCGATTCTGCGAGGCTTGAAAGAACGCTATGAAGTTCATCATGGCGTGCGAATTAAAGATGCAGCGATTATTGCGGCGGCGACGCTGTCGCATCGCTACATTTCCGACCGTTTCCTGCCGGACAAGGCGATTGACTTGATCGACGAGGCGGCGGCGAGCCTGCGGATGCAGATCGATTCTCTGCCGGTGGAGATCGACGAGATCGAACGACGGATTTTGCAAATGGAAATCGAGCGGCAGTCGCTACTGAAGGAAAAAGATGCGCATTCCAAGGAACGGCGCAACCAAATCGAAAGAGAGCTGGCGAAGCTGAAAGAGGACTCGAGCGGCCGAAAGGCGCGGTGGCAAGCGGAAAAAGATGCGATCATGAAAATCCACAAGCTGAAAGAGCAAATCGATCAACTCAAGACGGAGGAACAAAAATTCGAGCGTGCCGGCGAGCTGGCCAAAGTCGCGGAAATTCGCTACGGCAAGATTGCCGCGGCAGAGCAGGACCTGAAGAAAGCGGAGGAGCGGTTTGCCTCGGTGCAAAAAGATTCGCCGATGCTGAAGGAAGAGGTCGACGAAGAAGACATCGCGAAACTGGTGAGCAAATGGACGGGAATTCCAGCGGGGCGTTTGCTCGAAGGTGAAGCGCAAAAGCTCGTGCACATGGAAGAACGGCTGCGGCAGCGCGTGGTTGGACAAGACGAAGCGTTGGCGCGTGTCGCGAACGCCGTGCGCCGGAGCCGCGCCGGATTGTCCGATGCGAAGCGTCCAATCGGGTCGTTTATTTTCCTTGGTCCGACTGGCGTGGGGAAAACGGAGCTGGCGCGGGCGCTTGCGGAATTTCTCTTCGACGACGAAAAGCTGATGATTCGCATCGATATGAGCGAGTATATGGAGAAGCACAGCGTGTCGCGGCTGATCGGCGCGCCTCCCGGCTACGTCGGCTACGAAGAAGGCGGGCAGCTCACGGAGCAGGTTCGCAGGCACCCCTACTCGGTGATCTTGTTCGACGAAATTGAAAAAGCGAACCCGGATGTATTCAACATCCTGTTGCAGATTCTCGAGGACGGCCGGCTAACAGATGGCAAGGGCCGGACAGTGGACTTCCGCAACACGGTGATGGTGATGACCAGCAACGTTGGGTCGATGGCGATCTTCGAGCTTTCTAACAAAGATCCCGAGCGTGCGAGAAAAGAGGCGATGGAAGCTTTGCGTGCGGCGTTTCGTCCCGAGTTCATCAACCGCATCGACGAAATTGTGATTTTCAATCCGCTAGGCAAGGATCAACTTGCGCGGATCGTCGGCCTGATGCTGAAGAATGTCGACAATCTGCTCGCGGAGCGGCAAATCACTCTGGAGCTCACACCGGCGGCAGAAGAGCTGCTGTTGCGGGAAGGCTATGACCCGGCGTACGGGGCGCGGCCGCTGCGTCGAACGATTCAGCGGTTGATTCAGGACCCGCTGGCGCTGCAAATTCTGGAAGGCAAAGTGCTACCCGGCGATCATATTCGAGTGGATCGAGACGGGCAGAAAGACGCCATGCGCTTCGAGCGCAAGAAGGCGAAACAACCGGCGGCCGCGGCTCGAATCTAAGGAGGAGCGAGAGGGAGCCTTGCAAGCGGCTTCCTCCCTCCTACTGAAATTTTGTGTGTCGGCTCGGCAAATCTTGGACTTTTCTACGTATATAGTATTGAGGGAACACGATGAGAGTTCTACGAACAACATTTCTGCTGGTTGTGCTGACGCTCTTCCTGATGATGGTGGGCTCGTACTTCGGCGGGCGAAATGGCATGACCATTGGACTGGGAATTGCGATTTGCACCAATGCATTCGCCTATTTCTTTTCGGACAAAATTGCGCTGATGTCGAGCGGTGCGCAACCGGTTACACGGGAGCAGTTACCGCGGCTGTATGCAGTGATGGAACGGCTGGCGGGTAAAGCCAACATTCCAGTGCCAAGGCTGTACGTCGTGCCTGACGCCGCGCCGAATGCGTTTGCTACAGGAAGAAATCCACGCCACGCGTCGGTGGCAGTGACACAGGGCCTGCTGGAATTGATGAATGATGAGGAACTGGAAGGCGTGATCGCGCACGAGCTGTCACACGTGCGCAACTACGATATTTTGATCAGTTCCGTCGCGGCTACGCTCGCGGGCGCCATCACATGGATCGCTCATTGGGGCATGTGGTTCGGCGGAGGCGATGATGATGAGCGGGGCCGAGGCGGTGCAGTAGCCGGCCTCTTGCTCATGTTCCTTGCGCCGCTTGCGGCGATGCTTTTGCAGCTGGGACTTTCGCGCCAGCGGGAATATGCGGCAGACGCCACCGGTGCGCAAATGGTTGGTGACCCGTATGGTCTGATCAGCGCCTTGCAAAAGCTTGGAGCTTACAATCAGCGAATCCCGACAACCGCGATTCCACCCGCTACGGCAGCCTTGTGCATCGTAAAACCGATGTTCGGCCGGGGAAGCCTGTCCGCCCTTTTCAGCACCCACCCACCACTTGAAAAGCGAATAGAGGTTTTGCGAGAAATGACCGTAGTTCCAAAGCGCTGAGAACGCAAGAGGTGGTTTCGCTTAAATCTTGCACGTTGGCTGGTAAACTTTCCCCGCAGCGTTTAAACCGTTTCAATCCGAGGCATTCTCTAATCCTCTAAACCATTGATATTTCTGCAATTAGATTTTCTGCGCCTATGCGAAGATTTGGTGAATCAAATGCACTGGGTATAGGGATGCCGGATATCCGGCGCGGGGCCACGGGGGGACCGCAGTTATGAGCTGTCGAGATACTATCCATTTGATTTGTTGGTACTTAGAGGGAAGACTCTCGCCGCAAGTGGCGACTGAGATCAAGCGGCACTTGGATTCCTGCTCGGATTGCCACATGGTTTTGGACGCGGCAATGAGCACTTTGGACCGATATTTTACCCCTATCAAAGGCTCTGACGAAGAACCTGCCCCCCAAGCAGCTTGATTATATTCCTGTAAACATTTATTTGAGAATGACTTAGGGCCAGGTAGGTTGTGCCTGTCTGGCATCATCCCTTTTCAGGACCTGTCAGCTAATTGAGTGCGGCCTTTGATTCCAGTAACAGCAAAATTTACAGAAGCGGGACCAATCACGTAATCTTTACTAGTACTAGTACGTATAAGTCTACGCTCATGAGGCCCCTACACCAACGACAACTTCATGCATCCACTTGAGTTAGGGTAAGGCGCCGTAGAAACAGGCATTTGGCGAGGCGGATGCACCCTCCCTAGGCGCCGGGGGAAAACCCCAAAGGAGAAGAAGTTTATGAGCGAGTTTCAGGATCCCATTAGCCACACCACGAGCGGAACCCCACGCTGGGTGGGACTGGCGGTTGCCGTGTTGGGCGGAGTTTCATTGCTCGGTCTTGGAATCGGCTGGAGCGCGTTGAACCACGCCAACAGCATCGAGCAGACAACGCAAGCCTCAGTGAAGCAGGCAAACGATGCGCTAGCCCAGCGGCTGGCAAAAGAAGACGAAGTCAATCAGGCATTGCAGAGCGACCTGAAAGTAGTGACGAACAAGCTGAATCTGACGCAAGGCGAGTTGATCGCAGCGCGTAAGCAGAACAAGAATGCGACTGCTGCCGTGGACCAGAAAGTCGATGGGTTGGCGACTTCCGTTAAGGCGGAACTTGCGACCAAGGCCAACTCAGGCGACGTGGACAAACTGAACGGGGACGTCAACGGCGTGAAGAGCGACTTGGACGCCCAGAAGAATAATCTTCAAATGGCCCGCAGCGAGATGGGCACGCTAATCGCGCGGAATCATGACGAAATCGATCAGCTTCGCCGGATGGGACAGCGCGACTACTTTGAGTTCACAGTAAGGCGCAAAGGCGGAAACCAGAAGGTGGGATCCATCCAGGTCGAGCTGAAAGACACGAACACCAAGAAGAACCAGTACACGATCAACGTGCTGGCGGATGACAAGAACTTCGAGAAGAGGAACCGCTCCGTAAACGAACCGATTTTCTTCTATACGGGCGGAACTCGCGCAGCACTCGAGCTGGTCGTCAACAAAGTTTCCAAGACGACGGCGTCTGGCTACCTGAGCGTCCCGAAAGCACCCGAGACGACGGCCGCCAGCACTTCCGGGTCGGGGCAATAAGAGGGTTCGCAACTTAATAGAGTTGCAAATTCTTGAGAGTAGAGCCACAGGGAGGGTTCCAGAGAACCCTCCTTTTTTTTTCGCAACGACATCCAGCAATCTCTTTCGCGCGTATAGTGAGAGATAGTGAGAGGGTATGTCTGGACAGGTAACGGCAATTGTGCCAAGCTGAAGTCGACCCGGCCAATCATCCATGCAGTGCAATTTTCTTGAGGGGGAAAGCAATGAAGATACGATTTGCCACAGTCATGGCGACAACACTCTTCGCAGCGGCATTAACAATGGCTGCGGACGGGACGTGGACTGGCTATATTTCCGACAGCAATTGCGGCGTAAAAGGAGCGAACGACAAAGCGCGAGAGTGCACCATAAAATGCGTGAAGGGCGGCGCGAAATACGTGTTCGTCAATGACGCGGACAAGAAAGTTTACGTTGTGGACGCACAGGACAAAGTGGCGGACCACGCCGGGCATCACGTCACCGTGAAGGGCACGGTGGATGGCGACACGCTTAAGCTGGAAAGCATCGACATGGCGCCGGCAAACGGCAAGTAAGAGTCTTTACTACGGCATTTTCTAGACGGGCGGGGCTTCGGCTTCGCCCGTTTTGTCTTTTGCCTCTTTTGATTTTTCCCCATTTTGATTTTTGAAAGATCGCAGGATTCCGCTACGATACAACCCGAACTATGACGACAACCTTATTGCACGCCGCCAAGGCGTTGACTCCGACGGCGGAGATTACCGACGCAGGCATCCTTGTCCGCGATGGAGTCATCGAGGAACTCGGACTCCGGGAGGGCATGAGGCTGCCTGACGGCGCTCAGGAGATTTCCGCAACCGACCAGACTGCGATTCCCGGGTTTGTGGATGTGCACATCCACGGCGCTGGTGGGCGAGACGTCATGGAGGGCAGTCAGGAAGCACTTGCGGGAGTAACAAAAACAGTTGCGCGGCACGGGACAACCTCGTTCATGGCCACGACGGTCACGGCGAGCCCCGAGGACACGATTCGCAGCGTCGAAGGAATCGCGCGTTACATTTCGCAACAGCACGAAACGGACGACACGCGGGCGGAAGTTCTCGGGATTCATTTTGAGGGCCCGTTTCTGAGCCCGGCTAGGCGGGGAGTGCATCCGACGGAATGGCTGAAGCTGCCTTCGGCGGAACTTCTCGAGAAATTTCTACAGGCAGCGGCGGGAAACGCGCAGATTTTGACGATTGCGCCTGAATTGCTCGGTGCCATGCCGTGCATCGACGCGGCGCGGAATGCGGGAATGGTGGTGGCCATGGGCCACACGGATGCGACTTACGAACAAGCTCGCGCGGCGATTGCGCATGGGGTTCGGCATGCGGTGCACGTTTACAACGCCATGCGGCCCTTTTCTCATCGCGACAGCGGCGTGATTGGCGCGGTGTTCACTTCACCCGAGGTGAGTGCGGAGCTGATCGCCGACGGCGTGCACGTGGACGAAACCGCCATGAAAGTGCTACTACAAGCGAAAGGGCCCGAGCGCATGATCCTGGTGAGCGACGGTACTTCGGCAACGGGGATGCCGGATGGAAAGTACATGCTTGGACAATTGGAAGTTACCGTGAGCGGAGGAGTCTGCCGCAACTCGGAAGGAAAGCTTGCGGGCAGCACGCTGACGCTGGACAGAGCGTTAAGAAATATTGTTGGGCTAGGGATTCCGCTTGCGGAAGCGGTGCGCATGTTGACGCTAAACCCTGCCGCGCTGCTCGGAATTGAATTCAAGAAAGGCGCGCTGCGGGTCGGCGCAGACGCGGACATAGTTCTGCTGGATGAAGGATTGCGACTGACGAATGTTTGGGTGCGTGGGGCGGCTGTGGAATAGACCTAGCCAACGACGGCACGCCGACCTGGCCGGGTGCCTTTACGAAGAAAAAAGACGTCTGGAGATCACGGATTTAGCGGAATGTTGAGATTCTCGGCCAATTGTTCCGCATCGAAGGGGCTGCACGCAAAATAGCGTCCGCCGATTTCCAGCGTTGGAATCTTTCGCTTTCCGTCGTTGGCTTTGATGACGATTTCCTCCGCTGACGAGTCTTCTTCGATATTCACTTCGTGAAATTCCACGCCGCGCTCTTTCAAGAATAACTTTGCGCGCCTACAGTCCGGACACCAGGGGGCGCTGTACATCGTCAGCGTTTCCATCGAAGACTCCAAACAGATTAGATGCGAGACAGCGGAGAGCGTCGCAAAAAACGCGGGAAGATGTGCTGTATTCGGCAATTTCACCGGGCTCAGCGAATTTCGACAGCAGCGCCGCGATACTTGCGCGCGACCTGGATTCGAATGACGGCGCGCTGAAGCGCGATAAAAGCGCGGTCCCAATCGATATTCGGATCGTTCGTGGCCAACCGCTGTTCTGCGCGGGCTTTTGCTGCTTCCGCTCGAGCTAGATCAATCTCCGCGGCGCGTTCGGCTGTTTCCGCCAGCACGGTGACGCGGTCGCCTAAGACTTCGGCAAAGCCCTGGATGATGGCGAGAACTCCGCTGGGATTTGTGCCAGCTCCGCGATAGGCCAGCTCCCCGATACCGAGCTCGGTCATCAGCGGCGCGTGTCCCGGCAAAATGCCGAGCTCGCCTGCCGCCCCGGGCATCACGACCTCGACGATGCTTTCGCGCAGAAATTGCCGCTCAGGCGTGACGATGATCAGCTCGATGGAATCAGGAAGCATTTGCGCTTAGACGCCTGCCTTCATTTTTTCAGCCTTCGCTATGGCTTCATCAATCGTGCCCACCATGTAGAACGCCTGCTCAGGAATGTCGTCGTACTTTCCTTCGACGATTTCCTTGAAACTCCGGACCGTATCCGCAATCTTGACGTATTTGCCTTCGAGGCCGGTGAACTGCGCCGCCACGAACATGGGCTGCGAAAGGAAGTTTTCGATTTTGCGCGCGCGCGCCACGGTGCGCTTGTCTTCGTCGGAAAGTTCTTCGATACCGAGAATGGCGATGATGTCCTGCAGATCCTTGTAGCGCTGGAGAATCGATTTCACCCCGCGGGCAACGGCATAGTGCTCCGCGCCCACGATGCGCGGGTCGAGAATGCGCGAGTAACTGGCTAGCGGATCGACAGCAGGATAAATGCCGCGCTCGACGATCTGGCGGCTGAGGTTTGTGGTGGCGTCCAAGTGCGTAAACGTCGCGGCCGGAGCGGGATCCGTGTAGTCGTCCGCAGGGACGTAAATTGCTTGCACGGACGTAATGGATCCGGACTTTGTCGAAGTGATGCGTTCCTGCAATTCGCCAATTTCTGTGTTGAGGTTCGGCTGGTAGCCAACGGCGGAAGGCATGCGGCCGAGAAGCGCGGAAACTTCCGAGCCTGCTTGCACGAAACGGAAAATGTTATCGATGAAAAGGAGAACGTCGAGATGCTCTTCGTCGCGGAAATATTCCGCGACCGTCAGTCCGGTGAGGCCGACGCGGAGACGCGCGCCAGGCGGTTCGGTCATCTGCCCGTAGATAAGTGCGGCGCGAGATTTTTCCGAATTGCCGGGAACGACGACGCCAGCTTCCTGGAATTCCAGCCAAAGATCGTTTCCTTCACGCGTGCGCTCTCCGACGCCCGCGAAGACCGACACGCCACCGTGCTGCATCGCAACGTTGTTGATCAATTCCTGAATGAGAACAGTCTTGCCGACACCAGCGCCGCCGAACAATCCGATCTTTCCGCCTTTCAAAAACGGCTGAATCAAATCGATAACTTTAATGCCGGTCTCAAACATTTCGAGAGTGGTTGACTGGTCGGAGAGCAACGGCGCGGGGCGATGAATGGGATAGTTCGTCTCGCTCGTTAGTGGGCCGAGCTGGTCGACGGGTTTGCCGAGAACGTTCATCACACGGCCAAGCGTTGGGCGTCCGACAGGAACAGTTATACCCGCTCCAGTGTCGACTGCTTTCATGCCGCGGACCAGCCCCTCAGTGGGCTCCATAGCAACGCAGCGCACGCGGCCCTCGCCCAGATGCTGCTGCACTTCGGCGGTGACGTCAATCGGTTCGGGAACGCTGAAGCCCTCACTCGTGATGCGAACCGCATTATAAATCGAAGGCAAGTGCCCCGCTTCAAATTGAACGTCGAGCACCGGTCCAATGACCTGGACGATGTGTCCGACGGCTGGTTGTTTCTCTGCCATGCCTTCTCCTACGCGGTAGACGAAGCTCCGCTAACAATCTCAATGATTTCCTTCGTGATAGCTGCCTGGCGCACCTTGTTCATGTGCAGCGTAAGGGCTTCGATGACCTCGCCTGCGTTTTTCGTAGCAGATTCCATGGCGGTCATGCGTGCGGCATGCTCTGCCGCGGAAGATTCCAGCATGGCGCGGAGAATCTGCGTTTCGATGTAACGCGGCAGCAGCTTATCGAGAAGCTGTTCCTTGGGTTGCTCGTAGATGTAATCGACTTGTGCGGAATCTTTTTCGCTGGCGGATTCTTCGTCGGCACGCATCGCTTCGACTGGCAGCAGTTTTTCGAGTACGAGGTTCGGTGTCATCACAGTCTTGAATTCGCTGAATACGATGTAGACTGCGTCCGCTTCTTCCTTGGCGTAAAGCTCGGTAACAACCGAAGCGATATCCCGCGCGGTTCCAAAATTAACTTGAGCCAGGACGTTTACATATTCGGCGGGAAAATGAAATCCCGCCTTTCTCAGCGCGTCGCGGCCTTTTTTCCCAACCGGAATCACGGAAAGCTTCTTGCCTCGATGGGGACGGAAGAACTCATTGGCCTTGCGCAGAATATTTGAGTTGAAAGCCCCGGCGAGGCCGCGTTCACCGGTCAAAACAATAACGAGAATTTTTTCTTCAAGGCGATGCGCAAGCAGCGGATGTTCGGGCTGATCGATGCGCGACATGATGGAGCGCAAGACGCGCGCGAGCTCCCTCGCGTAAGGCCGCGCTGCGAGTGCCGCTTCCTGCGCGCGGCGCAAACGCGCCGCAGCGACGAACTTCATCGCACGAGTAATCTGCTGGGTGTTCTTCACCGAGCGGATGCGGCGCCGGAAATCGAGAAGTGTGGGCATGATTGTTCGCTACGTTTGCGGCCTCAGCTGGCGGCGGCCGCGGCTACGGAAGCCGTGAAGCGTTCCTTGAATCCGTCGACGGCGGTTTTAATCTCCGCCCTGATGCCGTCATCAAGAGCCTTTTTTGTCGCGATGTTCTTCAACACCGAGGGATAGTTGGTCTCGACGAATTGCAAAAATTCGCTCTCGAAACGACGGACGTCAGCGACCGGCACACTGTCCATAGCGCCGCTCGTTGCGATGTAAATGCTGAGCACCTGTTTTTCAACAGAGAGCGGAGCGTACTGATCCTGCTTCAGAATTTCGGTGAGGCGCTGACCGCGTGCGAGCTGCGCTTGCGTGACTTTGTCGAGCTGATCGGAACCAAATTGCGCGAAAGCGGCGAGAGCGCGGTATTGCGCCATGTCGAGACGCAGAGTCCCGGCCACCTGGCGCATGGCCTTGATCTGCGCGTTACCGCCTACGCGGCTCACGCTAATACCAACGTTAATAGCGGGACGAATGCCGGCATTGAAAAGATCGGCTTCCAGGTAAATCTGCCCGTCCGTAATGGAAATCACGTTGGTCGGAATGTACGCCGAAACGTCGCCGGCCTGCGTTTCAATCACCGGTAGCGCCGTGAGCGAGCCCCCTCCCAACTTGTCGTTGAGTTTCGCGGCGCGTTCCAGCAGGCGCGAGTGAAGATAAAACACGTCGCCAGGGAAGGCTTCGCGGCCCGGCGGGCGGCGCAACAACAAGGATATTTCACGATAGGCTTGCGCGTGCTTGGAAAGATCGTCATAGAAGGCGACAGCGTGACGTTTGTTGTCGCGGAAATATTCGCCCATAGCGCACGCAGCGTAAGGCGCGATGTATTGCAGCGAGGCCGGCTCCGCGGCGCTGGACGCGACGACGATGGTGTAGTCCATAGCGCCTGCGTCGGTGAGCGTCTTCACCACCTGAGCAATCGTCGAGCGCTTTTGCCCGATGCCGCAATAAATGCAAATAACGTCCCCGCCTTTTTGATTGATGATGGTGTCGAGAATGACGGCGGTCTTGCCGGTCTGGCGGTCGCCGATGATCAGCTCGCGCTGGCCACGACCGATGGGGATCATGGCGTCGATGGCCTTGATACCAGTCTGCAGAGGCTCGCGAACGGGCTGCCGATCAAGCACGCCCGGAGCCAGCTTTTCGAGCGGGTTACGCTGCTTCGAAATGATGGGGCCTTTTCCGTCAAGAGGTTCGCCCAATGGATTGACCACGCGACCAACCAGGGCCTCGCCTACAGGCACGGACATAATGGTATTCGTCCGCTTGACGACGTCGCCCTCTTTCAATTCCGCAGACTCGCCGAGAAGCACAACGCCAACTTCTTCCTCTTCGAGGTTGAGCGCAATGCCGAAAATGTTTTTCGGAAAAGCGAGCATCTCACCCGCCATGACTTTTTCGAGGCCATGGACACGCGCGATACCGTCACCGACGCTGATAATCGCACCGACTTCGTCGACCGAAACGGTCTGCTCGTAGTTCTCGATCTGCTCGCGAAGAATCTTGCTGATTTCGTCTGCCTTGATGTTCGCCATGCCTGCTCCTGACCTCTATTCCGTCGCGAGACGCGCGCGCATTTCGTTCAAGCTGCTGCGCACCGAACCGTCATAGATCGTATCGCCCACGCGCACAACGGCGCCGCCCATCAACGCCGGGTCCAGCGAATACTTTGCCTGGATTTTCTTACCTGTAAGGCGCTCGAGAGTTTGAGCGAACTTCTTTTTTTGCGCCGCGCTCAGCTCAACGGCGGAAAAAATCTCCGCCTCGGCGACGCCTTGCCGCTGCCGGATAACGTCCTGAAAAGCTGCGAGGATTTCCGGCAGGATATGCGTACGCTGATGATCCGCGATGACAAAGAGAAAATTGCGAATGATCTTGCCAGCGCCGATACGCGCAGCGATTTTTTCAATGACGCCATGCTTCGCCTCGCGCGGCACGCCCGGGCTCGTCAAAAAATTTCGCAGCTCGCTCGACACAGCAAAAGCAGTCGCAAAATCGCCCAACTGTTTGAGGGCTGCATCGGCAGCGCCCTGAGGAAGCGCGACGTCCGCGAGCGCGTTGGCGTATTGACGGCTCGCCGATTTCAATTCGGTCTCCCTTCAAGGCTTTTCACGAACGTATCCACGAGCGATTCTCGCGCCGCGGGAGTGAGCTGCTTGGCAAGAAGGCTTTCAGCGCCGTCAACAGCAAGCGCTGCAGCCAATGCCTTCAATTCCAGCCGAGCGGCTCGCTCCGCCGCTTCGATTTCCGCCTGAGCTGCGACGCCAGCTTTCTTCGCATCGCTTTGGGCAAGCGCGCGAATGCGTTCGCCTTCCTCGGCAGATTCGCGTTTTGCGGTGGCTTCGAGGGCGGCGATTTCCTGCTTCAGATTCGCAAGCTTGGCCTCAGCTTCGCGGAACTGGCGTTCCGCTTCTTCTCTTGAGGTAGTTGCTTTAGTGATTGCCGAATTGATCTTGTCTGCGTTGCCGCGGAACCAAGCAGGTAATTGCTCCGCAAAGAGCCAGATCAACGCGGCCGCAACGATCGCGAAATTGATCCACTTGAAAATCTCAGTCATGCGCCCCGTCGCAGAACTCCCGCCTTCTTCCGCCGCGTGCGCGCTCAGAGTGACGCAGAAAAAGGTAACGACCAAACTTGAGATAACGCACAGCCACCCGGCTTTCCTAATCTTTTCTTGCTTCAAAGAGATGTGCCTCATCGGGCCTCTCTTTCCGAGCTGCCGGGACGGGGCGGCGATTGCAGAATGCGCCGGGCAATTTCCGCGGAAAGTTGTGAGACAGTAGCTTCGATTTCGCGGCGGGCCGCAGCGAGCTCGCCAGCAATTCGTGCTTTGCTAGCGGCAACCTGCGCGGCAGCTGCAGCGCGAGCCTCTTTGATCACCACTGCACGCTCATTGAGCACCTTTTTACGCGCAGCTTCCTGTTCGGCGTAAACCTGCCCGCGGGCCTGCTTCAGGGCGTCCTGGTACTGCTTGACCTTTTCGATGGCGGCAGCCTTAGCGGCTTCCGCAGCCTTCTGGGCGCCCAAGGTCCGGGCATCGCGCTCGGCCATGACCGCAAGTAACGGCTTAAAGAAAATCGCCCGCAAGATGAAGTAAAAAAGGAGGATGATCAGGACTGTAGGCACAGCCTGAAGGAAGAGTTCTCCTAATTGGCGAACAATTTCTTGCATTAAGTTGTGTAGCCTAAAACTCGCTTTGGGGCCACGGACCGGCCACCGGATTGGCAGCCGCGCCGCGCCCCCTACCCAAGAAGGGGCTATACGGTGGGCCTGTCGCTGCCTATGTAAACAGTATTTTATAACATCCGTCAGCGCCTTGCGTCAACGTAGCGGGGGACCGCCAGTTTGGCTAGGTTCACAGCGTTGGCGGCTGCGAAAACTTCGCGAATGGCGGCCCCGATCGTATCCGGCCGTTCAAACGGGATCATGTGATCGCTGTCGAGAACCATGATTCGCTTACCACGCGTCGAGAGCTGGGACTCCTTGACTTGCAGATCGTTCACCCAGACTTCGTGGAAGTCGTCGAAATCTTTCTTTGGAAATCCCGCGGGCAACTGGGATGCATCCGCCGATTTGCCCGCCGTCAGCACGACGAGCGGTTTATCGCCAAGATTGCCGGCTGCGCGGACTTCCTTGGCGCTTTCCGCGAATGAACCCAATTCCGAAGCGGTCGCGTCAATGAACTTGGGCTGCATCTGCAGATAAAGCATCTCCTGTCCAAACTCCTTCGACACACCCGGAGCTTCGCCCTGGTTGCGCTGAGCGAATCGCGCAACACCGAAGCGGATCAGGAGCGGGGCAAGCATTTGCTGGCGCTTAAGATCCTGAATCGATTTTTTCATGAATGCTTGAATAGCCGGAGACATGCGGTCGTTTTGATCTTCATGCGAGGCATCCACCAGCACCATCCCAACGACATCGCCAGAGTATTGGCCGTTATAAACGCGCACATTGTATCCACCGAAGGAATGCCCAACCAAAATGTACGGTCCCTTTTCGTTCGCGGCTTCGAGGAGCGCGTGCAGCTCTTTCACAATCTGGATGCTCGTGCGTGGTCCGGAGCTGGCGCCACTCCAGCCGTAGCCCGCGCGATCGTAGGAACAGACGCGCGTGAATTTGGCGATTTCCGTCTGCGCGGGATTCCATCCGATCGCAGGAACGCCCAGCCCACTGTCCAAAATTACAGTCGGACTGCCTTGTCCCCGGCAATCGATGCTCAGGGTCAAATTGTCGAACGCCGGGCCAAGCGAGACCGATTTGCCCTGCTGCGGGAATCTGCGCGCGTCCGCTCTGTTTCCGAGCGCTTGGTAACACGCACCCACAGCTGCAGCCATAATGACGAGCGCAAGCAGGCCAAGCAGTCCCCGGCCAATCCAGCGCTTCACGCGCCCGGTGCGGCGCGGCGCAATTGTTGCAGTCTCGTTCTCCAAGGTGCTCTCCTCGTGAAACATTTGATGCAATTTCGATAGGCGGATATTAGACCTCGCTGCGCAGGGCGTCAACGAGAGTAGGAGGCGGTGCAAAATTTGGAATTTAAAGAATTCCTAAATTATCGGCTTGTGGAAAGTGCCCTCATCCTCACGGACTGGTTCTCGCGGGGTTTGCGGGTACGGGGTCGTAGACGTAGCGGATGTCGAGAGGCGTATTCGATCGGCCCATCGTGAAGCGAACCGTTTCAAAAAGCTGCATGCCGTCGTAGGACAATTCAAACGTGCGGCTCATTTTGCCGCCGTGCGGACTTTTCTCGTCAGTGACGAGCCGGGGGCCATCCCAATGCGCCGCAATCTCTTGATAGCTGTCGTCCTTGGCGTCGGACTTCTGAATCTTGCGACCGTCCGTAAACAAGGCTAGCTTGCGATTCTGGTCGTCTGTGAGGTCGACTTCCGGATTTTTTGGATCTTTTTGCACAAACGTCAAGGAGTTCGCCGGCGAGATCGCTTTCTGCGTACGCAAGCGCTCCTCGTCGCTCTCTCCGCCTCGATTCCCGCCAATTCCGCCATGGCCACCAATAGGAAAGCCGCCAATGCTCACGCCGCTGCCGCTCCTCGATCCACTCCCTCTGCTTGCGCTGGCGTCTTGCATTTTCTTGCTAGGATCGTCGCTTTCGTCTTGGTTAAGCTTCCATTGACCAAGGAGGGAAGTCCGGGTTTCGGCCCTCGGTTGCGGATTTGGCTGGTTGGCCGTCGAAGAAGGCGAAGTCTGCGGCTGTGCGTTCGGCAACGGTCCAGCAGGTGCTTGTGCGCAAAGAGAATTAGGAATGATGAGTACAGCCACAACCAAAAAGCCAAGAGTCAGAAAGATGGATGAGATTGGAGACTTCATGTCGGCCCCTTGCCAATACTTGTAATTCCCACTTCGAGAGAGGAAAGTTCCGCTGCCCTACTGAGGATCAGAGTTTTCATTCGCTCGAGAAAAATCACATAAAAAACCGGCCTCAGGCAATTGTAAGCCGATGGTTAAGATCAAGGATGCGGGGCAAAAGGGCGAGCGCGCCGAGTTCGCGGAAACGCGCAGCGCGTTTGCGGTACTCAAATGTTCCCGGCGGCAATATCGCCATGAAAGGAACATGCGCATCGCGAGCCGCCAGGGCGTCATCAACGTTATCGCCGACGTAGAGCGCCGTGCGAGGATCGCGCCGGCCAAGAATTTTCAGCAGGCCATCAGGATGTGGTTTCTTCCGCTTGACGTCGTCCATTGTGATGACCCTTCGAAAATGCCGCGTGGCGGGCCAACGGTCAAACGTATAGGAGAATTCCTGCCGCGTACGGCCGGTAAAAAGATTCAGCTCGAAACGCCGCGCCCAGCGCGCGATCTGCCGCGCCGTGACCACCAGTTTTTCCTGGCGGACATTGCCGCTCTTGCCGTTTTTGCCCCAGTAAAACCGCTGAAACGCCTCGCGAGCTTGCTCATAGGTTGTAGGCCGCCCGAGCGTAGTGGCCCAATTCGACACCATGTTCCAATCATCGTTGTTACCGGGTTTGCTCTTCCATTTGTGGAGTTCGGCCCATGTAACTCGTTTACCGGTGATGAAATGCATCGTTTCAAGCCCAGAAAGCCAATAGGAGCGGTGAACGTCGACCAACACGCCGTCGACGTCAAATATGAGGATTTTCGGAAGCGCGATTGTTTTCGTAGGGGGCACTCAAGAATTTGAGCAGAAAATTTCCTCTACGGCAACGTGCCGCGTTCACTTGCCGTCCGCTTTCTTGGCCGCCAGCGCGCTCTTCACCGTTTCGGGAACCGCAAATACCTCGTCTCTGACATCATCATAGGTAACGGAAGTAATCCAAAAAATCGAGAGCTCGCCTCCTTCGCGATGGGTATTCTTGGTAGCCATAGGAACGCCTCCAAAATCCTTGTAGTCCTCAAAAGTCTCCGTAGCGTCGCCGTCCCCGCCGCGCCACGCTGTATTGAACGCATAGCCGACCAGCAGCCCATTTTTCCTTGTCGTAGAATTGCTCGTTGACCTTGGCCCAGTTGTTGATGCCCTTCAGGTGATAGCAGGCACGGCCGTGGCGGGCCAACTGCACACGCCGTACGGTTCCTCCTTTGTTTATGGACACATCTCTCCCCCCAGCATAGGCGTGCACCTCTGGTGCCGAATCTCGATACGCTTTTGGGAGACAACTCGCTTGCTTTCAATACGTTAGTCTGCGGTGAGCCCGCGAGGCAGTTCCTGAATTGAGCCTTCAACACCGACCTGTGCCATAGTGGCGCAAGTTGAGCGCCGACCACGCCAGCGCTTGCCTCTGCCACCGCCTCGCGAAGCAATCCGCCTCGTCGAAACTCGGTATGATTGCCGGAGCGAGAACGGCCTTGCTACAATCACGCGCACAAACGCTGCGGCTCGGAAAGAGGAATGAATGGCTGGATTTGCCGGTGTCGACTTCATCGATTTTGATTCGCAACTGAACGACGAAGAAAAGCTCGTACGGCAAACAGCGCGGCGATTCGTCGACAACGAAATTATTCCCATAATTGAAAAACACAGCCGCGAAGGAACATTTCCGAAGCATCTCGTGCCACAACTCGGGGAACTGGGATTCTTCGGAGCGAATTTGCAGGGGTATGGCTGCGCGGGAATGTCCAACGTCGCTTATGGCCTCGTGACGCAAGAACTGGAGCGCGGAGATTCCGGATTGCGAAGTTTCGTCTCTGTGCAAAGCGCGCTGGTGATGTATCCCATTCATGCGTATGGAAGCGACAAGCAAAAAGAGAGGTGGTTGCCGCTGCTCCAGCAAGGCACGGCCATCGGCTGCTTCGGATTGACCGAGCCGCAGTTTGGCTCGAACCCCGGCGGGATGCTTACGCGCGCGATGAAAAAAGGCGCGAGCTACGTATTAAATGGCGAGAAGATGTGGATCACCAGCGGCTCGATTGCGGACGTCGCGGTGGTCTGGGCCAAGTGCGAGGATGAAAAAATCCGCGGGTTCCTCGTGGAAAAGGGCACGCCGGGATTCAAAGCGTGGGATGTGCACGGAAAGTGGTCATTGCGTGCGTCGGTGACTTCTGGGCTGGCGTTCACCGACTGCGAAATTCCAGAAGAAAATCTGCTGCCGAACGTGGCCGGCTTGAAAGGCCCGTTGGGCTGCCTGAATCAGGCCCGCTATGGAATTGGATGGGGAGCGCTGGGGGCGGCGATGGCTTGTTACGACGCGGCCTTGCAGTATGCAAAGACGCGGAAACAATTTGCGAACAAGCCTATCGCTTCGCACCAGCTCGTTCAGGAAAAGCTGGCGTGGATGATCACGGAGATAGTTAAGGGGCAACTGTTGGCGTTGCACGTCGGGAGGCTTAAGGACAGAGGCAAAGTCGATTTCTCGCACATCTCGATGCTGAAGATGAACAACGTGGCCATTGCACTCGAGACAGCGCGGAAGGCGCGCGATATTCTCGGTGCTAACGGCATCGTCGACGATTACTGCATCATGCGGCACATGAACAATCTTGAGAGCGTATACACTTACGAAGGAACGAACGACATTCACAAGCTGATCATCGGAGAGAAGATCACCGGGATTTCGGCGTTCGTGTGATTGGAATGAGAGACGGGCCGAAGCCCGTCCCACTCCACCAACCAATCTTACCGGACGTTGAATCTTGTATGCTGTAGAGGCGCAGTGCGCGGAGTACCATGCTCATCGAGTTTGGCTCGGCCGCAATGGGCACGACGCGTCGTGCAACTATAGGAGACAGCTTCATGAAGGTATCTGCATTCCCCGAGCGTCGTTCTTTCCTTCGAGCTGTCACATGTTTTTTGGTCCTTTTTACCTCCCTGGCCGGAATGGCCCGAGCGCAGGGAAAGACCGCGCCTGAAGCGAAACAAAAGATTCGCGCCATCACTGCGTTTGTGCTTTTGGATCGTACGCAATACCAGCAGCAAATCGCGGATGCGGTGAAGATGTTGAACCGGGCGCGAACGATCTTCGAATCGCGCGGCTTTGAAGTACAAACTATCCGGATCGCCACGCAACCGTTCCCCGAGTACACAAAAGGACTGACGGACGCCCAGGCGGTGGCGTTCTTCAAGGAGTACGACGCGCTCGCAGCGAAGGACGGTTTTGACGCGGCGATTGGGCCGGCTATGTTGAACCCCACAGATTCCCCGGCGCAAGCAGACCTGCTTGCGGATATCCTGCTCAATACGAAAAAGCTAAACGGCAGCGTGCTAGTGGGCGCGGACGACGGTGTACGCTGGCCCGCGGTCGGTGCCGCGGCGCGCGTCATGAAAAGGCTCGAAGACACCGAGCATAGCCAGGGCAATTTTCGATTTGCGGCCATCGCCATGGTGCCTCCGCTGACGCCGTTTTTCCCCGCGGCCTATCACACCGGATTCGGCCATCAATTCGCGATCGCCTTTGAATCAGCCAACATCGTCGCGGCGGCGTTCAAGGACGCGCCGGATCTCGCAACGGCAAGGCACCGCTTAATGGACGCTTTGGGTAAAGTGGCGTTTGAGGCGGAAGCGCAAGCGGGACGGGTCGATTCGGAGACCGGCTGGGCTTACGTGGGAATCGACCTATCGCCTGCTCCCTTGAAGGATGTCTCGATCGGAGCAGCAATTGAAAATCTAACGACCCTGCCCATTGGCTCCAGCGGAACGCTTACGGCAGCAGCAACTATCACTTCAGCGATAAGAGAAATCCAGGTAAAGCAAACCGGCTACTCAGGGCTGATGCTGCCGATCCTCGAGGATTCGCGGCTCGCGCAGCGCTGGAGCGAAGGGCGTATTTCCATCGACTCCCTGCTGAGCTACAGCGCGGTGTGCGGCACGGGTCTTGATACCGTGCCTCTCCCGGGTGATATCAGCGCAGAGCAACTCTCGCTCATCATCGGCGACATGGCCAGCCTGGCCGTGAAGTGGCACAAGCCGCTCTCGGCGCGCTTGTTTCCCGTGCAGGGCAAAGGACCGGGGGACAAGACAGAGTTGGACAGTCAGTTCCTCGTGAACGCAACGATCCAGCCTCTTACCAAACCGTGATCCTGGCAGACCTTCGTGGCAGTAAGGGCTGGCAGTCCAGAGCACGTATGTGCAGCGGAATGTTAGGAACTGCATGGCCGCCCCCCATTTTTTTGTAAACACGGATTCTAAAGAACTTAAAATCCATTGTTTTGCTGCACCTTTGCAATTGTTGATTCTGAACGATTTGGCGAAGAGGGGATTTTAGGGCTTGTCTGAGAGCTGAGCGGGACACGGTGCTTCGGCGGCTGGTGGCGGTGGCGCGGATTTGGGGAGGCCTGGCGAGGGTTGATTAGGGTCGGCTGGGCGGTGTCCCGAACGCCCTCCCCGGAGGCTGCGCCGGAGGCGATGGCGCATTCATCCTGGGCAACAGGGAGGGCTTCGACGAGGGATTGCTCTCCGGAGAAATAGCGAGCGATTTCCTCGCCTACTTTCTCTCCAGCGCTTCCCTGCGAGCTTGGAAAGTGCAGAAAGGATGGCCGTGGCGGCGTGGAATGCGGCAGCGGCGTCCATCGACAAACGTGAAAGAACACAAGGACGCGCGGCCCTGTGAGCGATTTGCAGACATAGAAGTCTCCAGAAAGAAAAGTTTGGGATTTATGGGGAATCTCGCGAAAGCGAGGCGCACTACTGAACAAACCCGCACGTTGAAACCGAAGGGTGCGGCACCCCTCGCGATTCTGCGCCACCCGTCCCAAAAAAACGTATGCTATTTCCCGATCATCATTCTCGCTCCCACACTCCAAATTAGGACAGCACAGATTTTTCCGGTGGAATGATTTTGCTGAGGAATTTTCTTCCACAGGCATGCACATATTTCCACAGAGTTTTCGTGAGATAACACTTGCCAACATTTCTCACTGCTCTTAGTATGCGCAGCAGATTGATCGGGAAGAAAAACTTCACGAGTCAATTCAGGGATGGCAGCGAGGATAAAACTAAGCTGGCGTTACCTGCGTTGAATTGAGAAGTAAAACTTCGCGAGTCAATTCTGAGATGATGGCACGGGTAAAACCGTGCAGTCGTTAACTGAATTGAATTGAGAAGAAAAGCTCCGCGGTTCACGCAAGGGGAATGGCAAGGATAAAACTGAGCCAGCTTCAAATGTGTTGGACTGTGGAGCGCGCTTTGCGGCTAAGTTCAAGGCGGAACGGGTAAAACCGGGCTGCCGCTGGACGAATGCGGAAGCGAGAAGCTTTGCGGCGGACTCAAAGATGCGACGAGGGTAATACCGAGCCGCGATCGTGAGTTGAACCAAGAAGTAAAGCTTTACGAGCCGATTTAAGCGAGGCGGCAAGGATAAAACTGAGCCGCTTTCGAATAAGTTGATCGAGAAGCGAAAACTTAGCGACTCAATCGAAAAGGGGGCGACGCGGTCACACCGAGTCGCCCTCGATTTTTTTGTACTGCCGTGAACGTAATGCACCCGCCTCGTTTCTCGACCTAACTCGAAATCAGCAAGCCTTGACGATTCATGGATGGGCGTAAATCACTCCTGAAAACAGGCCACTCGGAGACAATCCCTTCGCGATAACTCCCGCTTACAAATTGGAGCCGCCGCTTCTGCTCGGACGGCAAGTTCTGTAGCCGGAGATTACGTTCCAACCAGGATTCTCGATGGAAACTGCCGAAAAACCGCGCCGCCGGCGGTAGAGCCCGGCGACGCGCTGGATAAGGCCTCGCTCCTGATATTTGTCTGCGCGGCGTTCCTTAAGCCGCGCAGCCGGTTGGGGTTAGCGGCGAACCCTGAGACTAATTGTTGTGGTGTGGCTCAGGGACCCGGATACGCCCGTGACGGTCACGGTCCTCGTTCCTGTCGTCGCCGTTCCGCTGGCCGTCAACGTCAGAGTGCTTGTGCCAGTCGCAGGATTCGGGCTGAACGCGGCGGTAACGCCGCTCCCCAGGCCGCTGGCTGAGAGGGTGACACTTCCGACGAATCCGTTGGACGGAGTAATGGTTATCGTTGTTGTTCCGTGCGATGACCGAGTGATGGTCAAGCTGGTCGGCGAGGCAGAGAGTGTGAAGTTCCCAGCCGCCACTGCGGTCACAGTTAGAGTGACAGTGGCGTTTTGCGTAATGCCACCGCCAGTGCCGGTAACAGTGATAGTGTACGTACCAGTGGCTGTGGTCGAGGCCACTGCGATGCTCAGAGTCGAGGTGCCAGAGCCAGGTGCGGCGATAGACGCGGGGCTAAAGCTCACAGTCACGCCTGTAGGCTGGCCTGTCGCAGACAATGCGATGGCCGAACTAAACCCGCCGGAAACCACAGTCGTGATCGTTGATGTTCCGTTGCCACCTCGCACTACGGAGACGGCCGCGGGCGAAGCGGAAATGGTGAAGGTCGGAGTCGTCGACGTTGGGGCGAGCGCATTGATTAAGCCAGTCCCATTGGGACTGCCCCAGCCAGTCACCAAATCATACCCAGTCACAGCCGAATAGCTGCCAGATGTGCCACTCGTGATGTCGTGGAATTCCGAGCCGTAGGCAGATGTCACACTCTGCGAGTAGATCGTTGGATTGATGAAACCGATGGTCGGTTCCCCGTTTGCAGCCAATTGCTGGTTCACCAATGCAACGTAGCCAGCCCACATCGGCGCCGCAAAACTAGTCCCGCCATATTCGTTCGCGGTGCAGGTGGTCTGGTCAGCGCACACGTAAAATGTAAAATTCGCATTGGCCGAAACGTCGGGGCCATTGCGCAGCGTCGTCGAACCCTTGTTGCTCGAGTTGATTACGCCCGCAAGCTGCTGCCACGCGGGGACGGCGATCGAGTCCGGCGATATGCCGCCGCCACTGTCAGCCCATGCGGTTTCTGACTTCCAGGCGCCACCGGCGCCGGCAGTTACCAGGTCCGTCCCACCAACAGAAACGACATACGCATTGTCCGCCGGCCACGCCTCATTCCTCGAAGACCAAGTGGAGGAGTCGCCGGAAGCCGCAAAGAAGTTCTGACCCTGAGCCGCCATCTTCTGGAAGTACGGGTTAAGCGTGCTTGGATCTGCGGGCGTCCAACCCCACGAACAGCCGATTGTGGTGGGCAGTGGGTTGTGCGTCGTCATGGCGCTGATGATCGCCGTATCGGTGGATCCGACGTACATCACAAGACTTGCCAGCCCCGGAGCCATGCCGATCGCCTGGGTCATATCGAGCGTCTGTTCGGTGTCATCGCAGCTGCCGCCTGCTCGCGAATCCACGCAAGATGTGCTGGTCCCATCGGTCGAAAGCAGCGTGATCGGCACAGTGTTGGTTTGACTTACATTACTGAAATAGGTGTTCAAATCAGCCAAGTCAGTGCCTAGATATTCCAGCAGCCCGAGGTTCTGGCCAGCGCCGGTAAGAGCCGTTCCGCCGTAGTAGGCCGCGCGCATGTCGCTGCCCAAAAAGGAAGCCGACGGACCGGAACCGGTGGTGGCATGGGAAACGACGGCGTTCGCATTGATACCGTGTGCCTGCGCAAAGTCGCTCTTTTTGACAAACATGGGATGCGGGATCGAAAAGTTGTCCAAGCCGGAGACATGCCAGAGCTGAAACGGCAGATCCACCATGGGCTCCCGATCCGGAGCAAAGTATGTGCGGTTCTCTGTGGGATGTTGGTAGAGACCCATGCTCACGTGGAAGGCCGTCTCGATGTTCTCCACCGAACCCTCGATTTGCACATCCATGCCGTCTCGGGAGCCGCCAACCACGGCGAGGCCATTCGTTTTGGCGTAACGAATCACGGCGTCATAGTCCTCCTCGGTGGGACCAAACTTGGCAGTAAACTCTGGCACCGTGAGGAAGTGGCGGTAGGAGGAGCTTGAGGGATCGTAGAGTTCTTGCAAGAAACTTGCCAACTCCGCCTGATTGCGCAAAGGCAGAACAACATCGATTCGCATGGACTGCGCTGCAGGGAGGCGACCGACAAATTTTGCCTGCCCTTTTATGTTCGCTTCGCGCACATGACGCGTCATCAGCGATTGCGCCTGCGCTCCGCTCTCCACCACAAAGAGCAAGATCGCTGCGCACAGCACGACGTATATGAAGCGTCGAAACTCCACTCCATACTTTTTTCCTGATTGGTTCATCGGTTGGCTCCTATGATTCTCGAGATCGGGGAATCTCCTTTTGGGAGCGGGGGAGGTCACGGTACTTCCTTGAAACAGGACTTCCGAGTTAGACCCCGGTTGTGCGCATGGTACCCTTCTGCCATGCGGGACGCAACGAATTTGCCAGCGCGGAAATCCTGCAAGATCAGCACAGAGTTGCGCGCTGGGGAGAGTGAGCGCCATGGAAGACCTTTCGAAATACAGCTGCCCGGTCGGGAAGTTGTTCGCTTGGCCAAGCACGGTCGAGGACTGGGAGAAGTACCGGCTGAGCGAAGAACAAGTCGAATTTTTCCGTGAAAACGGATACCTGAAGGGCGTTCGCATCCTGACGGATGAACAAGTGGAATCTTTGCGCGGGGAGCTGGAGCACCTGATGGATCCGGCCCACGCGGGCCGGGAACTGTTTCACGAATATCATTCAAACGAGTCGACTGATCCAGACCGCGTTGTTTTTCACGCGCTGGGGGCGTGGCGCGTCATGCCAGGCTTTCACGATCTATTATGGAATCCGGCGTTTCTCGTGCCGGCATCGCAGTTGCTTGATGGTCCGGTGCGCTTCTGGCACGACCAGCTTTTCTGCAAGCCGGCGCGGCACGGCGGTGTAGTGGCATGGCACCAGGATTATTCGTACTGGACACGCACGACGCCGCTGGCTCATCTGACTTGCTGGATCGGGCTGGACGATTCCTCAAGTGAGAACGGCTGCCTGAATTACGTGCCGGGAAGCCACAAGTGGCCCGACTTGCCGAAACCGATCCTAACGGGCGAGATGGACGGAATCCGCAGCAGCCTGCCCCAAGAGCTGAAAGACAAGTTCGAACCGGTGGCGGTTGAGTTGAAAAAGGGCGAGAGCGCGTTTCATCATGCACGGACGATGCATGGATCGGGCGCGAACGATACACCAAAGCCGCGGCGCGCGACGGTGATCAACGTGTTTCGCGACGGCGTAATGTCAAATGCCGATGAGCCGTTGCTCGCGGGCGTTCCCGTAATTCCCCGCGGGAACAAGATGGACGGACAGTTCTTTCCGTTGTTGTTCGAGCCGGACGCAATGCGTAACAAGTCGGCATAATCCAAAAAGCCGAGCGAGACCCCGGCGGAGACAGAAAAAGGGGGCTTTCTTTAGGCGGTCAACCATCGCAACACTAGGGCGGGCGCTCGCCTGTGGGCGCTCGCCTGTTGACTCTTTCCGCGTCCTCAACGACTATAAACCCCAACTTGACCTATTATTGGCGCTCGCAGGAGAGCGCTCTTCTATGGAAGAACAACTTAGCCTGGAATTCCTGCGCGTGGTGGAAAACGGCGCGGTTGCCGCTGCGCGCACGATGGGTTTCGGCGACCGGCACAAGGCCGATGAAGTCGCGGTCGAAGCGATGCGCAAGACGATGGATGCCGTGCAGATGGACGGCACGATTGTCATTGGTGAAGGCGAACGCGACGAAGCGCCGATGCTGTACATTGGCGAAAAAGTGGGATTGGCAACGCACGCGCCCAAGGCGCTTTTTCCGGAAGTGGATATTGCTGTCGATCCGCTGGAAGGCACGAATCTGTGCGCCACGGGCGCGGGAAATGCGATTGCGGTGCTGGCAGCCAGCGAGCGTGGTGGGTTGCTCCATGCGCCAGATTTGTACATGGAAAAAATCGTCGTGGGACCGTCATGCAAGGGCGCGGTCGATCTGGATGCCCCCGTTACCGATAATTTGAAATCGATCGCCAAGCGCCTGGACCGCGATGTGGAAGATCTTGTGATCATCGTGCTGGACAGGCCGCGGCACGAAAAGCTCATCGCAGAGATTCGCAGAGCGGGGGCGCGGATACGATTGATCGGCGACGGCGACCTGTCGGCTGGCATTTCCGCGGCAGTGGTCGGCACGGGAGTGCACGCGGTCATGGGCATCGGTGGCGCGCCAGAAGGTGTGCTGACCGCGGCGGCGCTGCGCTGCTTGAATGGCCAGATCCTGGCCCGCCTGGTGATTGGCAAACCGGAAGATCAGATACGGCTCGAAAAAATGGGCGTGAAGGATCCAAAGAGGATTTACGACACGGAAGATCTGGCGCCAGGCAAGAAAATGATTTTTGCCTGTACCGGAGTTACGGACGGCAATTTATTGAAGGGCGTTCGTTTTTTTGGAGAAGGCGTGCGAACTTCCTCGATGATTCTGACTTTGGACGACCGGCAAGTCCGCTTTGTGGATTCCGTTCACCTCGACAAGCGGCCGGATATAAAGGTGCGCTTCAACTAATCCCAGCGGCAGGGCAAGCCCGCCCCTACAAGGTCTGCCCAGGCCAGGGGGTGTCTGCTCTGACGACGATGATTCCGAGTTTCTTGGGGCCCAAACCACAGCGTCACTCTACCTGCCCGTGAAAAACGTCGCCTGCTCGTAAGAACAGGAACGCTTAAAGCACATCCGGGCGGCTTTCGTGCTGCCATTAGCCGCATCTCTGCCAGACTAAAGATAGGGCGAACTGTGCCCACTTGGGAGAAGCAATCTATGGCACAAGGATCCACTTCGGGCAATTCGTCATCGTCCAAGTCTCTTATGTGGATGATGATCGCCCTGTTTGCAGGCCTGGCCGTCCTGCTGGCGGGCGGCTTGTTCGTCGCCAGCCGGGTGGTCCGCTCGATGGGACTTACGGCTGCAAACGCTATGAACACCGTGCGAACTCCCGGGGGGAGTCTCCGGTTGGAGAAAGAAGGGGAAATTGGCGCGGGCTTGCCGGTCTATCCGCGGTCGTCGCTGGTCGTGCCGGACGATAGCACGGCAGCAGCAGCTGTCAAAGAAGCGCGAGACGGTATCGAGAAGTCAACCTACCACACTACTGATACGCGGGATTTTGTGGATGAGTGGTACGTAAAACATTTGAGTGCGGAATTCACGCGCCGCGATGCAGGTGACAAGCCGGTACCTGCGATTTTCAGCGATGCGCGCGTCTCCGATAACGACATCGCCTTCGTAGCCGAACGCGGGCAAACGGTTGGCATCGTGGCGCTCTCGCTCGACTCCGGCGGCACAAAGATATCTCTCATTCGATTTAGCAAATCCTCGCCGGCCTCAGAGCAAGCCCCATCTTCCATTCCGTAGCGGAAACTGCCATCCACTCTTCTGTTTAGAATGACTTGAAAGATTTACCGGGGTTGGAAAAACGCGTCCTGTTCTGCGCGGCCAGACGCCCGAATATGTACCATCGGCCAGTAGCGCAGCGCTCGGATACGTCCTAGTCTCCCTTCATCCAGTCCTGCCACAACTAGAATTAGTACCCAGAGTTATAAAGCCACGCAAGAACTCGGCGTCTCCAGTGAAGTGACAACTTTCACGCTCTCCGAATTCAGCAGAACATTCCAGCCGGGCTCTAACGGCGGAGCAGACCACGCCTGGGGCAGCCACCAGATGGTCATGGGCGACGCCATGAAAGGAAACACATTTTACGGGCAATTCCCCACGCTGGCTCTCGGTGGTCCAGACGACACAGGGAGCAACGGCCGGTGGATCCCCTCGACATCCGTGGATCAATACGCCGCGACACTCGCAACATGGTTTGGGGTGGCAAACATGGATCGGCCGTCCATCTTCCCGAACCTCGCCAACCTCCAAACATCGAACTGGGGTTTTCTCGGTTAGAAAGACTTCCCTCATGCCAGGCACACGTCGGGGCGCTTATTTCTGCGCCGCGGTGTTCTTTTGAGCGTGATGTTCTTAAGATTTACTGCTGGCTTTTCGTGAGTGCCAGAAAAACGCCGTCGTCGATGGCAACGGAATGCATGAAGAGAGTTGCCGTCGTCCCGCCCGCAAGCGCAACATGATCGGCGCTGCCGCTGATAGCGGGGCCTGCTGGCTTGGCGGTTCCAGTTCCCGTTCCAGAGCCGTCGCCAGGTTGCAGCGAAATTCGCGTGGTCTTTGGCGTGCAATTCGCCGCGCCAAGACAAGTATCGCGCACGAAAACCTGGCGGTAGCCACTGTCAGTCGCGCTCGCGGACTTGCTCGTTGCAGCGGATGCTTGGGTTGCCTGACTCTTCGTTACCGCTAGGAACGCGACGTACCTTCCCGAAGCGCTGATAGACGGCAGGATGCCTTCCGTTCCAAGCAGCGTTCCGTTGGGATCCGTGGAAATAAGATGAGTCGTAGGATTGCAGGAAGCGCTCACTCCAAAGCAGGTATCGCGGAGATAGACCTGGCGGCCTGTGCCCGTCCCAGTGCTGGTACCCGTTTCCGTGACCAGATTGGCCGCCGCGGAACTGAAGGCCACGTATCGTCCATCGGAACTCATGGAAGGGGAATGGCTGTCGTCGCTGGCAGCCGTGCCATCCAAGGCGGAAGAAATGAGAATCGTGCGCGGCTGGCAGGAAGGCTCCGCCCCTTGGCAGGTATCGCGCGCGAAAATCTGCGCGTGCCCGCTCTGCGAAGCCGTGTACGCCACATAGCGGCCATCGAGGCTGAGCGCGGGCGTCTCGTCTTCCACAAGGGCGGCGTTCGCGTTGGCGTTATTCCCACCCGCTCCGGTGATGGTGAAGGTTGTGGCGTTGCTTGTGCCACCGCCTCCATGACCGGTGCAATTGATCTGGCAATTCGCAGGAGGAGGCACCGGGAGATTGTTAACAGTCACGGTCGCAGTGCCAGCGGTGGCAAGCAGTGTCGCGGGAACTGTCACTTGGATTTGTGTGGCCGTTATATTCGTTACGGTTAGAGATGTCTGCGTTGCTGTGTTCCAGAACACCTGAGAACCACCCGTGGGGTCCGACGTCAAAAGAAAATTGGTTCCTGTGACCGTCAGCGGCAATGCTGCACTCCCAGCTGGAGCACTATTGGGAGTGATCGTGGTAACCGTCGGAACTGGATTGGGAGGAGGAAATACGATGAAGGCTAAGGGATTGGAGAGCCCGTTCGTGCCCGTTCCGGAGTGCGGCTGCACGGTCTGGACGAAGTCGGTTCCCGGCTTCGCGATCATGGCGGCAGGGACCACTGCGGTCACTGAAACAATGCTTCCTGTATCATTCGCCGGGGCGCATGTGTTGGCCGCGGTAGTCGTCACGATGCATGTTTTGAGCTTTTGTTGATTAAAGGTAACGATGGTTTGCGTCACGAAGCCGTTGCCCGTCAACGCGATCGTCAAATCCGCTCCTCCGGCGGTCACGTTGGAAGGCGAAACAAATCGCAGGAACGCGCCAGTGTTGGACTGAAAGGTGTTTCCGTAATCATTGCAACCTGTGGCGGCGAAAAACGCCGCAAATGTGACAGCTATGGCTGTCCAAGACCGCTTCATCGAGACTCCTTCATAGTCGCTGGTTACCCCGACTCGGTCGGGTTCAACCTGACTGGACAAACGGCGGGGAACTCCCCGGTGCCAGTGTGCTTTTCGGATGAGATGCGCAAATCGCGCGGCGCGTTGACCCCACCAGCCCACCTGGGCACGCAAACCCTGCCCGGCTCATCTAGCGCTTCTACTTAGCGGCCAGCCTTCTGGTATCGTGTCCGGTCAACCCTATACCATTACCATTCTCATCGAAGAAAGGTCAATGAGCTTCTCGACCCTCGCGAGTGACACTTCGTCCCGACAACTCTCTCATTATCAGTGAGTCGTGGAGGAATCGCCAACGACTTGAGCGGCCAGCGAGGCGCGTACAAGCTCCTGAATTCTACCGCGGCACTCGGCATTTTGAACTGCCAGCGCCGCGGCGGCACGGTAGCAGGCCAAGGCCTGCTCCTTGCGGCGCAGTTTCGCGTAGAGATCCCCCCGGGCAAGTTGGAATAGGGGATTGGAAGGATATTTCTCGACTAATGGGCCGATGACGGCGAGTGCTTTTTCATACTGCTGATCATAGCGGTGGAGGTCCAGCGCCAGATAAAAACGCGCCGCAGCAGGCGTAAGAACGCCCTCGGCAATATCTTGTTCCAGCTGACGGATGCCCTCTTGCTTGTTGCCCCCCGGAATGCCCATGAAAAAACTCAGGAGTTTGGCGATGCCGCTGAGTGTATCCACATAATAATTGTAGAGGCCCAACCCAAATTCGGCATCCGCGAGTTCAGGGTCCAGCTGAATGGCGCGGAGGAAATGCTCGCGGCCGTGGACTCCAAAGCGAGCGGTAGTGCGATTCTCTCCGCGCAGTCCGTAAAGCCGCGCGGAGAATGCATCCCCCATGCCCGCGTAAAACTGCATTTCCGCGCTTTCGTGAGCCTTAATCTGCGCCATCGCAATCGACGACGCTTTTGCGGTCAGATCAAGGTAGTGCTGGTCGGCGACGAGCTTTGGCCTGTGTCGTACGTCGGTCATTCCATACTTGAATTCCGCTGACGTGCAAAAGATTTTCCACCACAGGGCTTCGGCCTCTAGCAAATAACCCAGAGGGTGGTCGGGCTGCTCTCTCTGCAGCCGCTGCGCATCCGCGACCGCATCATCCGTATCGAAAGAGTAGATTTTGTCGATGACGGCGGAAGCTCCGCGCGGCAACTCCAGTTGTTGTGCGTGTGCCACGGCTGCGAAAGGCGCAGGCAATGACAATGTGCAGACCAATGTACAGAGAAGTATCGCGCCCCCTGAAAGGGCACGGAGTAGCTTCATGCCGACACCTGAAGAGTATCCGCGAAAGCCCGCTAATTCTTTGCTGCGCGCAGGCCACAAGCCACGCGCCCGACGAGTTTAAGCTGTCCTGCGGTGGTTGCAAACCAAAATGCCTTAGGCGGCACAGAATAATATTAGAACATCCTCACAAATTGCACGTTAGCTGCAACGCGACGCATTTGCTATTCTCGGCGGCGTGCTGACCACGCCCGACAATGGCGCTCCCGGCAAGACCGGAGGTATTCCGGCAGAGCAACCTTCTGGCCTCGAGCGCGGCCTGGGCCTGAAAGAGGCCGTCGCCCTCAACATGATCGAGATTGTGGGCATCGGCCCGTTTGTCGTTACGTCGCTGGTGATCAAAGCGATGGGCGGGCCGCAGGCTCTAATCGCGTGGATTGCGGGAGCTGCCCTGGCCACACTCGATGCTTTCGTCTGGTCCGAGCTTGGCGCAGCCATGCCGCGTGCTGGCGGAACGTACGTTTTCCTTCGCGAAGCGTACGGGCCGGGACGCTGGGGCCGCTTGATGTCTTTTCTGTTTGTGTGGCAGACGTTTGTCCAGGCGCCGCTTTCCATCGCATCCGCTTCGATCGGATTTGCGCGCTACGCCGGATATCTCCACCCGCTTTCCACCCTCGAGGCTAAAGCCGTCTCTGGAGGACTGGTTCTTTTCCTCGTTGTTCTCCTCTACCGGCGCATTACCACTATAGGAAAAATCTCGGTCCTGCTGTGGACTGGCGTGGTTGGCACTCTTCTCTGGCTGATCTGGGGAGGCGCGAGCCATTTCAACGCGAAAATGGCATTCGATTTTCCGCCCGGTGCATTTTCGCTTTCCTGGGTGTGGTTCGCGGGCCTCGGCGCTGCAATGGTGAACACCGTCTACAGCTATTGGGGCTACTACAACATATGCCATCTGGGCGGGGAAATCCGCGATCCCGAACGTAATATTCCTCGCGGAATTTTTCTTTCCATTCTCGGCATCGCGGTGCTGTACCTGGCGATGCAGATCAGTATTCTGGGAGTCGTACCGTGGCGGGAAGCGCAGAACTCGAAATTCATCGTCAGCACCTTCGTCGAGAAACTGTATGGCCATCACGCCGCACAAGCGGCCACATGGATGGTCCTGTGGGTCGCTCTCGCTTCGGTCTTTTCGATTTTACTGGGATATTCGCGCGTGCCGTACTCCGCTGCGCTAGACGGAAATTTCTTTCCTGTATTCGGCCGCCTTCACCCTACAAAGCATTTTCCGTACGTCTCGCTGCTGGCGCTCGGCGGGCTGGCCTTTCTTTTCAGCGTGACCTTAAAACTTGAGACGGCCATCGCCGGCATCCTAGCCATGCGCCTGCTCGTCCAATTCATCGGTCAGGCAGTGGGGGTGATATTGTTGCGGCGCCGCTGGGGATCGGCGCGCTTGCCGTTCAAGATGTGGCTTTATCCCTTACCTGCGGTGATGACTATGATCGGGTGGGCCTGGCTCTTCTGGCAAACCGGCACGGCGAGGAAATGGGGAATCGCTGAGATCGCGCTGGGAACGCTCGCATTTCTTATCTGGGCCCGTAAAATGCGACAATGGCCGTTTGCAAAAGTGCCCTTTGAAAAGATGAATGACCCGGAGGCTGCGTGAATCGACTCTTCCTTAGAGCCGTTGGATCAACTCTTTTCGGCGCTGTGCTCGCATCTTTTTCCGCGAAGCCTGCGTCGCCGCAATTTCCCCCTCCTCCAGGAACAGGCCCCGGTCTCCCAGAAACCATCGAAGCCATCGACAGCACCCGATTCACCACGCGCATCCTCTATATCACCGCGCATCCCGATGACGAATCCGCCGCTCTGCTCACCTATCTCGCGCGGGGTCTCCATGCGGATGTGGCACTCCTCACCCTCACGCGCGGCGAAGGAGGGCAAAACGATCTCGGGCCAGAGCAGGCGCCGCAACTTGGATTAATCCGTACGCAGGAACTTCTCGCCGCCTCGCGGGGCTACGGGATAAAACTCTTCTTTGGAAGTGCACCTGATTTCGGATTCTCAAAAACGCCCGAAGAAACGGAAAAGGTTTGGGGCGATGCAGTCCTCGGAGAAATGGTGCGCGTAATTCGCACTTTCCGGCCGAATATCGTCATCAACGGCTGGGGCGGCGTGCATGGCGGCCACGGGCACCATCAAACATCGGGATTGTGGACGCCGCACGCTGTGGAACTGGCTGCCGATCCCAAGTCCTTTCCAGAGCAAATCTCCAAGGATGGTTTGGTTCCCTGGGGAAACTCCTCGAATCCAGTGCAGGTTCTGGACACAGAGCGAGGTGGCGCAAGCGGTGCTTCCTCAAATGGTTATACTCTCCCCGTTGACGAAATCTCGCCGCTTTGGGGCAAGCCTTGGCGCGAAATCGCGCTCGACGCTTTTTCCAATCACCGTTCGCAGGGCATCACCGGTTTTGTCAATTCACCCTTTCTCCGCCGCCCGCTGGTGCTCATTCGCGAAGACGGAAGCAAACTCGATCCCGCGAGTTTGGCCAGGCCGCTCCATAATCTCGCTAGCGGCTCGGTACCCGAGGCACAGTTCCGGCACGCTGTGAACGAAGCGGAATCGGCCATCGCTAAGGCGCGGGCTGCGTCACTCTCTCTCAATTGGTCCCAAGCTGCCGCGGACCTGGCCAGCGCCGCGATGCAAATCGATGCCATCTCCCCTGCCAACGAGGGCGCGCCGCCTTCGCCGCTCTCCTTCGAGCTTGCGCGAACACGAAAACGGATTGACCGCGCGTTAACTCGAGTGTTAGCCGTCGAGGTTCGCGCGGAAGCCGATCGCGACGCTCTAGTCGTCGGGGAATCTTTTGGCGTTTTGGCCGAAGCCATTTGCCGCAAAGAAGCAGGTTGCGAGCTCGGCGCGGTGAAGTTAAATCTTTCTCCATCTTTCAAAGAGACCAAACGAGACGGCGATGCCGCAAAGGGCTATCAGTTCACGGTCGATGTTAACCAGGCTGCTCCGAAGTTGACGGCTTGGGAAAAATTGCAACCCGAGCCACCGCCCTTGGTGACTGTGCAGCAGGAAGTGACGATCGGCAGCTACAAATTCGCCATCACGGTTCCCGTTTTACACATCGCTCCAAGTTCCACTCGCGTAGACCGCGTGCCGTTGCGAATCGTGCCCGCGTATACGTTGAAAGTAGAGCCCAAACAGGCGCTCGAGGTGCTTGGAAAACCTGGGAAACCTTTCGATGTCTTGTTGCGCGTCCATTCCTACGCGACGCAAGCAAGCAAGCTCTCCGTCGGGCTCGATCTGCCCGATGGTTTTACCGCGAGCGCGCCGGTTGAGCTTGCCTTCGATGGCGCCGGTGAGAAGTTCGCGAAAGTCACCGTGACTCCGCCGAACCAACTGTCCGCCGGAAAGTATACGATCACGGCCTACGCCAAGCATGGCGACGAGAAATTCTCCACTTCCATCGAGCCGTTGCCTTCGCTACCCACTCAATTCTGGAGCGAATCCGCGCAATGCGTCGTCTATGCCCTCGATCTGAACGTTCCGAAAAATCTGCGTGTCGGGTACATCACGGCGGAAAGCGAACCCATTCCGGATGCGCTGCGCACCTTGGGACTCCAGGTCGAAATGCTGGATGCACAGGCGCTGGCATTTGGTGATCTTTCAAGATTCAATGCCATCGTGGTTGGTGTGCGCGCGTACGAACTCCGTCCTGAACTTCCTGGCGCTAATCAGCGGCTGCTCCAGTACGTCTCAAACGGCGGCACGCTGGTCGTGCAATACAACCGGGACTTCGCCTGGAATAAGGACCAATACGCTCCCTACCCGGCGAAGATCCAGAATGGCCAAGGAGGCCAGCTCCCGCGCATCACCGACGAAAACTCTCCCGTCAAGTTTCTGATGCCGGACGATTCTTTGCTGAATCGTCCGAACAAAATCACGCAGGACGACTTCCAAGGTTGGGTACAGGAGCGCGGCCTCTACTACTGGACTCAGTTTGATCCAAAATACACCGCCATACTGTCCATGCACGATCCCGGCGAGCCGGACCTCAATGGCGCGCTGGTCTACGCCCGCTATGGCAAAGGCATGTACATCTACACCGGCCTCGCTTTCTTCCGTCAAATTCCAGAAGGTGTCCCCGGCGCCTACCGGCTCTTCGTAAATCTGCTCAGCGCTACGCAAGCAAACTGAGCGCCTGGCACAACTTTAGCGCCTTCCGCCCTCCCGCGAGGCCAAGCCCGCACCGTACATCAACTGGACACATCGCTTCCGCGCGCAAACCAGCGTGCTATCCTCTTCAACCGGGGGTCGAAGACGCATGAATAGTTATTTTTCCACGCAATTTGCCGGCCGCGGCGCTGTCTCGCTCTTTCTGGGAGCGGCTTTTTTCCTGGCCTGCGCCTCACCGGCCGCGGCGCAGAAGAAAAAGAAAAGCGACACGCCAGCCGCAGACAGCATGCCCTCCATTCCCATGGGCGACGAGCAGCAGGTCGACTACACGATTTCGGAAATGCTGGGTGCCTGGCAACTCGGCGACATCGAAAAGCTGCACAAGGACTACGCCGACGACGTCTCCATCGTCAGCGGCAACTGGGAGCCGCCCATTTTCACCTGGAAGAACTATCTTGCCGTCTACCAGGCGCAGCACTCCCGCATGCAACAGGTACGCATGGACAGGACCAACACCTATATCAAACTCAATGGCAATATCGCGTGGGCTTGCTATCAGTGGGATTTCTCAGCCGTTGTGGACGGGCAGCCTTCCGCAGCTCGGGGGCAAACTACCCTGATCCTGGAAAAGAGGAATAACCACTGGGTGATTGTGCACAACCACAGTTCGCTGGCTCCAACAGTTCAGCCCGCCGCACCGGCGAGCACACCGCAGCCTCCGCCAAACAGCCCTTCGCCGCACTAGAGAAAAGGACTGCCGCGCCAGTTCTCTTCATCGGACTAAATGTTCTTCAGCCCGTTGTACAGCCACAGACAGGCAAGAACCAGAAGGAGCGCTCCTGAGGCAATTCCACTGGTCATGAGCGGCCGCGAAAGTGCGTTGATCTTCGCGACGAGCTCCCTCTGTTCTCGCGCCATGTGTTCCTGAGCGGCGTCGAGAAAGATTTGATCATCTTCATGGCTGGCAAGAAGGCTCCGCCGAATCAGCAACAACATGAATATGGCGGTGACGATGCTCCAGGCAATCAGAACATAGAAGATAGGCCCTGTCGTTAGGGTTTCCATGGTGACCTCCCACTGGAACTGGCGCGGTCTTTTTTTGCATGTGCAAGGAAGGAGTGAGACCGCGTTCTGACGGGGAGTATAGCACCAACCATTTGAAATTCAACTACTTGCCATAAGACAAATGAATGCGTGCAACCCACTTGTTTGCAGTGGTTTGCACGAGTTGCGAGTCACCAGTCGCTTCTGGATCTTTCCTTCACCAACTCGAGAATTCGCACTTAGACACATTGCCCCTTCGTTGACAAACAGGGAACCGGCGGGCACAATGAAAAAGCCTCGTTGGAATTGTGATCCCGGCTTGGCCGGGGTTTCACCCACAACACTCGTGCCCGAGTGGCGGAACTGGCAGACGCGCTAGCTTCAGGAGCTAGTGATCGCAAGGTCGTGGAGGTTCGAGTCCTCTCTCGGGCACCATCAAAGTAATGGCATTTCGGCTCATTCCCAAACTTATTCCGACTTAAGCGCCAGTATTGGATCCAGGAGCGCCGCTCTTCTGGAGGGGATCAGCGCAAAGACCAGATTCATAAACATCGCAAATCCGACGACGAGTTCCGCGCTTGTCCAATCAAAATAAAACGGAAGGTCCACACTCCGCGCAATGCTTTCTGTACCTCGCCAGCCTGCCATCAGTCCCGCGAAACAACCCAAAATGCTGATGATCACCGCTTCAAATAAAAATTGAAAGAAGATGTCCGATTTCGTCGCTCCGAGCGCCCTACGTATCCCAATTTCTCCCACTCTTTCCCCCACGGCAATCCAGCAAATCGCCAGGATGCCCAGGCCCGAAACGGCCAGTCCACTCAATCCCACCCACCGGACAAGAAAAGTAAGGCGATTGGAAGAGGCGATCTCCGTGTCGATTAACGCTTTTTGGTTCTGAATCTGAAAGTCCTCGGTCAAATTCCCCGGAGCGCGATGCCGTTTGCTAAGAACCTGATGGATCGCTTCCGTCGTTTCATCCATCCTGTCCCACCTGGTCACCGCGAAAAGAATTGCACTGAAATAATCGACGTTCGCCAGCCGGCGCATGGCCGTGCTCAACGGAACGTAAACCTGGTTGTCTTCGTTTGTCGCGTCGAGTCCCTGACCTCGCTCTTCCAGCACGCCGATGACTTCGAACGGCACTCGATTGATGAACAGCCGCTTGCCAATCGGCGATTCACTCCCAAAGAGATCGCGCCGCACGGTCGAGCCAAGCACCGCCACGCGCGCCGACCTCCTCATTTCTGGTATCTCGTAGAATTCGCCCTCGGTCGTTTGCCAGTGTCGGATACGCGCGTAGTCGGGCTCGGTTCCCATCACAATGCAATTGCTTTTCGAAAGGTCGCCCGCCTTCACCAGAAAAGATGTGGTTATCGTCGCCGACGATTGCTCTATCTCGGGAATCTCGCGCAGAATCTCCGCATAGTCCGCCGAGACTAGCGTCGTGACTATCGTTCCTGTTTTCGCTCTCCCGCCCACATTGCGGCTCAACTGCGGTGTAACAACCAGCACATTTGTCCCTAACCGTTGAATCCGGTTCAGAACTTTCATTCGCCCTTCGGCGGTGTAACTGATCGAGGAAATCACCCCGCCGACTCCCAGCAAGGCGCTCAAAAGGATAAGACCGGAACGCAGACGAAATCGCCAGATCAACCGCAGCGACCCTGCCATCAAAAGAATCGCTTTGCCGATGTGCATAAATTCAGTGGGAGCTTCGTTCGATCCGCCTTCAAGTTCGCAGGGCTTTCACAGGATCCACCTGCGTCGCTCTCCAAGCCGGATAGATTCCGAAGACCAGACCAAGTCCCACGGAAAGCCCCGCCGTCCATTCCAAAGCCTGCAACGCAAAAATCGGCGGCAAGTGCTGCATTCGCGCGACCAAATTCGTGCCGCCCAGGCCAAACACAATCCCGATCAGGCCTCCGAAGCTCGATATCAGCAACGCCTCCAAAATAAATTGCACCAAAATGTCCTGCCGGCTCGCGCCAACCGATCGCCGCAGCCCAATCTCTTTCCTTCTCGCGGACACGCTGATGAGCATCAAGCTCATAATCACCGCTCCGCCGATACACATCGCGATCGTCGCAATCCCCTTAAGTATCGTCGAAAGTGTGGAACCCATCTGCGTCACTTGCGCCATCACCGCCTGCGGGCTTGTAATCGTGAAATCCTCAAGCGCAGAAGCCGCGATGTGGTGACGCTGCCTCAGCAGCGCTGTAATCTTGGCCACCGCCGCATCGCTCCTTTCCGGTTCTCGCACTTGCGCGATCAGCATCGTGAGAAAATCCCGGTTAAACAAGCGTTTCGCCGCCGTGGTCACCGGAATCAGAATGAGGTTGTCTAGACTTCCCCCACCCGGCCCGGCGCCTCGAGACGCCAGCACCCCCTTCACCTGAAACGGCACATCGCCAATTCGAATTGTCCTTCCAAGAGCGTCGCCTTCGGAAAAAAGAACTGGCACCACGTCCGAGCCGAGAATCGCCACTCGCGCAAGCGACTGCATGTCTTCCGCGCTGATGAAATTCCCCTGCGCCACTTCATCTCCCCGCAAATCAAGCCAGTTCGCGGAAACGCCAAAAATCGCCGGGCTCACGTTCTTGTCCTTATATTTCACGTCGATATCGAACGCGTTTTGCAGTAGAACAACTTGCTTTATTTCTGGAAGTTCCGCCGCAATGGCCGCCGCGTCTTCGAACTTCAGAGTTGGCGGAACATTCGTCAGCGACACCATCCCTCGCGTCTTCCCAGCGCCCGGGCGAATGAGGACCGTGTCGAACGTCCCAATCATGTTCTTGAATCGTTTCATCGTCTCGCGCTTCGTGTTCTCGCCCACGGAATCGAGAATCGTCAACGAACAAATCCCGATCATCACGCCCGCCATCATGAAAAATGTCCGCAGCCGGTTCCGGGACATGCTCCGCCATGCAATTCCTATTCCCGACGTGATTCGCATGTTCTGTTCTCCAAACCGCCGCCAAAGTCACTCAGTCGCAAGCACGGCTATTTTTCGATCCGACGCAAACACTCCGTCCTTAAACAAAATCTCGCGTTCCGCGTATGCCGCCACCGCGTCGTCATGCGTCACCACAACCACCGTCCGCCCTTCTTGATGCAGTTGCCACAATATGCCCATCACTTCCGCGCCCACAGCCGAATCCAGATTCCCCGTCGGCTCATCCGCAAGAATCAGCGGAGGGTCATTGATCAACGCCCGCGCAATCGCAACTCGCTGCTGCTCGCCGCCGGAAAGTTCCGTCCCGTAGTGATGCGCGCGTTCCCCAAGCCCCACGCGCTCCAGCGCCGCCATCGCCCTCTTCCGATCGACGCGCCCCGGACCATAAATCATCGGAATCTCCACGTTTTCCAGCGCCGTCGTCCGCGGCATCAAATTGAACGACTGAAACACAAATCCAATCTTCCACGCACGCACATGCGAAAGCTGCTTATCGGAGTATCCGGACAGCTCTTCTCCATTCAACCGGTAAGTTCCCGATGTGGGTTTGTCGAGACATCCCACGATATTCAGCATCGAAGATTTTCCCGAGCCCGAGGGCCCGCGAATAGTCACAAATTCCCCTCGCTCGATGAGAAAGGAAATATCCTTCAACGCCTCAACCGGCGTGCCGTCGCCTCTCCGATACGTTTTTCCAAGATGCGATACCGCGATCATGGTTTTTCGCCTTTTTTCTCCGAATCCGCCACGCGATTTATGACGACTTTGTCGCTCGCACTCAATCCCTTCTTAATCTCAGTAAATCCTCCGTCGCGCGTCCCAGTTGTCACCGTCCTCCTCTCCTGCTTTCCATCCCTGTTAAGAAAAACAAATCGCTCGTCTCCGTCACGTTGAATTGCACCACTTGGCACAACCAACGCCTTCCTCTCCGCTGTCTTGATCGTGATATTCGCTGTCATATCGGGCTTGAGCAACCGCCCGTCTTTCTGAATCGCCGCCATCACTGGATAATTCACCACGCCGGAAATAATCGTCGCCACTGGATCTATCCGCTTCACGACGGCCGGCATTTCTCTCGACGGATAAGCCTCCACCGTAAAATTGACCATATCGCCCGCCCTCACGTTAGCGATATCCGTCTCATCCACCATCGCCACCAATTCCAACGCGTTATCCTCGATGATCGTCACAAACGTCGGCGCTGCGAATGAAGCCGCCACCGTTTCCCCCTCCTGCGTCGAAACCGACGCTACCGTTCCCGATATCGGCGCGCGAATCACCGCATACGACAAATCAATTTCCACCGCAGCCAAATCACTCTTCGATTTCTCCAGCTTTGCCTGCGCACTCTTCAATTGCCATTCCAGATCCTCCTTCTGCTGCGCCGGCATAACTCCCTCCGCGAACAATTGTTGCCCGCGGTTCAAGTCCCTCTGCGATTTCCCGACGCCCACATCGTCCATCGCCGCTTGCGTGCGTGCCTGCTCCACTCGCGCCTGCAACGGCCGCGGATCGATCTCCGCAATGATGTCGCCCTTCTGAATGTGCGAGCCAACCGTCACGTTCAACTTCCGCACAATCCCCGACACCTGCGAACCAACGCGCACTTCCGCGCCAGTTCTCAGCCGCACGGTACCGCTGGTAGTGACGGTCGAATCGATCTCTCTCATTTCCGGAGAAATCGTGGAAGCAGCCGCGATATTTCCACCCTCGCGCGGCCGCCTCTGGATCAAATACGCGGCCACCGTGCTTCCGACAATCACGATCGCAACGATCAGACCGAACACCAGCCACACGCGTTTCCTCGATGCGCCTGCGTCTCGGCCACGCATCGACCCTTCCAATGGAATCGCCTCGTCCATGCTCATCACTTCTTATCGAACACGAGGACCATCGGCTCTTTGCCGGCACGCGCCGATTCTAGAAACAATGTTTTTCCGTCGACTGACAAATAGCGCGTTTCCGTTCGAACAACTTTCGTCTCTGCCACCGCGCCCTCGGACTCCCAACTCGTCACCAATTTATTCCCCGACCAATGGCTGCTCGTTTCACTCTTTTCCCCCATCGGCGAGTCGTTCGGAACAGTCGTGCCGCTCAAGTCGTACCGTGTCTCGTGCGTCTGCTTCTGCCCGTTGAACACCGTGGTGTCCGTAACGCTCAGCACTTTCGACGTCTGCGCTATCGTCGAGGTATATTCAGCGCTTGCCATCATCCCGATGTTCTTGCTTTTGCCTGCATTGAACACCCACGTCCCCGAAAAGTCCGGCGGGTTCGCAGCCACCGCGGCGAACGCAAGCGCCAGAAAAAGAAAAGCAATCCTTCGAATCATTTTTGATTTCTCCCTTCGATCAAATCGTTGCAGCGAGCCGAGAACTCAACTGAAAAGTGCTCTGAGCACCACCATTTCCAGTCTCAGCGGCGTTCTCCAGGAAGTTTGAAGTCTGTACCGAGGAATAGAGTCAAGAAGATTTTTTGCGAGGATTAGAAACGGCGCCATTTACCTTCCGGGATTGTTTTCCGGCCGGGCTCGCGGAGGGGCGCGCCATCAAAGAAGCAGGACACACCATTGCTTTCTCCGCCCCCGGCTGTTCAAGCACAGCCGCGAGCGGCCTCTTCAAGGCTTTAAGAAACTCAATCTTCTGGTTGATCAACTCCAGCCGTTCCCGCGCGATTCGAAACGCTTTTTCCCATTCCTTCGTCTTTGTCTCTCGGCCCCCCGCGAACGATTTCGCGGACTCGTGAATCTCCAGCAGCTCCTTAATCTCCTTCAGCGAAAATCCGAGTTGCTGCGAGTCTTTGATAAACCGAACTCTCTCGAGGTCCGTCTCTTCGAACATCCGGTACCCAGACTCCGTCCGCACCGGTTTTCGCAGCAGCTTCTCCCGCTCGTAAAACCGTATAGTCTGAACGTTGACGCCCGCCTTCGCGGATAACTCCCCAATTCTCATTAGCCCATTCTCAACCCTATACCCAAGTATAGGGTCAAGTTTCTACGCCCCGCGACGCAGCTTCGCACTTCTACTCGGCTCTCAGCATCGACGCCGGATCGATTCGAACCGCCTGAATGACCGGCCGTAGCGCGGCCAATAAAGCCCCCGCTAGAATCGCCAGCGACGGAAGCGCCAGCATCTGCAAATCCGTGGCCCTCACTTGATAAAACAGCGACTCAACATATCGCACCGACAGCATGCCCAAGCCGATGCCCGCAACAGCTCCCATGAGCACCATCGCAAACACATCCATCGTCACCAATCGCGCCACTCCTCCGGCCTGTGCGCCCACAGCAATTCGAATCCCAATTTCGCGCCGCCGTTGCAGCACGGAATAATGCAGCACGCCATAGAGCCCGACCCCCGCGAGCAACAACGCCACAATCGCAAAAAACAACGCCAGCGTCGCGAGCAACCTTTCCCGTACCGTATGCGACTGATTGATTTCCATCTGCGTGCGAATGCGGCTCACGCGAAATTCCGGCCGCGCCCGCGGCACTTCCTGCCGAAGCACCGCCGCCAGGGCACGCGGGTTCAAGCCGGACGTGCGCACCAGCAAAATTCCCGCGCCTCTCTTCCCCAGCTGTCCTTCTTTGTCGATGGAACGAAACGGAACATAGAATTGCGGCAAAATCGGCTCGCGCAAGCTCTTGTACCGGACGTCACCAACCAAGGCGACGATTTCATATCGCAGCCGCAAACCCTCATCCATGTTAAGGTCAAACGTCTTTCCTACTGGATCTACGCCATCGAAGTAAGTCTTCGCAAAAGTTTCGTTGACGAGCGCTGCTCCGGGATGCGTATCGCCCGGCCGGAAGTCTCTGCCATCGATCAACTGAATCTTCATCGCTTCCAGCCAGACCGGCGAAACAGCGCGCATGTAGGACAGGACACCGTTAGGTGGCCCGCCGTTCACTGAAATAAAGTTATTCCAGCTGCCGCCACCGAGAAGTGGTGAATCCGTCAGAGCAACCGTCTCCACCCCTCGCACGTTTCTCAAATGCTCCGCCACCTGCTCCCAGAATTCCACCGGCTGGGGACTTTTCGCGACGGCCTCAACCACGAGAAGCCGGTCCGCCGAAAAACCCGTCGGCTGATGCGACAAGCGCTGAAACGTAGTGACGAACAGTCCCGCCACAAAAAGCACCAGAAAACAAAACGCCACTTGCACGGCGATCAACGCGTGCATCAAACGCCGCTTCGAATGAGGATCTTCTCCGCCCTTCAGTGCGCTAACCGGATTGACGGCCGAGGCGCGCAGGGCGGGCGCCAAGCCAAAAAGTAAAGTCACACCAAGCGCCACCGCCAAACCGAAACCCAACACTCGCCAATCAGCGGGAAGCACCAGCCGCGCCGGATTATCCGGCGGATTGATCATACTTACGACAAACGGCCCCGACCACCATGCAAAGAGCGAGCCGACCGCAGCCGCAAGCAAGGCCAGCCACGCGCTCTGCACCAGCACCAGCTGCACCAAACGCCACCGCCCGCCGCCGATCGACACGCGGACTGCCATCTCGCGAGCTCGCGCCGAAGCCTGCGCCGTCATCAGGTTCGCCGCATTCGCGCAAGCGATCAGTAGCACCAGCCCCACCAGCACTCCGAGCACAGCGAGCGGCCTCCGCGTTGCTGACTGGAGATCGGAAACGCCGGTTGCCGCCGGCTCGAGCAAGAGTCTCTGGTCTAAAAAATGATCGATGTCTTCTTGACGCATTCCATGAAAACCTTTAGCTCGCTCCGCTTCAAAAGCATAGGAAGTTGCCTCCAGTTTTTGCCGCATCGGTTCGAACGCCGCGCCCGCCTTCACCACGGCCAAAGTCCTGTGCCAGGTCCAGTCTTTGCGCGTTACTCCAGGGTGCATCATCGTCGGAATAAAAATATCGACCATCATCCCCGGCTCGGTCCCGGTAAATGGCGCCTCGACCACGCCAGCGATCTCGTAAATCTCGTTGCCCATTCGAAACGTCTGCCCGATCACCTTCGGATTCTGCCCAAAGCGATGCGTCCAATAATCGTGCGACAACACCGCGTACGGATGCCCACCAGGCTTCACATCGTCGTTTTCCGTAAATACCCGTCCCAAAGCCGGCCGCAAGCCGAGCGTCGGAAACATCCATCCGGAAACGTATTGCAGGTACGCTCTCTCAATCTCCTCGTCCGATTTGTAAGTCAAATCCACTGGCTCCGCGTAGGAAACGGCAAACAACTCGGCCTGATCTCTTACCGCCGCGCGCATCAACTGAAAATCCGGATAAGCCCAGCCATCGAATGTTTGCGGCTTCCCCTCCGGCCCAATTCCCTGGCGCGACAAATCGAAAAGCTGCTGCGGATTTGCCACCGGCAAAGGCCGCAGCAAAATCGCGTCGATCAATCGGAACGCGGAAGTGCACGCTCCGATTGCCAACGCGAGTGAAAGAATAGCCGCGAGAGAAGTGACCTTCGTCTTCTTGAGCTGGCGCAAGCCGAAGACTGCGTCCGAGCGCAAGGATTCCAGCCAGGTCACAAGTTTCACATCTCGGCTTCCTTCCCGGTGCCGCAGCGTCGACCCCAACGCCCTTCGCGCCTCAACGAGATCGCGCCCCTGCGCGATCGCCTCCGCAATGTGCGCCTCAAGTTCCTCGTCAATCTCGCGATTCAATTGATCCCCGCGAAACGCGTTTCCCAATCGCGACCATAGCGACATCTCACGCCTCCCTCAAAACGCGATTCACCGCCAATGTCACCGCCTGCCACCGCGACTCTTCCATCCCAAGCTGCTTCTTTCCCGCCGCCGTCACCTCATACAACCGCGCCCGTCGCCCCGTCTCCTTCGTAATCCACTCCGCGCGAATCCACCCCGCTTCCTCCATCCGGTGCAGCGCCGGATAGAGCGACCCCTCCTCCACGCGCAGCACTTCACCGGAAATGTCCTGAATCGCCGACATAATCGCGTAGCCATGCAATCCCGGCCGCCGCGAAAGTATCTTCAAGACGAGCAAATCCATCGACCCCTGCAAAGAGTCAGCCTTAGCCATACTTAGACCTCGTAATGCATAGACGTCTAAGTAGCCGAAAAGTTCCGTGAAAAAATCAATCCGAGGACCGGATCGAAGAAAACCGGAGTCCTTACCCACGAGTAGATACTTGCGTTACTCACGAGCGCCGCGAAGCACAGTGCTCAGTCGCCCAAATTTTTCCCAATTCCACCGCTTTTACGGCCTGTCCCAGCCTCGCACACGCGGCAACCATCGACCCACGTTCTGGCAATACTGTTCGTAGTCTTCCCCGAATTTCCCCCGTAGAGTTGGCTCCTCATAAAAGAACACGAACAGATGTATGGCGAGGGCAACCGCAGCAACGGCCGCAATCGCGGCTGTGCTGGCATGTCCGAATACAATCCACAGCCCAATCCAGCCCGCTGCGAAGCCCTCGTACATGGGGTTTCGCACGTGGCGGTAGAAACCCACCACCACCAATCGTTGCGGCGGAGCGACCGGAGCCGGTGTGCCGCGTCCCGTCCACCCGAAATCCCATATGCAACGCAGCGCGACAGCGAACCCAAGCACCGAAGGAAGCGCCGCCAGCCATCGCCAGCGTGCCGCGCCTGCGATTTCCACGCTGAAACCGAGCCATCTCGGCAGCAGCCAGAACCACAACGAGAAAAACGCCGCGCCTACCGCCAGGGACGCCAACGCAGTTGGTAATCGCTCTCCCTGCACAACTACTGGGATCTTCCCAGACTGTGCGTTTGTCATAAGCCCTCCTATAACGCTTAGGGTTTTCACTACTCTGAGACTCCTGCGACTCGATTGAAGAATCCGATCAAATATTTCCATACCAGGTAGTAGAAGATCACCACGGCTGTAAATGCCAGCGCGACGTGCACATAGTGAACCTCCACCACACCAAAACAGAGCAAGCCGTGGGCTGTGGCTTCCAGGAAGCCCAGGCCGCGAGCGAGGAAGAATCCCGCAGGCGCGAGGAGGAAGGGAAGAATCGCGCCGTGTAATCCCAAGGGCAGGTGCGTGTGCGACCGCGACACCAAATGCAGCATGTTCCAAACGCCGAACAAATTGGGAACGATCGCCATGGGAAAAATGACGACCCGCTCCACCGGGACGGGTACCTGATAAACAAATCGCGCGATGCTGAATAGCGTCAGAATGACCAGCAAAAGCGGCGTTGGCACCGCGATTCCTGCCATGTAAGCACGCAAATACGGATGGTTGTTCATAAAGCTCCCTCTTACAGGTGGTACGCGAACACGAGAATCAATTGCGGGAAAAACAGAAACACGCTGACGCTCAGGCCAATCAACACCCAGTCGTACCAGGGCACACGTGCCGGGCGAGCGTCGAATTTGCGCAGCATCGCCGGCCAAAGGTCCCGGCGGAGTTCCGTGTTCACCGGGGGGAACGATTGCTTCAGAGCTTCTCGAATCTGGCGGTCGTCGTGTTCGGTCATTTCCTCACCGTCATGTGATGAGCTTTCACTCAGGGCCTGACCCCGAGTTGCTTCAATCGCTTGCGCAGGATGCGAACCGCGCGGAAGACACGCAGCTTCACTGCACCAGCAGATGTCCCCAAGGCGTCGGCAATTTCGTCGTAGGGCCGCTCTTCGACAAGCGCCAGCGTCGCCGCCACTTGCAGCTTGGCAGGCAGGCCGCGAAATGCCTGCTGAATTTTCTCCCGCGTCTCCCGCTGGACGAGTTGATCGGGCATAGCTGGCCCTGCGGGCTCTGAGAGCAGACTCTGTTCTGGCCGTTTGTGCCGGAGATGGTCGATCGCCAGGTTGGTGGCAACCCTCCGCGCCCACGCGACGAAGTTTCCATCCGGCCGAAACGAGTGGCGCGCCCGGTAGATCCGCCAGAGGGTCTCCACAGTCAGATCTTCTGCAACGCCCGGATCGCGTACGATTCGCACGATCCAGGAATAGATATCCCCCTGGAACTGTCGGACCACTGTTTCAAACGCATCGATCTCGCCAAGCGCAAATCGTCGCAGCAGATCCATGTGCTTCTCTACTATCCATTACGGGCCTGGAAAGGGTGGGTTACAAGTTTTTTCGAAGCTAGCCCTAAAGCGTGGAAAGACAGGGAGAGGCAGACGCGCTGATTCGAACAAAGAACTGTCTACTGTCATCGATGGAGTGTCGCAGCTTCACATTGAATCATTTCCGCAGGATTTGAATGCACGCGCGGAACGAAAAACGCCCCGCGGACGAATCCAACATGGAACGACTTCCCGCGCGAACCGAACACCCGTCGCTCGTCGTCCGTCCACCCTTTCTCCTCGGAAACATTCACGATGACCAGGGCGTCTGCCTCGAATTTGCGGACGCACTGGTGTCGCGCCTCGGAAATCTGCAAGGCCTGGATGTTTTGCCAACATCAGCAATGCCCAACGTGCCGCCTGAAATGACCTCTTCCGGCGTCGGCTCCCGCCTCGGGGTCCGCTTCGTAATTCATGGCACCATTCAAGAATCGAAGGGCCAATGGCGTCATAAAGGTGGCCGATGCCTGCCGCTAAGGTTTCTCCGATTTACCCGATGAGTTCTGCGCGTTGGTGTCTGAACCCGTTGTCGGCTTCATTGCGACTAATTGATAGGTCCGCATCTTCTCATCGCCATCCGCTACCTTTAGAAACATCCGGTCTTTTGAATATTTGTTCACTCGGCGTGAACTACTTTTTGCTGGCTCACATTTTGGCCGTCGCCACTCTTCAATCTGCTAAAAATCGCGGTGGATAAAATTGTGAACACGCCAAGTACAAGCAATGCCTCGTGCACGCCGTGAATCATTTCCGCAGGATTTGAATGCACGCGCGGTACGAAAAACGCCGTCGCCAGCCCCGCTGACGCCACTCCAAAACTGATGGACATTTGCTGCATCGTGCTCGCAATCGAGCTCGCGCTGCTTGTCTCTTCTTCCGTCACGTCGGCATACACAAGCGTATTCATGCTCGTATACTGCAGCGAGGTGAACGCCCCATAGCAAAACGCCTGCAGCACGATGACCCAAACTGGTGTATGCAACCCGATGGTCGCGAAAAACAGCAGAAGAATTCCGAGGATCACCGTATTCGAGACCAGCACGCCACGGTAACCAATGCGGTTGAGAATCTTCGGCAACAGGAATTTCGTGCTCATGGAAGCAAGCGCTTGCGGCATGATCAGCAGCCCAGACTGAATCGGTGTGAATCCAAGACCGACCTGGTAGAGCAACGGCAGAAGAAATGGCACTCCGCCGATGCCCAGCCGCGTGAAAAAGCTTCCGCTCACCGCCGCGCTAAACGTGCGAATGCGGAACAAGCTCAGCCGCAACAGTGGGAATTTAATCTCCCTAGCGTGAAATAGGTAGCCGCCGATAAGCGAAAGAGAAATCGCCAGGAGTCCCAGAATTTCGACTGGACTCAGCGTATGCTCGCCGAATATCTCCAGCACGTACGATAGCAGCGCGATTCCGGAGCCAAACAGAATGAGCCCCACAATATCGAGCGGGTGAGTTTTCTCGCGATAATCCGGCAAATGCAGATAGACCATCAGCAACCCGATGAGCCCAATCGGAATATTCACGAAAAAAATGAATCGCCAGTGCAAATATCCGACGATGAGACCGCCCGCAATCGGTCCAAGCATGGGGCCGACCAAAGCTGGGATCGCCACAAAACTCATCGCGCGGATGAGCTCGGATTTCGCAAAGGTTCGCACCAAAGTGAGCCGGCCTACCGGCACCATCATGGCTCCGCCGCAGCCCTGCAAGATGCGGCAGGCCACAAGCAAATGAATGTTGCTGGAAATGCCGCAAAGAAAAGATCCCAGCGTGAAAAGCCCAATCGCCGCAGCAAACACCCGCCGCGTTCCAAACCGGTCCGCCATCCACCCGCTGATCGGTATGAAAACCGCCAGACTCAACGTATAACTTGCCAGCACGGACTTCATGCTAAGCGGAGTAACCTTCAGCGCCTCTGATATGGCCGGCACCGCCGTATTCAGAATTGTCGTATCCAGCGATTCCATGAAAAACGCCACGGCCACCAGCCACGGCAAAAGCCGCTTGCTCGAAGCGGACGGCGCGGCTGGAACAGAAGCGGAGTTCGTAGGATCGACCGGAGTTGTAGCCATGGATTGAGGCAACTACTCTACTAACGAATCACAATCTTTGCGCGCCGCAGATAGCGTAGTGCAAAGCCCTATGCAGTTTCGGGCCGCGCGGAACCGTCGCCAGGTGGGACAGACTTCAGGCTGTCCTCTTCTCTCGCCCTCAAACCTCTGCCCAGGAACTTCTTCCGCCTAGCTAATAATCACTTGTACAAAAGCGGCACCCATTCTCTTTCTCTTCGCTTTTTTCTTGCTACGATAAAAAGAACCTAGGACATAGCTCCCTTTGGAGTTGGAACCGCTCGCTCAAACAAAGCGAGAACTGTCTGCGTAGAAGATGTCGCCACCGACGGCGACTGAGGAGTCTGACGTGAAAAAGCCATCCTTTTATCTCGCAATCGCGTGCACGCTAGGCATTTTTGCTGCGCCCACCTTCGGCCAAGCGCCCTCAGCGGCGAGACCGCAAACCCAGGCTGCCGCTCCGCAAACCGCGGCAACTGCGCCGGCTTCCACACCCGCCACCGTCTCCCGCACCACCAAAGCTGTGAACTATCGCCGCGCCGGCGGCACCACCAAGATCGATTTTAGCGGCACCGAACTTATGCAAGGGGCCACTGGCGAAGCCAAGGTCGAAAGCAAGAGCAACCGCATGGAAATTGAAGCCAAGTTCTTGGGTCTCGACGATGCCACCAAATTTGGCCTCGAATATCTGACCTACGTTCTCTGGGCCGTTTCGCCGCAGGGCCGCGCTGTGAACCTCGGTGAGCTTCCGCTAAAAAATGGCGCCGGCCAGGTGAAAGCCATCTCGGATATGCAGACCTTCGGCATGATTGTCACCGCGGAGCCCTATTTCGCCGTCACGCAGCCGGGCAACATGGTGGTTCTCGAAAATACTCTCGGCCCCGGCACGCAAGGCAAAGTCGAAAACATTGACGCTCAATACGAGTTGCTCGGACGCGGCATCTATTCCTCCTCGAACACAAAAATTGAAAACGCCATCTTCGGGATCGACCGCAAGACGCCTCTCGAGCTCTTTGAAGCGCGCAACGCCGTGCGAATCGCACGCATCGCGCAAGCCGATAAATACGCCGCCTCTTCCCTAGCCAGAGCCGAGCAGCAGCTTAGAAACGCCGAAGAAATCTACAGCCGCAAGAGCGAGAAAAAATCCGTCGAAGCCGCCGCCCGCGAAGTCGTCGAAACCGCGGAAGAAGCACGTGTGATGGCCGTAAAACAAAAAGCCGAGCAAGAGGCGCAAGCCAAAGTCCTTGCGGACAAGAAAGCTGCCGAAGAACAAGCCGCTGCGGAAATAAAACGCCGCCAGGATGCGGAGCAAGCTCGCTTGCAAGCCGAAACTGCGAAGGCCGAAGCCGTCCGCATGAAGCAGGAAGCGGAAAAAGCCGCCGCCGATGCCGCGCGTCAAAAGCAGGACGCTGAGCAAGCCACTGCCGCTGCGGTAGCGCAGCAGCAAGCCGCACAAGCCGCCGCCGAACAAGCTGCGCGCGATAAAGCCGCTGCGGTCGATCAGCAGCGCGCTGCGGAAGCCGAAGCGGATAAAGCGCGTCAAGCTGCCGCACGCGCCGAAGCAGAAAAAGCGGAACTGCGCTCGCAACTCTTGAATCAGCTTAATTCCATTTTGCAGACGCGCGATTCTGCTCGCGGCTTGATCGTCAATATGTCCGACGTGCTGTTTGATACGGGCAGCTACACGCTGAAACCAGGCGCGCGCGAAAAGCTTGCCAAAATTTCAGGCATTCTGCTCGCGCATCCCGGTCTCACATTGCAGATTGAAGGCCACACAGACAGCGTCGGCACCGATGAATACAATCAGCAGCTCTCCGAGCGCCGCGCGGATTCCGTGCGCGATTTTCTCGCGGAGAATGGAGTGCCCGCTTCAACGATCACCGCGCGTGGCTTCGGAAAAACGCAGCCCGTCGCCACGAATGACACCGCCGACGGCCGCCAGCGCAATCGCCGCGTGGAACTCGTCGTGAACGGCGCCGCTATCGGGAACGCTTCCGCGTCGAACACGATCGCAAATCAGTAGCCAACACATTTCAGCTCAAATAACTTTCTTCACCGAGTCTCCGATTTCAAACTCGCGATAAATTGACGCCCCGTGGCGTATTCCGCTACGGTGTTTGTGGAACCGCTACTGCGCTATTCGCTCGGATGTTTGCCGAAGCGCGATTGCGCTATTCGCTCGATCCGTTTGAAGCCGGAGGTCATCGATGTTTTTCTTTCTCTTGGCGCTCACTTTTCCTGCGTGGAGACCTCACTTTTCGTTTCTTGAAAATCCGCTGGCCAACGAAATGATGGCTTTGCGCTGGATGCATCTTATCTTCGGCATCATCTGGATCGGGCTGCTGTACTTCTTCAACCTGGTTCTGACGCCGGCGATGAAGCAGGTCGATCCAGCGGCGCGCGTGAAAATTTATCCGGCGCTGATGTCGAAGGCGATGGGCTGGTTCCGTTCCTCCGCTCTGGTGACCGTCCTCGTCGGCATTCGCTATTTTCAGTTGCACCTCTTTGCGGATGCGCGAGCGGCCGGCGACCATTCGCTGGCCGCGAAATGGCTCGGTTGGTGGCTGCTGGTTTGGGTCGTCGCCTACATTTTTATTTACGCGTTTCAGCTCCCCGCAAAAGGATTTGTGAATAGTCCCTGGGTGCGCGGCATCGGGATTGCGATTGTCGTGATCGCCGCGTCGTGGCTCGTGATGGCGTTGAACGGCGGACCAACTGTTTCCAACGCGCACCTGGCGATCAGCGTCGGCGGAGGACTAGGTCTCGTCATGCTGCTCAACGCCTGGGGCGTGGTGTGGCGCGTCCAGAAGAAATTGATTAAGTGGGCGCGTGCGAGCGCGGAACAGGGTGTACCGATGCCGCCCGAAGCTGAGCGCATGATGCGCTGGGGCTTTCTGACCGCGCGGGTTTCGTTTTGGCTGTCGTTTCCGATGTTATTTTTCATGGGGGCGGCTAGCCATTATCCTTTCTTGAGTACGGTGGCGCGATGAGGTCGAGAGTAGTGAATAGTGGGTAGTGAGTAGTGGGAAGCTAGGCTGGCGCCTGCTGCGAAAAGGCAGAGCCGTTCCGACAAGGTCGAGACCTTTCCGACATGGCTGGACCTTGGGCCGGTCGATGCGCTCGGGATGACAAATTGGGAAAGTGGTTGCGCCCGGGTACCCCTCCCCCCTCCCCTTTTTTTCGTAAATGCAGATTCTAAAGGACTTTAAGTCTTGCGTTTTGGAAGTGGCGGAAGCTGCACGACAAGTCGCCCGAGAAGAGCGTCGAGCTAAAATCGTTCACGACCGTGATCTGGGCCTGGAAAATGACCTAGTGCTGGCCAAGATGATTCAGGTTGGGGCCAAGCTCGATCTTGCAACGTATATCGCGTTTACATTTTTCGGAACCCCGCCGGAAGGAATTGAGGAAGATGCCGAGTTTTTGGCGTCCGTGCCGGATGTCATTCTCAACGGCCCGAGAAAAATTCAATGAGCGGAATTTCTAAATAAAGTTAGGAGAAAACATGGACCAGGAACTGTTTCAGACCTGGCAGCGGAAATGCCGGAGGCTAAACAGGGTCGCCGATCTGATGTCAGACGAAGAGATCACCGTCAGAGCCACACTGTTGGTATCGCCTGGCGGAATCGAGAAGCACTACTCTCAATTGCGTGAAGAAGGTCGGCGGAATACCCGGCCCGGATTCCTGACCATCATCTCTAACAAAACCGAAGACCAAGCAAGGCGTCAAAGACTCGAAAAATTGTTTCGGAGACTTTGATGGGCCAGCGGAGAAACGAAACAAACAAGAGTCACAGGCAGACAACTTCTGTGATTGTTGGCGATCTCAGAAAGCTTCTCCGTGCCCAGACTCCAGAACAGAAGACGGAGCTTCGCAAGTCTCTACTGGAATCGCTGGCGCGGGAACAAAGGAAACTCAATTGACTTGTCCGACGTGCCAGTCGATGGTTCAATGCTGCGCTGCGCTCCCTTGATCAAGCGGATGTCCGTCAATGCAGCCTCGCATACTCAGACTTTGCTTCGATCAGGACGGGGATGTCCGGGTTCGGCGTCTTTCCACAGCGTAAGGAAAATCTGATATGCTGCTTTGGCTTTGGCGGTGTCACCCTGCATCACGTAGGCTCTTCCGATTTGGAGATGCGCGAGTGCGCCGATGGGTTCGTTGAGCACAATTCCACGATGGTCGAGGATTTTCTGGAACTCTGCTGCGGCTTCCCGCCCCTGGTGGGCGACCAGATACGCTTCGCCACGCACAAAAACGGGATACAGGGAGGTCCACGCATAAACGCCGGACGTCGACTGTCCGAGGTCATAAGGCGCAGCAGTTGTCAGAGTCTCAAGCGCCTCTGCAGCATTTCCCCGGCTAAGTGCAAGCTTCGCCCGGAGCGTTGGCAAGAAATTGAACCGTACGATAGTGTCTTCCGGAAACCTCTGGCCCAAATCGTCGGTTAGAGCTCGCACTCGCGGCTGGTCCCCCGCATACGCCAAGGCCAGCGCGGCCGCGTACTGCACGTCACGGCCCGGAGACTGCTCCATCAATACCTGCAACTGCGATCGACGTTCGGTTGGTCCCTTTCGAACCTGGTGGCACTTCTGCGGCAGCAATTGTTTGTTTATCGTGATCTGTGGGCATGGATCGACGATCCTTTCCAACCACCACCGATACCAGAAAGATCGT
>DATFZQ010000030.1:0-10065 GCA_035314345.1 Candidatus Acidiferrum sp.
ACAAACGTCCCATCCACCTTCGATTTCGTCTCGACAATCGTTGTGTTGCCCTTCTCTTCGAGAAGTACCATCGCATCAGCGACAGGCTCACCGGCCGTGTTTCGGACCGTTCCTTCGACGGTGACCGCGCCCGCCTGCTGAGGGAAATGCTCCTTGGCAAGAACCAGCATGCTCGCGGGAATTATTGAAGCGGCAGTCAGCACCGCGAGAAGCACAGCACGCCAACAGCGAGTTCTTCGAGAGGAAGGCCACAACTGTTGCAAGCAGTTCATCATCCAGGTCGATTTCTATCGTCTGAGCACGGAGTCCTAGTGTTTTTCAGACTCCCGGCAATTCTAGACCCTGTGAAAGTCGCGCGCAATGAGCACTCGAGTTCGCGCTTGAGCGCTCAAGACGGCGATTTGATATTGGCCGATATTTGGCGAGGGTATTTAGAACTCGTTACAAGCGCCTTGCGGCAAGCTGCGACCTCATGTACCCTCCCAACTTTGTGAAGCCAATTCGAAAGATGCGGGGCGGATTGGAGTGCTGGATAAGAAAAGAAGCACGAGAATTGCGTTACAGGTTCAGTTGGTTTTGGTCTAGATAAGAATTGATGACACGAAGGTCGACCATTGTTGAGCGGTTTCGCGCGCGATTTGGCGCGGACCCGCACGTGTATCGCGCCCCAGGACGCGTCAACCTGATCGGAGAACACACCGATTACAACGACGGATTTGCCATGCCCGCGGCCATCGAGTTTTATTGTTGGGTCGCTGTCGGCTCTAGAGAAGACCGCAAGCTCAAGATTTACTCAGAGGAGTTCTCGGCTGCGGCAGAAGCAGATTTGGACTCTACCGCTCATCAGCCCTCCAAAACGTGGAGCGACTATCCCGTCGGCGTGGCGCTGCAACTCGAGCAGGCCGGGTTCAAACTTCGCGGCGCGAATCTTCTTATCGAAAGCGAAGTCCCCATGGGTGCGGGGCTTAGTTCTTCGGCTGCAATTGAGGTCGCGACGGCCCTGGCTCTCGCCGATCAGTCTGGATGGACTCCGGACCGCGTGCAGTTGGCGCAGCTCTGCCAAAGAGCAGAAAATGAATTTGTCGGTGCGCGTGTCGGGATCATGGACCAGTTCGTTTCGTTGCACGGGCAAGAGGATCATGCACTGATGCTCGATTGCCGCTCGCTGAGCTATGAACCTCTCTTGATTCCCGATGCCGTCAAACTGGTGATCAGCAACACGATGGTCAAGCACGAACTCGCCTCCAGTGAATACAATCGGCGCCGCGCGGATTGCGAAGAAGCCGTCCGCCGGCTTGCTGGAGTTTTGCCAGGAATCCGTGCGCTTCGAGATGTGAGCCTCGAGCAGCTTGAACAGCATAGCAACGTGCTTTCCGAAATCATTTACAAGCGCGCTCTGCACATCGTCACGGAGAACGCGCGCGTTCTCGATAGCGCGGAGGCGCTCCGCTCCGGCGATATCGTGCGATTCGGAATGCGCATGGCCGAATCGCATCGCAGCCTTCGTGATTTGTACGAAGTCAGCTGCCGCGAACTGGATTTGATGGTGGACCTGGCGTACCAGCAAAAAGGCGTTTATGGCGCGCGCATGACGGGCGGCGGCTTCGGCGGCGCGACCATCAATCTTGTGGATGCGCGCTACGCCGGTGAGTTTAAGGAAAAAATGGCCAAGGCTTATCAGAAAGAAAGTGGACTCGTGCCGCAGATCTATATTTGCAAACTGGCCGAGGGCGCGGGACCGTTTCCCATTTCCGATCTTTGACGCCGTCTGAACAGCTTCAGTTGGTTCTCAGCGTAAGTCGATCCATTATCTGCTCGAAATCTCTACACAACTTCTGAAGCGCTGGGGACGATTTCGAAAGTCAACTGTTGTGTGCCCAACGCGGGATGTTTTGCCGTGAGCCGCACCGTTCCCGGTTGTTCTTTTGCGCGAATCCAGATGGCGCCCGTTCCACCAATCAGCGCAAATGGATTATCGCCAATAATTTCCGCGGGCCCTTCCAGCTCCAGCTTGATGGCGTCATTCGCAAAAGGCCGGATGGCGCCGAATTCGTCGGTGACGCGCAGAACCACTCGGGTGGAATCTGCTCCATCTGCGTTGAGACGCGTGTCGTCCGGTAACAATGCAAATCTCTGGTCGACACCCTTGCCCGAAAGAGTCTTAACGATTGCCTGCTTACCGTCGATAAAGCCCTCAATACGCAAGTCTCCCCAATTAAAGACCGCCTGACTCAAATCAGCGACAAACGGCGCATAGCGAAGGTGGGCAAATTCAGTTTTGTTTGGATCGGCCTCCGCAACCAACTTGCCGGCAATATAAAATTTCAGATGGTCGCAGTTCGAGCAGACAACGGCCTTAGTGAATCCAATCGATTCGTCGCCGCGTGCCCAATGGAAAGCGGGCTCGAGCACCACCTCGTCCGAGGGATCGCACTGCGACTTGTAGAAGCCGGCAGCGGGCTTCGGTTCGCGAAAAATGTCGGTTACACCGTGATAGCAGATGCGGTCGCCGCTGCCAAAATCTCCGTGCGTGTTGTAGTCGAAGGCGCACCAGCCGAGGCCGCCGGCGTACTGCGGATCGGAAGCAAGCTGGTCGTGGATGCGCGCATGACGCAGCGTGTGCTCGGTCAGGCGCTCGACTTGATCGATGGTCTTCGTCGGATAGGTGTGACCCACGAATTCCGTATTGAGATACCGGGGATGATTCGGCTTTTGCAAGGGAAAACCGAAATCGTTCATCGTAAAAACATCTTCCAGGAACTCGGAGGATTGGAAATACCGAATGCCACAAGTCTGGCGGGTAGAGTCGAGACTATGCGCTACGGCGTTGGTGCGCGTATAGAAATCGTGGTCGTCCTTTGATTCGTTGATACGCACGCCCCACAAAATAATGCTTGGATGGTTCCAGTCGCGGCGGATCATGCGACTGACGTTATCGATCGAGATCAGCTTCCATGCTTCATTGCCTATGTGCTGCCAGCCGGGTATTTCTTCGAGGACTAGCAATCCCATTTCGTCGCAGGCATCAAGGAAATGCCGCGATTGTGGATAGTGCGATGTGCGAACGATGTTGCACTTTAGATTTTTGCGCAGGATTCGCGCATCGCTGCGCTGGGCGCGGCCGGGCATCGCCTGGCCGACGAACGGAAATGTTTGATGACGGTCGAGGCCGCGCAGCTTAATGACCTTGCCGTTCAGCTCGAAGCCGTGATCCGTGAACTGTGCCTCGCGAAAACCAATCGTACGGCTCTGTCGATCGACTAGCTCGGTCCCCTTCAGTAGCCGGACCTGGACCGAATAGAGATTCGGATGCTCAAGGTCCCAGAGTTTGATTCCAGCGAGATTCTCGAAGTGCACCGTGTGCGCCACTGGTTCGGGCGCGGCCTCCGACGCCGGCACACGTTGCGTCACTTTGGCCAGCACGCGATCGCCCTCGCGGAGTTCAACTTCCAGTGTCAACGCCTCGTGCGATGCTTCCATGTGCTGAAGAAAACAGTCCACATCCAAACCAGGATGTTCGCTGAGCACAGCTTTGGGCTTTGCAAAGACATTTTCAATAAAAGTCGCTGGAACGATGCGCAGCCAGACTTCGCGGTAGACTCCGCCAAATGTGAGGTAGTCAATTTGATTCCCAAAGGGCGGGATATCAGGCCGCTCCGTCGAGTCCACATCCACCGCGAGCACGTTTTCTCCGCCGAAGTCGATGTGCGGTGTCAGTTCGAAAGAAAAAGGCGTATAGCCGCCCTTGTACTCGCCGAGCTGCACACCGTTGATCCAAACAGTCGAAGCGGTCATGACACCTTCGAAGTCGACGAAGATGCGCTTGCCACGCGCCTCGGCGGGCAAACGAAAACGACGCCGGTAAATGGATACAAACTCATACTGCTTGTCGTCAAAACTATGCCAGGGCAGTCGAACATTCGTGTGAGGAACAACGACCCGCTCAAACGCGGAGTCGTCGAACTCCCGTGCGTGTGCTCCTTCGACAAATGCATGGTTGTAACGCCAATTCCGATTGATGGGAAAAACCAGCCGGCCATCGGCGTTGGAAGCCGCCGGCGCGGATTTGCCAGCAAGCAATCCTGGCGCAAGCGTACTGCCCGCAATCACAGTGCTCGTGGTTTTCAAAAAGTTTCGTCGGTCCATAGTGTTCCGTCTTCCTTTTCGATCCGCGTTCTGAAAAGAGCGCCGCACGAAGTTTGCGCCGCGCATCTTACCAGTTTCAACGCAAATCTTTGACGATTCTTCTCTCCCTCTCCCCCAAATTTAGATAACTTCTCTGGTTGCAATAGCTTCCGTCATGCTAGAGCAGCCGAGATTGTCTTGAACGCGAGGCGGGGCACCCCTCTAGCTCCGCCCGGAGCAAGTAGCACAGAGACCCTTCGCCGATTGCGAAGAGCGGACCAAAAGAACCGGCAAAGACTTTCACAACACAAAAAAATCACAAACGAAGAATGGAATTAGAGTGTCGAATAATGCCAGGGAGAGCTTGGCGGTCAGGGTTCCTTAGGTTTTTCCGTGACCTGATCTGTCCGGACCGAGAACAGCAGAAAATCTGTAAAGGTGTGATAGACGATCGTGCGGTGATCCCCAAAATCTCCATAGGCATCGGCAGCTTGCGGCAGCCAGACTCTTACGTTTTGGGTGCGAAACTGGACCGGGGCATAGTCGATCGAGAGGTACATATATCGCACGTTTGCGGCCGGGACCGCTTCCATCAGCCTCGTCTCCAGGTGCATGACCTCGCCGGGATCCTGGCTGGAATCTTGGGCAATCCAAGCGCGTCCTTTGAGTTTGGCGGGATAGACGACACCTTTGGCGCGGAAGGAAGCCGTATGAGCTGGCCTATCCTTGCGTTGCTGGAAATGTACCACCCAAGTGGGTTGACCGTTCCATTCAGCCGCGCCTTCGCACTTCATTTCATAGTCGTCTTGAAAGTTGGAAAGAAAGATCAAGGCCAGCTCCGGGAGACCGATGTCCTGACCGCCAGCGGGGAACGCGCGACCGCCACGCTCAGGCGTGCGGCCTTCTTGCACCGCGAGCCCTTCCGCTCGTTGCTCGAAAACGACGGTGTAGTCAAACGTTCGCGTGCCGTCCTCCAAGACAAGGCCCATGTTGCCAAGCATCTTGTATTCAATCTTTTCCTGGGCCGTAAAGTTTTGCAGATTGCTGACCAAATCATCCGCGCGGGCACCCGCTTGTTCGAGTACGTTCGAGAGCGGGCAGGGCGGGGACGAACTGCGTGAGCGGAGTGGCGCATCAACGTCGGGCGGATACCAAAACAGAGATTTGCTTTTCGGTGCTTTCTCTGCCTCTTTGGCATTTCGAGCTATCGGGGCTGGTGCAGCTGCCGAAGCTGTTGGGGCTACTGAAACTGGTGGAGTTGCCGCGGTGGGCGGCAGCGGAGTGGATTGTGGATGCACCTGCAAGGTCGACGCAGTCGGCAGCGCGGTTGCCTTGTCCGGCTTCGGCGCAAAATACCCTTGCCGCGCTTGCACTTTCAAGCCATCCTTCTCCACTTTCACCTTGAGCAGGTGATACGTGCCGTCTGGCTTCACCTTCTCTAGCGAAAGCTCAAGTAGGTAAACGTACTCCGGCGCCTGCGCAAGACTTTTGAGTCCCCCTTCCAAATCGTTGCTGCTGTGGAAGTAAGTTCCGCCGGTACCGTCCGCAAGTTCTGCCATGACGTCTTCGTCTAGCTGCATCGTTTCGGAATGATACTGGGAATGTTGGCCCGTCATTAGGTCTAAGGCAGAGGATCCGCCTCGCTCGCTAGCGTCTATTTCGGTCGTGTACAACCCTCGTGCATCCAGCGCGCTAATGATCACATTGGACTGCGCCGCAAGGTCCAAAAGCTGCGATTTCCCAACCATCGCTGCCGGCGTAATGGTCAGGAAGCCAGGCGAGACCAGGATCAGCGTGCGTTCTCCCGGCAGCTTCCCCATTTTCCGCACGAAATCCTTAATCGTCTCGAGCGTTGCCGAAACATCGCGTTCACCATTCGAGAAGGATTGCGCCGCAACAGACCGCACAACGGTCTCAATCATATTGGGCGGCTGGCCTTGAAGATGCGCGCAAGTCACGAAATCAACCTCGGCAAGCTGCAGCGCCTCTACGTTGTCCTTATTGTGGATCAAGTCCGCCTGGTAATAGTCGATGTTCGGGCAGGCATGGTCGTCGTGCCGGTAGATTTCGTGCACACGTAGCTTCATGACTGCTTCTTGAAGTGCCGCGCGATCGTGCGTCAGGCCGCTGTTGGTCCCGGACATTGAAACCACGGCAGCCATGACAGAATCGTCCAGCGACTCGCCGAGCATCTTCGTGGCGGCCATTTGGGCTCGCACTAAGTCGCCAACGGCTAGGTGCAGATCGTCGAATAAAAAGACAAAAAAGCGTTGTGGGGAGGTCGGCGATCGCGGAGCAACCGTCGGAGACGGCGTAGCCGGCGAGGATTCGGGTGGTTTCGCGCTGCTCACCAGTCCTGAGCGCTTCTCAATCGTGAATCCGAAAATCAACTGGGGCTTGTTCCCTTCGAAGACCTGAAAGTCTTCTTTCTTCAAATTCCCTACCGCGCGCCCTTGTGAATCGCGAACGACCACCGGCACCAGGACGGCATTAACGTTCACTTGAATTTTGACGTCGGCGCTCGGGGCCGGCGGTTCATTCGTCTGTTGCGCCGAAAGATGAAACCACGAGACGAAGAGCAAGAAGCACAAACAGAACGGGATATTAATTAACGGCCGTTTTGCGTTCGAATTCATATTAGTGTTTCGATTCTACGCCCTCCTGATAGTTGCCGAATTTTTGATTCTCGACCGAACAGCACTGCGGTTCCCAGTTTGCGAAGCTTTCCGCCAAAATGAAGCAAAACGGCTTTCAGTGCCAACGCTGCGAGCATATCTGCATCCCGGTGGCACATCTACCGGACGGGCACAAATAGCTTCCACCTAAATGCATGTACTTCGCGCCGGATTCGCAGATAGCCCTGACCTGCACTTTTGAGCCGGCCTCGTATTAAACCGACCGGTTGAATACGAGGCCCAAAGATTTCCACCGAGCGCCGCGCGGGGACGCAACCGAAGTGAAGCAGAATTCGCCCAAATTCATCGCAACTGCTTCTATCTACAGGACTTAGTCGCTGCCGGCTGTATCCTTATATGGTGCCTCTCAGCCCCCACGCCCCTGCCCTAGAGGTTGCTCCAGCATGGACAACCGACTATGCTGCTAGTGCCGCACGGGCACCGCCGAGGGTGCGCTGCGGGGTGCTGACCTCATGCAAAAACTGAAGAAGCTTTGCGTTTGTCTGCTTTGCTTTTTTTCGTTAAACGCCGCTCCCTCTTCCGCAGGAACCGATTCGAAACCAGCGGATAATTCTCTTGATCAGATTCGCGCTTATATATCGACTGGTTGGGATTCGCTCACCCGATCGCTTACAGACTGCGTAACGGTTGTAGACACAAAACTTTCCTCGGCCTCCGTACTTTATCTTCCCGCCGATTTCGCGGTGCCGGCCTCGGTACAGCAGCTTGAGAAACAGTGTAATGTGCAGGCCCAGCATTTGCCGGCAGTGATTCATCACATTGGAGAAATGGATCCCGGAAAAATTGATCCCGCTGGGTTGCTTTTCCTCGAGAATCGTTACGTTGTGCCTGGAGGAAGATTCAACGAGATGTACGGTTGGGACAGTTATTTCATCATTCGTGGGTTGGTGCGCGACGGGAGGATCGATCTCGCGAAAGGAATGGTCGAGAATTTCTTTTTTGAAATCGAACACTACGGCGGAGTACTGAATGCAAATCGCACTTATTATTTGACGCGGTCTCAACCGCCATTTCTAACCTCCATGATCCTCGCCGTGCATGACGCGCAGAAAGCCAGCGGACACGCGAACGTCGAATGGCTCGCGAAAGCCTACGACTATGCCGTGAAAGATCACGAACTCTGGACGAGCGAGCCGCACCGCGCGGGATCGACAGGCCTCTCGCGCTACTACGATTTCGGCAACGGTCCCGCCGCAGAGAGTGTGAAGGATGAAACGGGCCACTACCGCCAAGTGGCGGCCTATTTCCTGCAGCAACTCGACCTCGGCCGGGATTACGTTTTGGAATCAAGCGCGGCAAAGTCTTCGCCACTTGCAGCCGGGCCGCTGTTTGCGTTGCAGATTTGCGATGTTGCGAAAACCATGGCCCCGCCAGCGTGCGATCCGGCGGGCACCGTCGCGTTAAGCGCGGACTACTATAAAGGTGACCGCGCGATGCGCGAGTCCGGCTTCGATATTTCCTTCCGCTTTGGTCCCTATGGTGCCGCAACGCACCATTTCGCTCCGGTGTGCCTCAATAGCTTGCTCTACAAGACCGAAAAAGACCTCGAACAAATGAGCGCGGCGCTGGGCCGCAAAGAAGAATCGGAGAAGTGGCGGCAGCGTGCCGAACAGCGAAAGGCCGACATTCAAAAATATCTCTGGGACAGCGAGCGCGGACTTTTCTTCGACTACGATTTCGAGAAGCAAACGCGCTCGACGTACGAATACGTCACCACGTTTTATCCCCTTTGGGCAGGGATTGCGAGTCCCGAGCAAGCAGGCACCGTGATGCAACACGTCGGCAAGTTCGAACAGCCTGGCGGATTAGTGATGAGTCCCTACGCCACCGGCGGGCAATGGGATTTTCCGTATGCGTGGGCGCCTAACCAATTGATGGCCATCGAAGGCATGCGCCGGGCCGGATTCAATGAAGATGCAAACAGGCTTTCCTACAAATTTCTGTCGATGGTGATGGAAAATTTCCGGCGCGACGGAACGATTCGCGAGAAATACGACGCCGTGAAGCGCTCTTCAGAAACGCAAGTGACCGCCGGGTATCACATGAACATCGTCGGGTTTGGCTGGACGAACGGCGTGTTTTTGGCGCTTTTGCACGATCTGCCGCCAAGCGAAGTCGCGCGGCTGACAAAGGAACAGGATCACGTGCCCGTAGCAGTCCACTAGAGCTTCTCACTTCGCATTTTGTTCCTGTATCGCTCACGCGTCTGCTGAGCGGATCAATTTCAGCCGGGTTTCATCGCGTGCGGGGGTAGCCCCCGTCTGGCTCGCGACCCACGAACCCATTCGATTGGCCGCTTCGTTCATCGTGGCAAGAGAATTACGCCGCAAATAGTGATAGACAAGCGCCGCCGTAAACGCATCGCCTGAGCCTACCGTGTCCGCCACGTGCACTCGAATGCCGGGATGCTCGTGTTTGGCATATTCGCTCACCAGCAAACTTCCCGCCGCGCCGCGCGTAATGCATACGAGTTTTATATGAAATGTATGCCGGAGCCACTGCGCCGCGGAATCTTCATCATGAAACGGAAAACCCAGCAACTGCACGACTGTCGGCAGCTCGTCGTGGTTTAACTTGATGATGTCGGCGTGTTTTGCGGAATCGGCAAGGACCTGCGCGGAATAGAAGGACTGCCGGAGATTGACGTCGAAGACGCGCGTGGTCTCTGGCCGGATTGTTTTCAAAAAGGAGAAGATGGTCTGGCGGGACTGCGGAGACCGTTGCGCCAGAGAACCGAAGCATACCGCGTCTGTTTTTTGCGCCAGCGCTTGCCACGCGGCGGTCCATTCGAACGAATCCCACGCGACTGGTTCGGCGATCTGAAATGTCGGCTGGCCCTTTGCATCCACTTCGACCTGCACAACTCCCGTGCGATAAGTTGGATCGAGCTGTATCGAGGAAGTGCCCAGACCGAGATGCTCGAGGCGGTGTTTGGCCTCTTCCCCAAGATCATCGTAGCCGACTCGGCTGGCGACGATGCCCTCATCGCCCAGGAGATTCGTCATGTATGCGAAATTCGCGGGTGCGCCGCCAAGTTGGCGGCCCTCCGGAAAAATATCCCAGAGCAATTCACCCAGTCCGACTGTCGTGAACTTTTTCATGGACGACCCGCGTTCCCCGGGCAGTACGGCGCTTTCGCGCAGCGCTCCATGGCATCTATTTCATTTCAGCTAACGCCTTCGGATCCCAAGTGCTAATGCCAGATCGAGCCCAATTTCCAAATCGAGAGCAAAAGCACTTTGCC
>DATFZQ010000031.1:0-15453 GCA_035314345.1 Candidatus Acidiferrum sp.
CCAGACCTGTACTTGCGGGCAAAGTAGGTTTTCGACACTGGCCCTTGCGGCGTGCAACTTCCCGGCAGCGGTGGGGTTATTCTATGAAGCGACAGGTGTTTGCGGACCAATTCGCCCCGCAGGAGAGTGTCATGAGCGAGCAGCAAGGCCTCGCCTCGCAGACGGCTTCGATTTCGGCGACCCCCAGATCATTCCTCGCGGCCATTCTTTCTGTGGCATGCATGTTCTCCATAGGTATCGATATGCCTTTGCTTGCGGGGATGCCGGCCGCGGCGAAGGATAAGAAACCAAAGCAAGATCCGGCTTTAAAAAATCTACCGATTACGGAGTTGAGTGCGGATGAAGCGGTTCTCCATGCGCTGAACCGTTTAGCGTATGGGCCGCGGCCCGGCGACGTCGAACGTGTGCGGCAGATGGGGCTGGCGAAATGGATCGACCAGCAACTGAATCCTAATTCGATGGATGACAAGGCGCTGGAGGCGCGGCTGGAGAACTATCCGACGCTTAAAATGTCCTCAGCGAAGTTGATGGAGGAGTATCCACAACCTAAGCAGGCAGAAAAACAAGCTGCAAAGCGCGCGCAAGCGCAACTAGATCAGGAGCAGCAGAGGCGCTCTGATGTGGCTGCGGCGGTTGTTGCGAAAGACATGCAGCCGACGCCGGCTCCGACGGATGCCGCGGCAACAGATACAAGCCAGGCTCCCGCGGCGGCCCAACCCGAGGGCGGCGATGCAAATGCGCCCGCGCCCATGAAGGACAATCCCGCGCAAGAGAATCCGGGCGCTCCGGGTAAGGGGAAACGGGACTTATTGGGCAGTGACCCGAACAATGTGCCGCGAGCCATCGCTGAGGATAGCAAGAGGCCACAGCGTGTGGTTGCGGAATTGGCCATGGCGAAAGTAACGCGGGCCATTTACAGCGAGCGGCAGCTTCAGCAAGTGATGGATGATTTCTGGTTCAATCATTTGAACGTGTTTGCGGGGAAGGGCGAGGACCGCTATTACCTGACTTCGTACGAGCGCGATGTCATTCAGCAGCACACCCTGGGGAAATTCAAGGATCTTTTGACGGCTTCGGCGAAAAGTCCCGCAATGCTGTTTTACCTGGATAATTTTTTGAGCGCGGATCCGAAGGCTGCGCAACGGCTGGCGGCAGAACGCGCGATGAGGCAACAAGCGCGGTACGGTAGTTTTGGACGGCCGCCCCAACCGCCTGGACAGCAGAAAAAGCCTAACGAACGTGGGTTGAATGAAAACTACGGCCGCGAATTGATGGAACTGCATACGCTAGGCGTGGATGGCGGCTACACGCAGAAGGATGTGACGGAAGTAGCGCGCTGCTTTACAGGTTGGACGATCGAGAAGCCTCGGGAGCATCCGGAATTCAAGTTTGACGAGCGTCTGCACGATCCAGACCCGAAGTATGTGCTGGGGAAAAAGATTCATGCCGGCGGAATGAAGGACGGCGAGGAAGTGATCGACCTGCTGGTGCATGACCCGAGCACGGCGCGCTTTATTTCAACGAAGCTGGCGCGGCGATTTGTTTCGGATAATCCGCCGCCCGCACTGGTGGATCGCATGGCGAAGTCGTTCGCGGAAAGCGACGGCGACATCAAGACCGTGATGCACACGATGATTTATTCGCCGGAGTTTTGGTCGCGCGAAACCTATCGCGCGAAAATCAAGACGCCGTTCGAGCTAGTGGTTTCCGCGGTGCGCGCGCTGGGGACGGATGTGGATATGCCGCAGCCGCTGGTCGGCTGGGTGGGGCGCATCGGCGAACCGATTTATCAGTGCCAGCCGCCGACGGGCTATGCCGACAAGGCCGACACTTGGGTGAATACGGGCGCACTGCTCAACCGGCTGAATTTTTCGCTGGCGCTGGCAGGGAACAAGATGCGCGGGTCACGCACGGATGTTGCCGCGCTGCTTGGCGTGGAAACGTCTGGCGATGCGAAGGCGGCGCTCGAGCGCGCAGTGCAGGTTTTTCTGGGCGGGCAGGTAGGGTCGACGACTGTGGAGACGCTGGAGAAGCAACTGGATAGCCCACAGGTGGTGCAGGCGAAATTGGACGATCCCGTGAAGCAGGTGGATTTGGGAGTGGTCGCGGGATTGGTTTTGGGAGCGCCGGAGTTTCAGAGGAGATAGTTGAAAGTCAATAGCTTAAGAGAAGAAACGCGAGCGGTCGAGAGGCTCACATGAGTCATGAATGTTGCGAAGGCGTAACTGGGTTGAGATTTTCGCGGCGGTATTTTTTGAAACAGGGCGGCGTGGCTATGGTTGGCCTGAGCGCCATGCCCGCGTTCTTGCAGCGTGCTGTGGCGGCGACGCCGATGCCGAACAAGAAGCAGCTTGTCGTGCTGTTTCAGCGCGGCGCGGCGGACGGTTTGAATATTGTGGTTCCGTTTGGCGAGCCAAATTATTACCGTTTGCGGCCGAGCATTGCGATTCCGCAGCCGCGGCGTGGCGGAACGGATGCCGCAGTCGATCTGGACGGATTTTTTGGGCTACATCCCAGCCTCGCGCCACTCGAGCCCTTGTTCCACAAAAATCAGTTGGCCATCGTGCATGCTGCGGGATCGCCAGATCCAACGCGTTCGCATTTTGACGCGCAGGATTTCATGGAGTCGGGAACGCCCGGTTTGAAGGCGACCGACGACGGTTGGCTGAACCGGGCGCTGGAGATTGTGCCGGAAGAAAATGCTTCGCCGTTCCGCGCCGTGGCGATGGGGCCAAACCTTCCGCGAATGCTCCGCGGAAGCGCTCCGGCGATCGCGCTGCCGGATTTGAAACAGTTTAAGGTGATGGCGCAATCACCCGGCTCGGGCCAGATGGTGGAAGGCGGATTTGAGGCGATGTATTCGCAAACCGTTGACCACGCGCTACACGGCACTGGCACGGAAACCTTTGAGGCCATCGATCTCCTGCGGAATGCTGATCCGGCGAAATATCAGCCGGAAAATGGCGCGCAATATCCGACGAACCGGCTGGGGCAGAGCTTGCAGCAAATCGGGCAACTGCTGAAGGCCAACATAGGCGTGGAAGTTTTGTTCGTCGATTGCGGTGGCTGGGATAACCACGTGAATGAAGGCGGCGTGCAGGGGCAGCTTTCGAATTTGCTGAAGGACTTGGGGCAGGGCCTTGCTGCGTTCCATCAAGACATGGGCGACCGTATGCAGGATATTGTGTTTGTGACGATGAGCGAGTTCGGCCGCACCGCGAAAGAGAATGGCAACCGTGGGACAGACCACGGGCACGCGAACTGCATGTTTGTGATAGGTGGCGACGTGAAGGGCGGGCGCGTTTATGGCAAGTGGCCGGGCCTCGATGACCACCAGCTCAACGAAGGACGCGATCTGGCGCTGACGACGGATTTTCGTAGCGTCATTGGGGAAATTTTGACGAGACACATTGGCGTGAAGGACCTTGCGCCGGTGTTTCCGGGCTTCGACAACAATCAGCGCAAATTTCCCGGACTTGTTCGGGCCTAAGTCTGTGGCTGTAGTGGCGCAGCATGCTGCGTCACTACAAGCACGCCGTGTTTAATTCAGCTCCCGAATCCAGATATTTCTAAAGCGCACGGGATTGCCGTGATCTTGCAGCCCAAGCGGGAGTTTCTCGGCATGGGCTTTGTAGGGCGGACGCTCGCCGTGTTCGGTCGGGCCAGTGGGCTCGACGTTGTCTTGCACTAGGACGCCGTTGTGAAAGACCGTGACGCGAGCGGGGCGGAGGAGTTTGCCCGCGGCGTCGAAGCGCGGGCCGTGGAAGACGATGTCATACCACTGCCACTGGCCGGGGGGACGCGAGGCGTTGACGAGCGGCGGATACTGGCCGTATACGGCTGAGGCTTGGCCGTCGGCGTAGGTTTTATTCTCGTAAGAGTCGAGAACCTGGATTTCGTAAAGGCCCATCAAGAAAACGCCGCTGTTGCCGCGCTCCTGGCTCTCGCCGTGCGGAGGCGTTGGCTCCTCAAACTCAACGTGCAATTGGCAATCGCCAAAAGCTTGCTTCGTATAAATGTACCCGGTCTTCGCAACGACTTCGGCGTAGCCGTTCTCGACTTTCCATTTCGCCGCGCTGCCGTCTTTGTGCTGCCATTTGGAAAGGTCGGCGCCGTCGAAGAGCACGACCGCATCGGAAGGAGGACGTTCCGGCGTGTCCTGTGTGCTTGCCGTGCCTGGAGTGATGATCGGCGGAACTGGACGAGTCAAATCGTGAATCTTCCATCGAGTGTCGACTTGCCCGAGCAACATCGCGGGGCTAACGGCCATTGCTACAGCCACCAAAAGCGCCAAACGAATTCTCTTCATGGTTCGCACCTCATCGAAAACGCGCGAGGATTCTAGCGCTGATTTGTCTCTGAATACAGAGCTGTTGTGAGGAGACGCGTTCGAAATCAGAAGGAGCTTCTTGACCGGTGCCAGAGCCGAAGGAGGCATCCGAGAATCGCACTGAGGCTGATCGATATGATGAAAAAAAAGCGCGACTCCGGGACGCCAACGAGCGCAATCAGAACAAAACCAAGGACAATAAACAATCCGATAGAGTCCCCGGTCCACTGACCAGCGCCAACGGGACCGAACGGCACAACGATCGGGTAAGACTGCCACGATCCAAGCGGCTGCGCTCTCCGCAAACTGCGCAGACTGGGATAAGAATACCTGTCCATACCGCTCAGTATACGCCCTGGGTCAATTCAAGTGAACAGTGCGACTCTCGAGCCGTCAGTGTGTAACCTTCCACCGGCTTCACACCTCAGGCGGCCGATCCGTGGATGCGCATACCGTAGAACGAGCGGTAGACGAAGATGAAAGAGACGACGAAGAACGCTGCTGCAAGGATGTGCGTCAAGTTGCTGCCCTGGCTGGCGGTGAGTTGCACGGCTAGCTCGACGGCTAAAAGGCCGAAGAGCGTGGTGAATTTGATGACTGGGTTGAGGGCGACGGAAGAAGTGTCCTTAAAGGGATCGCCGACGGTGTCGCCGACGACTGTGGCATCGTGCAGCGGCGTGCCTTTTTGCTTGAGTTCGACTTCGACGATCTTCTTGGCGTTGTCCCAGGCACCACCGGCGTTGGCCATGAAGATGGCCTGATAGAGGCCGAAGATGGCGATGGAGAAAAGGTAGCCGATGAAAAAGAAAGGCTCGACGAAAGCGAAGGCCAGAGTGGCGAAAAAGACGGCGATGAAAATGTTTAGCATGCCCTTCTGCGCATACTGGGTACAGATTTCGACGACCTTCTTGCTGTCTGCAACGCTGGCAGCAGCTGCACCTTCCAAGTGAATGTTCGCTTTGATGAATTCGACCGCGCGGTAAGCGCCGGTGGTCACGGCCTGGGTGCTGGCGCCGGTGAACCAGTAGATCATCGCGCCGCCAGTAATGAGGCCGAGTACGAAAGGCGCGTGAAGGAGCGAGAGATTATTTACGTTTTCGGTGAGACCGTGTGTGAGCGCCATGATAATCGAGAAGATCATCGTGGTGGCGCCGACGACAGCGGTGCCGATGAGCACGGGCTTAGCCGTGGCTTTGAATGTGTTGCCTGCGCCGTCGTTGGCTTCGAGCATTTCCTTGGCGCGCTCGAAGTTCACGTCGATGTTGTAATCCTTCTTTAGCTCTTGCTTGATGTTGGGAACTTGCTCAATCAGCGAGAGCTCGTAAACGGATTGCGCGTTGTCGGTGACCGGACCGTAAGAATCGACGGCGATTGTGACCGGCCCCATGCCGAGGAAGCCGAAAGCCACTAGCCCGAAAGCAAACACGGCCGGCGCGAGCATCAGCAGCCCAAGGTCGAGTGTGCTGATGAGATAGCCCATGGACATGAGAAGAACCATCGCCAACCCGATGTAATAAGCAGAGAAATTACCGGCGACAAAGCCGGAGAGAATGCCCAGCGACGCGCCGCCTTCTTCCGCAGAAGAGACGACTTCCCGAACGTGGCGGGATTCTGTGGACGTGAATACTTTCACGAGCTCTGGAATGACTGCTCCTGCCAGCGTGCCGCAGGAGATGATCGTTGCCAGCTTCCACCATTGAGAAGCGTCCGTGCCGAGCGTCGGAATGATGAGATAAGAGATCACGTAGGTGAGCGCAATGGAAACGATAGAGGTGATCCAGACAAGGGAAGTCAGGGGCGCCTCGTAATTCATCTTGTCCGCGTTGCCGTATTTGGCTTTGGCGATGAAGCCGTTGATGAAATAGGCTCCGGCGCTCGAGACGAGCATCATGATGCGCATCACGAAGATCCAGACGAGTAGTTGCACCTGGACTTTAGGGTCTTTCACAGCGAGAAGAATAAAAGTAATCAGCGCGACGCCCGTCACTCCGTAGGTCTCAAAACCGTCGGCGCTTGGGCCGACCGAGTCGCCAGCGTTGTCGCCAGTGCAATCCGCGATAACGCCTGGATTGCGCGCGTCGTCTTCCTTGATTTTGAAGACGATCTTCATCAGGTCAGAGCCGATGTCGGCGATTTTCGTGAAAATGCCCCCAGCGATGCGCAACACTGCCGCGCCCAGTGACTCACCGATCGCAAAGCCGATGAAGCACGGTCCGGCGTAATCGCCCGGGATAAACAGCAGGATGAAGAGCATCATCAACAGCTCGACGCTGATGAGCATCATGCCGATGCTCATGCCGGCTTCGAGCGGTGTGTGATAGATGGGATACGGCTTGCCACGCAAGGCGGCAAAAGCGGTGCGCGAGTTGGCGAACGTGTTGACGCGAATGCCAAACCAGGCCACGCCGTAGCTTCCCGCCATACCAACGACGCTGAAGATGAGAATGATCGGCAATGTCACCGCCGTCGGATGCACGGGAGCGAGCACGCCGAAGTAAAGAACGATGACGACAGCGATGAAGAGCCACAGGAAAACGAGAAACTTGCCTTGGGTGAAGAGGTACGTCTTACAGGTCTCGTAGATCAGCTCGGAAATGTCGCGCATGGACTTGTGGACGGCCATGCCTTTGAGGCGGCTGTAAATTGCCAATCCGAAAATGAGTCCGAACACGCAGAAAACGATGCCGAAGAGAAGCAGCTTGTGGCCATCGATTCCGAGAAAATTCACCTGCGAAAGATCGGGCACCTTCAGGGCGGCTTCACCGCCCGCCTCTTCAGCCGAGGCGGCAGCGGCCATGAAAAGCGTCAGAAGAGCGGCTGCGGCACTACCTTTGGCGTATCTACATCCCAGGGACCGGGCACTCGCAAGCCAGGTGCGCATTAAAAATCCTCCATGAAGAAAAATCGGATTCAGGGTCGACCGCCGCCCTGCACACTCGTTTCCGGCACACCATGTCGTCCGACTGCTGCTTATTTAGCGTCGGGGGATGGCCTTGCCGGATATCAAAAGGCTCCCACCTCAAGACGGGACAGGAATAACACTTTCGGCTTTTGTGCTCCCCGGCCGGACCGGGGTTGCCTGCACACGCACCCAACCTATCTGCCGCCTTAAATCATAGCTGGCAGCCCCTGTTGGGCCCGAGCACGGGCGCACACAAAACGTTGATTTATAACATTTAGCGGAGGGGCGGGTCAAACGGCGTGGGATCTATCGGGGCGGGTGTAATTGCTCTTGGGATCGGCCGAAAGAGGGTCGGTTTCGGACGTTTATAGGACGGCACCGCCCCGAATATGGGGACGAAAAACAATTGCAAAGCGATGGTAACATGCCTTCATTGCTAGAGCAGGAAATGACCCGGTGTAGACGGGGGCCCATGAATAGAGATTTTTCGTTTGCACCAAGCCGCGCGGCTGACAACCAAGCAGATCGCCACAGTGGAAAGCGCATTGAAGCGGGCTCGATCAGCCACGCGCCGTCCGCGCTGCTGAATGTTCTAGCGCAGAACCACGGCGATCCATCCGCGGGACTCGCGTGAGACATCATTTCTTTATTACTGGCACTGATGCGGGCGTAGGAAAAACGACGCTCTCCGCATTGCTTTGCGCGGCTCTGGATGCGGTTTATTGGAAGCCGATCCAGACGGGGACGCTCGAAGGCTCCGACCGCGTAACGGTGATGCGGCTCGCGGGAATCGGAACAGACCGCACGCTGGATGAAGTTTACAAGTTTGTTCCGCCGGTTTCGCCGGACCTGGCTGCGCGCTGGGCAGGCGTGGAAATCGATCTGGGGCGTATCAACCTGCCTACCAGCTTGCTGAATGATTGGCTGGTCGTCGAGGGCTTGGGCGGCGTGTTGGTGCCCATCAATCAGAAGCAGTTCATGCTGGATATGATGGTCAAGTTCAAGCTGCCCGTCATTCTGGCGGCGCGCAGCGGCGCTGGGACTATCAATCACACATTGCTGACGCTGGCGGCTTTGCACGCGGCCGAGTTGCCTGTGCACGGCGTGGTCTTGATTGGCGACCAGAACCGGGAAAATCGCGAGACCATCGAGAAGTTCGGACATGTGAGGGTAATCGGTGAGATACCGCGGCTTCCCAACCTTCACCGAACCGCGTTGATGCAGATCTTCATGAACCACTTCGACCGCGCCGCGTTTTCGCAATAATTGCTCGTGATGGCCCTGCCTATGCTCTTGAACCATTGAGCCGTCTGCTAGACTGATCGACCGAATCGTTGAGGAAGGATTCCCTTGCATACGTGGCGGGAAAAGATGACGGTCTGTAAGAGGGAAAAGGTTGGCGGCGGGAGTTGCGATTGTCAGTAAGTCTCAACGGCTGGAAGCAGAAGATTATTGCCTTCGCCAGCGGGCTAGGAGCGCCCGGCCTTTTGCTTATTTCGTTTTTGGATTCCTCGGTTCTTTCGTTTCCCATCATCAACGACCTGCTCCTCATTCAGCTTTCCATGCAGCGTCCAGAACGAATGCCGCTTTACGCTTTGATGGCTGCGACGGGGTCCGTGTTGGGCTGCGTGACGCTTTACTTTCTGGCGCGCATGGGCGGGGAAGCTTATTTTCATCGCAAAGCAGGGGCGCGCGCTTTTGCGATTCGCCATTGGGTCGAGCGCAACGGTTTCGGTGGAATGTTGATTGCCGCGCTTCTGCCGCCCCCGACGCCGTTCAAAATATTTGTATTTGCTGCCGGCGTTTTTGAGGCGCCGTTCTTTGGATTTGCTTTAGCGATCACGCTAGCCCGTCTGTTCCGCTATTTCGGCGTGGGCTATCTCGCCGTTCGCTATGGCGCGGACGCGATGCCCTATCTTGCCGCTCACAAGTTGCAAGTGGCAGCGCTCGTGATTGCGCTTGTGGTGGTTAGCTATGGGCTTTCGCGCTGGATACTCCGGCATAGGCCGCATCATGAGCCGCAAAAATAAACCGGTAGCGCATTAGTGGCGCAGGTCTCGAGCCCAAACCAACTCCTGTGATGTGACTTTGTTGTTTGGATCGAGTTCGATGACCGCGGCAATCTCATGCGCTGTCTCGCCCGCAGCGGCATAACGCAAGTCGCGCAATACGACTACATAGCCCGCCTCGGCCTTTTCCAAGCTGGCTTTGGGAATCTGCGCGGTCGCGAGAAATCGTCTGGCTACAGATGCATTTCGGGCGGCATCAAGGGCGGGAGATGGATCCGGTTTGAACTGCCTCACGCTGGAGTCGGCGTCGAAAGCCTGGGGGGACGCGGCATCAACGTCAATTTCGTTCAACGCACTCTCGGTTTCCACCACTCCGTGCCAAGTGAGGATCGAGAGAGACTCCGGGAAAGCGCTCACGCGGCGCGGAGTTTCTCCATGAAACGTCCGCGATTCCATCAGAGCCACCACATTCGAGTGCAAAGTAGCGCGCGCGCCAACATAAACAAATACCAGTGCGAGGCCAATGATGGCGCCGGTCTGTCCGCGCGGTTTTTTTGACTTGGCGCCGATTTCCGAGCTGACGAGATGCAATAATTCGGGCAGGGCAATGCACGCAACGAGGAGGGTGAGAATCCACGGATCGATCCCGGGGAGCCAGTCGGCTGCGAAACGTTTGGGACTAAAGGGCCATAAAAGCATCACTCCGTCGGATTGGCAGGTGTCCATCGCCAGATGCAAAAGAGCGGCACATATCGGTGCCCCCAGGAGGTAGGCAAAAAAGCGGCGTAACAGGAAAATCCGCCTGGCGGCTGGCTCCTCTGGAATGGTCTCGTCCTTCCCCAGGTTGCCTAGTGGAATGCGCGTCGCGTACCAGCGGTTGGCCAGGTGGCCCGAAACGATGACGATCACTATAGTGAGGAAAAACGCCGCGACGATAGAGTGAAATGAGGATCGGTGCCCTGCAAGAAACGTCGCGGGCCCGCCGTAGACGCTCAGCCAGTCCAGATCTGCAACTGTCCCAGCGAGAACTGCTGAAAAAACCGCCACCTTTCCGGCACGTGGGAAAAACCCTCGCGCAACGGCGAGCGAGGCGAGTCCATGAGTGACGATATCCACTGTTAAGTCTTCGAGGACGATTTCGATCCAGGCGTCAGACCGTTGCCCGGAACGAGCAGCTTTAGCGCGCGCGACACAATTTTGAACTCGACAGGAAGGCGGGCGAGCGGCTCGCCGTCCACCTGCGCGTAAATGGGGTCCTTCCCAATGGGTTCGCAGACGATTTTGTCCGCTTTCCAGAAGTGGACGCCTTCTGTGCCCCGGAGTTTCCCTAGCCAAAGCGTCGGCAAGTAACTCAGATAACGCAAACCGCTCTGTGTGGTCAGCGTCATCAACTCGAACTGATCTTCATAGAGATCCGCGTCCGTTGTGATCTTGAACGGCCCGCCGTAGTTTTTGGTGCGGCCGACCACGACGAGCGAGGCGTCGATTTCCTTGCCCGCGGCAATCACGCGAAAATGTTGGAATTTGTAACGGAAAGCCTCACGCGCTCCTTGCCACCAGTACGCCAGAATGCCAACTCGCGCTTTCAGATCGAGATCGATGGAATACACGATCATGCCATCGGGCCCCGCGCCGGCAACGCTGAGAAAATACTTTGTCTTCGCGGGTTCGTTGAGCGGCGTGGCGAGCCCCAGGGGAATATCCCGTAATACGCCGTGAACGAGCATTTCGGCGGCGCTGGGAATGTCCCACGGCAAATTTAATTCTTTAGCGAGAACATTCGCGGTCCCGCCGGGCAGAAGCGCGAGCGGCACCCGGTGGCCATTTTTTTGGCCTGCCAGGCCGTTCACGACCTCGTTTAGCGTGCCGTCGCCACCGCAGGCGATGACGAGGTGGCGCCCTTCGTTATTGGCGCGCTGCGCAAACTCCGTGGCATCGCCGGCCTTGGTGGTTTCGGAGAGGTCCGTCTGGATGCCGCCTGCAGCAAAAATGCGGCGCGCTTCGTCCAGCATGGCGCGGCGGCCATGCCCGCCGTTCCCGGCGTTGGGATTGTGAATCAGCAGAGCGTTATGGATTTCCGTGGTCATACTTTGTTCGCGTCTTGTGCCCGAGTCGTTGATGCGGGTCGTATCTTGCCGACTTCATTCTATATAATGTCAGGCGAAATTGAGCTATTCCTTCTGCAGAGGGTTTCATGGCCAAAGCTGCGCCAGCTTCCGTCAAGAAAGAGATCGAGCAGCTTCGCGAGAAGCTTCGGCATCACGAGTATCGTTATTACGTCCTCGATGACCCGGAAATTTCCGACGCCGCTCACGACAAGCTGATGGAGCGGCTGAAGGCGCTCGAGGCAGCGCATCCCGAGCTGATCACGACAGACTCCCCGACGGTTCGTGTTGGAGGCACTCCCCGCGAAGGATTCCAGACGGTACGCCACGCGCGGGCGATGCTGAGCCTCGATAACGCGTTCTCCTATGATGCGCTGCGTGATTTTGACCGGCGCGTGCGCGAAGGCAGCGGCAAAGAAAAGATCGAATACATAGCTGAGCATAAGTTTGATGGCCTGAGCATCTCGTTGCAGTACGCGGACGGCAAACTTGTCCGTGGGGTGACGCGCGGCGATGGAACGACCGGCGAAGATGTCACTCCCAATGTAAAAACCATCCGTTCGATTCCGCTGCAGGTGGATGCGGCAATTTTGAAGAAAGCCAAGCTGCCGTCCGATTTCGAAGTGCGCGGAGAAGTGCTGATGACGCGCAAAGCGTTTGAAGAACTGAACCGGCAGCAAGAGCTGTCGGGCGGAAAGATTTTTGTCAACGCGCGCAACTCTGCAGCCGGGGCCGTGCGTGTTCTTGATTCTTCCATCACCGCGGCGCGGCGGCTGGACTTCTTCGCCTACTACCTTTTCGTGGATGGCAAGGTGCCTTTCGCCAAGCATTCCGAGTCCTTGGAAGCACTCAAGCAATTGCGTTTCCGCGCTTCGGACGATTGGAAGTTGTGCAATGGAATTGACGCGGTCATCGCGTATTGCGAAGACTGGGACGCGAAGCGCGAAAAGCTGCCATATGAGATCGATGGCGTGGTGATTAAGGTCAATTCCACGGCCATTCAGAACGAATTGGGCTTTACCAGCAAAGCTCCGCGCTGGGCGATTGCGTACAAGTATCCCGCGCGGCAGGAGACCACGGTCGTTAACGACATCATTGTGCAGGTGGGCCGCACGGGCGCGCTGACGCCGGTCGCCGTGCTTGAGCCGGTGCAAGTGGGAGGCGTCACTGTCAGTCGTTCCACGCTCCACAATATGGATGAGGTCGAGCGGCTCGGCGTACAGATCGGCGACACGGTTTTAATCGAGCGCGCCGGCGAAGTGATTCCGCACGTTCTCAGAGTGGTCAAGGAAGGGAAGAACCGCAAACCCTTTCGCATGCCGAAGCTTTGTCCGGAGTGTGGCAGCACGATTCACAAATCCGAGGATGAGGTTGCGTATCGCTGTGTTAATGCCGCCTGCCCGGCCAAGCGGAAAGAGTCGCTGCTCCATTACGCCAGTCGTCACGCCATGAATATCGACGGCCTCGGCGACAAGATCGTCGATCAACTAGTGGACAAAGGTTTGGTGAAAGATGTCGCCGATCTCTATGCGCTGAAAGAGGGCCAAGTCGCGGCGCTCGATCGAATGGCGGAAAAATCCGCGCAGAATTTGCTCGAAGAAATCGAAGGCAGCAAGAAAAACAGTTTGGCGCGGCTGATTTATGCGCTGGGCATACGGTTCATCGGAGAGCGGACGGGGCAACTGCTTGCGGAACATTTTTCTTCGCTCGAAGAATTGGCCGCGGCGGACGAAGAGCAACTCGTTGCCGTTAACGAAGTTGGCCCAAAGGTAGCCGCAGCCATCGCCGAATTTTTCTCTGAACCTGCAAATCGCCAGCTCATGAAAAAGTTGCACAAAGCAGGCGTACATCCCACCGCGGAAAAACGCGAGGTCAAGAGCCAGAAGCTTGCAGGCAAATCATTTGTCTTTACGGGCGGCCTAGCCAATCGTTCGCGAGAAGAAGCCGGCGAACTCGTCCAGCAGCACGGCGGCAAAGTTTCCTGCTCCGTAAGCAAAAAGACGGACTATGTAGTAGTCGGCACCGATCCCGGCTCGAAATACGACAAAGCCAAAGAACTCGGCGTCACGACCCTCACCGCGTCCGAATTCGAGAAATTGCTCAGCTCGAAGTAATTAGGTGCCGGCCGGCGATCCCGTGTGGCCTTGCCCGGATGGTAACGTCCTATGTCATAATCCGCTGCGTTCTTCCCGGCGGAAATTCCGCAATGCTTCATTGCACAGCCGCGCAGCTGTTTTTTTTGTCGTGCTCGTTGTTCAGCCATCTAGAAGCTAAGCCCTTTAGACGCAACACTTGCAGGACTCGCGACTCTGGCCTTAGCCACTTGGCTTCTGTATACGACAAATCATTTAGAATCAACAGGTTCGTGTGGGGCCGTAACCGTTGATCTTGCAGGGGATACAGCGAGCTTAAGTCTTTTAGATGCAACATTTACAAAAAACGGGGGAGGGTCTGCGACTCCCGCTCCGCCCAGTTGCTCGCGTCATTCAAAGAATGCAACAGCAGGGACGTCTCGATTCTGCCGCTAATCAGCTATAATTGACATTGGCGGGTGAGCCGGGTGATCGCTGGCTTGGTCATCGCAAGTTGGCTGGGCGGGAGGAAAGTCCGGACACCGTCGTCGTAGGCTCGCGAGAGCCGGTGACGAAATAGGGCAACGCGCCTGGTAACGCCAGGGGGCTTGCCACGCAGGGTCTGCTGTGAAGCGGAGTTACACGCTTCGGCGTGTGGCGTCGGGTTTAACCCGGCGCGGTGCGGCTGAGCTACGGAAAGTGCCACAGAGAATATACCGCCGGCTGGGAGAAGCACGGTGGCATCGCGCAGGAAAACCTGCGGGACGTCTTCGAAACGCTCGCTCAGTCTAGCAAGGGTGAAAAGGTGGGGTAAGAGCCCACCGCTCCGGTGGCAACATCGGAGGCACGGAAAACCCCGCGTGGTGCAAGGCCAAATAGGAGGGGAGAGCCGGCCCGGCTCGCTGAGAACGCTTGCGAAAGCCAGCGTTCTTCCTCGACTGTGGAGCAATCCATTGTTGAGAGCAACCCTCGGGTAGGCTGCTGGAGTCACGGCGCGAGCCGTGACCTAGAGGAATGATCGCCGCTGCATGCCCTCCTTCGCGGGAAGGCACGCCGCACAGAATCCGGCTTACAGGCTCGCCCGCCACTATCTATTTTGTTTTCAGTTAGTGGTTTGTTTCTTGGCCGCTGATTGCAAGTCTGGACTGAACCCTTCGCTTGAGACACTCGGATAAGGCACACTTTGCAGGGAAAGGAACTGCAAGTGGCAAAGAGACGAGTGGGACGGTATCCGAAAGAATTCCGCCGGATGGCTGTCGAACGATTGAAGGCCTGCGACAACATCGTGGAATTGTCACAGGAACTTGGTGTGCATCGGCGGCTTCTCTACAAGTGGCGAGATCAATTTGATCCCTTCGAACCCGGTGAGGAGTCGCCACCAGAGAACTCTCGTGAGTCCACGCTCCGCAAGGAAATCAACCAGCTGAAGCGCGTGTTGGTTGACAAGACGTTGGAGCTGGATTTTTTCAAAGGTGCCTTGCAAAAAGTCGAGGCTCGACGCCAGAAGAGCGGTATCAGTGGCGAGAAGCCATCTATGACGAAATCCAAGAAGTGATGCCATTGCAAGGCAGCTTAAGCATCGAACGCTTGTGTCAGCTGGCCGGGGTCAGCCGTGCCGGTTTTTATCGTTCTCTGCAGGAGCGAGCACCAGTCGAGGAAGACATGGAGGTGCGGAGCGTGATTCACGCAGATCGCTGTCGAGCACCGGCGCCGCTACGGGTATCGGCGGATCAGCGCCGAGTTGCGGCGGCGCGGGATGCTGGTGAATCACAAGCGTGTGTTGCGGATCATACGGGAAGATAATCTGCTAGCCGTGCAGCCACGGGCATTCGTGGTGACAACGGATTCCGATCACGAGTTGGAAGTGTATCTGAACCTAGCCGGTCGCATGAAACTGACGGGAATGAATCAGCTCTGGATTGCGGACATCACCTATAGCCGTTTGAAGAAGGAGTTTGTCTACCTGGCGGTGGTTCTGGACGCGTTCTCACGCAAGGTGGTGGGATGGGCACTGGATCGCACGCTGGCGGCCCGA
>DATFZQ010000032.1:0-7043 GCA_035314345.1 Candidatus Acidiferrum sp.
CGATGCGATGCGCGAGGCCGGAGCAACGGCGCGATTCATGTTGATTCAAGCTGCGGCTAAGCAGTGGGGAGTTCCCGCAGCGGAGTGCGAGACCGACTTGCATGTGGTGATCCACCGCTCAACAAATCGCAGTTCGAGTTACGGTGAACTCGCAACTCGGGCGGCAAAATTTCCGATCCCAAAAAGAGAAGAGCTGAAGCTCAAACCAAAGAGTGCCTGGCGCTATATCGGCAAAGGACAAGTGAGCTACGACCTCGAAGCACTCGTGACCGGGAAAGCCGTCTTTGGCATGGATGCGCGTGTCGACGGCATGTTGTACGCCTCGGTGGAACACCCGCCTGTTCTCGGCGGAAAAGTCAAATCGTTCGACGACAAGGAAGCATTGAAGGTCCCCGGCGTGCAGCAGACGGTTGCGATGGATCCGTTCAAGCCGCCGCCGGCTTTTCAGCCGCTAGGAGGCATTGCTGTAATTGCCGATAACACCTGGGCGGCATTTCAAGGCCGCAAAAAACTGAACATCTCGTGGGACAACGGACCAAACGAAACCTACAACTCGGACGCGTACAAGAACGAGTTGCGCGCAACTTCCCACAATCCATGCAAAGTAGTGCGAAATGTTGGTGACGCGGATGCGGTGTTCGCCAAAGGTGGCAAAGTCTATGAGGCGGACTACTATGTTCCGCTTCTGGCCCACGCCTCGATGGAGCCGATGGTCGCGCTGGCGGACTATAAAGATGGCAAAGTCACAATATGGGCTCCGACGCAGAGTCCTCAAGGTGTGCAAGACACCGTGGCGAAAGAGCTGGGGATCACGAAGGAAGATGTGACTTGCCATGTAACGCTGCTTGGTGGGGGATTTGGGCGCAAGTCAAAGCCCGACTACGTCGCCGAGGCTGCGGTGCTGTCAAAGAAACTAGCTCGGCCGGTGAAGGTGGTGTGGACACGGGAAGACGACATCAAGTTCGACTACTACAATGCTGTCGCTTCCATGTACCTGAAGGCCACTCTCGGGACGAACGGCAAACCGACGGCATGGCTGCAACGCTCCGTTTTTCCGCCAATCCCTTCCATCTTTGACGTGAACGCGGTCTACGGCGACCCGGCCCATCTTCAGCAAGGCTGGACGGATATTCCCTATGATCTGCCAAATCTGCGCGTCGAGAATGGGCCTGCGAAAGCCCACGTGCGCATCGGCTGGTTGCGCTCGGTGGCGAATATCTATCATGGGTTTGCTATTCAGTGCTTTACGGATGAACTTGCCCATGCGGCCGGGCGCGATCCGCTCGACTATCTGCTCGATTTGATCGGCAATCCGCGCACAATTGATTTTAGCGGTGTGGAATACCCGAATTATAACGCTTCGATGGAAGCCTACCCTTGGGAGACCGGTCGTCTGCGCCACGTTACCGAATTGGTCGCTGAAAAATCCGGGTGGGGAAAGCACAAGCACGGGAAGGGCACCGGCGTCGGGATTGCGGCGCACAAGAGCTTCTTGACGTATGTCGCCACAGTCGTTGAAGTCGAAGTCAACGATCAGGGCGAGGTACGAATTCCACGAGTGGATGTGGCTCTGGATGCGGGCTTGGTGGTCAATCCGGAGGCGACTCGCGCGCAGTTCGAGGGCGCTGCGGTGTTCGGGACCAGCGTGGCACGAACCGGTCAGATTACGGCTACGAAGGGTGCAATTGACCAGTCGAATTTTCAGGACTATCCGGTAGCTCGGATTAATGAGGTGCCTGCCCAGACAAACGTATACATCGTCGACAGTGACGGTCCGCCGGCGGGCGTCGGCGAGCCAGGGGTACCGCCGTTTATTGCGGCGTTCTGCAACGCGATTTTTGCTGCAACTGGCAAGCGAGTAAGGGATCTGCCGATCACAAAGCTCGGTTTAAGTTAAGAGTTTCTGCGCGCGATGATCGAGAAACGTGCGCAGTTGAAGTGAGAAGAAATTAAGTAAAGGAAAAGCCATGACACAAGTTAAAACAGAACGCCATGTAACGTTCGCCTCTGCGATTCTGCTGGCGCTTTTTACTGGCCTGACGCTCTTTGTAGTCTCGATAGTGCAGGCAAATCCAGGTCCAGACAGCGCCGCCAGCAGCGCGACGTTCCGGACAAAGTGCGCCATGTGCCACGGTCCGGATGGAAGCGGCTCCGCGGTCGGAAAGAGCATGAACGTGCCGGACCTTCGCTCCCCGGAAGTCCAGAAGGTGCCCGATGCACAACTCGCCCAAATCATTTCCGACGGTAAGGGCGGAATGCCTTCGTTCAAGGGTTCGCTCAGCGAGGATCAGGTTCATTCGCTCGTAGCTTACGTTCGCTCGCTGCGCCCGAAAAAATAAATTGTAAGCCACACACTGCATCACTGTGCGGGCAATCGAGTCTGATTCGAGGGATCGATCTACTTGATGACGAGGAGGTACGCCATGAAAAACAAAGAGAAACATCAGAGGCAGGAAGATTTGCCACGACCGTATCTCGCGTTAGCCCCGCGAACTGACGACGCCTCGGACGCGGGGATTTCTCGGCGTGGATTTCTCGGGCTCGCGGCCGCTACTATTCTCGTGGCGCACGCTGACCAGCAGTCCGCGCGATTGGAGTCCAGGAACGGTATTCCTTATCGAACGCTGGGCCGCACTGGCGAGAAAGTCTCGCTGATCGGGCTCGGTGGCTATCATCTTGGCAAACAGGCAGATGCTCAGGATAGTATCCGTATCATTCGCACAGGCCTTGATTCCGGAATCAATTTCCTCGACAACTGTTGGGACTACAATGGCGGTGAAAGCGAAATCCGGATGGGCAACGCACTTCGCGACGGCTATCGCCAAAAAGCGTTTCTCATGTCAAAGATCGATGGCCGCAGTAAGGTCGCCGCGACCGCCCAAATTAATGAGTCGTTGCGGCGCTTGCAGACGGATCGCATCGATCTGCTCCAGTTCCACGAAGTGATTCGCGACACCGACCCCGCCCGCATTTTTGCCGCCGGAGGAGCGTTAGAGGCTGTATTGGAGGCGCAAAAGGCAGGCAAGATCCGCTACATCGGGTTCACCGGCCACAAGAGTCCGGACATTCATTTGCAAATGCTGGCCACCGCCGCCAAACACGGCTTCACTTTCGATACTGTTCAAATGCCCCTGAATGTAATGGACGCGCACTTCAACAGTTTCGAGAAAAAAGTGTTGCCCGTTCTGCTCAAGAGCGATATTGGCGTGCTGGGGATGAAGCCCTTTGGCGACCACTTTATCCTGAATAGCAAGACAGCGACCGCGGTGGAGTGCTTGCACTACGCGATGAATCTTCCTACCAGCGTGGTCATCACCGGTTGTGATTCTCTGCCGATTCTTCAGCAAGCGCTCGACGCGGCCCGCAGTTTTCAGCCGCTGGATTCTTCCCAAGTTGGCGTGTTGCTTGCAAAAACTGCAAGAGCAGCGGAAACCGGCCAGTTTGAGCTCTATAAAACCAGTCACCACTTCGATGGAACTTATGCGAACCCGCAGTGGCTCGGCTAGAAGGACAGCGATTATGAGAGCGAGTGATGAGAGACGATCGTTCTATGGTGGGAAAGAAATTGTGGTAGGAGGGACATAGTGATGGCCAACCAGGTGATGGTATTCGGCATTTACAGGACGGCGTCTGCCGCCGGGGAAGCAGTAAACGAGTTACTGGCGATTGGTTTTGCGGGTGAATCGATATTTATTCTCCATCCAAGAAACAAAGACACAGTTGAATTTGCGAAAAAGAAACACACGCATGTGCCTCGCGGAACGGGAGAAGGTCCAACGGCGGACCTGCCACTAGACGGAAGCATCTGGTGTAGGGGCCCGGAAGGACACCATGAGGGCTTCTTACATTGGCTTTTGGATCCCTCGCCCTTGGGGCCTTTTGAGGGTGCGTTGCATAAAGCGCTTGCCGAAATGGGAGTTCCCCATGATTGGTGTGACAAACGAGTCGTCAGGGGGAAATTGTTGGTTTCGGTGAAATGCAACTCTCGGGACGAATTCTTCCGAGCGACTGGAGTTTTGACTTTCACCGATTCCAAGGACATTTCTTGGTCCACCCCACTCAACGAGCCAGCCCGAGGAATCGGCCACAATCAGCGCGTGCTCAGGTCCCTGGCATGAATATGAGAGGGACCGAGTGGCGAGAGAAGAAGATAGTAACTATAGGCAATCGAGGTTGTCGTCGCTGGCGGCTTAACGCCTGAAGATGTAAGAGATAACACGGGATTTGGTTAAGAGAAAAATATTGGAAGTCAATTATGAATAAGAAAGAACTCTCTGCAAGTATGGCCGGAGATCTTTTGCTTGGCGTTGAAATTTCCGTGCGCCGTCTCGGCTTCGGTGCAATGCGCCTTACTGGCGAAGGCATCTGGGGGCCGCCAAAAGATCACAAAGCGGCGCTCGCGGTTCTTCGCCGCGCCGTGGAGCTTGATATCAACTTCATCGACACCGCGGATTCCTACGGCCCAAACGTAAGCGAGGAACTCATCGCCGAAGCCCTGTTTCCTTACCCGGCTGGCCTTGTAATTGCCACCAAGGGAGGCTGGAATCGTCCCGGCCCGAATCAGTGGACCCACGATGCATCTCCCGCGCATCTTCGTAAGGCGGTTGAGGGAAGTCTGAAGAGGCTGCGCCTGGATTGCATCGACGTCTATCAATTGCATATTCCGGATCCTGCCATATCGTTTGAGGCGTCTGTGGAAACGCTGGCTCACCTGCAAAACGAAGGCAAGATTCGCCAGGTCGCGTTGTCCAACGTCACGCAGGAGCACATCGAGCGAGCACGCAAGATTGTCCCCATCGTCTCTGTTCAGAACCGCTATAGCTTTGCTGACCGCGAGTGGGATTACGTAGTGGATTACTGTGAGCGCAACAGAATTGCTTTCATTCCCTGGTATCCACTCGGAGCAGGTAAAGTTGCGGGCGAAGTGCTTGAGAGAATCGCCCGAGCACACAGTTCGAGCTCCACCCAAGTAGCGCTGGCTTGGCTCTTGCATCGGTCTCCCATTATGCTGCCCATCCCCGGGACTTCCTCGATCGAACATCTCGAGCAGAACGTTGCGGCGGCTTCCCTGCGCTTAACTGACGAGGACTACCGAAAGCTTTCTGGAGTATCCGCGCTGGCCGCATCGCGGTGAAGGGATTTGTCACTTTCTTACATGTTTGCCAAATGTTCTCTCAATGGAAGTATGACCCGTTGACCTCTCATCGCGATTAGCGAATTTCAATAACGGGTCCACAAACTCCGCTGCACGCAAGCCTCATTGACTCGACGTGAGCGTGTGAGCGCACAAATAGTCGTGTCGATATACCGCCCGAATGCGAGGTTCAGGGGGAATGCGCGATGTGCGAGGCAGATGTCCAAATTTGAAATTTCGGATAAAAGCAGTAGCGACAATTTGCGGCGAACTGCACCGATGATTCGAAAATCGGTTTGTATCAAAAATATCGCTAAAAAGAATGACCTATTTTTGCACGCCGATGTAACCGCATGGGCTCGCAGTCCATCCAATGATATGTGGTCAAATAATAAGTCTCTGAGGATGGGAACGCATTTTTTGCGTCTCAGTTCCTGGAGATGACAAAAGGGAGTTGTATATGAAAGTGTCGAGGGTTTCATCGCTGTTGCTTGGAAGTTCTTTGTTGTTTGCTGCCAGCGTCTTCGCAGGAAACACGATCAAGAAGTCGCTTCATTTGTATGAGAGTGTTACCGTCGAGGGAACGAAGTTGATGCCCGGTGATTACAAGGTCGAATGGAGTGGCTCTGGTCCGGACGTGAAGGTAAACATTCTCAAGGGTAAGGAAACCGTGGCCACCGTGCCCGCACGAATCGTGCCGGAGAGTGCTTCGAATACCCAAGATGGCTACGCGGTCCAGCCAGGAGCGGACGGCAGCCAATCTCTCGCCGAGGTTTTCTTCACGGGCGAAAAATATGACCTGGAAATCGGCCTAGCGTCGAATGCAAACGCCACCCAGGGTGCAAATCCCAGCGGCTCAAACTGACGATTCCGAAAATCTGAATACGAGTCGAACCTGAAAATGTGAAAGGGGCCTTCTTTAGGCCCCTTTGCATTTCTCCAGCGAGAAAAATCAAATAACGAGTTCTGGTGTAAGAGCCGGACGCCAGTGCTTTAAGGTCAGTTCGCTGATCCTGCTTAACTCTGATAATCGCCATTGAACAGAGGGACGAATCGTACCTGAGGCGTGCGGTGGAAGAATTCTTAGCCTCAATCATTGGAATCCGTCATCCGCTCCGCTAAGTTGATCTTCGCCCGCCGGTGCGACTCCGTACCATGGCAGTGCGTTACGGACGCAACTGTGGGTGGCTACGTTCTTATCGGACCTAAGAACGGAAGAAGTTGTTCGACCATCGCCTCGGGGAATGTCTGGCTGCAGAAGTCAGCGGCGTTAAGCTTCCGCTCGGCGGTATGTGTAGCCGCCAGGAAGGAGCCGAAGGCTTATGGTTCGGCGTAGCTTGCGGCGTCCATGGAAGACGCGTGCTTTCACAGCGCCAATGGAGGTACCCAGAATCTGAGCCGTTTCCGCGGCTGATCTTTCTTCCATGTCGCGAAGCAAGATCGCAGTTCGAACCCTCGGCCTAAGGCGATTGATCGCCGCAGTCAAGAGTTGCGTGCGCTCGCGCCGCCAACAGGACTCTTCGGGATTAGGCTTCTGGTCGACAAATGCCTCCGAGTTGGACTTCGTCCCATCTTCAGGGGCGTCTGGCAACACTTGGATACCTCCCCGCCTTCGGCGGAGCAACATGAACGCTTCATTCATGGCGATCCGCGTTAACCATGTAGAGAACCGCGACTTTTCTTGAAAATCGCCAAGATGAACGAAGGCCTTGTGTAAACTCTCCTGCGCCACGTCTTCGGCATCCTCGCGGTTATTCGTTATCCGTTGCGCCACGGCAAGCACTCTCTGCTCGTGCCGTAGAACCAAAGCCTCGAACGCCTGCGTATCTCCGCGCTTAGCGGTAGCTACCAACATCTCGTCAGAGTCTTTGTCTGTGCCTGCTGCGTAGAACGTTTTCATAAATCCGAT
>DATFZQ010000033.1:0-6242 GCA_035314345.1 Candidatus Acidiferrum sp.
GCTTAAATGGTGGGCCGTGTAGGGATCGAACCTACGACCAATTGATTAAGAGAACCCTTTTCGAGAACGCATTTTCCAATTTAAAAACAATCACTTAAGTGCGAAGACCTGTGCCACAATTTCCCGAAATACGCTGAGATAAGGCTTTGAATTTGTTGATACCACAGATCTGCAGTGGCACAGGGAGCAGAGACTTATGTGATGCTTCGAGCGGCACCGGTCGCTCTTGGTGAGGGCGCGCGCGGGGCACTCGAATCAGCTCAGCGGGTCGCAGCGACGCTGTACAAGAGTTCCACGGGGATTTAGCATATTCCCGAAACACAGCCCGCGATCGTTGAAGGGACTTCGTCCTGGAGGTAACCCAATGACATCGATCAATGGAATGAGCAGCTTAGGTATTGGCGTGGTGGGAGACCGGCCGTGGGGAACACACTTTTGCAGCTTTTATGAGAGCAAAAGGGACCTGCTCGGCATGCTGGTGTCGTATTTCAAAGCCGGCCTGGAAAACAACGAGTTCTGCGTGTGGGTGGTCTCCGAGCCCCTATCCGAGCGAGACGCCTGGGATGGCCTGGGGAACGCCGTCCCGGAGTTCGAAGACTATGTCTCCAAGCGAAGCATCGAGGTATTCGACGGGAGAGAGTGGTATCTGAAGGGCGGAGTCTTCGATTCAACGCGTGTCATCGATGCGTGGAACGAAAAAGTCGATCGAGCGTTGGACCGCGGACATGTGGGACTCCGAGGTTCAGGGAACACAGCTTGGCTCCAGAAAAAGGACTGGAGGGCCTTCTCAGAATACGAGCAGGTGGTCAATGACAGCGTATTCGGACGGCCCGCCTTTTTGTTGTGCACGTATCCGCTGGAATCATGCGGCGCGGCCGAGCTCTTGGATGTAGTACACACTCATCAGTTCGCGACTGCGATGCGCGGGGGAGAGTGGGAACTAATCGAAACGCCGGAACTGAAGCAGGCCAAAGCAGAAATCAAGAAAATGAATGAGGAACTCGAATTGCGCGTTTCTCAGCGCACCCACCAACTCGAAACTGCCAATCGAAAACTGAATCAAGCACAGGCGTCACTGGCGCACATCAATCGGGTGACGAGCTTGAGCGCACTGAGCGCGCAGATCGTTCACGAAGTCAATCAGCCGCTCGGGGCCATAGTGACCAACGCGGAGAGTTGCTTGCTATGGCTTGCAAGGGAACAACCGAATCTCGATGAGGCGAGAGCGGCCGCGGAGCGAATAATCAAGGACGGCCACCGGGCCGGCGACGTCATCCAGAGCATCCGCGCCCTGGCGCGGAAGTCTGAATCTGAGATGGTGATGCTTGATATTAGTCGCGTGATCGGCGATACACTGGAATTGATGCAATCGGAGCTTCACCAACACGATATCTCACTTGAGACCCGATTTTCACTCGCTGTCGGGTTCATCAAGGGTGACCGGACTCAAATGCAGCAACTGATAGTGAATCTGGTCATGAACGCAATAGAGGCTATGAGCGCATCCACAGGCTCGCCGCGGATCTTACGGGTCATTACGGAGCCCGATCCGAATGGTGGCGTGTTGACCATTGTCGAAGATTCAGGATCGGGGATCACTGCTGGAACGCTTGACCGCATTTTTGACCCCATGTTCACGACAAAACCCGATGGTATGGGCCTAGGGCTGTCGATCTGCCGCTCGATCGTCGAAGCTCACGGCGGTCGGTTGTGGGCCATGCCCAATCCAACGGGGGGTAGCATTTTTCGATTCAGCATACCGCAAACGACGAATGCGGCCTCGGTGGAGGCTGCATAACAAAGCCTAGCTCAGGCTTGCCCTCTCTTCGGCTATCAACGCATTCCCAATCGTTGGTCGTCTATACAGCGCTTGAAATTATCTGTAACGCGCCTACGGTGTTCCCTTCGCCGGTCATGAGGGAAGCATGCGTGTCGTGCGGGACAGCTGTACGAGGTTAGGCAGAGCCGCCAGGAGCAGTTGCGGATTAAGTGGTTTGGAAGTTAGCCATACTAGAGCTTCGACAATGCGTGGAAACCGCGCGTTGGTCACATCGCCGGTCAGAATAATGATGGGTAGGGCATAGCTCAGAGTTCTCCGAATTTGCTCGGCGACTTCGGCTCCATTCATTTGCGAGCCGAGATGAAAGTCCACGATGAGGATATCGGGATATAAGCCCTCACCCACTAGCTGAATGGCTTCGATTCCGGTGGCAGCGCTGATGATCCTATAGCCCGTTGAACGCAGTAAACCCGAAACGGACTCGCGCACCGATTCGTCGTCGTCCACGTGCAATATCTGTCCCGGGGTGATAATCATCGAGAATTCGATGCCCTTATCTTCAATCCTTAATCAAAAGGTTACGGATTTCCCCTCCCGTTGCTATACGCATTTGAACGTAGCGCGCTAGTACTACCCGTCACACGCTCCCCAAGTACTGAAACCGAGCGGACCTCGGCCGTCGGAATACCCCACTCGCCCGCCATATGTCGGGTTGGCCGACAACGTGTCCGCACCCGGGTCCGCTCATCACGGACACCGCTCCTATTTCGTTAGACTATAAGCTAATGAACATCGACGCAATTACGAGTGCCATCGTTCACGAGTTCAGACAGCCATTGGCGGCCATCGCGACAAACGGCGATGCGGGAACGCTCGGGCTCAACTAGACGCCCCCCGATTTCCACGAAGTGCGGGCGGCTATGACCCGGATTGTCCGTGACTGCCACCGTGCCAGCCAAGTGTTAGAGAGCATCCGCGCCTTGTTTAAAGGCGCCGATCTCGAAGCGCAGCCGGTCGATTTGAACGGGATTGCTCTTGGAGCACTGGATCTGCTCAGCGGAGAGTTGAAGGATCACGGTGTCATAACCCATGCCGAACTGGCACCCGAACTGCCTCTCGTTTCCGGCCATGGCGGCCAATTACAGGAGGTCATGCTTAACTTGATTCGCAACGCGATTGACGCAATGGACTCGACAACCGATCGGGCTCGGGTGTTGCGAGTTACAACTGAGCCCGACGGCCGCGAAGCAATTGTTGTGTCAGTGGAGGACTCAGGACCGGGAATTGATCCGCAACAATTGCACAGCATATTTGATGCGTTCGTTACGACGAAGCCACAGGGAATGGGAATGGGACTAGCGATTTGCCGGATGATTATTTCACGTCATGAAGGTCAACTTGCGGCTTCGGCCGACAACAAAAGCGGCGCGTTGTTTCGATTTACTCTACCAATCAAATCGGCGCGGGGCCCGCGATCATTGGCGACTTCCAGAATCGAGAAATCTGAGGAAAGGAACCGACCGGCCCAGAAGCAGACACCGGCGCGCAGTTACGGCCGTCCGATAAGATCACACAGGCGGTCGCGGATGCATCCAGTGCTGCTGCAAAAAAAAGTCGAGGAAGGCGCGCACCTTCGGCAGGCGCAGGCGGTTGCGCGGGGTTAGGATGTGAGCCCGGCCCCTGCCAGAGCCGCACTGACCAGCGTATCGAAATCATTGGCGCAAAGCCGGGTTGGAATGCGCAAGGATCTTCGCACCGTGCGGTCTTGGAAGCTCCATTCCGCCACGCCTGGTACATCGCCGAGGGCCAGGCAGTCCTGCTCGACCAAGTCGTCCGGCCTCGCCGGCGCACCGCGCCGGCGCAGATAGTCCGGCGCCGCGCACGCAAATCTCTGGGGATGGAATTATATCGGCCTCATCACTACCCGGAATTGGATAGACAGCGTGAACGAATACCAAAAAAACAGTTGCATGCGTACAGCACGGCTCAGATAAACTGCGCATGGGTAGCCGATGACAACTCCCACAACAATCAAGACGACGGCGCGAAACGCACCACCCTGGGTATCTCCGCTTTTGTGGCTGCTCGCCACAGCCAGCGTTTTGTCTCATCTGACTTCGATGCTGTTGCATCTGCCGCAGGCCACGGCCGGCGCAATGTTGGCAGGTTCCCTGATGTTGTTCGGACTTTTTCACGGTGCATCGACCTATGGCTGGCGGGGCATCGTATTTTTCATTGTTGTATGCCTCGGTGTCAGCAACGCTTTCGAGAACCTGAGCATTCTTACCGGCTTCCCCTTCGGCTGGTACCACTACGGCGACAAAATGGGCCCGAAACTGTTCTTGGTACCGCTTCTGATCGGCCCGCTGTATTTCGGCGTGGGTTATCTTTCCTGGACGCTGGCTCGCGCCATCCTCGGTGATGCCAATGGTCGACTTGCCGGCCCGCTAGTCTTCGCAACGCCAATCCTTGCGAGCTTCATCATGGTGTGCTGGGATCTCACTATCGATCCGAAGATGTCAACGATCACCGGTAACTGGATCTGGCGGGATGCCGGCAGCTACTTTGGTGTACCGGTGGTAAATTTTCTGGGTTGGTACCTGACGGTCTATGTGTTCCTGCAGGCCTTTGCGCTGTATGCACGGCGTCTGTACGCTACATCCGACCAAATTCCCTGCTATTGGGCAAAACCATTGCTTGCCTACTCCTCGATCGTCATCGCACCGATCTTGAGCCTGGCCCTAAGTTCCGCATCGGGCGCAGTATTGGACCCGACCGGACACGCGTGGCAACTACGGGACATTCAGGCCGTGACCGCGCTGGTGGGAATTTTCACGGTACTGCCGTTTTGGCTGCTGGCACTATTTAGCGTTCCGCGATTTTTAGCTCCCGGTATGCCGATCACCGAACGCCATCGTCGTCTCGGCACAATCGACGAATAGCCAATCGCCGGGTGTGTGCCCGAAGCGCATCACCGCATCTTGCCGTCCGAGCCAGACCTCATTGTCGCGGCAGAAGACGCTGTACTGACAACGGTCGGATGACCCCCTTGTAGTCTTGCGGAGAGCAATATCGGCGTCACGCCCGTCACTTGAGCCAGCGACCGAAGAAGCTGAACGTACGGTCCCATGCCTGCTGCGACCAGACGGAATCGTACTGAGTGGCGGGTATACGGCCGGGCCCGACGGCCGTCTCGTTGGCGAAGGCGTGGTGTGCGAGATAGCGGTGGAATTCGAAGGCCACGTCGGCTTCTCGCAGTTTTTCCTGCAGCAGATCGATGGTGGCGATCGGAAAGAACTCGTCCTGTGTGGCCCAATGCGCCAGCAGCGGCGCCCGGATCTTGGTGGCCTCAATGTATTGCAGGGGCGGGCAGCCGTACCAGACCACGCCGGCGTCGACCTCGGGGGACGTGCACAACGCCAACAGCGTCAACGCGCCTCCCATGCAAAAGCCGGTCACTCCGACTTTGCCGCTGCGGGTCTTCAGAAAATGCACGGCGCCACGGATATCCTGTGAGGCCGCATCCGCGAAGTTAAGACCCGTCATCAGATGATGCGCTTCCTCCTCCTCTGCCGTGGACTTACCGCGATAGAGATCGGGCACGAGCGCGATGTAACCGGTGCTCGCCAGACGGTCGGCGACGCCGCGAATTTGATCGTTAATCCCCCACCACTCCTGAATGACGACCACTGCCGCAGCGCCGGCAGCGTGCTCTGGTTCAGCCAAGTAACCGTGAATAATTTGCCCATCAGGGCGATTAAATGTGACTGTCCTTCCCATTTGTAGACTTCTACTTGTGAATGCAGAGCGATGTGTGCAGACACGGATCCATGCCGTTGCGCGATCGGTGGCAACACGCCAGGTACCGTCTCGCGGGGAGGCGTTTGCGCTTTAAATTTGTCAACTTCGAGCACCTGCCCCGATCATACAGACGGCTGTTCTCTATTTTTCCGAAGATTGCCGGCACGACCAGCAACGGAATGACACATATGCGCATTTTCGATTTGCCGGCGTTCGCAGATGCGACTTTCAGGGTATTGTGGCTGAGGAACCATCAGTGCCAGCCAGCGTATCGAAGTCCTCTTCGAGATCGATGCCGTCGCGGTATAGGGTGTCCGGTTTCCCATCGAGGTGCAATTCCGTGTCCGGATTGCGCCCCGTTTCGAGTTCGAAGTGATCTGCGGCGGCCTTCTGCTCAGATCCGTTCAAATCAACGCCCCGCAGTTTGCGTTCGCCGGCGCTATCGCTGGTTGATCGGTCGTCGGCTGGAGAGTTATCGTTGCCCATGGAAGACTCCTTGTCGTCTCTAGGAAATGTGTCGATTCTTACCGTGCCTACCTGGTGACCAGCTGTTGCTCTAGTCCTTCAGTCAAAATAGCCGTAACTCTTTGTTGCATTCAACATTGGCGGGTGGGAAGGACGCGTTCTTAGTCATCGCCTCAGTCATCATCGTCAGGATATA
>DATFZQ010000034.1:0-24683 GCA_035314345.1 Candidatus Acidiferrum sp.
TAAGACCGACCTGCCACAGGCCGCATACATCGCGGTGCATGCTTCCGATGAGTACGGTGGAGTACCAGCGCATGAACGGTATAACTCCTCCGGCCAGCGGCGCTCCTGCTCCGCCGCAGAAGTAGGTAAGTCTCGATAGCACCATGCAGACCGGTAAGGAGGAGTATCAGCATGCACAACCTAGTAGTGAGCTGTTTGGTGGCTGCTTATCTCGCAGCCAACGTATACGCGATTGTGAAGCTACGAGTGTTCAAATTGGCCCGTTCGCGCAAGTATCTCCTACTCTATGGCGTCCCTTTCATATTGTGGGGCTCTCTCATCGTGTTGGGATGCAAGCTCATGGAGATCATGCGCCGATTTGATGAGTGGGCTGCCTGATCGCCCATCGATCTCAGAGCAGTTACGGCGCTGCGCCAGGTTGCTGCGGCCAGCCGCGGCTGCTTCTTCTGTGGATCTCCGTCTCCACCCTCAGCAGATGCCAGGTTCTCTATTATTTACTAAACGTATATATTAAATCGGCTGAATCATGGGAAAAGTAGTAGCAAGGCGTTAAAACCCGCATAAACATTAGGTGTTTTTGCTATGGCGGAGAGGGGGGGATTCGAACCCCCGTTAGGGTGTTTAGTCCCTAAAACGGTTTAGCAAACGGGTGATTGCGCTCTGGCTCGCTGGTAATTCACTGAAAACTAAAGAGGCCGTTCGGCCCGCTACGGACGGTTTGGGCACGGTTGGCAGCTTATTGGGATAAATTGGGATAAAGGATTTTACAACTCGCGGCCCCCATCGTCCTTCTCTGAGCCGCCGCGATTCTGTTCGCGCGATACCTGATTGGTATCACCTGAATACCTTGGCAGGGCAAGTTGGTTGCGGGGGCCTTGCAACTATTCGAATTTGTTAGTTCTATCGGTTAGTGTTGAAGTGATCCGGATACCAGCGTAGCGTCCGATTCCTTCCCGGTTGCCGACTAATCGTCCACTAGAATGCAAACCGAGCCACATGGCCGCGCGAGAGCGAGGCCTAGGAGAAATCCGAGTAGTCCTCCAGCCTTTGCACATTTCCGCATGATCATTTTCAAACGCTATTTTCCTTCCACTGAAAAAGCGAGCAAAACGTTTCCTGGTGCCCCGCCGACGAAACCATAACCCGAGTTCACATACAGCATTCCACCGACAATGACGGGCCCCGGACCATCCAGCGATCCGCCATGCGCTTTCACTTGATTCACCGTATTGAAGTCCCTCATCGTGTCCACATCCCAGACAATGCGGCCAATGCCTGTTGAATACGCTCTCAAATGTCCGTCAAGGCTTCCCGAGAAAACAACTCCAGGGATCACCGTCACCGCCGCCGATTGTGCAGGGCTGCAACCCAATTTGCTCCCGCAACTGGGAGGCGGCGTGTGCCAAGCGATCTCGCCCGTCGCGAGGCTTAGCGCGAAGAGCCCTCCCCCTGCTTTAGGGTCCAGGGCAAATGGCGTACCCGTGAAAGAATCCTGGGCCCCCAAAGTCCCTTTCGGCACGGCTTGCATGCCTACATCCGACAACGCTACATAAACATTTTTCGCATCCACGGCGGAACCCCACTGCACGCCGCCCACAACTCCGCCTTTGCCCACGCGTTTCTGCCAGAGGAGCGCCCCTTGCTTATCGGGATCCAAGGCATGCACAACGCCAGATTTCTGCCCTGCTATCAAGGCGCGCTGTCCGCTCGCGAGCTCAACCAAAATGGGTGAGGAACCAAAATCAAAATCGGGCCCGGCGGCTTTCGGGCAGTTGGTACGCGCCTCAGGAGGACTCCCGCAATCGATGGTATAAGCATCACCCGCGGTCATCTGGCGCGACCACTCGAGTTTTCCTGTTTCCAAATTGAATGCAACGAAGGCGTCGGAAGTGTCCGCGGGCGGATCGGAATAGCTATCGCCCGTAGTCACATAAATCATGTGATGCGGAAGGTCTACGGTTGGGGAGGACCACACGCCTGCGCCCGAAGGTCCCCAAAGCTGCACACCCAGCTTGTTTTTCCGGACTGGCCCAGGCTCTTGAGGAATCGTGTAACTTTTCCAAACAATTATTCCGGAGCCGGCGTCGAGAGCGGTAAGCGCTCCGCGAAACGTGCAGCACTCATATTTCGGGTTGGCGCCAAGTACCTCTTCGGATGAGGACGTGGGGACAAAAAGTCTGTCGCCTGCGAGCGCAGGCGCTCCGGTGATGACCGCGGCTTGATGCTCGTCCACGTGCGTCTTCCAGAGTAGCTTTCCTGTCGCGGCATCCACAGCGTACGCATTGGCGTGCCGATCGCCGAAATAGGCAACCCAATTGCCTCCGCTCTGGCCAATGCTTATGGCTGTGCGCACGGGGAAATCTGCATCAATCACCCAGTAGATGCAGCCGGTCTCCGCGTTGAGCGAATAAACCTTGCGCTCTGCGCTGCCGACAAACAAGCGGCCGCCGGCGACGGTGGGCTGAGCAAACGCGCGCGTGACTCCCGCGAAACCGAAGGCCCACTTGAGCTTCAGCTTGGGTACTTGTGCAGCCGATAGCTGCGCCATCTCGGCGGGCTGAAAGCGGTGCTGCTCTAGGTCTCCGCCCCAGCCGTTCCAATGAGGTTTTGCAAGCGCGTCCGTGAAGGCGGCTCCGCCTGGCGCACAAAACGCTTCATTGGGAATTTGCGCTTTCTCGGGCAACTTGCCGGTCAGATATTGAGCGATGGCGCCGATCTGGGTGAGCGACAAACCGATGCTCTGCATACTCATGGTGCCGCTCAGCAGGGCGAAGCGGACATTCTCCGCCGACATCTGCCTCAAGACTGCGCGGTTCGGAGCCTTGGGTACGCCTCCGTCATGGCAAACTGCACAGCGCTGCTTGAACAGCGTCTCTCCCTCTTTGTTCGTAGGGGTTACTTCTTGCCTGGCAGCAGCCAGGCAGGAGGGTGCAAGAGCGAACAAGAGGAAGGCCAATCCCGTTCGAAAACGAAGGATGTTCGAAGAATATCTCATGTCGAATTATCTCCCTGGCGAAACGAAAATGTATTTGGGAAGCATCATGTGTGTATGGCAAGCATAGGAATCAGTCTCAGGGTAAGTGCGCGCAAAGGTTTTTGTTCGACGTCGGCTTCAAGTCGTGCGACGAACGCCTGCGACTTAGCCACCGTCATGATGTACCCCCTTTGAAAGAAGCGAACCCACCACCGAAATAGTTCATTGGGTCAGATAGAAACACGGTGGCCGAAATCTATTTATTTCTTAGCGTTGGTTTCGGAGTTTACCCGGACTCTGTTTGTCACACGTACGTTCGGCTCCGCTCGCGATCACGCAAGACTCGGCGTAGTAACTTGCCCGCAGGTGACTTCGGAAGATTCTCGACAAATTCCACCCGGCGAATCTTCTTGTAAGGTGCCACGCGGGCAGCGACAAAATTGAGAACTTCTTCAACGCTCACGGGATTTCGTGTGACCAAGAACGCCTTCGGTACTTCACCAGCCTGCTCGTCTGGGCTGGGGATCACAGCGGCATCAACGATTGACGGATGAGTCAGGAGGAGAGCTTCAAGTTCGGCCGGAGCGACTTGGAATCCCTTGTATTTGATCAATTCTTTGAGGCGGTCGACGATGTAAAAGTAGCCGTCCTCATCCACGTAACCTATGTCACCGGTGTGATACCAGCCATCGCGATCCAAGCATTCTGCGGTTGCCGAAGGATTATTGAGATACCCCTTCATTAATTGAGGACTGCGCAGCCATAGCTCGCCCTGTTCGTTAGCTCCCAACTCGGTTCCTGCAAGGACGTCAACAATTTTGCACTGGGTGTTCGGTCCGCAGGGACCCACCGAGCCAGGCTTGTTCGTGCTGATGGCCTCTACGTTGCCGTGAGTTAATCCAGTAGTTTCTGTCAGTCCGTAGCCTTGAATGACGGGAGTTCCGAGCCGGCTCTGACACGCGCACTGCATGTCTGCTCCGAGCGGCGCTGCGCCGGAAGTGACTAACTTCAGGCTGGAGAGATCGTACTTTTCAACAACAGGGTGCTTCGCGAGAACCACCACAAGCGGAGGCACGAGCGGTGCTACTTCAATCCGGTACTTCTGGATCGTCTGCAGGAAACTTTCTGGTTCGAAGCGGCGCATCAGCGCGAGCTTCCCCCCGAGATAGAGTACGCTGTGTAAGATACAAACCATTCCCGCGATATGAAAAAAGGGTAAGATCCCCAGGTAGGTCGTACCCGTATCACGGGGAAATGCAATAGCCACGGCCAACACGCCGGCTACGAGATTCGCATGCGTGAGCATGACACCTTTAGGCTTGCCGGTTGTCCCACTGGAGTAAGGGAGCACGGCCAAGTCTTCACTGGGGTTGATGTCAATAGAAGGCGGCGTGCAATCTGCCGCGAGCAAAGCGCTGAAAGGTGTTGCTCCAACTGTTTCTCCCACAACGAAAATCTCTCGCAGTGGTTGCTTTGCGGCCGCCTCTACCGCCTTCTCGAGCAGTTGAGGTAAGGTCAGAAAGTACTTAGCTCCTGAGTCCTCAAGTTGGTGCGCGATCTCATCTGGAGTGTAAAGGGGGTTGACCGTGGTGATGACACCACCCGCAGCCAGCACTCCAAAAAACGCAGTCGCAAACTCTGGCACATTGGGGAGCATTAGGGCGAACACATCGCCTTTACGCATTCCGCGCGCGGCAAGAGCACCGGCAACGCGGCACACGTCTCGCGCAAGTTCTCCATAAGTTAGAATGCGATCGGTCTCTGCATCAATTAATGCAGGCATCGCTTTAAGTTTTTCAGCCTGATGAAGAACAAACCGGTGGAAAGGAACATCGGGTATGTGAACGTCCGCGTGCGGGCTTCTGAAGATCATCGGACCTCCCAGCAGATCAGATACATCGTTCGATTGAGCACCAGACATCCATTTGCTGTTTCCTGCCAGTTTCGAATCAAATCAAAGTGAGCCTCGGGACCTTGTGCTCCTTTGCCCAGTCGCGTTAACGGCAAGTCTTGGCAGGACGTTCCTTTCAAAAAGGGCAACTATCCCCGTGTTCGTATTTCCATTCGACGGAGATTAAGCACCACGAGGGCAGCGACAAGGCACGGTAGGGCGAGTCCAAGAAAACCTTTACTGTATGAGCCCGTAATGTCTTTCGCGAGACCCATGTAGTATGGTCCGATGAAACCGCCAACTATGCCGAACATATTCAGAAGTGCAATGCCTCCTGCTGCTCCCCTGTCATCGAGAAAAGACATCGGTATAATCCACATAGGTGGTTGATTCGCAAGTATGCATATGGCAATCAGTCCTTGTGAACAAATCACTAAAACAGGTAGATGTGAAAGTCCCGCCACGAGACAGCCAAAAGCAGCGAAGAACGTGGGTACCACGATATACAGGTGCGGAGCCTGTTTGTGAGATGCCAACATCCCGTTCAGAATCATCGCCGCTCCCGCACAGAGGTAAGTCGCCGAGATGATTAAGCCTATGGTGCTGTTGCCAAATCCGGTTAGGTCCTTGATTAGCAGGGGAGCCGAGAACGCGCAACCATAGGCGGCAGCTATGGTAATCAGCATGAATAGCCCTAATTGCCAAATGCGAGTATCACCTAGTGCGCCTCTCAGATCGCGATGCGACTTGCTCGCCTTGGCGTTTTGCTCTTCTTGCAAGCGGGTCAAAATGCCTGACCGTTCCTCTGCTGATAACCATGACGCTTCGGCGGGTCCGTCCGGCAGCACAAAGAAAACGAGGACTCCAAGACAAATTGCGGGGAGCCCCTCGACTAAGAAAAGCCATTGCCATCCAGCAATTCCGAGGCGTCCTTGCAAACCAAGCAAAGGTCCCGATATAGATCCCATGAGAATGCCGCTGAGTGGGACCACTATGTAAAAGCGACTGATAGTACGCGCAAGCACTTCTCGGGAAAACCAGAGTGTCAGATAGTAGATAACTCCGGGGAAAAACCCGGCTTCGGCCATGCCCAGAAGAAACCGCATCACGTAGAACTCCCGCGGTGTGGCGACGAATATCATCCCCGCCGCCAAAAACCCCCAGGTAACCATAATCCGGGCAATCCACCGCCGCGCACCAAAGCGCAACAGCAGCAAGTTCGCAGGAATTTCGCACAGAGCGTAGCTCAGGAAGAATACTCCTGCGCCAAAGCCATAGACTGAAGCACTGAAATGAAGATCCCTGTTCATTTGCAGAGCTGCGAAGCTGACATTGACTCGATCCATGTAGGCTACGCCGTAACACAGTGCAAGCAGGGGAATGAGTCTCAGGCTAACGGTGCGTAACGTCTTTTCTTCGAGTTCGGCTTTAAGTGATACAGCAAAAGTCTGCGCCTGAATCACCGACATGAGGCACCCCTCTCAGAAATCCAAGTCATCATCGAGACAGGTCATTGGATCAGGATGGAAAGCCGCTGCCCGCGCTTTCGCGCGGCCTTGAGCAGCCACGTCCTGCCGACTGCCCATGTCAACTCCGGAGGAGCCGGGCTTGAAATTCTTCATATCGAGATTGTCGTTGAAGGTGACTGTGAGTTTATTGGTAATCTCGCGGCGAATCTGGTCCTTCTCCCCCTGCGCGGCCTGCAAGTCCGTTTTGAGTTTCTCGGCGTCAGGGTTGTCGCAGCCTCCAGCCGGCGGCTTTGGTGCTTCGGTTCCATTCGTCGATGAGGATTCTGGAGGAGATGCTGCAGCGCTCGGCACCGAATACTGTCCGGGAAGGTCGTCGTTGGTGATGACCTTCGGATGCTTCATGGAATTTGATTTTTGTTCACGAACGTTCCGCGCGGCCTCCGCTATCGATGCAGCGGGATGCGGTGGTTCTTGAGATCGCACGGGGGCGCCAAGCGCCAGCGCGAGAAACGTGATGGTTAATGCCCGCGTCCAAGACTCCCCAAACTGTTGCCATTCCAAGAGTTCCGAGGGCTCGCTGTTCTTGCTGCACATCTCCACACTGATCTCCAACTACTCGTGCCGCAGCGTCGTCATTGGATCCACATTGGTGGCACGGCGAGCAGGGATATAGCAGGCGAGCAATGCGATGCTCACCAGCACGAGGGTTACGGCGGTATAGGTGAATGGATCAGTGGACTTCACGTGATAAAGCCAGAAGTTCTGTTCCATGAACCGCTTAAGCCCGAGCGCCAGCGCAATGCCAATGGCCACTCCCGTTATGGAAAGTTTGAGTCCCAGCTTCACGACCATCCGGAGAACGTCACCGCGATGCGCTCCGAGAGCTAAACGGATGCCCATTTCGCGAGTGCGTTGATTGACAAAATAGGACAGGACGCCGTAAACGCCAATCATTGCCAGGAGCACGGCCATGCCGGCCAGAACCCCGAGTACAATGACGTAGTATTGAAAACTGCTCATAAATTTCCGCAGAACCTCATCCATCGTACTTATGTCCGTCACAGGCTGATCGGGGTCCATCTCTCTCACCATCTGCTTTACCGAAGCTATTAGATCCGCCTCACGTGCACGCACGTTCGAGGCAGTCCGGATTACCAGAAACCCCATAAGGTGGCCCCATTTGCCGCCGCTCGGAAACACTGCCGGCTGCTGGAGAAAGGATTCGTAGAGGAGTGGGTGCAATCCGCCAATCCCCATTTGCTTGACCTCGCCCACAATCCCGACGATTTGGCGCGGACGCTCTTCATCCACAAGCGCCGGATCGTAGCGGAGAAGAATCTGCTGCCCAATCGGATCTTCATTCGTGAAATAGTCGCTTGCAAATGTTTCGCTAACGACTACCGCCCAGGGCGCGTTCTGCGTGTCGCGATCATCCAGGTATCGACCTCTTTTGAGCGGAATCCTCATGGTTCGAAAGTAGCTGGGGCTCACTTCGTTCAATCCAGCCCAGGGCCTCTCCTCCGGCGACGGAGCGCGACGTCCTATGACCGAGAAAGTCCTTCTCTGCACTCCCAGAGGAGGAATTATGCTGATCATGCCGGTCGACTCAACGCCAGGCATCACCGCAACTCTTTCGAGCAGTTGTTGGTGAAAGGCGGTAACTTGCGGCGATACTTTTTCCATGTCCGTGCCCGGAATTTTTTCCACATATTTCCCGTCGTTTCCGGAGAAATGTACCGCCATTGTCAAGACGTTCGCCGGATCGAAGCCGGGAGTGATCAGCAGCACATGAACTAGGACGTTGATCATCAGGCCGGCACCCACTAGCAGCACCATCGCCATGGCTACCTCCGAAATCACCAAGAGGTGGCGCGCGTGTCCGCGTGACGCGGTGGAAGTCCTGCTTTCCCCTTCCCGCAGAGCATCATTCAAATCCGGGCGTGCAGCTCGAATGGCTGGGGCCAGCCCAAACAGAACCGCCGTCAAGACCGAAAGGCCAACGGCAAAAAGGAGCACTCGCCCGCTGATCCGGATGCTGTCGGCATGCGGGAGATTTTGTGCAAAGGCGCGGAGGATATGCGTCCCCCAGAACGAAAGCAGCACGCCAAGCACTCCTCCAATCAATGCCAGCAACCCGCTCTCCACCAGCAATTGCTGCATCAACCGCCGCCGGCCCGCGCCGAGAGATGCCCGCACCGAGTATTCCTTGCGCCGGCTTTCCGTCCGCGAACGAATGAGGTTGGCCACGTTCACGCAGCCGATGAGGAGCACAAAACCCACTGCGCCAAGAAGTGGATAAAGCGTCTGTCCAGCATCTTGGTAGAGCCTGTCGTATAAAGGAACAACCGTTTCCCCCACTCCCTTATTGGTCTCGGGATAGGCTTGCTCTAATCCGCGTGCGATGACGTCCATCTGGACCTGGGCTTGCGGCAGCGTCACTCCCTGCTTAAGGCGCGCCACTGGCATCAGAAACATGCTCGTGCGCTTCGCGTACTCTGCGCTTTCCGGATTAACGGGCTCCCAAACATCAACGCTTTTTCCGTGGTACCACGGCTCGAACGTCTCGAACCCGGCTGGCATGACTCCGACCACGGTCGAGGCGACGCCATCAAGGCGGAACGATTTTCCCATCACATTCGGGTCACTGTTGAACTTCTTTTTCCAGAGGTCGTTGCTGATGACTACGGTCTGAACCTTCTCCTGACTCTCTTCCGCGCGAAACACTCGGCCCAACGCCGCCTGCACTCCGACCACAGCGAAAAAGTTCTCAGTTGCTCGTTGAACCGGTACGGGCCCGGGCTCACCGACGCCGGTCATCGTGGCCGGACCAATCCATCCGACCGCGGCAATGTCGTCAAAAACTTGATTCTGTTTCTTCCAGTCAACAATCTCGGCGATCGGCGGCGGATTCTCATAAGTGGGGTCCTCTTTGTGCAAGGGCCAGATGGTCATCAATCGTTCCGGATGCGCGTAGGGCAGGCCATGCAACATCACCGTGTTCATCGCGCTGAAAGTCGCGGTGTTCGTTCCGATGCCAAGCATTAGCGAGAACACGACCACCGCGACAAAGCCCGGGCTTTTTGCCAGGCTGCGCGCCGCATACCGAAGGTCCTGCCACACTGTCTCGATCCAGGTGAACATCCACATTTCGCGGCAATCTTCCTTTACGAGCGTAACGTTCCCAAATCGCCGCCGCGCCGCAACACGCGCATCATCTGCTCCAAGGCCCGAGGCGCGGTTTTTTTCTGCGCGCTTGGCCAGATGAAACTGCAGCTCCTCCTCCAGGTCGCGCTCCAGCCTCCTCCGCTTCGCGAGCGCCTTCACTCTCAGCCACGCTTCCGTCAACCACGCGCGCGCCATGGGTCCTCCTTAGGCGGGCTCCAGAATTCGCGCAATCGCGGAAGACATGCGCTTCCAATGCGCTGTTTCTTCCGCGAGCTGTTTCCGTCCCGCCGCCGTCAACTTGTAATATTTCGCCCGCCGGTTGTTGTCCGATGAGCCCCACTCTGCGCGAGAAGTCCGCGAACTTCCAGGCGATGGAGCGCCGGATACAGGGCGCCTTCTTCGACGCCCAGAACCTGGTCGCTCCTCTCATGGATGTACTCCGCGATGTCGTAGCCGTGCATCTCTCCGTGGCTCAAGGTTTTCAGGATCAGCATGTCGAGTGTGTCGCGCAACAAATCACCCGTTTCGGTCTTTTTCTGGGTCATTGTGCGGAGCCCCGCCCCATAAAGTTCTTAGGGGAGTATCTCGCCATCTTTTCCCCATTTCAAGCTTTTTCTTTGACAGGTGAGAGGCCACCTCGCGCGTCGCCACAAATTCAGTAATCCAGTCAAGCACGGTTGCCGGGCAAGTGGAGTTTGGCTGACTCCGCAGCCCCGTTGAGGGAAATTGCTACTCGAGCGACGCCTGCGATCGATGCTGGGTGGATGAGGGGCCAACCCGCAAGTAATCGCTTGCTGTCCTTTGCGAGTACAGGTGTTAATAAGCCGACAAATGCCGCGATGATTTGTGGCGGTGCGCGATCCCCTGTTGCAATGCCCAGAGGTCGCACGAAAAACGCGTGCTCAGAGGAGCTGCAACGGTTTCGCGGACCGTTGCTCCGACGAAACAGCGTATAGCACTGGAACCGAATTTGTCGCAAGAGCTCTGGAAGTTCTTGTAAATCAGTACCATTGGCTGCGAGGTCCGCTGACCTTTCGGGTTGTGAAACGGCTCAAATTTTCAACAGTTGGGATAGTTGGGATTACACTGGGATAAGAGAGCCGCCCAATTGCTCGCGTGAACCGACAAGCGGATTCTTCCTAACTCCAATGCTGGCAAGAATCTGGCGGAGAGGGGGGGATTGAAACCTCCGTTGGTGAGAGGGAGGTGAAGGGTTGGTGAGCGTTGGTATGTCTCTTGTTTTCAACACTCATTTTTAATTTTCTCCAATCGCCAGATTCTACGGGGGTTCCAATACCCTCAAATGAGTTAAAATTAGTAGCAAGTAGAGTCACGAATTCCCGCGTTCCTAAGGTGGCTTCCAGAGCCCAGTTCCGTCTAGCGTTTTGATCAATGGTAGTTTCTGAATCTGAGGTACCGTCCATGACGGCGGTTTGCTAATTCACCCTGACGTGTTCGCACAGACCGATTTTCGATTGTTTTGTTAGCGTTTCGAACTCCTCAGTTGCGCCGCAACGCCTCATTCGCAGTCGATCGTTCAGCAAGTGTTCAGCAAAAACTCGCCGACTTTATCTTCGCTCCGACGGGGCGCTAACGGCCGGAATTCCAGGTTGTCAGCCATGCAGTAAATTCGCACCAACTTCAATCAACAGAAGCTCTCCGACCTGTATGAATTGCGAACTATTAGTTTTAAGTTTAGTATCCGCTCCCGAAAACACAGTGGCTCCTCTCAGACTTAGATTTTCTCCACACTAACACATCAACATTGATACGCTCTCGTCCCAGGAACAGCCTGGCCCGTTCCCGGTACGAACTTGTCTCATTTGCGCGCTAATCCGTTTAACTATGGGAGGGCGCGCCCGGCTGGGTTAGTTTGAGCAGAAATTGTCATGAAAAATTGAAAGCTTGGTTACTGAAGGAGGTATATATGATTGGCATCAAAGGAACTAACCGAGCGACGACACAACGACACATGCGATTGATGGTGCCTGTGCTTGGGCTCTTTTCTTGTGTGGCGGGGGCGCAGACGGCAATCAGACCGGCAACTATGCCAAAGATCGGCGAGGTCAGCCCGCGTTACGTCTCCTACAACATTGAAGCTGTAGAAGTGACCGGTGGCCACTTCTGGAAGCCGTACGGAAGCGAAGTGGATGCACGCCTTGCTGGGGCCGCGCAGCAGAGGCCAAATCCCGAGCAGGCTCCGGGGATAGATCCAAGTCTTCTGCAGTATCGTGCTCCAATCGATTTGAGGAGCGAACGCCTACGGAAGCTGGCAGCAGCTTTGGCGCCCGCCTACATCAGAGTGAGCGGCACTTGGCGAAACAGCACTTTCTTCCAGAACGACAGCGAGCCGCCAATGAAAATTCCTCCCAGAGGCTTCAACAGTGTCATGACGCGGACTCAGTGGAAGGATGTTGTCGATTTCGCGAACTTAACTGGCGCTGAGATTGTCGCTTCAGTCGCGACCAGCACTGGAACTCGCGACTCAGACGGCGTATGGACGTCGGAGCAGGCTAAGTCCTTCTTCGATTACACGAAGTCAATCGGTGGGCATATCGCTGCGACTGAGTTCATGAACGAGCCCACGTTTGCGGTTATGGGGGGTGCTCCTCGAAACTACGACGCGACCGCGTTCGCCAAAGATGTGAAAATCTTTAGCGACTTTCTTAGGAGGGAGTCTCCCGGCACGATCTTTCTTGGACCAGGCAGCATCGGTGAAGGAGTTCCCATGGTGCCTGGCTTCTCTGTCGGTCCGGCAATGCTGAAAACGGAAGACCTGCTCAAGGCGACGGGGCCGGTCTTCGACGGCTTCTCTTACCATTTCTACGAAACCGTCTCTCGTCGTTGCATAGCGGCCCTAGGCCCCAAAGCAGGTTTGGCACCTCAAGACGCGCTTAAGCGCGAGTGGTTGGATCGCAACACAATCGTCGAGGATTTTTACGCCAAGCTAAGGGATGCTTACCTTCCCGGAAAACTAATCTGGCTTACAGAGACAGGGGAAGGAGCTTGCGGCGGGGATAAATTTGCCGCACAGTTCGTCGACAGTTTCCGTTATCTGGATCAACTCGGAACGCTTGCACGGAAGGGCGTCCAAACAGTCATGTACAACACCCTTGCCTCGAGCGATTACGGCCTGCTGGACGAAGACACGCTTGAACCCCGGCCGAACTACTGGGCAGCGTTGCTCTGGAGCAGCACGATGGGTGTTCGCGTGTTAGATTCTGGTCTTCCCTCCGTAGAGAACCTGCAGGTTTTCGCGCAATGCTCGAAAGAAACGAGAGGAGGGGTAACACTCGTCGTTCTCAATATGGATGCCACGGCGGAACACACGTTCACACTGCCGGTATCTGGAAAGCTCTACTCCTTGTCGGCCCATGACTTATTTGGAAAGTCCGTGCTGCTAAACGGCGTGAAACTTCGGGTGAATGCTGATGGATCCGTGCCCCCCATCAAGGGTCGTCCAATCAAAGCTGGAGAGCTCCTCATCTCCCCAATGACGATCAATTTCGTAACCCTTTCGGGCGCAAAAAACGCGAGTTGCATGTAACATCAGGCGATCCGGAACGGTCGCTCCGATTTTCCGCGAGCGCAAGATAAATGAGTCAGCCAACCGCGATTTCAATGCCAAGCTTTTGTCTCGAACTCTTCAGGATTTTCGAGGTTGCTTTGGGAGCTTAAGTCCACCAGAGCAGGCCGAGGCACTTGGATCGCGCCATTGAATGGATCGCAACGGAATCAAAGACCACATGGAGGAACGATGAGAAGACGAAAGAGATTCGTTCCGGGAACTTCTTGGGTGATCGTCACCATTGTAGTGACGGCTCTGACTGGTGGCGGCGCTCGGCCGGCATGCTCCCAACAGAATGGCGCAGCCCCAAGAACAGACGTAACTGAAACGACCGATCCCCTGTTCAAGGAGCCATACGTGGATGTCGACGAGTGGCGCGACAAGCCGGTTCGTCACCGCTATGTTCATGGTGGTTTCAAAGAAACTCAAGCTCGTTTCTCTTTTTACTTCCCTCTCAAGGAGCAATATCAGGGTCGATTCTTCCAACACATCACACCGGTGCCGAGCAGCGAAAATCTCGCCCAGCAAAGTCTCGGTGAGGAAGACAACATCGGTTTTGCCATCGCGAGCGGCGGTTACTTCGTTGAAACAAACGAGGGCAGTCTGTCCGCCCTGGGGGGCGATCCGACGATTTCAGGCTACCGGGTCAACGCGGCCGCAGCGAAGTATTCTCGGATTCTTGCGGCGCAGATGTATGGGCCGCATCGGCCTTATGGGTACGCGTGGGGAGGAAGCGGCGGCGGATTCAAGACGATCAGTGGTTTCGAGAACACGGATGCTTGGGATGGTGCAGTGCCATATGTGATTGGATCGCCAGAAGCGATTCCAAATGTCTTTACTGCGCGCACATTTGCCCTTCGAGTGCTTAAGGATAGGTTCCCTTCAATCGTCGATGCACTCGAACCGGGTGGCAGTGGCGACATGTACCGTGACCTCAATCAAGAGGAGCAGGACGTATTGCGGGAAGTGACGAGAATGGGCTTCCCTCCGCAAGGATGGTTTAATTACAAGACGATCGGTTTGGGGGCGTTCCCAGTTCTGTTTGGTGCGATTCGCCAAATGGACCACGCGTATTTCGAGGAATTTTGGAAGGTACCCGGTTATCTTGGTTCAAATCCACCACAGTCTCTGTTGCATGCAAGGATTCAGCACAAGACGACGGTGAAGAAGATCGTAACCGCCGCTGATCCAGAAGCTCGAAGCGCACTCGGTGGTGTAGACACCGCCTGGCAACAGCTGAAGGCTCAAGCACCTGTCGGGTATCAGTTGGAGGACGTACCAACCGGAAATCTGGAGGGGGCCTTTCTGATCGTAAAGAGCGGGGAGGCAGCGGGGAAGGACCTTCCGGTCGGAAAAGTCGTGGGGAACGTGGTCTTTATCGGAATCAATCCTTTCGGTGGAGACACTTCGCAACTCTTGAACGCTATCAAGGTCGGCGATCACGTTGTGATCGACAACTCAGATTTCCTTGCTGTAGAGACCTACCATCGACATCAGGTTCCGACACCTGACTTCTATGTGTGGGATCAGTTCCGAGGTCCGGGCGGGAAGCCAATCTACCCGCAACGGCCGAAATTGCTGGGCCCCATGATCACGTATGGAGGGAGTGGTTCACTCCAATCGGGACGCTTCAAAGGCAAGATGATCGTCGTCGAAAGCCTGATGGATCAGGACGCTTTTCCATGGCAGGCCGACTGGTACCGGTCGAAGGTGAAAGCTGCTCTCGGTGATCGCCTCGATGACAGCTTCCGTCTCTGGTTCACCGAGCATGCTCTGCACGGTGATCAGGAGAAGCAGGAGGACCCGACGCACACTGTCAGCTATCTAGGAATCCTGCAGCAGGCATTGCGCGATTTGAGCGCATGGGTAGAAAAAGGGGTCGAGCCTCCTCCGAGCACAGGCTACAAGGTCATCGATGGTCAAGTCGTGGTGCCCGCGACTGCTGTCGAGCGCCGGGGAATACAGCCGCTCGTTACTCTCACCGCTAATGGCGGCCCTCGAGCTGATGTCCACGTCGATCAGCCGGTCAACTTGTCGGCAACGGTTGAACTGCCGCCTCATACAGGCAAAATCGTTGCTGCAGAATGGGATTTCGAGGGCGAGGGAACCTTTTCAGTTGTACAGAAAATCAAGGAATCCAATTCCAACCGCTCTGGAACTGGGGTTACTCTCACCATCAGTCACACGTACTCGAAACCCGGGACATATTTCCCAGCGCTTCGTGCAACGTCGCAGCGTCAGGGTGATGCGAACACGCGCTACGCGCGCATCCATAACCTGGGCCGGGTCCGCGTAGTTGTTAAGTAGAAATGTGACGCCAAGGTGATTCGCACTGGACGTGCTCGTCTAACTGTGTTTAAGCTGGATGCGCGCCGCAAGCCCGCTTGTCGCGAAGTTGCATTCGCTCGGGTATGGAGGAAGAGCGGAAGAGCGTGCACATTTAGTTAGACGCCTCCGGCACTGTCCCCTCCAGCGCGTGACAGCGCTGTATGGGTTAAAGATATGGGCCGGAGGTTAACTAATTCCGATCCTCGGGACTTAATCGAAAGGGACCAACTGCACTTTCAACATTGTGATCTTCGAGTCGGGTAGTGCAGGCGAAAAAACCTCATCCCCGTTAAGTCGGCGGCCCGCCACCCATTTCCCTTTTTCATATGTGCCCTCGTCCCTGGCGGAGACAGCGACTCTGCCTGTCCCGGATGATTCGACCGCGAAGCTAGGATCTCCGTTGGCTCCGACGAAGAGAAATTCATTGGGTGCCGTATTCACCACGATTGCGAAAGGCCGCGTGTCGTTCGACAGGGCGCGCGACCCAAGAGCAACGCCGCCAGCAAGCTCCCCGGCAGGATTGGGCGCAGATGTCTGGGCCCGTCCCCTTGGTGCTGTCAGGGTAATTTTGTAGCCTCCCAAGGAAATTGGTTGCGGCTGTTCGCCGTCAAGCACCAGAATAGCGTTCACTTTCCCTGCGGCCTGCCAGTCGGCAAGCTGGGGCAGTATCTCGGCAAGCGCTCTGTATGCCTGCGCGACCTGTCCATCTACTTTGAGGTCTTCGACACCGAACGGCGACCAGCCCAGGGCGGCGTGATGACCCAGAGCCCAGAATAGATTTCCGACTTGATCGCGAGCTTCGGGGACGAACAACGGGTTTTCAGACCGGTTGTACAGGGCACAAGTGCCTTTGAAATCCGGTATGTAGATATCGGGCGCGATTAGATCCAGCGAGGGAGCGGCGGCCCGGTAAATGTCCATTACCCGGGCAACCGGTCCGCCGCTTGGCCATTTCCCTGGGAGGTCCTGGTCTGGTTGCGGCCCAAGCCAGGCGTTCGCGTACATGGGGATGTTCAACTCGGCCTTGCCCGCATTCGCCACCGTGTTGATAAACCGGCCCATGTGATAGGCCATGAAGACTTCGTCAGCCCACTCGTCGTTTCCGAAAACTTCTGCCCAGGTCCCGCTCGCTTTGTAACCGTTTTTCCCCCAAATCTCTTGGAGTTCAGGAAGCAGAGTGGCCTTATGAATCGTCAGATAGTTCATCAGGTCGGCGGGAACCGGCTTACCCCATGCAACCTCCGCGAGCGGGGAACGATCACGGCTGTCACCCAAGCTCCCCACTTCGTTCTCGACCTGCATCATGATGACCGTGCGCTGAGGATCGATCTCCCTGATGTGCCGCATGAGCGCGCGGAATGCACTCGCATCCGCCTTAAGCGTGTCCTGGCCGAAGGGAGTCAGCGGCCCAGTGCCTTGTTGTTCCATATAGCCGGCTAAGAGTGAAGATATTCCAGCGTTGGATCGAATCTTGAGCACCATGGGTGGGAACCGCTTCCGGTCTGCCTTTATCCAACGTGGCAAATAGCTGGAGCCCGCGTTCTTCCAAGTTGCGAACCAGATCAGGACAAGCCGCATGTTTCGCTGCCGTGCCTCATTGATCTGTGCGTCCACCAGAGAAAAGTCGAACTTGCCTTCTTCTGGCTCAATCAATTCCCAGCTAACGGTACCGATCACCGTGTTGAGGTGCATCGCGCTGAGGTTGTTCCATATCGGCTTCATGTACTCGACACTGGACGCGCTCGAGTTATGCAGTTCGCCTGACAACATGATGAAGGGCTTGTTATCAACGAAGAATTGCTTCACTGCACCATTCTGGCGAATTTGAGGCAAGGGAACCGTTTGCGCTTCGCAGGTCCCTGCAACGAACAGGAACAGTAAAAACCAGAGTTTCGAATAGCTCATAAGCCTCCACAACTCTTTCACGAATGTTCGTTCCTCTTTCTGAGGGCACCTTTCTTATTGCGGTTTGGACCCAAGAACAATAGTCATACATTTTTCATGGCTGCTCCGTGGTGTGCGATTTTATTAATAAGACCCTGTAACGCTTTGAGACAATGTTAGACCAACTTATCTCCTTGCCCCCCGAGGTTCCTCTCGTCGGGCGGTCGCTCGCGCCCCACGCCGCGCTCGGGCGGGCGCAGCCTCGTCATCGCGTTCAAATCTTCACGCACCCGTTTCGGCTCGTCATTAAGCGGCATGTTCGCCGTGTCGTGTACGCCGTCCAAGGCACCTTGCGGGTCCTCATCGAGAGCGGCGAACAGAGCATCGAAATTCTCCTGTGCCAGACCATTGACGGCGACGAGTTCGAAGGTCTTGCGCAACGAGTGATCCGAGATGAGGCTGCTGACCAAGATCCCGGCAATCTGACAGCGCGCAATGACGCCATCGCTAGAGTCACCCGCCTTCCGTGTGTCGCCCTGCAGGAGGACAAGCCGGTGCTGGTCGGGGCCGTTGTAATCGAACCAGCCGGGTCGCACAATCGTGTACGCCAATCCGCTGGCGCGCACCAATCTCTCGGAACGCCTCTTCCAGTCGTGAGCCTCGGTGGTCCGGTTGTATTTACCGGTGCGATTGGTGACTCCGATCGAGGTCATCAACGCGATGCGCGCTGTCCGCGTGCCCAGGGCGCTGAGGACATTGCGAACACCCCCGTAATCAACGCTCTCAGCCCCAACTTTTCCTGCGTTGTCCGAGCCGTGGGTGAACACGACAGCGTCGATACCGTCTACTGCGCCAGCCAACTTGCCGGGTTGGGTAACGTCACCTATGACCACCTGCGCTTCGGAAGGAAGCTGGCGGGCCTTATCGGGTGTGCGCACAAGAGCACGCACGGTGTGACCCTGACCGATCGCTTCCTCCACAACGAGCCTTCCGATGCTACCCGTAGCACCAACGACCAACACGGTCTTCCGAGAAACGGTCATGATCTCTCCTCTCTTTTCGCAGTTTCAAGACTCTTCATACTCCCCCGGCGACCGGCGCGTCCATTTGCCTTGTGCGTTGCGGGCGATTCTTGAGTTTGTCTTTGCTCTCCGCGTAGCTGAACACGACTTCATGTCCGGCCCGTGCGAAGACCGTTCCGAGCTTGCCGCCCATCAACCCCGAGCAAGAATGCCGACGCGCATATTGGGCTCCCTGGCTTACTGGGCTTTGAGAGAAGCCATGTCAATCGAGAAGCGGTATTTCACATCCGACTTGAGCAGTCTCTCGTAAGCTTCGTTCACCTTTTGGATGGGGATGACCTCGACATCGGCAGTAATGTTGTGCTTCCCGCAGAAATCGAGCATTTCCTGCGTCTCTGGCAAGCCGCCAATGTTCGACCCGGAGAAACTGCGATTGCCGACAATCAGGCTGAAGGCCGACACGGGCAGCGGCTTAGCTGGAGCACCGACCAATGTAAGGTTGCCGTTCATGGCCAGAAGGTTCAGATAGGCGTTGATGTCGTGGTCGGCTGAGACTGCGTCGAGAATGAAATCGAAGCTCCCCGCGTGCTTCTTCATCTCATCAGCATTGCGCGAGACGACTACTTCGTCAGCACCAAGGCGAAGGGCGTCTTCCTTCTTATTAGATGATGTAGTGAACCCGACGACGTGGGTTCCCAGCGCATGTGCAATCTTGACGCCCATGTGACCGAGTCCGCCGAGACCGACTACGCCAACCTTCTTGCCCTTGGTGACACCCCAGCGGCGCATCGGTGAGTAGGTGGTGATCCCAGCGCAGAGGAGCGGTGCGGCCCCGGCGAGATCGAGGTTGGACGGGACGTGCAGAACGAAACGCTCATCGACGACAATGCTGTCGGAGTAGCCTCCATAGGTCACGCCTCCTAAAAACTGGTCCGGGGAGTTGAAGGTCAGCTTCTGGTTCGGGCAGAAGTTTTCAAGTCCTGCTTCGCATTTGGGACAAGTGCGGTCGGAATCGACCAGGCAGCCGACTGCGGCGAGATCGCCCGACTTGTACTTGGTAACTGCTGAGCCCACCTTCGTGACACGCCCGACGATTTCATGGCCCGGAACAATCGGGTAAACAGTCGGATTGAATTCGCTCCACTCATTCCGGACCGAATGGAAGTCAGAGTGGCAGATGCCGCAAAAAAGGATTTCAATCTGCACATCGTGCTGGGTTGGATCGCGCCGAGAAATTGTCGTGCCGGCAAGCGGCGATGTTGCGCTGGCAGCGGAGTAAGCTTTGGTTTTATACATGGGTAGATCCTCCTTGGTATTGCTTGTCGTCGACTTGTTCCATCCAATCAGCCGACTTGCCGTCGAGCTGCTCTACTATGGCGATATGAGTCATGGCAGTGGTTGGCATAGCGCCATGCCAGTGCTTCTCACCTGGAGAGAACCAAATCACATCACCCGGCCGGATTTCCTCGACCGGTTCACCCCAACGCTGTGCCCAGCCGCAACCGGCTGTCACCACGAGGGTCTGTCCCAGCGGATGGGTGTGCCAAGCTGTACGCGCGCCGGGCTCAAAGGTGACGCTCGCCCCCAAGACACGCGCCGGAGAGGGCGCGTTGAAGAGCGGGTCAACGCGCACCGCACCGGTAAAATACTCTGCCGGTCCCTTGCCGGAAGGCTGCGAACCGCTTCGTTTGATTTCCATTTGGCGTCTCCGTGTTTATCCCTGGGTTTGAAAGATCATCGACCGGGCAGGTTCTGACGGCGCTGCTAATCATCGTCCATTACCCCGGGGCCACTTCATTCAGGCATTTCAAGGCGTTCAGTGTTCGCGGATAGCCGATGAACGGGAGCAACTGCGTCAAGACATCGATCAGCCGCGCGCGGTCATTTCCGACGTGGAGGTTCACCGTGACATGACCCCTCACCTGCGGTTCGCATCCACCGAGCGCGACAAGCATGCTGAAGGTGAGCAGCTCGCGTGTGGGCACGTCGATGCCCGTGCGAGTGTAATGATCACCGAAACAGTTGGCAGAGAGATAGCGCTGGATGTGCTGCTCATCGGCGGGAACTGAGGCGTAAAGTTTTTCCACGGCATCGCTACCGATAATCTGCTTCTGGACGGCAAGGCCCTTCTCCGCGCGGTTCTCCGGCGTCGTCATGGACTGGCGTGGTAAGGGTAGTTTGATGCCTCGCTCGGTGAGAACTTCATTGGTGGCGGGAATGAAATCGAAAACCTTGGCGATCCCTAAGTACGGCACTGCCTGGTACACGATCTCCTTGACCTGGACCGGAGTGACCCCGACGTTGAGCGCTGCGCCGAGCATGGCCCGATACTCGCGCACTGACTGGGAGGCAATGATCGACGCGAGCTGAACCATCAGCCGGGTTCGAATGTCCAGTGTGCCGTGACGGAGCACCTCGTCGAAGGCAAAGTTGTCGAAGATTTCGATCAACTCTGGGTCGGTCACCGCCAGCGTTGATACGTGGCCCGGAAAAAGTTCATCGTGGTTCTTTTGCGCTGTTTGATTGGGAGCCATGTCGCCTCTCTTATGTCGCCACGAATCCGCCATCGACAGCCAGAGCATGTCCGGTCACGAACGATGCACCTTCTGAACAGAGCCAGAGAACGACAGAAGCCACTTCTTCTGGGTTACCGATCCTTGCCATCGGCTGGGACGCAGCTATTTGTCCCTGTTGTTCAGGAGTGAGCACGTGTTGCACGAGCGGAGTGTTGATCAACCCGGGACAAACAGCATTGATACGGATGTTTGATTGAGCGTAGTCAAGGGCCGCTGCCTTTGTCAGGCCCACGACCCCATGTTTGCTGGCCGTGTAAGCAGCCGCGGCCTTCAAGCCCACGAGTCCCGCGATTGAAGACATGTTCACAATCGCACCGGATCCAGACTTAAGCATGAGTGGAATCTCGTATTTCAGGCACACAAAAACACCGCGAAGGTTTGTATTGATGATCCGGTCCCAATCCTCGATCCTGCAATCTGCCGTAACTCCTTCCTTCATCTCGATTCCGGCATTGTTAAAGGCGACGTCCAGCCGCCCGAACGTAGCGAACGTTTTGTCCAGGGCGCTCTTCACATGCTCCGCTCTCGTGATATCGCAATTCACTGCGAGTGCACGTGCGCCGAGGTCTTCGATCATACGGGCCGTTTCCTGGATGCCCTGTTCTGAGATGTCGGCGACCACCACGATGGCTCGCTCACGCGCAAATGCCAGAGCGGCGGCCCTCCCGATGCCAGCAGCCGCTCCTGTGACGAACGAGACTTTTCCTGCGAACCGTGCATTAGTGTTGTCCATTAAGCTCGAACCCTTCCGTTAGCTGGTGTGCGGAGTACTCGGTGTTCGAAAGCGATTATCGGAGTGGCCGCCCAAGTCAACGATTGACTCTCTGCTGCAGATGCGCCGGGTATCGATCTCCTTGCACTGCGATCTTCGAGACAGCTGCGGTGATATCGCGGAGGTCCTTCTCGGACAGTTCGATGTTCGCTGCGCCCAGATTCTCCTCAAGCCGATGCAACTTCGTTGTTCCGGGAATCGGAACAATCCACGGTTTCTGAGCAAGCAACCAGGCAATCGCGATCTGCGCCGATGTAGCCTTCTTTTGCCCCGCAATGTCGCCAAGCACGTCCACAAGGGTCTGGTTCGCCTTCCGGTTCTCCTCGTTGAAACGGGGAACGATGTTGCGAAAATCGGTGCTATCGAACTTCGTGTTCTCGTTGATTGCGCCTGTGAGGAAGCCCTTCCCCAACGGGCTGAATGGCACAAAGCCAGTGCCGAGTTCATCAAGCGTCGGCAGAATCTCGCGCTCCGGATCTCGCCACCAGAGCGAATATTCGCTCTGCACGGCGGCGACCGGTTGAACTGCGTGCGCACGACGGATCGCCTGAACCCCGGCCTCGGAAAGACCGAAGTGCTTTACTTTGCCCTGCTGGATCAGATCTTTTACGGTACCGGCGACGTCTTCGATTGGCACCTTTGGATCGACGCGGTGCTGGTAAAAAAGATCGATGACATCAGTCCTGAGCCGTTTCAGGGATGCGTCGGCAACTTCCCTGATGCGCTCCGGACGGCTGTCCAAGCCCTTGTGCGAATCTCCATCCTGGAAGCCGAACTTGGTCGCGATTACAACCTGCTTACGAAACGGCTCAACGGCCTCGCCCACCAATTCCTCATTCGCAAATGGGCCGTATGCCTCAGCCGTATCAAAAAATGTCACGCCTAGCTCGAATGCCCTCCGAATGAGCGTGATTGCCTGTTGCCTCTCCGTTGCGGGCCCGTAACCGAAGCTCAGCCCCATGCAGCCGAGGCCGATTGCAGACACCTCCAGATTGCTTTTTCCCAGTTTGCGTTTTTGCATTTCCATCTCCTTACTCCAATTAGTGTTCGTGCCGGCACAGAGACTGTCAGACTATGCTGCACGATCTATTAGTTTCATATGCTCTTCCGGAAGCCGTGCGCCTTGCACCTTGATTTTTGAATACGCGGCGTCGATCTCGCGCAGGTCGTCCGGCGTAAGTTCGATGTTCACGGCACCGAGGTTCTCTTCGAGACGCTCAAGCTTCCGCGTCCCCGGAATTGGAACGATCCACGGCTTCTGGGCCAGCAGCCACGCAAGCGCGATCTGAGCCGGTGTCGCATTCTTGCGTCTTGCGATGTTGCCCAGCAAATCGACCACTGCCTGATTGGCTTTTAGGGCTTCGGGCTTGAAGCGCGGGAAAGAGGCGCGGAGGTCGGACGCGCCGTCGAAGGTCCTCGCAGGATCGACTTTCCCCGTGAGGAAGCCTTGACCCAGAGGACTCCAGGGAACGAAACCGATTCCCAACTCCTCGCACGTCGGCAGCACTTCCGCTTCAGGATCTTTCGTCCACAACGAGTATTCACTCTGGACGGCCGTAACGGACTGGACGGCGTGTGCGCGACGGATCGTCCCCGCTCTTGCTTCAGAGAGGCCGAAATGCTTCACCTTGCCTTCCCGAATCAGGTCCTTCACCGCTCCCGCCACGTCCTCGATGGGCACATTCGGGTCAACGCGGTGCTGGTAGAACAGGTCGATTACATCGGTTTTGAGGCGCTTGAGCGACGCCTGGGCGACTTCCTTGATGTGCTCAGGCCTGCTGTTGAGGCCCGGAAATGAAGCGAGGTTAAATCCGAACTTGGTAGCGATCACCACTTGCTTGCGGAACGGAGCAAGGGCTTCGCCCACTAGTTCTTCATTGAAGAGTGGGCCGTAAACTTCGGCACTGTCGAAGAATGTGACGCCACGCTCGACAGCCGCGCGAATCAGCGAGATTCCTTCTTTCTTATCTACAGCCGGGCCGTAGCCAAAGCTCAGTCCCATGCAACCGAACCCCAGAGCCGTAACTTCGAGGCCGCTTTTTCCAAGTTTGCGCTTTTGCATTGTTTGCTCCATTTGAATCGTTTCTCTCACAGGCAGATTAGGATCAAACGCCATAAAGGCGGTAGCCTGATCCTTCCTACTAATTGCCTATTCCTGTCGTTATGCGAATATTTATTGCGGCATGCGGAGTCGAACGGCTATCTTAAAGCAAGGGACAAAGGAAGCCTTAGAGTGAAAAACGCGAGCAAAACCGCCTCTCCACTACCAAGCCGAGCCAGCGAGCTGCGCTCCGAATTGGCCCGCAAACTTACCATCTTCATGGGCTCTGAAGAGAATCGGGCAACGGGCATTCCAGGTCTGACGCTCCACCGGCGGATCGCTCCGACCGCTCCTTGCTCGATGACCTACGAGCCGGGCGTTACTGTGATCGCCCAAGGCCGAAAGCGTGTAGACCTCGGAGGAACCACGTTCATGTATGGTGAGGGGCAATACCTGCTGACATCGGTCGATTTACCAATCGTCAGCCAGATCGTCGAGGGCAGTGCAGAAACCCCCTGCCTCGCGATGTCTCTGAAGCTCGAAATGCCCGTGATTCGTGAACTTCTCAGCCGGGAAGAGATGCATGTGTCTGAGTCGCCCTCCGACAGTCCCGCTATGGCGACCGGCGAAGCCACGGTAGAATTCCTCGACGCGTGCTCTCGGCTCATCGACCTGTTGGATAACTCGCAGGACATTCCCATTCTGAGTGGACTAATTCAACGCGAAATCATTTACCGAATCCTGCGCGGCCCGGAGGGCACACGACTTCGAGCGATTGCGACGCTGGGAGATCAGAGCCACAGGACGGCAAAGGCAATTGCGTGGATCAAGTCAAACTACGCGAAGCCGCTGCGTGTGGAGGAGCTAGCACAACTGGCGGGGATGGGCCTGTCCACGCTTCACCATCATTTCCGGGCGCTGACCGCCATGAGTCCTCTTCAGTATCAGAAGCAGCTTCGGTTGCAGGCAGCGCGGGGACGCATGCTTGTCGAT
>DATFZQ010000035.1:0-2319 GCA_035314345.1 Candidatus Acidiferrum sp.
TGGACGTGGTCCAGGCAAACTATGCCGACCCGGTCGATGTAGATAAAGCCGTGTATCAAGGCGCCATCCCGGGCATGCTGCGCGTGCTGGATCCCCACTCCAACTTCTTTGATGCGCGCCAATTTGCGCTGCTGCGCGAAGATCAGCGCGGAAAATACTATGGCGTGGGCATGGTCGTTGCGCCTAAAGACACCCGGACTGTGGTCATGCAGCCTTATGTTGGCGCGCCGGCATTTAATGCGGGCATTCGGCCCGGCGACGTAATCATGAAGGTAGATGACAAGTCAACGGAAGGGCTGACGACGAGTGACGTTGCGGATTTGCTAAAGGGTCCTAAAGGGACGGTTGTAAAGATTACGGTGGCCCGCGAAGGCTATGATCAGCAGCTTGTCTTTACCGTGACGCGTGACGAAATTCCGCGACACTCCGTGGACATCGCGTTCATGCTCAAGCCCGGGGTCGGCTACATTCGCCTGTCAGGCTTCAACGAAACTACGGATCGTGAAATTGGCGAGGCCTTGAGGCAGCTGAATGCTTCGAGCCTGGATGGATTGATCCTGGATATGCGCGGGAACCCCGGCGGGTTGTTGAACGAAGCAGTCGCAGTCGGAGATATGTTCCTGGATAAGAATCAACTGATTGTTTCGCATCATGGGCGGACGTCGCCGGAGCGAAGATACTTTGCACTTCGCGGCAATCAGGGCGTGACCGTGCCGCTGGTGATTCTGGTGAATGGAAATTCGGCATCGGCCACAGAGATCGTCTCGGGTGCCGTGCAGGATCATGATCGCGGGTTGATCGTTGGAGAAACGACGTTCGGCAAGGGTTTGGTGCAGACGGTTCAGCCGCTCAGCGAAAATACTGGCCTTGCGCTGACCACCGCACGTTACTACACGCCCAGCGGGCGCCTCATTCAGCGCGATTACAAGTCGATTTCACTATACGAATACCACTACGAGCGCAAGGTTCCCGAGCATCCGACGGAGGTTAAGCTCACGGACAGCGGGCGGCAAGTTACCGGAGGTGGGGGCATCACGCCGGATCTAGTCGTAGCTGCGCCGAAGCTCAATCATTTCCAGGAAAATCTCTTCCGGGCGGATGTTTTTTATCCGTACGAAGGCGGCGTAGGAGGCTTCACGCGCTTCTACATGGGGAACAAACCGACGGTCACGAAAGAATTTGAAGTCGACGACGACGTGATGAAGAGCTTCCACGAATATCTCGCCAAGCAAAAGGTACGCTACACCGAGCCGGATATGTCCGAGAACCTGGATTGGGTAAAACGGAAGATCAGGCAGGAAGTGCTGGTTTCAAACTTCGGCATGCAAGAGGGATTTAAGGTTCAGCTGGAAGCGGATCCCCAAGTGCAGAAAGCTGTGGAAGCCATTCCGCAGGCCCGTGCGCTCTACCAGAATGCGCGGAAGATCGTGGCGCAGCGCGCTGGCGGCAATCTCAATCAGCCGTGAGGCTGCACTCATTCCTTGAATAAGGATTTAGTTGGGCGCAGCTAGTCCGATTTTGGCGCTTGCAAGTCTGTAGTGCGTTTTATCTCGTTGTAAATCACGCGGGCGCCATCTGTTGGCAAGGTTCGGAGCGTCTGCTAAGATTTTGTTGCTGCTCGTGGGCGAGTAGCTCAGCTGGGAGAGCGCCTCGTTCGCAACGAGGAGGCCGGGGGTTCGAATCCCCTCTCGTCCACCAGATTTCAAAGGACTTACATTATTTTTCAAAACCGGCTGTTGCCCGTTTTGCCAGCTAACGAGCGCGCCGGAAATTCCAAGTGATTGCAGCATCGAGATCCACAACAACGCCGCGGAACAAGTGCTGCGCACCGTGGCCCTGGGAAAGCGCACTCAGCTGAATTTGTACTTATTCGGTTCGTCCTCTTTGCCTAGTTGTTGGCATTGGCGATGGCGACGTCCCTGTTCCTCCGGTCCTCGGCCGATAACTGGGATGGCCCTAGGTTGAACGTCAGCTTGTCAATGCTTCCGGTAAAGCGGAAAGGACAATCATAGGTAAAGTCCACCGGCGTCCGAGTGTCGAGCCCGACGTCGAAACTCTCGTCGGCGGGAAGGAGGAACGGAATCGTGTGTTCCATCGACTTGCGGTCAACCTCTTTGCCATCCACAGTCAGTACGCCGATACCGCCCTTGCCGACGCCGGGGCCCTCGTATTTGAAGTCGAAGACTATAGTGTGCCTGCCTTCGCCAAGCGCAGAGCCTCTCCACCGGAACCGCTCCAAGTCCAGCATGTTGTAGACGAAGACAGGCCGACCTCTGCCTAATCCGAAGATATCGGTAGCAAACACCATAAGCAGTCCCA
>DATFZQ010000036.1:0-9111 GCA_035314345.1 Candidatus Acidiferrum sp.
TGTGGGTCGGCGTAGATCACACGATGTCGATTTACAAGAACGGAAAGTTCAGGAGGATCAACAGGCGCGATGGCAGGCCGATCGGACTAGCTGTCGGGATGACGGAAGATGTAGACAACAACATCTGGGTTGAGACTGTTGGTCCTCCCAGGACGCTCATTCGGATTCACGATTTCGAAGTGCAAGAAGAGTTTCCGGTGCCGCAGATGCCGGCGGCCCGCAAAGTAGCGGCCGATCCCGGCGGCGGTATCTGGTTAGGTCTAATGAACGGCGATCTGGCTCGATATCGGCAGGGCAAGACAGAAACCTTCCCTTTCAAGCACGGGGAGGACTCTCGCGTAAGTCAGCTCATCGTGAATTCCGATGGTTCGGTATTAGGAGCAACACCGCTAGGAGTTGTCGCATGGAGGGAAGGAAAACAGCAGACTCTCACAGTCCAGAACGGCCTTCCTTGCAATACTGTGTATGCACTTATTGAGGACGACCAACGGGCTCTTTGGCTATACACGCAGTGCGGGCTCGTCGAAATTGCAGATACGGAACTGCAACGATGGTGGGCACAGCCTGACGTCACGGTGCAGCTTAAGATTCTTGACGTATTTGATGGTGTCCAACCGGGCCGTGCCCCTTTTGAGGGAGCCGCAAGATCTCCCGATGGACGGTTGTGGTTTGCAAATGGTGACGTGCTGCAAATGATCGATCCGGGTCATCTCAGTAGAAATTCACTACCTCCACCGGTTCATATTGCGGGACTTATTGCCGACCGAAAGAACTATCCTCCTGGCAAGGATCTTCGTCTTCCTCCGCTTACACGTGATCTCGAAATTGACTATACGGCGCTGAGCTTCGTAGTTCCGCAGAAAGTGCGCTTTCGCTACAAGCTGGAGGGCCGCGATGCGGCCTGGCAGGAGCCAGGAACAAGGCGGCAAGCTTTCTATAGCGATCTTCGACCTGGGAAATACAGGTTTCGCGTGATCGCATGCAATAACGATGGCGTCTGGAACGAAGCCGGCGCCATGTTGGACTTCAGCGTCGCGCCGTCGTGGTATCAAACAAACTGGTTCCGAGCGCTGTGCATTATCTTAGGTGGCGGCATCATATGCGCCACGTTCAGATTACGTGTTCTGCGAATTTCCAGAGCCATCGCCGCCCGCTTCGACGAGCGATTGGCAGAACGCACGCGAATGGCGCGGGAGCTGCATGATACCTTCCTCCAGACCATCCAAGGCAGCAAGTTGGTTGCGGATCAAGCGCTAAGGCCCTCCACAGATCTCATTGAAATGCGTCGAGCCATGGAACAGGTATCCGCCTGGCTTGGACAGGCAACCCAGGAGGGGAGAGCAGCGCTGAACTCTCTGCGCACGGCGACGACGCGGACTAACGATCTCGCTGAAGCTCTCCGGCGCGTAACCGAAGACGGGGGAATCCCAACCTCGATGGGGGTCACATTCACTGTAATTGGCGATGCCAGAGAAATGCATCCCATTGTCCGTGATGAAATTTACCGTATCGGCTACGAAGCCATCCGCAACGCATGTACACATTCGGGGGCCAGTCGCTTGCAAGTGGAACTCAGATATGCTGACGACCTTGACCTGCGTGTCCTTGACAACGGCACAGGGATTGACCCCGCTATTGCGGATCGAGGAAAGGACGGACACTTCGGACTGCAAGGAATGCGGGAGCGTGCCGCTCGCATCGGAGGCAAGCTCACGCTCGTGAGTTCCTCGAACTCGGGAACTGAGATTAGTCTAGTAGTCCCCGGCGGCATCATCTTCCGGGAGAAGATGCCCGTTCGACGGTCTCTAGTCACAAGGATAAGGGCCATTTTTCGCTGAAAAGACCAAAACATCCAATCTGGACTGATTGCGATTCGCAGAGTTTTCCATACCAACCATAAGATCTGGTAGTAAATCTACTCAGGTTTCTGAAGTGTGTCGCCCGATGCAGGGAGCAACCGGACACATTGAAGTCGCCGTCGTGCGGTTTTCCGCAGGTTGTTTTTGCGACGCGATCAGATTTGTAGCAGGCCGCGCCTGAGCGCGATGGTAACCGCGTGCGTTCGATCATTGGCCTGGAGCTTGTCCACCAGGTTCTTGATGTGAAAATTGACGGTATTTTCCGAAATCGCCAGTTGATCGGCAATCTGTTTGTTGCGATGGCCATCTCTAATGAGTCGAAGAACGTCCAACTCTCGAGCCGTAAGATCGTCGTCACCCAGATGCTCGGCGAGGCGGGCCGCCACCTCGGGCGAAATGTGCCGTCGGCCAGCGTGAACCGACCGGATCACCCTCAACAACTCGTCCATATGCATGCTCTTCAGGATATAGCCCGAGGCTCCTGCTCGCATCGCACGCTGGATGTCGCCATCGCCATCGGAGGTTGTAAGCATGATGATGCGGGCTTGCGGAAACTCGCCACGAATTGCAATGAGCGCGTCGGTGCCGTCTGTACCAGGAAGCCGAACGTCCATCAAAGTGATGTCGGGCCGACGACGACGAAATTCAGCTACAGCGTCGACCGCATTTGACGCCTGCCCAACAAGAAGCATGTCGCGCTCAGCACTGACGATCGCTGCCAGTCCTTGGCGGAAGACCGGATGGTCTTCTACGCTCAGAATGCGAATTGGCTTGTCCTGAACCATAGCTGCGCCTTATCCCGGCAATTGTAGTCGTTGTTTGTGTCTCTACCAAAGCACCATCCTACGCCGCGAATATCAAGAAGCTGCCGAGAATGGAAGCAGGGGAAACACCGACTTGCGTCGCCGACTTCCCCGCCGAATCCCCTACAGAAAAATGTAGTGTCAAACCCACGGCATTTGGTGTGGTCACAAAATCCAATCACGTTCATTCTGATTGCGAAACAAAAAGAGAGCGAGGGGGAATGGATACTTTGACCGTATCGCTGAGAGTGACACATCATACCGCTCGCCTCAACGGGATCACTCAGCATTGGGTGACTGCCGGAGACGGCCCGCCGATTTATCTGTTACACGGCTTTCCGGAGACTTGGTTCGCGTGGCGCAAGCAGATACCGGTGCTCGCAGAGCGGTACACAATCATCGCTCCCGATCTGCGCGGTTACGGCGAGAGCGAGAAGCCGCACTCGGGTTACGACAAGCGCACTATGGCCAACGACCTCGCGGCACTGATGGACCACCATGGGCACAAGCGCGCCCCCATCATCGGTCATGACCGAGGTGCAAGGGTGGGAACGCGTTTCGCCAAGGACCATAGGGACCGGATCGACCGCTTCGCCGCGTTGGATAACGTCCCCACCAGAATCTTGGTAGAGAATTCGAGCCCCGGCTTGAATCACACCGCTTGGTTCTCCATTTTTCTTGGCGTTCCTGACCTGCCGGAGGCCCTCATCGCCGGACGCGAGGAGGTGTGGTTGACCCACTTCTACCGTTCCTGGTCGTACAACCCCGAGTTGCTCTCTCCCGAGGAGATCGACGTCTATGTCCGTGCCTACCAGCAACCGGGAGCCGTTCGCGGTTCTGCGATGGACTATCGTGCGACTGCTGAGGACGTGAAGCAGGACAAGGTGGATGTCGAACAACTGATAACCTGCCCGGTCCTCGTTCTATGGGGCGAGGACTTCGAGGTGAACAGTCGCTTCTTCAACATTTTGGATGTATGGCGCGGAATGGCCGAAGACGTCCGCGGTCGCGGTATGCCTCAATGCGGACACCTTTGTCAGGAGGAGAGGCCGGACATTGTCAATGAAGAACTGCTACGTTTCCTCGAAGGCTGGACGGGCTGACCACAAGACATTGACTTCGTCTCAGAGATCAAGGAGACCTACTAATGAAGCTCATCGCTTATCAAAAGGGCGACCGCCGAATCATAGCCAGGGTCCTCGACAACAAAGCGCTTCCATTCGCCAACCTCGATGAGTTCTGGGCCGACCCGCAGCAGAGTCTAGTGGCAGCTGCCCAGGCGCGATCCGGCGTAGAGGCGATTGCGGACTTGGTTCAAGTTCCGCCGCTGCCCGACAGCGCCCGTGTGCTCTGCGCGGGTCTGAACTACCTGGCCCACGCCCAGGAAGCACACTTTAAGGTGCCAGAGCAGCCCGACATTTTCGCGCGCTGGCGCTCCACCTTGGCTGTCGATGGCCAATCCATTCCGATCCCACCGCGCGATAACAACTTCGACTGGGAAGGCGAGTTGGCCGTGGTCATCGGCAAAGAGCTCAGAGACGTCACACCTGAGGCCGCCCAAGCCGGTTTCCTCGGATATGCCTGTTTCAACGACCTCAGCGCCCGCAAATTTCAAATGGCCAGCGAGCGGTGGGCTCTCGGCAAGAACACCGACAGCTCAGGACCGCTTGGCCCGTGGATCGTTACGGCGGACGAAATCCCCAATCCCGATCAACTGCGAATTCAGACCCGCGTCAACGGCAACACCGTGCAAGACGGTAATACGTCAGATCTCATCTTCTCAGGCGCCAAGATAGCAGCTTACGCGTCAGGCGCGATGACGCTCAAGCCCGGCGACCTCATCGCGACTGGCACGCCGGACGGCATCGGGGCTACCAGGAAACCACCCATGTTTCTGCACGACGGCGACACGGTGGAAGTCGAAATCGAGCGAATTGGGCGCATAACCAACCGGATCGTCGAACGCTGACCGCATACGAGACTAGGAGACCATCCCATCATGGCGCTACTACAGCCGGACACCGCTCGAATCGGCCACCCGCCGGGTAAACCAGCCGAAGATCGCGTTGGCCAAGAGCTCGCCTCTGGCACGCCGCAGGATTTGCGCAGGGCGCTTAGTGCGCTGATCGGCGCCGACCAGGTTCTGCACCGCGCAATTGATCTTGTCCGCTACGCCTCTGATGCCAGCCCTTATCGCCTCATTCCGCAGGTCGTGGTAACGCCGCGCACGATCGATGACATCGTAGCTCTACTGAACTACTGCCGCGAGAACGGACATCACGCAACCTTCCGCGCTGCAGGGACGAGCCTCTGCGGACAATCGCAATCCGACGACATCCTTATCGATGTACGTCGTCATTGGTACGGAATGTCAATCGAGGACAGAGGACTGGCGCTTCGTGCCCGGCCCGGCGTCATTCTCGGGCATGCCCGCACCTTCTTACGCAGACACGGACGGCGGCTGGGGCCCGACCCGGCGAGCATCGACGCCTGCACTATCGGTGGCGTCATCGCCAACAACGCCGGGGGGATGCGGTGCAGGATTGAACGCGACTCCTACCATACCGTCCGATCCATGACCTTTGTACTGGCCTCTGGAACCGTCATCGACACGGCGCAGCTCGATGCTGAGGCGGCCTTCATGCGAGCCGAACCCAACCTCGCACAGGGCCTGCTCAAGCTGCGCGCCGAGCTGATTGCAGACCGCGCTCTCGCCGACCGAGTGCGCCACAAGTTTGCGATTCGAAATACAACCGGTTACCGGCTTGATGCTCTTCTCGACGCCGACACGCCGCTCGAGATCTTCCGTCATCTCGTCGTTGGTTCCGAGGGGACGCTCGCATTCATGGGCGAAGTAGTGATAAACACGCTTCCGGCGCCGGGTGCAACTTCCGTTACATGGATTCCACTGCCGTCAATCGACGAGGCCGTTGCTCTAGTGCCAAGCCTCGTCTCGCTGGGCGCTGAGGCCGTCGAGCTCATGGTCGCGCCAGCCCTGGCGGCCGCCGCCCAGGCTTTCCCGGGGACCCCCGAGTATTGGAGGACACTTGATCCTAAGGCCGCAGCACTCCTGGTCGAGTTTGCAGCAACGGACAACGCGGCACTTGACCAGGTCGAAGCCGCGGCACGTGCGCTTGTCGCCGGCTCGAATCTACTCCATCCTCTGGACTTCACGCGTGACGCCGAAGCGATCGAGATTGACTGGCGGATACGCGAAGGCCTGCTCGGGATCGTCGGCAAGCTGCGGCCGGAAGGAACGGCGGTCCTCAATGAGGACGTCTGCTTTCCTCCGGCACGGATAGCCGAAGGAGCACACGACCTACAGGCACTGCTAATCAAGCACGGCTTTCTGCCTGGCGTAGCAGGGCACGCAGCCTTTGGCAACCTGCACTTCACTCTCACGCCCAAGCTGGACGACCCCGCCGATCTGAAGCGCTACGGCGCATTCATGGATGACTTAGTCGAACTCGTGATCGATAAATACGACGGTTCGCTTAAGGCCGAGCACGGGACTGGGCGCAATATGGCGCCTTTCGTTCGCCGTGAATGGGGTGATAAAGCGACAGAGATGATGTGGCGAATCAAAAAGTTAGCCGACCCGCACGGCATACTGGCACCCGACAGCGTCCTGAGTCGCGACGACGGGATCCATCTTCGGCGACTCAAGTCGACCCCCACGATCGAGAACATCTCCGATGCCACCCATTGTATCGAGTGCGGCTTCTGTGAACCGGCTTGCCCGTCGCGTAACGTCACCATGACACCGCGCCAGCGCATCGTGATCCGGCGCGAGATGGCACGACAGCCGAGCGGCTCGCGGATGTTTGCGCAATTGCTCAAAGAATTTGAATACGACGGCATACAGACGTGCGCCGCCGATGGAACATGCGCCGTTGCTTGTCCTGTGTCGATCAACACTGGGGCGCTGATGAAGTCGTTCCGTCAGCGCGAAAACACCGACGCTCGGGAGAAAGTTGCGCTTGCCATCGCCAAACGTTGGCGGCGCGTCGAAGCTCTCGCCCGTATGGGAATGGGCGCGGTTGATCTCATTTCAAGAGTCGTCGGCGTCAGTGCCTTAACAGGCTTGACTGCCGTGGCCAGGATGGCCCTGAGCCAAGACCTTGTTCCGTCCGTCCCTGGACCGATGCCTCAGAAGGCGCCACGCAAACTTCCCGAGACTTCGCGGCAAGGCGCCGCAGCCGTCTACTTTCCGGCGTGCATCAATCGCATCTTCGGCCGTGCGCCCGGCATGGCGCGACGACCGAGTCTTCCCGAGGCTCTGGTCGCGCTATCCGCCCGAGCCGGGCAACCAATATGGATCCCCGATAACGTGCGCGGCCTCTGCTGTGCAACGCCATGGAGTTCCAAGGGCTACCGGCTCGGGCATGAATGGATGGCCACGGCGATCGCGGACGCGATGTGGGACTGGAGCAATGCAGGCACGCTACCTGTTGTGATCGACGCTGTCTCCTGCACTCACGGCCTACTGGACGATGTACGAACCCACATCGACGTCCAGCGACAAGAGCGGTTCAACAAGATCCAGATCTTCGACGCGATCGCCTGGGCTCACCAACTACTACCAAGCCTCCACATCAAACGAAAGCTGTCGAGCGCGGCGGTACATCCCACATGCTCCACGATTCATCTCGGTCTCGAAAAGAAGCTCATCGAGATAGTGAGCGCCGTCGCACACGAAGTGATCGTGCCAATCGGAACGACGTGCTGCGGAACCGCCGGCGATCGCGGCTTACTGCACCCTGAGCTCGTTGTCTCGGCGACGCGGGAAGAAAAGGCTTACCTCGACACGCATCCTACCGAGGTCTACCTGTCAGCGAACCGAACCTGTGAAATGGGCCTACAACAAGCGACCGGCAAGCCGTACGAGTCTTTCATCTTCGCACTGGAGATGATCACTCGGACCGAAGACGGCACCCAGCCGCAAACTCATGAACGTCCGTCACGCTCGCTGGCCGATTCTGACTCAGGAGAGAACTATGGCTAAGACCGTTAGTGAGGTGTTCGTCGAGACGTTAATCGCGGCCGGAGTACAACGGGTCTACGGTGTTGTGGGGGACTCGCTTAACGGTCTGACGGACACCATACGAAAAAGTACACAAATTGACTGGCTGCACGTGCGTCATGAAGAAACAGCGGCCTTCGCCGCAGGAGCCGATGCCCAAATCACCGGGCGAATCGCAGTGTGCGCCGGCAGTTGTGGTCCCGGGAATCTTCACCTTATCAATGGTCTTTATGATTGTCATCGCACGCGTGTGCCCGTACTTGCGATCGCGGCGCAAGTCCCCAGTTCCGAAATCGGAAGCGGTTATTTCCAAGAGACTCACCCCGAGCACTTATTCAAGGACTGCAGCTACTACTGCGAATTGGTCTCGCAACCGGAACAGATGCCACGCGTGCTCGGAATCGCCATGCGCACTGCCATCGCCAGACAAGGCGTCGCGGTCGTGATCATTCCCGGTGACATCGCCCTGCGGCACTGTAATTCGCAACCGCTCTATCCCGACCTGGATCAGTCGGCCTCGGCTACGCTGCCCTCCTCAGAGACCTTGGAGAAAGCGGCGAAAGTGCTGAACGATGCGAGGACCGTCACTATTCTTGGCGGCGCGGGCTGTTCCGGAGCACGCGCGGAACTCCTCGGGGTCGCGGAGCGGCTGAAGGCTCCGATCGTTCACGCGTTGCGGGGAAAGGAATTCATTGAGTACGACAATCCCTACGACGTCGGGATGACTGGACTTCTTGGGTTCGCCTCTGGTTATCAAGCCATGATGAACTGTGAGGCGTTGCTGGTGCTCGGCAGCGATTTCCCATACCAACAGTTCTATCCAAGAGACGCGAAGATCATCCAAGTCGACATGCGCGGCGAGCAGATCGGCCGTCGAACACGAGTGGATGTGGGAGTTGTGGGCACCGTAAAAGAGAGCCTGGACGCTCTCCTTCCCTTGCTTGAGGACAAATCCGATCGACACTACCTCGATGCTTGCCTGAGACATTATGCCCACATTCGCAAAGGACTGGACGAACTGGCGACAGGTAGCCCAGGGCGCACCCCCATTCATCCGCAATTCGTGGCAAAGCTGCTTGATGAACTGGCGTCGGAGAATGCAATCTTCGCCTGCGATGTAGGCACGCCGACGATCTGGGCGTCGCGTTATCTGCGCATGAACGGAAAACGGCGGCTGCTCGGCTCGTTTAATCACGGCTCGATGGCTAACGCCCTCCCTCAAGCCATCGGCGCACAGGCTGCGATGCCGGGCCGACAAGTCGTGACCCTCTCGGGGGACGGAGGCATTGCGATGTTGCTGGGCGACCTGTTGACGTTGCGGCAGCTCAACCTGCCGGTCAAAGTTGTCGTTTTCAACAATGGTGCGCTGGGATTCGTTGAACTGGAAATGAAGGCCGCCGGATGGGTCTCCTACGGCACGGACTTG
>DATFZQ010000037.1:0-58736 GCA_035314345.1 Candidatus Acidiferrum sp.
ACAGGCGCCATTGCCGGAGTGCGCGCGCACGGCTACGATATCGTGCTGAAGCTGGATGCGACGATCGGGTTGGCGAAGCGGGATGCAGCCGCAGCCGAGGCAGCGAAGCTGACGACGCAGGACCGGCGCTTTTTGGAATCGCTGAGAATTCAGGTGGACCAGGAATCGTTTGATCAGATTCCGGACAAGAAGCCAGCGGCAAGGCTGACGATGACGCCGCAGGATGTAAGGTTTTTGAAATCGTTGAGGATTGCGACGGACGACATCGAATGAAGGCACTGGCAAAAATCGGGGGATTGGGTGCTGCGGCGCTGGCGATGGCGGGCGTTTTCAGTACGCCGGTGCGCGCGCAGGTTTCCGAGGTGGTTAAGCCCGTCATCGTGGATACTGCCGTGCCGATCATCGTGAATACGATCAAGCCGAAGCCGAAATATGTGGGGCTTGGCAAGTTTGAAGGTTACGTGATGCACGCGAATACCGTGCAGATCACGGTGCGCGCGAAGGGAAATGATATGTCCCTCCAATCGTTCGCACTCTCCGAGCGAGCGTCAGCGGAAATGCAGACAGTCGTCGACCGGGGCGGCTACCAGTACGGCGACAAGGTCACGGTTTATTACGACCAGACATCGTTGAAGGCCCTCAAGGTCAAAGGCAAACCCTCCAGGCCACTTTGATTTGCGGAACGGCGTAATGCTTCGCCTGCCTGCGGTTTCCGGCCGATTTTATCCCTCCCATCCAACGGAACTGACTGCGCTGATTCGGGAATTCACAAAAACTGACGGCAACGCCGCGCCCGTGCAGGTGAAAGCGTGCCTGGTGCCGCATGCGGGCTACTTCTATTCAGGGCACGTGGCGGGAGCGGTGTATGCGCGAATAGCGATACCGAAAAAAATTGTGATTCTCGGCGTCCGGCATTATCCACGAGGGGAAAATGCCGCGATTCTCTCGAGCGGGGCGTGGCGGACGCCGCTTGGAGATGCAGTGATCGATGATGCGCTGGCGGAGGCGTTGCGCGTGGCTTGCCCGTTTTTGCGCGAAGACAGCGTGGCGCACAGCAGCGAGCATTCGCTGGAGGTGCAAATTCCGTTTTTGCAGGTGCTACAGCCGGGGTTTACGTTCGTGCCTGTTGCGCTCGGAACAGTGCGCTTCGAAGATCTTGCCGCTGTAGGCGAAGCTATCGGACGTGTGCTGGCCGCCTCCACGGAGGAGATACTCTTGGTGACGACTTCCGATTTGAACCACTACGAGAATGACGCAACGACGCGGGTGAAGGATCGCATGGCAATCGACCGAATTCTGGCACTGGACGCGCGGGGATTGTACGACACCTGTCGGAATGAGGCGATCACCATGTGCGGATTGGGGCCGACCGTAGCTATGCTGACGGCGCTGCAAGGCCTGGGCGGCGCGCGGGCAGAGTTGGTACGCTATGCGACGTCGGGGGATGTTTCCGGAGATTTTGACGCGGTCGTGGGCTACGCCGGAATGCTCTTTTCCTAGGAACGTGCGAGTTCTTGATGGCTAGGCGATCGTCCTAGAAAAGAAAAACGGCTCCCAATCGAAGAGCCGTTTTTTTCGGAAATTTCCGAAATGAAGAATGCATCAGTGCGGGCGGCCTCCACCACCGCCGCCAGAGGAAGAAGCTGAAGCGTGTGACGCAGACGAGGAGGGGGCCGATGAAGCGCGCGAAGATGCGCCTCCGCCGGAGTAAGTGCTACCGCCCCCACCACCGCTTGAGTAGCGAGGCGCCGGTGGCGGAGCCATTGAGCGAGAGGGTGGAGCCGTGGCGCGCGCGGGAGCGGATACACTAGCGACACGCGTTGCTGTTCCGGTTGGAGGAATTTGTGTGATGTGATCGTTTCTAGCCCCACCCGGCGCATTCTTTTCCGCAAGCGTTTCTGCCTCGCGCACGGAAGGCTGGGCAGCATTGCTGTTCACAAAGCGGTGCTCGTGTGGGTCGTACATGATGGAAGAATCGTGGTTGAGGGAAACAATGCGCGTCCCGCTGCTTCCTTCAATAAGCGTGCGCGAAGTGCGCACGGGCGCCGTAGTGGCAACGAGACCGCCGCTAAGCGCATCGCGCTGCGGAGATTTCACGGTTTCCCATTTCTGTCCACCTGACGCGGACAGAGCCGGCGCCGTTGTATTTCTGGCGGGATCGACGGAAAAAACACCGTGCTCCAGGTTCAGCGGAGTCTGGCCGTTCTTGTCGAGCGGGTGCATGGGCACGACAGCGAGCTGGCCGTTTTGGCGGACGAAAACGGCGGTAGTCGCGCGATAGAGCGGGTGGGGTGGATGGACGATGGGGGGAGGACGCTTTACCGGGTATCGGCCGTAGCCTCCGTAGCCGAAGTAAGGTGGGGGCGAATAAAACCATCCGCCGCAAGAGGCGTCAAAGAGCCAACCTCCATAATGGTAAGGAGCCCAACCCCAGGGTTGGTAGCTAGCAAAAGTCCAGCCGAAACCGGGATCCCACATCCATTGACCCATGGTGAAGGGCGACCACCCCAGGCTTGCGCCAAAGGGGCGCCAGCCATACCCGTAGCCTCCGCAGGAAGACCAAGCACCGTATGTATAAAGATCGGCGTACCCGGGCGCGTAATAGGGAGTGTTCGTGTATTGAAGAGAAGCATTCGTTGCCGAAGAAACGGTATCGATGCGGCCGGAGACCCAGTGATCGAAGTCGTCATCTGTGGGAAGGCGGCCGATGTTCACGGAATCCTCGCCTGCCTTCATGGAGAGGGACTGTCCCTTGCTAAGCTGCGTGGTCTCCTTCTTGTGCAGGACGGAGGCGTGGCCCGTTAAGACGTCCACGTTACTGCCGTCGTCAAAGTTGTTGAGGCGGAAGGAGCTCTTGCCGTTGGCCTCGACCGTGAAATCGCCGCCGGTCACGCTGAAATAGTCCTCGTTTGCGGGATTCACGTAAAAGGAAGCGGAGCCCTGGCGGAGAACTATGCGCGTGGTGCGTGCGCCATCATCGAGCGAAAGATCGAAAAATTCGAGAACGGTGTTCTCGTTGAGAAAAGCCATCGCGCCATTCTCAAATTCGACCTCTGCGCGGCCATTATCCGTGGCAATCACGTAACCCTGACGGATGGGCAGGTTGGCCTGGGCCTTTTCCCATTGTGCCTTTTGGTCCGCGAGCGGATCTCCATGGGCTTCTCGCGTAAAGCGCACATCGCCCTGAACGAGACTGAGGCGAATGACGCGGGCATGGCTAGAATCGGCGCTGGCCGGTTGGAAGCCAGCCAAGAGAGCGAAGAACGAGAAGGAAAGGAGCGAACGGAACACGGTGCTAGAAGTCATGTGTCACCCCCATCGGCGACGCTGGCTGATCATCAGCTATATCGTTAGACGGATAGCAAGCGGGACAGGTTGCGCCCGTACAACCCAAGAGTAATGGTCTCGCCGGTTAAAGTCTGCGTCAAGTGGTGAGTATAAGGCAGGCCAGCAAGACCACTCGCGGCGAGAGGCTTGACGGCACAGCGGATGATTTGCTTCATCAAAAACACTTATGAACATTCTATGAAAATTTATGCCTTCGCGGGTTGACACACCGAAGCTGAATCGCTAGTTTCAAAATAGGAATGCTCACTGGCGCGTGCCGTGTTCCGGGGGACGCTGGCGCGATTTGAAGCATTAAACGCCGTGATAGTCATTGTTCAAGGTAAGGCAGATCTTAAGTTTTATCACCGGGGGGTGAATCATGTGGGGTATCAGTAGACTGTTAGCAGCGGTGTTGTTGTTCGCAGGAATGCTGGCAGGTGCCAGCACATATGGACAAGGCGGCGCGACGGGCGCCATCAGCGGCGTAGTGGTTGATACCAGCGGAGGCTCCATCGCCTCGGCGGATGTGCAGATCATTGATGCGCGGAAAGAATCGATCGTGCGCAAGCTTCCCACAAGCACCGAGGGAATTTTCGTTGCCACGCTGTTGCCGCCGGGGAATTACATCATCGTTGTAAACAAATCCGGATTTGGAGAAGCCAAAGCCACGGACATCGAAGTGCGCGTCACGGAAACGACGCGCGTGACGATCACGCTGAAACCCGGAGCGGTAACGGAAAAAGTCGAAATTTCGGCGCAAGTGGCGGCCGTGGAAACCAGCAACGCCACGACCGGCGAATCCCTTGGCACCGCCACGATCCGCGAGCTTCCCCTGGCGACGCAAAATTACCAGCAACTGCTAACGCTTTCCACCGGCGCGCAGAGCGAACTGAACGCCGCGGCGCAGCTTGGGCGCGGTAGCGTGAAACTCTTCGTTAACGGCCAGCGCGAGGACAACAACAATTTTTTAATCGAGGGGATAAGCGCCACGGACTACAACGTTGCGCAAGCGACGTACGTTCCACTTCCCAATCCCGACGTAATCCAGGAGTTCAAGGTCCAGACTTCGCTGTATGACGCCAGCCAGGGGCGCGACGGCGGCGGAAACGTCAACGCGATTCTAAAGTCCGGCACAAGAGAGTTCCATGGCGACGCTTACGAATATTTCCGGAACACGGTTTTGAATGCCAACGACTTCTTCCTGAATCGCGAGGGTCTGGCACGTCCCGAAATTATTCAGAACATCTTCGGCGGAAGCCTTGGCGGACCTGTGGTAAAGGAGAAGTTCGGGTACTTTTTCATGAATTACCAGGGCACGCGGCAGCGCAGCGGCGATTCCCCGGGCACGCTCATCAGCACGACGATCCCGTCGCTTCCGGATGTCCGAACACAAGCTTCGATTTCGCAGGCTTTTTTCGGGAATACGACGACCCCGATCGATCCGGTGGTGTTGAAGTTGTTGAATTTTCAGAGCAACCAGTTCGGCGGGACGACCAACGGACTGTTGATTCCGAGCAGCGACCCTGCAACGGGTGCGTTCGCCATCAGCCGGGCGGGAAAATATACCGACAACCAATTCACAACCAACTGGGACCGCGAATTCCGCAGCGGCCAGGACAAACTTTCCGCCAGGTTTTTCTTTTCCGATTCCGAGAGCTTTTTGCCTTTCGGCGGCGGCGACCTGCAGGAATCTCTGGGCAGCACGCTGGCCAGCAGTGTCAGCTCTTCTTCGCTGAACTTTCCGTTTGACACGCCGGTGAATGCCCGATTCCTGAATATTACGGAGACGCATCTCTTCTCAGCGACGCTCGTGAATGAATTCAGGTTCGGCTTCGTGCATATCAACGACGTACTGAGCAATGTGGCGCCAGTCACCAGCACGGACCTGGGAATTGACCGGCCAACGAACAGCGTGACGGACTCGATTTATAAGTTCATTTTCGAGAGTTCCGGCTTCGAGATTGGACCGGCGCCCTTCGGTAACCAGTCACAGGACCAGAACAACTACAATCTTGTGGACACCGTGAGCTGGGTAAAAGGCGCGCATGTGTTGCGCTTTGGTGGCGACTTCACGCGCGTGAATTTGAACAAAAACTTTCCGCAGGTGTTCAACGGGGAACTGTTCTTCACAAATACGCCGGCGGGGTCGGGACCGCTGCCGGGTGTCGCGACGACCGACTTCCAGAATTTTCTTTTGGGCGCGCCACAATTCAGCTTCGGGGGAGGCGGCCTTTCGAATCACGAATACCGGTCCAATAACTACGCGGTATTTGCACAGGATGACTGGAAGATCCGGCCGAATCTGACGCTGAACCTGGGAGTGCGAACGGAAATATTCGGAGCGTTTCATGACGATCTTTGCCACATCGGGAATCTTGATCCAACTCTCGCGAATGCTGGAGAGTTCCCCTTCATCTACCCGTCCTGCGTAAACAACTTACATCTGGCGGGATTGACGGGCAGCGCGAATGGCACTACGTTTAACAACAACTACTCTACGAATATTGGGCCGCGCATCGGCCTGGCCTACGACCTCTTCGGGCATCACAACACGACGATTCGCGCCGGATACGGCATCTACTACGTTCGCGAGGACGTCGGCACCGCGGACCAATTGTCGTTTGAGACGCCGTTTCTTCCGGTGGCTTTCGGTGGGGGCGCGCCGGGGTGCCTGGGAACGTATTTCTCGGCAACGCCGCTGCCGGGCTGCCCGAACCCGAACCCGAACGCGTTGCCGCAAGCCGGCACGTTGGACCCGGGGTTTGTTCCCTGCCTGAACGTTTTCCAGGGCTTCCCTGGAGGAGATACCACGCAAGCTGCAAATTATGGACAGGCTGCCGGAAACGGCTGCCCAGGACCACTCAATACACTCGGCATCTTCGGATTGGCTGTGCCTCGCCACTTCGTCGTACCGAGCACGCAGCAGTGGAATTTGACCGTTCAACATTCGCTCGGCAAGCAGTGGGTGCTTGAGGTTGGCTACGTAGGCACACATTCCATCCATCTGCGCGAGACACGTGATGCACTGCAATCGCAGGACGCCACACCGACGAATCCAGTAGACATCAGCAGCACGTTTTGCAACCCCAGTCCTTGCGTTATAACCACCAACACGTTCGCCAACGCCGTGGCTCGCTCGCGAGCCCAGGGCATCAACGGCTACGCAGGGTTTCAGCTCTTCGCCAACGATGCTTATTCGCACTACAATTCGCTGCAGACAACGGTATCGCGCCGGTGGGGCGCCGGGTATTTCCAGGCGGCCTATACATTCTCGAAGTCGACGGACGCGACATCAACGGGCAATACTGCCTTCAATACCGCCTTCAACGACGAATCCACATTGAATGATTCGCGCGGGCTGTCTGATTTCGACCGCACGCACCGGTTGGCCGTGAGTTATCGCTACGATTTGCCATTCTTCAAGTCCGCGGAAGGCTTGACTCACAAGTTGCTGGCGGGATGGGCGGTGAGTGGCATCACCATCATTCAATCCGGTGCGCCATTCTCGGTCCTGGATTCCGGAGCTGGCACAGGGTTTCTGGGATCGGGATCCGCTCCAGGCGTGCTGACGGCGAGTCTGGCGCCAGGGGCAACGATTTCGAGCGCTCAGACCAGCGGAGGTATCGGCACACGGATCAACGGCTATTTGAATCTCAGCGCGTTCACACCGGCGCCGCTTCTCTACCCGGCCCAATGCGATCCTATAAACAATCCCAATTTCTGCACTACCGGCTTCGGAAACCTGGGACGCAACACCTTCCGAGGGCCGGGTCAGCAGAACTGGGACTTCTCGTTGATCAAGAACTTCAAGATTACCGAGCGGCAGGAGCTGCGATTCACTACCGATTTCTTTAACATTTGGAATCACGCAAACTTCGCCAATCCTGCTTTCACTGACGTGGAAGGGGGCAATTTCGGAAAGATCACCAGTACGGTGGGAGCGCCGCGGCTCATCCAGTTCGCTCTGCGGTATTCCTTCTAGGCGAGGGAGTCGGAGTCGGAATAAGTCCTGGCAGAGGGGCATGGCATGCCGTGCCCCTACTCAATCCGCGGCGTCTTACGACTCAAGTTTGATGATCGTGCTAGCGGATCCATTGCAGCAGAAATTTTCTCTGTAATTCAGAGAGCGAGAATCTCTGCGAGATCGGTGTAAATCTTTAATCCTAGACTCCGGCCGACTCGCACCATTTCATCCGCGCCAGCCGAAGAGCCTCCGACGCGAAGAACGGCATCGCACTTTTCCAGAAGCCTGACCGCGATGGGATGAAAAATCTCGTTGAACGGTTCGTCGCCTGTTTTCTTGGAACCGGCAAGTTTCACAAGCGGAAGGGCCAGCCATTCGCCCAGAATCGGGATGTTTCCCGCGCGAAAGATGGGCAGTGCATACGAATCCATCTCGTGAACGTTTCTCGCGATCAGGGCGGGATCGTCATTCGTTCCGGAACGGTAGGGCCCGGCAATCAGAATCATCATTGGTTTATTCGAAGCTGGAGTCACAAAGTCCTTGCCTTGAACGCGAGTTTGAATGCCGCAAGCTTCTCAATATACTCCCAGCAGGCATATCCAATGAACGCGCCACCCGGCTAGATTGTTTTCTTTTGTCAAGCGTTGCGGTTAACTTGAGACTATCCGAGCGGCGGCCCAGCGGCCGGCTGATGGACTCTCATGGAAGAAAATCTTCTTTCCTTTTTCCGCGCACGCCAGGGACATTTCCGGCTGGAGTCCGGTCACCATGGAGATTTGTGGCTCGAGCTCGAGACTCTGTGCCTACATCCTCAAGAGATACAGATATTTGCCGCTCAACTCGCGGCGAAACTCTTGCCACAAAAGGTGGAAGTGGTCTGCGGTCCGCTTGTTGAAGGCGCCTTCATCGCCTTACTGGTGTCTCTTGAACTCGGCTGTGATTTCGTCTACGCCGAGCGCTTCGCCAATGCAGCACGCGAAGGTCTTTTCCCAGTTGAGTACCATCTCCCGAAAGCCCTTCGCTCCGCCGTCAAAGGCAAACGCGTCGCGATCGTCAATGACGTCATCAGCGCTGGTTCGGCTGTCCGCGGAGCCTTCTCCGACTTGCAAACCATTGGCGCAAACATCGTTGCTATCGGCGCACTTTTAGTGCTCGGCGACTCCATCGCCGAATTTGCAGAAGAACATCATCTCCCGCTCGAACTTCTCCGCCGCATGCCTTATAACTTATGGACGCCTTCGCAATGTCCTCTCTGCGGCGCGGGACAGTCACTCGAAATCAAGGGTGCCTCCTAAATCGTTGACGGGGATCTCTAGACCTAGCCCAACAAGTTTGCAGGACTGGGCCCCGCTAAAAATCCTCCGTCCAAAACTAAATTCTGCCCGGTCATAAACGAGGCCCGTTCCGAGCACATCCACACCACGCCTTCGGCGACTTCCTTCGACGTTCCGAAGCGGCCGATCGGATGGAGACGCAACACGCGCTTATTAATCTCCGGATCGCCAAAGAGCCGCTCGCCCATCGCCGTTTCAATGACCGCCGGACACACCGCGTTTACTCGAATTCCGCTAGTCGCGTTTTCCAGCGCCGCGGACTTCGTCAGCCCGATCACGCCATGCTTGCTCGCGTTATATGTAGCCGCTCCCGCCCCGCCCATCAGGCCTCCGATCGAGGCCATGTTCACGATTGCCCCGCCACCGCCCTGTTTCAGCATCTGCTTGATTTCGTACTTCAAGCACAGCCAAACGCCCTTGAGATTAATGTCTATCACGCTGTCCCAGTCTTCTTCGGACTGCTCGATAATCGGCTTCCAGTTGCCCTCGATCCCCGCGTTATTGAACGCCACATCCAACCGCCCAAATTTCTCCACCGTTTTCTGCACCAGCGCCTGCACCTCAGCAGCTCGCGAAACATCGGCCTTCACGAACAGCGCATCACCGCCAGCCGCGCGCACCTGGTCGACCGTCTCTTGCCCCTCTGCTTTGCGCCGTCCTGCAACCACCACCTTGGCTCCGGCCTTCGCAAACAGCACAGCGGTATCGCGCCCGATCCCCGAAGTCCCCCCGGTGATTAGCCCAACCTTGCCCTGCAATTCCGTCGTCATGTTTTCTCCCAATATGAATCACGGTCTGGACATACAGCTAGCGTGCAAGTTTCAGGCCGGCGCTGCAAAAAATAAAGTACGCGAATGTCAGAACTTCGTGATGTCCACCGGCATGAGGTCCTTCTCGGCGCAGTGGTCGTGGTAGCGCTTCAAAAAAGTTTGCCAGTTTTCGGTAGCGACCGTCTTGCCCGTATCGTCGACAAAATCGAGCGCGCCTTCGATCACCGCGAAGACAATGGTGTCTTCCTTGCCCACCATTCGTGGTGAATGCGTCGATCCGGCCACCTCAAACACAACGTCGCCCGCTTCCGAAACCCATCCCTCGTCGTAAGTCCATGCGCCCTGGACTGTGTACACGACAACGGTCCCTGGATGAAAATGCATTTGCAGCGCAGCTCCGGGATGCGACCGGATAAACAAAATGATCTGCCCCGTAATAGGATTCAATTTGATCAGCTTGATAAAATGCCCTTCGGCCCAAGGCACCCACGGCAGATTCTTCGGGTCCGTATGGCTGGCAAGTGCCTGATGAACGGGATGAGTGCCCACAGCGTTGTTCATAATCCACCAACCCAATGGCGCGGCCGACGAATATCGGACAAAAATGTCCGGCGTTCAGCTCGCGGTCCTTTCGCGCGTAGCCTAGCACACTAACGTATACCGCTGGACCGAATTTACGATCCAGATTGGCTACGTTCTGTAAGAAGCGTTGATGCGGACGTACTCCGCGGTCAGGTCGCAGGTCCAGTAGCGAGCGCTGGCATTGCCGGCATGCAGATCCAGAACGATCGGGACGTGTTCGGCGAGCAGGCGGTTGCTGGCAGCCCGTTCGTTGAAATCGAGCGGACTGCCGCGCCGCAAAACAGGGATGCCCGCCATTTTCATGTCGACTCGCGCGGGATCGAACGCCACTCCGGAGCGGCCGGCAGCGGCGAAAACGCGGCCCCAGTTGGGATCGCCTCCAGCGAACGCGGTCTTGACAAGCGGAGAGGTCGCAATCGTTTCCGCGATGCGTTTGGCTGCGGCTTCGGTTTTCGCGCCGCGCACTTCGATTTCGATGACGCGTTGCGCTCCTTCGCCGTCGGCGACGATCTGCAACGCGAGCGACCGGCAAACGTCTTCAAGTGCCGCAGTGAAGGCGCGATGCGCCGTGCTTCCGGTGCGAATCGCGGGCGTGCCGGCCGCGCTGTTTGCGAAGACTGCCAGGGTATCATTGGTCGAAGAATCGCCGTCGATGCTGATGCAGTTAAACGTGCGCGAGCAGACGTCGCGCAAAGTTTTTTGCAGCAACGCCGGCGCGATGGAGGCATCGGTGACTACGAAGGCGAGCGTTGTGGCCAGGTTGGGATGGATCATGCCCGCACCTTTCGCGCACCCAACCATATGAATTTTCTTGCCGGCCATCTTGAAGGCAGCGCCGGCGGTTTTTGGGCGAGTGTCCGTGGTGCAAATGGCGAGCGATAACTCCGCAAAAGAACGAGCCGAAGGCCTGCGGTTACGCGTGAGCTTCGGCAGCGAGCGGAGAATTTTTTCAACGGCCAATGGCACGCCGATTACGCCGGTCGAACAGACGATGATTTCATTTGGAGTGCAGCCGAGCCGCTTAGCTGTTTCCGCGACGGTACGTTGCGCAGCGGCGTGGCCTGCGGCGCCTGTTGCGCAGTTCGCATTGCCTGCATTCACAATCGCGGCGCGCATACGCCCTTTCGACTCACGCAAATGTTCCTTGGAAATGGTGACCGGCGCGGCGACGACAAGATTTTGCGTGAACACCGCAGCGGCGGAAGCGGGAACATCACTCGAAATAATCGCGAGATCGAGCGCGCCGGTTTTCTTCAGGCCGCAGGCAGTGGCGGCGAAGCGAAATCCGCGTGGGAGAGAAGCTTCGGAGAGTGCGTGCTTCATCAACGGGATATCCGTGTGACTAGCGCGCCGTCCCCGGAAGCGACCTCCTCTCCTCCGAGACGGAGGTTAGGGTGTTCAGCTGAACTGCCGTTTGCGTGCTCATGGCGTGGCTCCTATTTTGGTGGTTTTTCTGTGAAGACGTTCTTCCAAATCGGCAATGGCTTTTCTGACAGCGTCTGGCGCGGTGCCGCCGGGAACTTTTTTTGCTGCGAGTGCCGCGTTGACGTTCAGGCCATCGGAAAAATCAGACTCAAATGCCGGAGAGATTTTCTTCAAATCTTCGAGTGGCAATTCCGTCCAGACTTTCCCCTGGCGCTCGGATTCGCGCAGTACTTTGCCGACGATGTCGTGTGCCTGGCGGAACGGAACGCCTTTGTTCACAAGGTAATCCGCAGCTTCGGTAGCCAACAGAAGCGGATTGGACGCGGCGGCGCGAAGACGATCTTCGCGGAATGTGGTGCCGGCGAGCGCGCCTGCGGCAACGGCGAGCATGTCCGCGACTTGATCGTGCGCGGTGAAGAGAGCTTCCTTATCTTCTTGCAAGTCGCGCTGGTAGCTGGTGGGCAAGCCTTTGAGCGTGGTGAGTAAGCCGAGTAACGCACCGGTGATGCGGCCGGTTTTGCCGCGAATCAGCTCCCAGGAATCGGGATTTTTCTTTTGCGGCATGAGGCTGCTACCCGTCGAATATTCGTCGGGAAGAACTACGTACGCAAATTCTTGAGCAGCGAAGATCACAAAATCCTCGGCGAGGCGCGAGAGGTGCGTGGCTATGCCGGTGAGCGCGAAAAGATAATCGAGTGCAAAGTCGCGATCGCTGACGGCATCGAGACTGTTCGCGGTGATCTTGGAAAAACCGAGTTCACGCGCAATAGCGTTGCGGTCGATGCCGAAAGAGTTTCCAGCGAGCGCGCCGGAACCCATGGGACAAACGTCGGAGCTTGCTGCGGCGTGTTGAAGACGTGTGACATCGCGCAGGAACGCTTCCGCGTGCGCCAGCAGAAAATGCGAAAGCAGAATCGGTTGCGCGTGCTGCATGTGGGTCATGCCCGCCATGGGCACGGAGATTATTGCCTTGGCTTGTTGCAGGAGCGTATTCAACAGCGCGGACAAACCGCGCTGGATCTCTGCAGCGGCTTCAATGACGAAGAGGCGAAAATCCGTGGCGACGAGTTCGTTGCGGCTGCGGCCGGTGTGCAGCTTCCAGCCAAGCGAGCCGAGTTCTTCGACTAGGGCTTTTTCGACGAAGTGGTGGACGTCTTCGGCGTTTGCGCCAAACGAATCGACCCACGCGGGGTTCGTTCGCGCGCGGTCTGATATTTTGTCAAGTGCCGCGAGAGTTTGCTTCACTTCGGTAGCGGTAAAGATGCCGATGGGTTCGAGGGCTTTGGCCCAGGCGCGGTCGACGGCGATTTCGTAAGGCAGAAGGCGGCGATCGAACGCAAAGGAGCGTTGGAACGCGTCGAAGTGAGCATTTGGCTCACGCTCGAAGCGTCCGCCCCACAATCGGTCATCTTTGCGTTCGGTCATTTGCCGCTTTCGAATTCGACCTCAGCTCCTCGCTCTCGAGGTCAGAAATTTCTTTGTAGGGGCGCAGCAGGCTGCGCCCCTACAAGCAGGATTTATTTAATGGTTGCCACCTTCGGCTTTCGCTTTGGGGCGGACGGTTACAGGGAGCGCGAAAAGATTGATGAAGCCTTCGGCGTCCTTTGGGTTGTAGCGGCCCATGGTGAAGCTCGCCAGATCCGTGCGATAGAGCGAGAAGGGAGAGATGCGCTTGGTGACGGTTAGCGTGCCTTTCCAGAGTTTCAGGCCGACCGCGCCGGTGACGCGCTGTTGCGAGACATTGAAGAAACCGTCCAGCGCGGCGCGCAACGGGGAGAACCACAAGCCGTAGTAAACGAGTTCGGCATAGCGAAGCGAGAGCGCTTGTTGAAAGTGGGTGGTTTCGCGGTCGATGGTCAGAGCTTCCAGTTCACGATGCGCGGTGACTAGCAGCGTGCCGCCGGGCGTCTCGTATGCGCCGCGGGATTTCATACCTACGAGCCGGTTTTCGACGATGTCGGTGCGGCCGATGCCGTGCTTTGCGGCAATTTCATTCAGCGCGTTGAGAAGTTCGACGGGAGCGAGCTTCGCGCCGTTGACGCTGACGGGCGTGCCTGCTTCAAAACCGATTTCGACTTCTTCCGCTTTGTCCGGCGCTTTTTCCAGAGAGACGGTCCACTGCCACATGGCTTCATTTGGAGAGTTGGCGGGATCTTCGAGTTCGCCGCCTTCGTGGCTGAGATGCCAGATGTTGCGATCGCGGCTGTAGATATTTTTTTTGCTTTGCTCGACTTGGACGTTGTGTTTTGCGGCGTAGGCGATGGCATCTTCTCTCGAATCGATGTCCCACTCGCGCCACGGCGCGATGATTTGCACGTTGGGCGCGATGGCTTTGTAGGCCAGCTCGAAGCGGACCTGATCGTTGCCTTTGCCAGTGCAGCCGTGCGAGAGGCCATCGGCGCCGAGTTGGAGAGCTAGTTCAGCCTGGCGTTTGCCGAGGATGGGGCGGGCCATGGAGGTGCCCAGTAAGTAAGTGTGTTCATAGACTGCGCCAGCGCGGAGCGTCGGCCAGATATAGTCGCGAACGAATTCCTCGCGGAGGTCTTCGACATAGGCTGTCGAGGCGCCAGTGGCTAGGGCTTTCTTGCGGGCGGCTTCCAGGTCTTCCTGCTGGCCTACGTCGCCGATCATGGCGATGACTTCGCATTGATAGTTTTCTTTCAGCCACGGAATGATGATGGAAGTGTCGAGCCCTCCGGAATAGGCGAGAACTACTTTCTTTGGTTTTGGCAGTTGCGTTTTCACGGTTCCTCGTTTTGAAGAAAGTTTAATAGTGCAAGGCTCAAGGGTTCAAAGAGGGGCACGGCATGCCGTGCCCCTCCGGATACGAAAAGTCGAGATGCGATGCCCGCGCATCAATGGATCAGAACAAAGTGTGCAGGATGGCTTTCTGCACGTACATGCGGTTTTCTGATTGGTCGAGGACGACCGATTGCGGGCCGTCGAGGACTTCGGGCGTAACTTCCAGGCCTCGGTGCGCCGGAAGACAGTGCATGAAGACAGCGTCTGGAGCGGCGAGAGCCATCAGTTCCGGGTTGACCTGGTAGGGTGCAAAGACGGCGCTGCGGACTTCGCCTTCGGCTTCGAAGCCCATGCTGGTCCAGGCGTCGGTGTAGACGCCTTGGGCGCCGGCGACGGCTTCCCGCGGATCGGTCATCAGCTCAATTTTGGCTCGGGTTTCCTTGGCTACACGTTTGGAGTCGGCGACGACTTCCGGCGCGGGCTGATAGTCGTGCGGTGTGGCGACGCGCAGATGAACACCGAGGCGAGCGGCTAGATACATCAAGGAATGGCAAACGTTGTTTCCGTCACCGACGTAGGTGAGTTTGAAGCTGCGGAGTGCGCCGAATCTTTCTTCGAGTGTGAAGAAATCGGCAAGCGCCTGGCAAGGATGAAATTTGTCGGAGAGCGCGTTGATCACGGGAATGGCAGCGTTGGCGGCCATTTCTTCGAGGACTTTCTGGTGGTAGACGCGGGCGACGATGCCGTGGACCCAGCGGTCGAGATTGCGCGCGACGTCGGCGATGGACTCGCGGGCGCCGAGAGAGGCAGAAGCTTGCGTGTGATCGAGGAAAACGACCGAGCCGCCCATGCTCTGGATGCCGACGTCGAAAGTGACGCGGGTACGAAGCGAGGGCTTTTCGAAAATCAGCGCGATGAATTTGCCCGTCAGCGAGGAAGCGTAACGGCCCGGGCGGGCTTTAATTTCCGCGGAGAGCTGGAGCAGGTCGCGCGTGTGCGAGGGACTCCATTCCGCTCCGGTGAGCAAGTCATTCGACAAAGAAATAGGAGTAACGAGCGCAGAAGTGGTCATTGTTTCACCTTGCCGCGGCGAGGGCCGCATGCGACGGAGGCGCGGATTTCGCGGGCTCCGGGGCGGCAGCCTTTTGCGGGGTAGTTACAAAGAGTTGTTCGAGCAGACGTAAAAACTGGCGCACTTGCGCGCGGGTAACAAGGAAAGGCGGCAGGAAGCGCAGCGTGAAATCGTGCGTGCAGTTGATGAGCAGTCCTTTGAGCATGGCTTGCTGGACAAAGGGAGCGCCATCAATGGAAAGCTCGATGCCAATCATCAAGCCTTCGCCGCGGATTTCGCGGATAAAGGGAAATTTTGCGGCGAGCGCGGAAAGGCCTTCACGCAACTCGGCACTGCGTGCGCGGATGTTTTCGAGGAGCTTTTCGTCTTCGATGATATTGAGAAATTCGAGAGCCGTGACGCATGCGAGCGGGCCGCCCCCAAAGGTGGTGCCGTGCAAGCCGGGCGAAACGCGCTGGGCGACGGCTTCGGACGCGAGGATCGCACCGAGCGGGAGACCGGCGGCGAGTGGCTTGGCTACCACCACGACGTCGGGCTTCGAGGAAAATTTCTGGTACGCAAAATAGCGGCCCGTGCGGCCCAAGCCGCACTGAATTTCGTCGGCGATTAGCAGCGCGCCGTATTTTGTGGCGAGGGCGCGCGCGCGGTTCCAGAAATCTTCGCTGACCGGATAGATTCCGCCCTCTCCCTGAATGGTTTCGAGAAGAATGGCGCAGACGGTGCCGTCAAATTTGGATTCGAGATCGGCGACATCGTTGAAGCGGACAAAGTCAACCCCAGGCACGAGAGGAGCAAAAGGGAGGCGGTATTTTTCCGTGGCGGTGACGCTTACGGCGCCAAACGTGCGGCCATGGAAAGAATTTTCTAGCGACAAGATGCGGTGCTTTCGGGCCGGAGAGGCAGGCGCATCGGCGGGAGTGCGGCCGTAAAGACGGGCCAGTTTTAAAGCGCCTTCGACAGCTTCGGCGCCGCTATTGGAGAAAAACACTCGGTCGAGACCCGACCATTGCGCAAGTTTGCGAGCCAGGGGGCCTTGAAAAGAATTGTGAAAGAGATTGGAGAGATGGACCGCGCGCCCGGCTTCGCGACGGATCACTTTGACGATGCGCGGATGTGCGTGACCGAGGGCGTTGACGGCGATGCCACCGAGAAAATCGAGATACTTTTTGCCGCGCGAATCATAAACGTAACAGCCGCGTCCGTGCGTGAAGACCATGGCCTGGCGTTTGTACGTCGGCATAAGAAATTGATTCGCATCGCGCAGAATGGAATTGGCATTCGATGCGCGAGGCGACTTTTTCCTGGCCGTTTGAACAGCGGCTTTCGCCGTCTTTTTTGTAGCGAGCTTGCGCATTACGCCGCCGAAAGCGCCTCCTGAGCGTTTGGAAACTGCTCGCGGAGAACGCGGGTGCCGGGAATCGGCGAAGAATGATCCGCATTGGCCTGTTCAGCCGAGTGGAACGCGAGAAGAAGAGCATCGGGGGACGTACCGCCGACGATGCGTACCTGGCGGACGCCGCCCTCAAGAGCGCGCTTGGCTGCTTCCAGCTTGAGAATCATTCCGCCGGAGACGACGCGGCACTGAACCAGGCGCTCACTCTCTTCGCAGGTGATGGCGGAGAGGACTTTTTCGCCGTCGAGAACGCCAGCGACATCGGTGAGATAGATCAGTTGGTCGGCTTCCAGGAATTCGGCGCAGGCCGCGGCCATGTGATCGGCATTGATATTGTAAAGCTCGTTGTCCGGCCCGAGGCCAAGGCAGGGGGCGACAGGAATTAGGCGCTCGCGCCAAAGAGATTCGATGAAAGCATTGTTCATTCCGGTGAGATATCCAACGAAGCCGAGGCTGCCAGCTACTTCGCCGTGGGACATGGGTTCGGCTAGGAAACACTGAGCATCGGCAGCGGAGACGCCAATCGCTGGATAGCCTTCTGCGGAGATCGCGGCGGCAAGGCGCTTGTTCAGCAGTCCGGCGAAAACCATCACGGCGGCGTCGCGCGTTTCGCGGTCGGTCACGCGGAGGCCGGAGACAAACTTGCTTTCAATGCCCATGCGTTTGAGGGCTTCGGTGAAGGCGCGGCCGCCGCCATGGACAACGAGAATCTCGTGGCCTTCGTTGGCAAGGACGGCGACCTGCCGCGCGAGTGTGCGCATGGTCGGTTCATCTTCGAGCAAAGCACCTGCGAACTTGATTACGGTTTTCATTGAAGTGCGATCTTCTCCTCGATGCCCAAAATATGGTTGAAATTCTGAACGGCTTGGCCTGCCGCGCCCTTGCCAAGATTGTCGAGGCAGGAGACGACGATGAGACGCTGGCCAGACTTATCCAGGGCGAAGCCGATATCACAGAAATTGGTGTGCGCGACGTGCTGCAGTTCGGGCAACGTCCCCGCAGGCCAGATGCGGACCATGGGCCGTCCGGCATAGAACTTGCGATAGAGGGCTTCGATGGCGTCAGGCGATTGCTGTGCGGAGAGCGTGACGTAAATGGTCGAGAGAATGCCACGAGCCAGAGGCAGAAGATGTGTGGAAAAAATGAGCTGCGATTCTGCGAGGCCGGTATGCTCGAGAATTTCCGGCGTATGGCGGTGCGAAAAGAGATTGTAGGCTTTGAAATTTTCGTCGACTTCGACGAATTGCAGGTCGCGACGGGGATCTTTGCCTGCGCCGCTGGCGCCGGATTTGCAATCGCAGATAACGTTTTGGTTCGAAGCGATAAAGCCGGCTTCCGCGAGCGGACGCAGTGCGAGGATGACGCTGGTGGCGTAGCAGCCAGGATTCGCGACCAGGCGGGCTTTTGCGATTTCTTCAGAATAGAGTTCGGGAAGGCCGTAGACAGCTTCGCCCAGATAATCGGCATGAGGCGTGGGTAGTTTGTACCAGGAAGTGAATGTTTCCGGCGAGCGGAAACGGAAGGCGGCACTCAAGTCCACGACGCGCAAACCAGCTTCGAGAAGCGCAGGAGCGAGTTCGGCCGAGACTTCATGAGGTGTGGCAAGAAAAGCGGTCCCCGCATGGGACGAGGTGACGGAGTCGAGAGAAAGCGGGCGAAGGGGAGCCTGTCCCCATCCGCGGAATTGGGGAAAGAGTTCGGCGATACAGTTAGCTCCACGCGTTTCCCGCACGTAGAAAGTGGAGGAAGCAACGGCGGGATGACGCAGGAGAATACCGGCAAGTTCGAGGCCGGTGTATCCAGTGACACCAACGACAGCGACTTGGCGAGGGTCTCTCATTTCACCAGGGCTTCAATCTTTTTTTGCAGGGAATCGCGAGTTCGCTTGCTGGGTGTGATGATGAGAACGGTGTCATCTCCCGCGATGGTGCCGGCGATTTCTGGAAATTTCGAGGCGTCCACGGCGGCGGCCAGAGGCTGGGCCCCACTGGGAGGAGTTTTCAGAACAAGCAAATTTTCCGCTGGGCGAATATCCAGCAGAAATTCTCGAAGCGCGCGCGCGAGCGGAGGTAAAGGGAGCGTTCCATTACCGTTTTCTTCGGGAAGAACGTTTTCTGGCTTGTAACCTTCCTGAGTCTTAACGAGGCGGAGCTCTTGCAGGTCGCGGGAAAGAGTGGCCTGAGTGACGCGCATCTTCTGCTGAGCGAGGCGGCGGCGCAGCTCTTCCTGGCTGACGATGGGCTGACCGCTGACCAGCCGCAGGATTTGACCGTGGCGAAATGTTTTTCCGGCGCTCATGGCTAGTACAAATATACAGCCCCCTGCATTTTTATACAATTGTTTTTGAATGCGGGCAACTGATTTTTAGCAACTGGCTGTCGGATGGGATTGTCGGGAGGGATACGGGGTGCGGAAAGAGGCTATGCAGGATTCGCAACCTTCGGCGGAAGGAGACTGGATTTTCAGGGCCAGGAGTGGTTACCTTTCTTGTTGGCCCCAGTTTGCGCGCTCCATGGCTATACCTTGCAAAGTAACGGGATGCAAGAACGACTCGCCGCCAGCCCTCGCCGAGCAGCAGCAGGTTTGCGTTTTGCACTTCACACTATCGATCGAAGGAAGCTGCGCGGAAATGAGGCGCGAGACGGCGCTGGGGAATGCTCCGCACGACCGGCAGAAGGAAATCATGCGCTTTATTACGGAAAGCGGAGAGCGGCTAGCGCGCGTTGCCACCAGTGGCTTGCACCTGACCGATGATTTGAAGGCGAGAATTCTGAGCACGTTTCTGACGCTGATGAACCTGCGGGAAAACCTGGATCGCGCGAACATGCGGAGTTCGTTCGGGCGGACCGGGCAGACGCGCTGAAGCATGGCCGGCAGCAATCCCCCTCTCAAAGAAGAAAAGAGTCAGGCGCCGATGTAGCGGGCGTAAAGAGAACGCGCGATGGCGGGGTCTTTTGTGCCCTTGAGAATAGCGCGGCCATCGGCGAAAACGGTCATTTGATACGGGTCGACGCGAAAACAGAGCAAGAATTCGTTGTGCCGGACATCGGAGACGGCGGCCGCAAGCCTCTCCTGCAACGCTCCCAGATCGAGAGTACGGCCGCGCTCGTGAATTTGCACGGAGTCTCGGCCGCAAAGGGTGATGTGCGGCTGAGCTTGTCCCTGAAGATAAGAGAATTCACGGCGGGCGCAGGCGCGGCAGGCCGGGTTTTGGGCGACGCGGACGGACTGGAAGTGGCCAGTCCAAACATCGCACGAGATCAGGCGGTTATGGAGAGCTTTTTCGCTGCCGACGAGGAGCTTGAGGGCTTCAGCGACTTCGAGAGAGGCGATCAGGTTGACGATGGGGCCGAGGACGCCAACGGTGTCGCAAGTTTCCTCAAGTCCATGGCCGTTCGTCGAGGATTCGAGGAGGCAGGCGAGACAAGGAGTTAGGCCGGGGCGGATGGTCATGGTCACACCATAGCTGGCGACGGCGGCGGCGTAGATCCAGGGCTTGGCAGATTGCACAGCAAAGTCATTGATGAGGAAGCGAGTCTCAAAATTATCTGTGCCATCGAGGATGAGATCGAAGCCTGCGAGCAACTCTTCGGCATTGCGCGGGTTTAAGTCCGAGACCAAGCCTTCTACGGCGACGCTGCCATTGACGGCGCGGAGTTTGCGCTCGGCGGCAACGGCTTTGGGAAGGGCGGAGCGGGCGTCGTTCTCGTCGAAAAGAGTTTGCCGCTGTAAGTTGGACGGTTCGACGAAATCGCGATCGAGAATTCTGACGCGGCCGACTCCGGCGCGCACGAGAAGACCAGCGGCAGCCGCGCCGATCGCGCCGCAGCCTACAATGACAGCACGGGAGGCGAGCAGGCGCTGCTGGCCTTCTTCACCGATTCCGGCGAAGAGCATCTGACGCGAGTACTTTTCCTGGAGCGAATCGAGCAAGCGCGGACCCGGCGCGGCGGCGACGGTCATCGTCCCCCTTGCATCATCATAACGCTAGAGATAGCGGGATGGGCAACGCCCTTGTGCTACGCTTCGTCTGAGCGATAGTGAGCATGAAATTGAGATGGTGCAGAGGGCTAAGGGGAACTGTCGTCTTCGCGCTGCTATTTGTGGCGGCGAGGAGTTATGGACAGGCACTGGCAGAAGGACAGACCCAAACACATCAAGCGGGAGCTCCTGTCGTTGCGGTACGGATTGTCACCGAAGATGGGCGTGCGCTTTCGGAGTCTCCTTCAGGACTTGCGGTTGAAGTTGGGAAACCGCTGAATAGAGAGCAGGTTGCACAGAGCCTTCGCGCGCTGTATGGGCTGGGCGATTATACTGATTTGAGAGCGGTTGTGACTCCCGTGGGCAGCGGCGTGCGGCTCGATTTCGTGGTTCGAGAGAGTATTTTCTTTAATAGAGTCCTGATTGATGGGTTGACGCCACCCCCTACGGATACATCCGCTGCCGCGGCGATGCAGATCACGCTGGGGCGGCCGTTTCGACAAGAAGACGTGGACGAAGGGTTGGCGCGCCTGCGCGATGTATTGAAGGAAGAAGGCCTGTATACGGCACAGGTCTCGGCAGAGAACGTGCCGTACCCCGCCACGCATCAAATGGACATCCTGGTGCATGTAAAGCCCGGGCCGCGGGCACGGGTGGCATCCGTGGAACTGAAGAACGGCACGGCGTATCGCGACGTGGAGATACTTTCGCGATTGAAGATGAAGCCCGGACAGCCGGTGACGACCGCGCGCATACAGCGCGGGTCCGACCGGATCCGAAAATTTCTGGTGAAGAAGGGGCGGCTCAGCGCTCGGGCGACCGTCCGGCGAGGCGAGTACAACGCGGCGAACAATACGATCCCGCTGGCGCTCGAGGTCACGGAAGGTCCGCAGGTGGACGTGGCAGTGACGGGCGCGAAATTGTCCAAGGGAGAATTAAAGAGGCTGGTTCCGGTGTATCAAGAAGGCGCGGTGGATGCAGACCTTCTGGAGGAGGGGAAACGGAATATTCGTGAGCGACTGGAACGCGATGGATACTTTGACGCGCAAGTGAGTTACACGACAGAAACCAAGGAAGTGCAGGTCAAGGAACAGAAATCGAAGGGCACGGAAGAAGTGATCACCTACCACATCGAAAGAGGCGACCGGCATAAGCTTGTGGGAATTGAAATCAGCGGGAACCACTACTTCAGCACAGAATTGCTGCGGAGCCGGCTGCAAATCTACGGCGCGGCATTCGGTTCGCGAGGGCGGTTCAGCAGGCGGCTGATTGATGCGGACGCCCAATCGATGCAAGGTCTCTACGACGCGAACGGCTTTCTAGATGCGAAGGTGGACGGGCAGATTTCCGACAATTACAAGGGGAAAGAAGGAGACATCTTCGTACGATTCGCGATCCAGGAAGGCGCGCAGACGCGAGTGGCGTCGATCGCGATCGAGGGGATCCACGCGTTCACGGAGGAGGTATTGCTGGGTGTGATCGCATCGACGCCGGGGCAGCCGTACTCCGATCTCAACGTAACCACAGACCGGGACAATATTCTGGCGATGTATTTCAACGAAGGATATCCGGAGGCGAGCTTTACGTCGACGGCGGAACGGGTAGCCGCAGAAACGAGCGGAACCGGGAAGGAGACGAAAACCGAAACAACGAAAGACGAAAAAAGCCAGATAAAAGAGGAAGAGAAGGAAAAGAACATGAAGCCGGAGGTGGCGCAGGCGGCTCCAGTGAAGCTTGTGTATCACATCACGGAAGGACCGCAGACAAGAGTACGGCGAGTTCTTTTGAGCGGGTACGGCCGGACGCGCGTGGGAGTGATTCAGCGGGAAATCCGCGTTAAGCCGGGGGCGCCATTACGCGAAGGGGACGTCGTGGAATCGCAGAGGCGTTTGTACAACCTGGGCATATTCAACAGGGTGACGATTGAACCGCAGAATCCAGACGGCACAGACCCTGAAAAAGACATCGTCGTTCTGGTTGAGGAAGCCAAGCGATACACAATGGCGTACGGCGGAGGGTTTGAAGTGCAACGTCTGGCGAGTACGACAAATCCGACGGGAGGCGAGGTCCAGGCAGCGCCGCGTGGGATTTTTGAGCTGACGAAGGTCAACCTGACGGGGCGCGCTGATTCGCTCTCGCTAAAGCTGCGTGGAAGCACGATTGAAGACCGTGCGCTGCTGGGCTATTCCATCCCGTACACATTTGGAAGTTCGCACTACAGTACGCAGGCAACCGCATACACGGAAAAAACGCAAGACATCAATACGTTCACGGCAATGCGCTACGAAATATCGGCGCAATTGACGGACCAGGTGACGCCGTTGACCACGGTGTCATATCGTTATTCATTCCGTAAGGTGCTGGTTTCTAATCTAAATTCACACATTGCTCCGGAGGAGATACCTCTCTTTGAGCAGCCGACATTGGTGTCCCAGTTTGGCGTGACGTGGCTGCGCGATGCCAGGGACAATCCGGCGGATGCCACCAAAGGAAGCTTCAATAGCGCGGATTTCAGCGTCTCCAGCACGAACATAGGTTCGAGCGCGAGCTTTCTGCGGTTTTTTGTGCAGAATTCGACGTACCACCGGATCAAACGGCGGTTCAGCTTTGCACGTTCGATCCGGATAGGGATTCTTGAGCCGTTCGCGAATACCGAGTCACTCTCGTTTCTGCCACCCACACCGACGCAGTGCACTGCTGCTGCGGCGCCCGGCCCGCAGCCTGAAATCATCCCGCTTCCGGAACGATACTTTGCAGGCGGCGGGACGTCGTTGCGGGGATTTGCGCTGAACCAAGCAGGGCCGCGCGACCCATGCACGGGGTTCCCAGTGGGGGGCCAGGCCATGCTGGTGCTCAACCAGGAGTTTCGCTTTCCGATGCGGTTGCCGTTTGTCGGGACGCAACTAGGTGGAGCATTCTTCTACGACGGTGGCAACGTCTATAGCCGGCTGGATCACTTCACGCTACGAGCGTACTCACCGAAGCCCGTTTTCACGCTGCAGGATCCTTCACAGCCTCCCAGCGCGACAAATCCCACACTGTGCGTTTACAACTGCACGAACGAGCTGAATTATTTCGCGCATACGGTCGGGTTCGGAATCCGGTATGCAACGCCGGTTGGCCCGATTCGAGTGGATTTGGGTTACCAGATCAACCGTCCGTTTTTTGTAGTGCCGTGCGTCCCCATTACAGGTGGCACGCCAGCGAATCCTCAGTGCTTCAAGGGAGCGCAACTTCCGCGGCTGCAGATTTTCTTTAATTTGGGGTCGATTTTTTAATGCGCCGAGGATTTATTCTCGCAATCTGCTCGCTGTTTCTTGTGCTGGCAACAGCCTCGCGGATGGCTGGGCAGGAGGTTGTGGACCGGATCGTGGCGCGGGTGGAGAACGACATCATCTTGCTGAGCGACGTCCGAGAGTTGGAGGAGTATCAGGAGCTGGTGAACGGAAAATCCGAAAGTGAGAGCGCGATTGTGGACCGGCTGATCGATCAGTGGATCGTGCGTTCGGAAGCGCAGCTGTCGCGCTTTCCCGAACCGAAGAGCGAGGAAATCGATCGTGAAGTTGCGCGAGTGGTGAAGTCCTTCGCCTCACCCGAGGAATATGAAGCGCGTAAGAAGCAGAGCGGGCTGAATGACGCAGAAGTGCGAAAGATTGTGACCGCACGGTTGTACCTGGACAACTACCTCGATTCGAGATTTCGCCCGTCGGCCCAGATCGATGAAAAGGCCGTCGTGGATTTTTATCAGAATGCCGTCGTGCCGAGAGCGAAGGCGCGCGGGCAGGAGCCACCCACGTTGGATGCCTCCCGGGACATCATCCAAGATGCGCTGGTGCAGAGCGACATCGATGAACAGGCGGCTCGCTGGCTGAAGGAAAGTCGCGACCGGCTGCATGTTCAAAAGTTTTTGGACGAAGGGGCGAAATGAAGGTCCGGAAGCGACATCCGATATGGAATTGGGTGATCCACACACCGTGGGTGCTGACGGTCATTGGAATTCTGTGCGTGATTGGTTTCTTTGTAAGCGGCGCTGGGAATCCGATCCTGCAGCGATGGATTGTGCACCGATTGGAGAAGGCGACGGGCGGCCGGGTGGAATTGCGGTCGATTTCGATCCAGTGGCTTTCGATGCGAGCCACACTGAAAGGATTGGTGATTCACGGGCATGAGCCGGTGGGGACGCAGGCTTTGTTTTCGGCGAAGGAGGCGGATGCGGAACTGCAGATCGATTCCTTCTGGGGTCGAAAAGTATCGCTAACCGAACTCGTGCTGAAGGAGCCGGAGGTGCACATCCGCGTGGCGAAGGATGGCGCGACAAACGTGCCGACTCCACCAGGAGCAAGTACTTCGAAGAAGTCGCTGCAGGAATCGCTCTTCGACCTGCGGGTACGGCGAGTGAACATCGAAAACGGGTGGTTGCTATACAACGAAGTGAAAGTGCCGCTGGCAGTGGAGGGCGGCGAGATGAGCCTGACTTTGGACGCCGGTGGGACGCCAGAACATCCACTGTATCTTGGGAATCTGGAGTGGCAGCGGATACGGCTCAGCGCGCAGGGAATGGCGCCATTGCCTGCCAATCTTTCGGCGAAATTTACGTTGTGGCGTGACGGCTTCACGCTGGAGCAAGGGGTGTTGAGCGCCGGACGTTCGCACCTTGATGCGCAGGCGGAAATGTCCGACTTCACAAAACCCAAATGGAGCTTCCGTTACCGGGGGTGGGTCGAATTGCTCGACTTTCGGGAGACTTTTCGTTCGCCGCAGGTGCCTACCGGACACGTCGATGTGCGCGGAGAAGGAACCTTCGCGGATGGCCAGTACAAAGGCACGGGGAGCTACGTTGGGCGCGATATCCATCTGAGTTACGACATTTTTCACGTCACAGGACTCACGAGCCGCGCCAGCTTCAGCATAAACAACGACGGACTTGTGGCGCCGGATTTCGTCGCGGAAGGATTTGGTGGAAGTGCGAAGGGAAAAGTGACGCTGCGCTTCGCGGGCGCACAATTCCGCGCGGACACGCACCTGGAAGGTATGCATCTCGCGCGAGTGTTCCCGACGATCGAGCATCCGGGTTTTCCGATCGATGAGCTGGAATGGGACGCGTTGCTGAGCGGTGACACAATCGAAACGTGGAGCGCCGCGTTTCAGCACTTCGAGCTTGGCGGAAGGATGGAATGGTCGCCCGTAGACGTCCTGGCACCAGGCCATGTGCCGGTTACGGCGAGATGGCAACTCCACTACGGTTACGATTCCGGAGTTTTCGCGATCAGCTCGGGCGAATTCGAAACGCCATCGTCGCGGGGGACGATTACGGGCGTGCTGGCGCCGCGCAATTCCATGCTGGACGTGCATTTCGAAACGGGTGCTCTGGAGTCTTACAAGGATTTCATTGACGCGCTTCGCGGAGCGAAGCGCGGTTCCGCGGACGCAATCCAAGAAATCTCGGGAAGCGCGCAGTGGGACGGCAAGATCACAGAGCCGAGTGGCCGGACGACGCTTAGCGGGCATGTTCGTGGCGAGCACATACGCTATAACGGTGTCGCGATGGATTCCGTAGAAGGCGATCTCAGCTATTCGCCCACGGAACTTGCTCTGGCGCGCGGCAAGTTGCGATTCGGCGCGATGGATACGGAGATCGAGGGAACCCTGGACTTGACGGACTGGAGTTTTCTGCCGAACAACGAGTGGACGGCGGACGTGAGCTTCGATAAAGCATCGGTCGAGACTATCCAGAAGCTTTTTGGATCGACCTATCCTGTGCAAGGAGTGTTAAGTGGGCAATTGCATGGGCACGGAACGCGCGTGGCGCCTGGCGTCACGGGACTTTTTGATCTCGCTGAGGGAAGAGTCTATGGCGTGTCCTTCAATCGATTGCGGGGCCAACTGAACCTTTCGCCGGACGAAGTACGTATCGCAGACGCAGAGTTACGCGTGTTCGCACCGGGCAAGGAGAACGGCCGAGGCGCGGGCATCGTGACGGGGACGGCGGGTTATCGGTTCACGGATCAAAGGGTAACGGCGGATCTGGTGGGAGCATCGCTTCCGCTTGAAGAGATTGAGAGGTTGCAATCGGTGAGGTTGCCGGTTGGAGGATTGGTCACGTTTCGAGTGAAAGCCAACGGACCGCTCTCGGCGCTGCGAAGTGACGGGACATTCCGAGTGGTGGATTTTCGTATCGGGAAGGACGTGATCGGAAGCTTTGACGGGAGTCTCACTTCCGATGGCCATATCGCGAAGTTGGAACTTGGTTCAGCGATGACCACGGGAGGAATATCCGGAGAGGTGACGCTGGGGTTGGCTGATCCCTACGCCCTAAACGGAAAAGTTTCGATTGCGAACATCGATCTGAATCCGTTTTTGATTACGGCCTTGCATCTCAAGCAGTTCAATGGACATGGAGTGGCAGACGGGGACATCACCGTGGCTGGCGAATTGAAACATATTGAGAACATCGTGATGGACGCCAAGTTTTCGCGGCTGGCGCTGAATTACGCGAACGTGCAGCTGGAAAACGTGGGACCGATTCATCTGCGCACCTCGAAGGAGAGCGTGGAAATCGATCAAGCCACATTCAAAGGGACCGATACAAATATTGCCGTTGCAGGCTCGGTGCGATTTGCAGGTCGAGGCACTCTTGGGCTGAAACTGAATGGCGCCCTCGACCTGCGGCTGCTGACGGGATTTTTGCCGGCTGTGGAAGCGAACGGTCCGGCACATATCAATGCGACTTTCGAAGGTCCTTTTGACCGTCCGCGCATCACTGGAAAAGTGCACATCGAAAGCGCCTCCGCTCGAGTGGCTGATTTTCCGACGGGGATGAGCAACATCACGGGCGATTTGGTGTTTGACAGGACGCGACTGTTCTTTGAAAACGTCACGGCCGAATCGGGCGGAGGCACGCTACACCTTACCGGGAGCGTCAACTACATCGAAAGCCCGCTGCGGTACGACATATCTGTGCGCACTGATCGCGCGCGCATCCGATATCCCGAAGGGATGAGCTGGCTGGTCGGCGGCTCGCTGCGACTGACGGGAACACCGTCTTCCGGAGTACTTTCGGGAAGAGTGGTGATTGAACGGGTGACGCTAACGCAGGGCCTCGAGGTTGCCAGTGTACTTGTATCCTCGAAAGGGAGCATTTCAGGACCATCGACGAGTTCGCCGTTCCTGCGTAACTTGCAATTCGACATCACGGCGCTCTCTTCCCCTGACGCACGCATGGAATGGCCCGGTGCCGAACTGGAAGCAGAAGCAAATCTTCGCGTACGGGGCACGTGGGAGCACCCGATTCTTCTCGGGCATATCCACATTCTCGCGGGCGAGATGACGTTCCACGGAGACAGATATAAGGTGACGCGCGGCGACATGAACTTTGCCAATCCGTTCCGGCTGGACCCGGTGCTGAACGTGGAAGCCACAACGACGATTCAGCAATACGAGATCACACTGAATTTTAACGGGCCCGCGAGCAAGCTGACCTTGGCCTATCGCTCTGATCCGCCGCTGCCCGCGAACGACATCATTACGCTCCTGGCGCTAGGGCAAACGAGCTCGGAAGCGAGCATTCGAGGCGGCGGAACAGGGACATCCCAATCCGCCAGCTCGGGAGCTACGGCGATTCTCTCTGAAGCGGTTTCCAGCCAATTAGGCGGGCGGGTTGAGCGATTGTTTGGGATTACGAGGTTCCGGGTCGATCCCGGGCTGGCTGAAGTGGGCTCGACGAGTTCGTCCCAGAACGCTGCGGCGCGCGTCACGGTGGAGCAGCAGGTCACGCGGGATCTAACGATTACTTATGTTTCGAATGTGGGGTCGACACAACAACAGGTCATTCAGGTGGAATACAACATAAATCGGAATGTGTCGATTGTGGCGCTGCGGGACCAGAACGGCACGTTTGGAATCGACGTCAAATTCAAAAAGCACTTTCAATAAAAGTGGCCGAAGCCGCTCATTCTTCAGAATTGCGCTTCAGAATTGCGGCGGATCGGGCTGTTGCGCTGCCGGCTGCGGCTGGCCTTGTTGCGCGTTCTGTTGTGCGCGAGCGCCCGGTTGCCAGCGGCGGGGGCCGTTGTTCAGGCGCGCGGATTGGCCAATCTCTGGATTTTGTGCCTTCAATGCCTGGAGGGCTTCTTTTGCGGCCTTCGCGCCGGTGGTGCGGCTGGCTGCCTGGATTTCGCGAGTAATTTTGGGCATTTCTGCGGCGACTTTCTGCCCTACAGGAGAGCCATAGAACTGCAGCAGAGTCTTGATCTCGTCGTCGGTGTAGTGTTTGTCGTAAATGACGATGAGCTGCTCGGTCAACTGGTCGACGTCGAATTTCTTCTGGTAGCTCTCTATAAACGAGGTTACAAAGGTTTGACCTTTGTCGTTATTGGGAACAGTAGCGAGAAGTTTTTCCCTGTACTGCTCACTCGAATTGTTGACAGCGTCCTGCACCAAATCATGCGCACCGATGAGTTCCATCAGCGAGCGAATGTCCGAATCCTTGACGGGATCGATGGGTTTCCTTTGAGTGGGGCTTGCCTGGTCTTGCGCGGCAGCGCTCTGTGGCGCGGCACTGACCGGGTTTTGGGATGCGCCCTGGATGGCAAGGAAAAATGTTCCGACGTAAATAATGACAAGGGCTAGGACGGCCTTCATGACTTCCTCCGCGGCGGAGCATTCAGAGCCTCTCCGCCACTTTTGAAATTGTAGAAAATGCCTCGGCAGGGAATGACATTGGCACGGTACAGGCGTGCTTCTCGTTTAACTGTCCGTTCGTTCAGGTGGGACTGGTAACGGCAGCTGAGGCTTTCTGCTACCATGCCGCGGCATGGCCGAGATCGAAAAAACGGGCGCGGAGGCACCGGGCGGTGCGGACCACGTCGAAATCATCGACCGAGAGGCTGGACTTCATCGCAATCTAACGCCGCGGCAACTTTCGATGATCGCAATGGGGGGAGCGATAGGAACGGGACTGTTCCTTGGCAGCGCCATTTCCGTAAAGCTTGCAGGGCCAGGCGTGATTTTTAGTTATTTGGCGGCGGCAGCGATTGCGCTGTGCTTGATGTGGGCGCTCGGTGAAATGACCGTCGCACATCCGGTAGCCGGTTCGTTTGGCGTTTACGCCGAAATGTACGTGCATCCTTGGGCTGGTTTTGCGATGCGGTATTCCTACTGGCTGGCGCAGGTGATCGCGACCGGCAGCGAGGTTGTGGCCGCGTCGATCTATTGCAGACACTGGTTTCCGAACGTACCGTCGGTGATGTGGATTGCAGGGTTTTCGGCGGCGCTCGTTTATGTGAACGCTCGGAGCGTGGCGAGCTTTGGCGAGTTCGAATATTGGTTTGCCATGATCAAGGTGCTGACCATCGCCGTATTTCTGATTCTAGGCGCAGCGTTGATCCTGGGAATTGGATTCCCACGGATCGGGATTGCGAACTATACCAGGCATGGAGGATTTCTTCCGAACGGCTGGCAAGGTGTTGGACTTGGTGTTGCGATGGCGATCTTCAGCTTTCTCGGAGTGGAGATCGTCGCCGTTACTTCCGGTGAGGCGAAAGATCCAACGACGGCATTGCCGAGGGCATTGCGCTGGACGCTTGGGCGGATGGGGCTTTTCTATGTGGGAGGGCTTGCGATCGTTGTCGGCATCGTGCCGTGGAACGAGGTGGGGTTGGGTGAGAGCCCGTTTGTGCGTGTTTTCGATATTGTGGGCATTCCCGCAGCTGCGGGAGTGATGAATTTCGTGGTGCTTACGGCGGCGCTTTCCAGCGTGAATTGCAACTTATATCTGATGTCGCGGATGCTCTTTTCGCTGTCGCGTGGCGGTTATGCTCCGTCAGTCTTGGGTCGGTTGAGCCCACGCGGAACGCCGGTTACGGCGTTGCTGGTGTCCAGCGTGGGAATGATAGCGGCCCTCGTCGTGGATTATTCATCCCCCGATAAAGCGTACATCTACATGCTGGGGTCGGCGTTTCTTGGCGGAATTTTTGTCTGGCAAATGATTTTTGTTACTCATCTTGCGTTTCGGCGCCGAACCGCGAAGTGGGCAAAACCTCCGCTGAGACTCGCTCCGCGGGGGCCGTGGAGTTCTGTTTTCGGACTGGCAGCGCTTACTGCCGTGCTCATTTCGACGTGGTGGGTCCCTGGTCTGCGCATAACTATGAAGGCGGGGGGTCCCTGGCTTGTCTTCATTTCGCTGTGCTACCTTGTGTGGAGAAAGGTCCGTTCCCAGAAGATTTCTGATGGAGTTGTGCAAGATGGATGAACTACTGAAGTGGCGCGGCGAATTTCCGATCCTTGAGCGCACGACGTATATGATCAGCAACTCTCTGGGTGCCATGCCTCGCGGCGTGTACGACGAGATGCGGGCTTACGCCGATTCATGGGGCGAGCGCGGTGTGCGCGCCTGGGAAGAGGGCTGGTGGGAGATGGCCGTCAACGTAGGCGACAAGATCGCACCGTTGATTGGCGCGGGACGGGGGGAGATTTCGCTGCATCAAAACGTCACGCTGATCCAGGCGGTGATCAGCTCTTGTTTTGATTTCCGAGGGCCACGAAACAAGGTGGTGCTGACGGACCTAGAGTTTCCGTCAATTCAATATTTCTACAATGAGCAGCGCCGTAACGGCGCGAGGGTCGAACTCGTTCCCAGTGGCGATCCCGTACGATTCGATCTCAGCAAGTTTCTTGACGCGATTGATGAGACCACGCTGCTCGTGCCGATCTCGCAGGTGCTTTTCCGAAGCGCTTACATCGTGGATGCGCGAGCGATTATCGAAAAAGCGCATCGGGTTGGCGCGCACGTCATCCTCGATCTCTTTCAGGCTGCTGGCACGATTCCTGTCGACGTTCGCAGTCTGGGCGCGGATTTTGCGTGCGGCGGGGTGCTCAAGTGGTTGTGTGGCGGACCAGGTGTGGGATATCTCTATGTTCGAGAGGATTTGCGCGCCAAGTTGCAGCCAGCGATCGCGGGCTGGCTTGCGCACCGGCGGCCCTTTGCGTTTGAGACTGGCGCTATCGATGCCCGCGAAGATTCCTTCCGCTATTTGAACGGCACGCCCCACATTCCTGCGCTTTATGCCTGCCAGCCGGGACTCGACATTCTCAACAAAGCCGGGATTGGCGCGATTCGCGAAAAATCCGTGCGCCTGACGGCGCGGCTCTTCGACGCTGCGAAAGCTCATGGATGGCGGGTAAACACCTCGGAGAATCCCGCAGAGCGGGCGGGGACGGTTTCCGTCGACTGCCCGCATGCGGCCGAAGTATGCCGCGAGCTGCTGGTGCGGGAGATTCTGGTGGATTACCGTCCAAAAGCCGGCGTGCGGCTTTCGCCACACTTTTACAATCGCGAAGAGGAATGCGACCTGGCGATTGCCCAAATCTCGGACATTCTCGAAACACGAGCTTGGGAAAAACACTCCGCTGCGTTCTCGCATGCCTGACGAGTTGGAAAGTGCGGTGGCAAGAGGCAAGGAGACGGTGCGACTGAGATGAAACAGTTTCGCGATAGCTCGGTAAACGAAGCGCACAGTAAGAGCTCCGGCATGGATGGATTCGCTTTGCAGCGCGCTGAAATGATCGAAAAGCAATTGCGGCGGCGTGGCGTTCGTGATCCCGGCGTGCTTGCGGCGATGGACGCCGTGCCTCGAGAAGAGTTTGTGCCGAAGGAGTTTCGTCAGCGAGCGTACGAAGACGCGCCGTTGCCGATCGGTGAGGGCCAGACGATTTCGCAGCCTTACATTGTTGCGGCAATGACGGCCGCGCTACACGTTACCGGTAACGAGCGCGTCTTGGAAATCGGGACGGGGTGCGGCTACCAAGCGGCGATTCTTTCGCAGTTGGCGAAAATCGTTTTCACGATCGAGTCACGCTCAGAACTTGCTTCCACGGCCTCGGCCAGACTTGAGCGGCTCGGGTATGGGACTGTTCATGTTCACTGTGGCGACGGCACGCTGGGGCTGCCGGAACTTGCCCCATTTGACGCGGTACTCGTTGCCGCGGCGGCGCCAGCGGTGCCCGAACCGCTTCGTTCCCAGCTCGCCGAGGGTGGCCGGCTGATTTTGCCGGTAGGCGACGCGGAGAATCAGGAATTGCTCTACATTGAACGACACGGGAATTCGTTCGAGACACGCACCTTGGAAGCGTGCCGGTTCGTGCCCCTCATTGGCTATCACGGATGGAAGGAACCGCCGGCGCGATGAGTGCCGCTGCTCCTGACCTTTCGATTGTCATCCCCTCCTATAACGAAGAGCTGCGCCTTCCCTCTACTCTCGAGCAAATCGCAGCTTATCTTCCAAGTTTGGGGGCAGAGATAGAGATTCTTGTGGTTGATGATGGCTCGAAAGACCGAACGGCAGAGGTTGCTGAGTCTTACCGGGAGACACTTCCAGGCCTACGAGTCATTTCGAACGGCGTAAATCGCGGCAAGGGGTTCAGCGTCCGCCACGGAATGCTTGAAGCGCGCGGTCAGAGCGTGCTTTTCACGGATGCCGACCTCTCCGCGCCGATTGAAGAAGCCCCAAAACTTCTCGAGGCCCTGAAGACTTACGATGTGGCGATAGGCTCGCGGGCACTTGACCGTAGTCTGATTACGGTCCATGAGTCACGCTTCCGCGAGTTCGCGGGAATAATATTTAATGCGATCGTGCGAGTGATCCTGCGTTTGCCGTTTGTGGATACGCAGTGCGGGTTCAAAGCATTTCGGCGCGAACGCTGCCAAATCCTTTTCGAGCAGCAGCGCATCGAGCGGTTCGGGTTCGATCCCGAATTGCTCTATCTGGCCCGGCATCACGGGCTGCGCACGATCGAGATTCCTGTGCGGTGGGGACATTCGCCGGCGACAAAGGTCAATATGTTTCATGACAGCATTCAAATGTTTTTGGACGTGTTCACGATCCGCTGGAACGCGATCAAGGGCCGTTATCCGAGGCGGTCACCGGCGGCATAGCGAAGAACTAACTTTGCGATATAAAGTACTTGACAGAAGCGCTTTTTTGAAGTACGCTTTTTGTATGGTAGCCGCCGGACCTCTTCGTTCTAATAAGCGCGAACCCATCCCTATCGACGCTCGCGCAGCCGACCATCTCAAATACATTCGCGAAACCATGGAGAGCGCGGCGGAGTTTACTGCCGTGCCAGGCTGGGGCGGCGTAGCCATGGGGATTACGGCGCTTGTGGCTGCCTTTGTGGCAGCGCGCCAGTCCTCGCCTCGTGCCTGGCTTGCGGTCTGGCTTCTTGAGGCTTTCGTTGCCGTAGCGATCGCTGCGCCCACAGCCGTCACGAAAGCGCACCGCGCGAACTCGACTCTTTTCTCTGGCCCGGGGCGCAAATTCCTGTTTAGCTTTGCTCCGCCGATCATTGTTGGTGGCTTGTTGACTTTCGCTCTCTATGCCGCTGGGGCTTCGGCCGTGCTGCCGGGCGTTTGGCTGCTGCTCTATGGAACTGCCATTGTCACGGGCGGGGCGTTTTCCGTGCGCGTGGTTCCGGTCATGGGTTTTTGCCTGATGAGTCTCGGCACTGCGGCGCTTCTCACGCCGGCTGCCTGGGGCGATGCATTCATGGCGGCGGGATTTGGCGCCTTGCAAATCGGTTTTGGAATTTGGATTGCGCGGAACCACGGGGGATAAAGAGAATTTCATGGCGAAGTCATCCTCAGCACATCAGGAACGGGTCCAGCGCACTCGCGAGCGTGAGGCGTCGCTGGCCGCCGTCCGCGGATCGGCGCGAGAGGCTGTTTCTCCGGACTTGGACCGGTTGATTCACGAACGCATCCGCCTTGGGATAGTGAGCGCTCTCGCAGTGAACCGCTCCCTGACTTTCAACGAGCTCAAGGCCCTGCTTAAGACTACGGACGGCAATCTGAGCGTCCATGCTCGCAAACTCGAAGAAGCGGATTACATCGTCTGCACGAAATCCTTTGATGGACGGCTGCCCAAGACGGAGTACCGGCTGACGGCAGCAGGCCGGCGTGCTCTGGAGCGCTATCTGAACCACATGGAGGCGCTGATTCGCGCGACGCGCGAAGGCTGAGATCGCCAAATTTTTTTGCGAAGGCACTTTGTGCTACAGAGTAGTTTATGGCCCTTTCCGGCGGCGGAGAAAGCAGCAAAAAAGATGCAGCATTTGACTACGCAGTACATCATGACGGCAAGACCTCAGATAGCGACAGATTCCGGTTTGCACGTTGCCATCATCTCGGACGGAAACGGGCGCTGGGCCACTTCACGCGGACTGCCACGCTCTGCCGGGCACCGCGCGGGAGCCGAATCCGCCCGCCGCATTATAGAAGCAGCGCCTCGCCTGGGAATTCATACGCTAACTCTGTTCGCGCTATCCTCTGCCAATTGGAAGCGGCCGGCCGCCGAAGTTAATGCGATTCTTCGTCTTCTGCACGAATACTTGCTGGCGGAGACATCCCACTGTATCGAGGAAGGCGTGCGCCTAAGCGTCATCGGCCGCCGCGACCGCATCCCCGCCACTCTGCGCCAAGCTATAGCGGATTCCGAGGCCGCCACGGCAAACGGGACGAGGCTCCATCTTCGGCTGGCAATCGATTACTCCGCTCGTGAGGCGATCTACCACGCCGCCTGCCGCTTTTATAAAGTCACCGAACTCTCACCCGAGTCGTTCTCGAGCGTCCTCGCGGAAGTTCTTCGCGGCGGCTCCACGGAAGTGGACCTGCTCATCCGGACCGGAGGCGAGCAACGGCTTTCCGATTTTCTTCTTTGGGAGTGTGCCTTTGCCGAATTTGTTTTTTTGCCGAAGCGCTGGCCAGACTTCAGCGTCAAGGACTTCGAGGCCGCATTGCTCGAATTCCAACGACGCGAGAGGACGCGCGGAGCGCTGCCCGACGCCATCGCCGGCTGATGAGTTCATTGACAGGGATGAAGGAATGTCAGAATCCACTCCCCACTACCTACCGGTAGCCGTACTCCTTCTGCTTGGAACGATGTTCGCAGTTGGGGCGAGCTTTCTGGTACTACTCTATGGTCTTGCACGGCGTTCAAAGCCAGTCTCGCGCTTTGGGGCATCGGTTGCAGCATCGTTAATCGTGGGATATCTCTCTGTATTGTGCGGTGTGTCGCTCTGGGGTAAAGAGAAAGCATTGCCTCTCGATGGCTGGAAGTATTTCTGCGAGGTCAACCGTCATATAGCCTATTCGGTCTCTGGAGTCAGCCAAGCCGGAGTCATTTTGGGCCCTGGGGGAGAAAGAACGCTCGCACAAGGACAGGGCTATTTCGTGGTCGTGAATGTAAACACTTGGATCGACGAAAAAACGACTTCTCAACACCGGGGGAATTCTCCGTTAACGCCCGGCGAGCGCGCCATCACTTTAATTGACGATTCCGGACATCGCTATCGCCGTACATCAGCCGGAGAAAGTGCTTTTGCAAGCGCGGTAGGCTTCTCTACTCCTTTTGGTCAACCGCTTCGGCCCGGCGAATCGTACACAACTCGAATGGTTTTCGAGATTCCAAGAAATTCCGAGCCTCGGTGTCTGTTGATAGCGGACCCAGACAAAGACTGGATGGATCGGCTACTCATTGGCCACGAAAACAGCTTTTTACACAAAAAGATCTACCTTGACTTCCATCCCTCCTCGATAGAAGCCGAGTAGATTCATCACTTTTCGGGCCCCCACAACCAAAGATACGTCTCCGGGCACCCCTGACATTTCGGCTACTAGTGGCGTCTATATCCCAGGAGCCAGGAATGGGAACTATGGGACTTGCGCTGCCCTGGGAGACTAGAATCTCTTCGGTGCCGCGCGAACGGGAGATGCGAGTGGAACCTTCCGAAGACCTGACAGGCCGCCCCGGCGAGACCGCGGCGCCTGCTGCTGCGACTGCGGCAATCTCCGAGGATGCCGAGTTGGCGGAGCGTTGCCGAACGGGAGATCTGGGCGGCTACGAGCGTCTCTATGCGCTGCACGGCGCGCGCATGAAAAACGTGGCGCGCAATCTCCTGGGCAACCCGGTCGACGCCGAAGATGCCGTGCAAGAGACGTTCTTGAAGGTGCAGCGAAGCATCGGCGGCTTTCGAGGGCAATCGAGCTTTGTCACCTGGACGTACAGGATTCTCATCAACACCTGCTATGACGCGCGGCGCAGCCGCGTGCGGAAAAGAGAAGTGGCGAACGACGACAGCGAAGATTCGCCGCGGCCGGAGCCCCGCGCACCGAGTGCACACCCTTCGTTGCGAATGGCGCTGGAACGGGCGCTGGCGGGGTTGACGAAACATCAGCGCGACGTTTTTTTGCTGTACGAAGTCGAAGGCTTCCATCATGCGGAAATCGCCGGAATGCTGGAGATTACGGAGACAGCCTCGAAGAACACGCTTTTTCAGGCAAAGAGAAATCTTCGCCAGGTGCTTGAGCCTCCGCGCGGCAATAGCGCCGCAGGGGCACGGTGAACGACGATGAATATTACATGTGAAGACCGCGAGAGAATTTTTGAGGATGGCACTCCAGTAGAATGGGCTGCACTTGAAGCGCACAGCGTGAACTGCGCCGCCTGCGCTGAAGAGCTGGGCGCATGGAAAGCGCTTAGCGCCGCCGCGAAGGGGATGTGCGATTACGCCGATACGCCTTCGCTTTGGCCGCGTATCGAGCGCTCGCTCACCGAAGCAGCCGCCGCAAAGAAACAACGCGCAGAACGCTGGAGTTGGCTCTCGCTCGGATTCGGCCTCTCTCTTGGATGGCAAACCGCTGGGGCTGCTGCGCTGGTGCTGATCTTGACTGCTTCCGCCGGCTGGGTTTATTTGCATCGCGCTGGGCCTGCACCTTCAAGCGACCAGTCTCTTCTGAAGACGCCAGCTCTGGCAGAGGTGGAGCGTGCGCAGGCCGCTTATGAGCAAGCGATCGACAAGCTGGCTGCAGATGCCAAACTGCAACTCGAAAATCCCGCGACACCGTTGCAAGCGAGTTACAAGGAGAAGCTGCTCGTGTTGGATAGCGCCATCAACGATCTTCGCGCGCAGGCCGGGATGAATCCGTCCAATGCGCACCTTCGTCAGCAACTGCTGGCGATGTATCAGGAGAAGCAGCAAACGCTGGAAGATATTCTGGAGGAAAAGCGATGAAGTTGTTTTGTTCGAATAAGAATAGAGAGCGTATGTGGGGCGCGCGTCTGGCGAGCGGAATTGCCGCCGCCCTTCTGCTCACGGCATTTCCTGCGTTTGCATCGGAAACCTGGCCGCAGGATGAGGTCACGCGCAATTTTGACAAGACATTGACTCTCGGCGCGGGCCAGTCTGTTCGCGTCGAGCACAAATTCGGCGAGGTCAAGGTACACGGCGAATCCGGACGCGAGGTCAAAATCTCCGCTGTCATCCGAGCTCAAGCCAGTTCGCACGAGGAAGCCGAGTCCTTCGCACAAAAAATTCAGATTGAAGTACAACAAACCAGTGAAGGCATCAGCATCCGCACGATTTATCCGCCTGAAGAAAACAAATGGTTTCACATCAGCAAACATTCGTCCTGGTCCGTCAGTTATGACATCGCCGTGCCGACGGATACCCCTCTGAATATCCGCAACAGTTTCGGAAGCGTGAACATCGCTCGTGTCCACGGTGCGGTGGAAGTCGAAAACGGCTACGGCTCGCTTACCGTACAGGAAGTCGGCGCAGTGCGTCTGAACAATTCCTTCGGCAGCATTGAGCTGACCGGCGCCGCGGGCAATGCTGTCGTCAACAATAAGAACAGCTCTGTACTGGTCTCTGACGTGAAAGGCACTCTCGACGTGCAAGACCGCTTCGGGAGCGTCACCGTGCGGAGCGTTCAAGGCTCAGCGACGATTACCGGAGGCAATGGAGCGATCACGCTCGACGGCGCTGCGTCGGCGAATATCACGACTTCGTTTGGCGCCGTGGACACTAGAAATGTTCACGGTGATTTGTCTGTTCGCGACAACAACGGAAATATCGACGTGACCGCCATCGGCGGCTCCCTGGATGTCAGCGACAGCTTTGGGAACGTGACGTTCACCGACGTCAAGGGCCGCGTAAACTGCACGACCAACAACGGCCGCGTCAAGGCAAACTCGCTGACGGGAACTTCCGCGATCATCCGCGATTCCTTTGGCAACATAGAGATGGAGAATCTAAACGGTTCTCTCGATGCCGAGACGTCCAATGGGAAAATCACGGTCCGGGACATCCGGGGAGCCGTCACACTCAAGTCCTCGTTTGGAGCTATTGAGGCAACGAACATCCCGAAGGGAATCCGTGCCATCACGGGAAATGGAGCCATCACACTGACGGACATCGGGGCTGACGCTTACGCGAAAACGAGCTTCGGCAGCATCGTTGCCGAACGCATCAACGGCAACTTCACGGCCGAAGACAGTAATGGCTCGGTTACCGCGCGAAATGTGAAAGGCGACGTCAGCGTGAATACATCCTTCGCAGGAGTGACGCTGGAATCCATAGGGGGTCGCATCCGGGTGGACAATCAGAACGGAGCGATTTCCGTTCTCGCCGTGCGTCCTGCCAGCGGTTGCCGGGACATCTCTCTCAAGACGTCCTTCTCGTCCATCCACGTTCGCGTCCCGGATGGCATTGGCTACAACCTGGCCGCACGGACCTCTTTCGGGAGAGTTTCCTCCGAGTTGCCGGTCACGGCGACGGGAAATATTGGAGGAGATTCGCTGAACGGGACGATCGGAGCGGGAGGCTGCCAGTTGCAGCTGACCAATTCGAACGGAAGCATAGAGATTGCCAAGGCACCTTGAGGAGCAGTGGCAAAGAGGCTTATTGCTCGCGCCACACGGCTAGAATCGTTGCACTGAAGCTCGCGCAAGAGCCATAGCAAATGCTTTCTTGAGGACGTGTGTCGCAGTCTCAGTCAAGTGATACTGGCCGAGTTCGTCTTTGCTGGCATAAGCCACGTCGGTCACATCACTTCCGGCGTGTGGTTCTCCGCTAATGCGCTCGCACAAATAGTCCACGATGACGAAATGAAAGCGAGGTTTTTGTTTTCTTTCGGGAGTCCGTGAGCCATCGTCTGGAAATATACGGTCGAAGACCTCAATGAGCTCAAGCACGCGCACGTCTAGTCCAGTTTCTTCACGTAGCTCACGCGCGACACCTTCTTGCAGAGACTCTCCGAGTTCGAGGGTACCGCCAGGAATGGACCATTCGCCGCGGAGAGGCTCGCTGCCGCGGCGGATGAGCAGGGCGCGTCCATTCTCGATGATCACGCCACCAACACCGACGACGGGACGCTCGGGATATTCGCGGGAAGAGGTCACTTTAGGAAATCTGCCCCGGGCGGTTTACAATCCAAGCAGCCGCTCCGCGCATTAGCGTTGACTTAGGACAACGCGGTATATAATACGCCATGGTGGCGGCGGCACAACCTGTAGGGCCCCGCCCTGCGAACATTTCTACGGAGGATGGAGCCGTGATCCGCTGCCCTGAGTGTTCCACCGAAATTGATGTGGACGAAGACGAAGTCGAAGAAGGCGAAATCCTGAGCTGTCCTGAATGCGAATCCGAGCTTGAGGTTTCGCAGACGCATCCCGTGCATCTGAACCTCATCTCCGACGACCTCGATGAAGAAGATGATGATGACGAGGAAGATGAGGCCAAAGAAAACGGCGACCTCCTTAAAGACGACGAGGAGGATGACGAGGAAGAAGAAGAGGACGAAGAGTAGTCGGCTTCGACCGCTCGTCCAGCATCCCCAATCCTCCGCGCAAGCATCTAATTTGACAGGAGTGGACTTGTGAAGAGTCCCCGGTGGTTTGTTGTCGTGGGAATGGCGGCGTTATCAGTTTGTTTTGCTCCGGCCTTTTTCCGGGCGCAGGAGCCTGCGCCCGCAGCTCCACCGGCCCCGACTGCCTCTCAGCCACCGGCTCCCGAGAAGCCGCAGAAACAGAAGTACAGTCATGCTGACGAATTTCTGATCATCGGTACCATCTTCGATCCCAAGGGTTATGCGTTTCCGGGTGTGGAGTTGCGGATTAGAAGGAGCAACGAGAAAAAATACCGCTGGGATAGCTATACAAATTCACGGGGTGAGTTTGCAGTGCGCGTGCCGCAGGGTTCGGACTATGAGGTGGTGATCCACGCCAAGGGATTCGCGGACCAAACACGTGAGCTGAATGCGAAGACAGGCGTTAGCGAAGCACGTATAGTGTTTCGAATGGAATCTGCAGGGGGAACGAAGAAATGAATGCGCCAAAGCGATTCCTTCTTATGGCGGTATTTCTCGTATTGGCGTGCGCAACGGCCGTAGCGCAAGATGCCAAGCGCGAAGCGCAGCTCCGCACGGTCCACGGAATAGTACAGGACAAATCCGAGAACCCCGTTTCGGAGAGCGTTGTTTTCCTGAAGAACACTCGGACAAATGTCGTACGCAGTTCTTATACGGATAGCACGGGCAAGTACCGCTTTAGCGGGCTAGACCCAAATGCTGACTACGAAATCCACGCGGAAAGAGAAGGCTCCAAATCGCCTACTCGTACGGTTTCGAGTTTTGACAGCCGCAAGGACATCACGCTGAATCTGAAAATCGAAAAGAAGAAAGATTGAGAGCATCGGATCGCACGCGTTTCTCTGTATTGTTAATTACGGGAATTGGCCGGAATTTTGACAGGTGAAGGCTAGAGTGGCACACCTGGCCACAGGAAACCGGCCGATCCTGTTTTTCCTCTGCGAGAACCGCCCGCTGAAGAGTAAAAAGGCAGTAAAACGCGGATGATATTCGGATGAAACCATTTTGGACAACGGAGAATCTAAGTTGGAGCATGGCTTTCTGGAAACTCGGTCAGCCCATTTTTCGACAATCCCTTAATCCCTAAAGAGAATTGGAGTTCTGAGTGGATAGCATCATCGGGAGGCCGAGCCATTTGTTTCTACGAATCTTGTTTTCCCTAGTCTTTATAGTTCCACCAACGCTTGCGCAACAACCACAACCTCCACCACCAGCGGCTGCTCCAGCCGAGTCACAGTCAGATAAGACCAAGGACGCGAAAGTAGAGCAGGATAACAAAACGGCAGATGATCAGATTGGGAAGAGCAAGCTGGAGAAAGAAACCGGAACTGTAAACGATCGTATTTTCGAGGTGCTCCCGAATTACGGAACTGTGGAGACCACTAAGACTCTCCCGCCGCTTACGACCGGGCAAAAATTTCGGCTCGCAACTGCGGGTGTATTTGACTGGGCCGCATATCCTTTCAACGGTGCGCTCGCCGCGGTGGCCCAGGCGAAAAATGATCCAGCGTCCTGGGGACAAGGCTGGGGAGCCTATGGGAAACGCTATGGCGAGTCGTTCGCCGATAACAGCATTGGCACCTACATGACGACCGCGGTTTTCCCGAGTTTGCTGCATGAAGATCCTCGCTACTACCAGATGGGAAAAGGCAGCTTCGCGCATCGCGCCTATCATGGGATCAATCGGCTGTTTGTCACGCGCACGGATTCCGGACATGATCGATTTAACATCTCCGAGTCGGCGGGCAATGCCGTGGCGGCCGCACTCTCCAATATTTATCATCCAGCAGAAGATCGTACAGCAGCGCGAAACGCTTCCACGTTTGGGCTGCTGATTCTTTGGGATGGTCTTTCTAACGAGATGAAGGAATTCTGGCCGGATATTCGACGCAAGGTACTCCACAAAAATACGCCCTGAGAATGCGCGGTGGGGTCCGCTGAAAACTAATTTTGCGCAGGCGCCAAAACTCGCACCGCCCCTGGCACTACTTCAATTTTCACAGGTGTGGGACCCAGGATCTCGCCATCTCCGTGGAACATGCACTGCCGATCTGTTGTGAACTTCACAGCCTGAACCCGGAGCCGTTTGATATGCGGCGTTCGAAGCTCGCCGCTCATCAATAATCGCGGCAACAGCGCCAAAACCTGGAAAACACTAAGGTCTTCCACGATCACGACATCGAGCCAGCCATCGTCCAGCCGTGCATCGGGCGCGAGCCTAATTCCAGCGCCGTAGGTCGGCGTATTTAGCACGGCAGCCAGTAGAGAGTTGACCTCCAAAGGAGGCAAGTCGCTCTGCGGAAATTCCGCTCTCACACCAATGGCGCGACTGGTGCAGAATGCTCGCAGCGCTGACGCGATGTAACGAGACCTCCCGGGCCAGCGACGGAAAGCCCCGGTTGCGTGCCGCGCTGCTTCGGCATCTACTCCCAATCCTCCCCCACCCAAATAGAAGCGCATTCGACCGTCCGCAGTGCGCGCCCGCGCCAGATCCACTCGCCTCGGCTGCGCCCGCAGAACTGCTTGGGCTGCTGCCACCGGATCATTTGGCAATTGGAGGGCGGCGGCAAAATCATTCCCGCCACCTGCTGGCAAAACTCCCAAAATAGCGTCAGAACCGTATGCCGCGTTCACCAAAGCCTGAAACGTGCCGTCGCCGCCGAAGGCAAGCAAAAGCCGTTGGCCGCCGTTTATGGCGGCGAGCGCGTTCGACTCGAGGTCGCCAGCGCTCTGGATGAAGATAAATTCTGCGTGAAGGGAGGCCGCCTCGAACACTCTTCGAATTCGCGGGAGACAAGAGAGCGCGCGCCCGCCTCCCGCAGTGGGGTTCACATAGACGACCGTCTGCGGTAAAGAGGAAATAAAGCTGGAGTCGGCCACTTGAGCTGCCATCCTTCCCAGACAATCGTATGCCTGTCAATCAAAACGCCAGGCGGGCGAGCAAGCGCTTGCGAATTCAGTGCCTCTTTGGAGGTATTCTCTCAGTGGCGACTCGGGCTGCGTAGCCGCGAGAAAGTGCTCGGCTTTTACTTCTCATTTTTACTTGGAGCCGCGACGGCGGAGGTTACGGCCGCGAGGTTATTTTCGATCAGAGCGTGGTTGAACGAGGGAAGATCTTGTTCGATGAGCTTGTGATAGTCCGCGACCGCTCCGGTAAGTTCAGCTTCTATCGTCTGAAGCAAGTCTAAAGCCGTGTCGGTCGGGGCAAAGTCTGCTCCGCCCGCGACATCCCCGCCTCCAGTGCCAACCTCGGCGTTGAGCCAAATCAGGTTGAGATAAACCTTGTCAGCCTCAACAAAATATTTGTCGTCGCTGTTGATTTGCGAGGGCGTCACTAGCTTGAACTCTATGGTTTGTAGCTTTTTGTCCATTTCCTCGACAGTCTTCAAGAGCTCAGCCTTGTGCTTGGACTGCGCATCGTCTTCTGCCGGTGCGGGCTCTGGTTCGTCAAAGTCATCCGGTTCGGCGGACGGCGGTCTTTCCTTTTCTTTTTTCTTGGGCGGGCGAAGCATTGTTTCGATGACCTCGATTTGCTTCCGCAACCACTCGATTTGATTGAACGTGTCGGATGCGCGGGTAATGTCGTCACGGATTCGAAGTTGCGTCTTCACGGACGACTCAATGTCCGCTTCCGAAGTTGGAATGCGCGGGTCGGGTAGTATCGTCAGCGCCTGAGTGAACGATTGACCCGCCACGGTCAGGCGAACGGAGTACTTGCCGGGAGCGACCAAGGGGCCGACTTCTGCCGGCCTAATTCCCCAGTGCGTTATGGGCCGAGAATCCTCGTCGCGGAAGCGCGGTTCCTGCCAAATGTGTGGATTGTCGGATGTCGCCGTACGGAGCGCGATCAACCGGGGGGACTCGTAATGCATGTCCCACTTTACGCGATTGATTCCGACAAGGGCCTTCGTCTTGAGTTTGCGAATCGTTTTTCCATCTGGCCCCAGTATCTCGATTTCCACTGGATCTTTGGGCACTGATTTCAGCGAAAAATTGAGCATGGCCTGCCCGCCGCGGACAAAGCGGTGAGCGGGACGCGGCTCGAAAAGTACAGTAGGAGCATCGAAGTGGTTCTTTGCAAGCTGTTCAAGAGGCGTAATGTCGTCAAAAATGTAGAGTCCGCGCCCGTAGGTGGAAATCACCAGATCGTGAAACTCTTTCTGCACAACTGCCCAAGTTACCGGAGCATGAGGAAGGCCGGCCTGCAGGGCGGTCCAGTGCCCTCCATCATCGAGCGAGTAATACAGACCGTTCCCCGTACCTGCAAATAACAAACCTGCGCAGTTTGGATCTTCAGCGATTGTTCGCACGTAAGCCAAAGGGTGCTTTGGCAAATTGCTACTGATCGGTTTCCAGGTCTTGCCGAAATCTGTTGTCTCGTAAATGAAAGGATCCCGGTTATCCATCATGTGAAAATCGACGGCGATATAAGCAGTGCCCGCATCGAAAGTCGAAGGAGCAATGCTGGTGATCGTTCCCCAGGGAGGCAACCCAGAAATATTCTTGGTGACATTTGTCCAGTTGGCAGAACCGTCTTTCGTATACCAGACCTGACCATCGTTCGTACCCGCCCAGATCAGACCTTTTTGAATTTTGGAGGGTGCGATGGCGAAAACGACCTCTCCGTAAAACTGGCCAAGGTTGTCCCCCACAATTCCGCCCGAGGAAACGATGCGGCTTGGGTCCTGCGTCGAGAGATCTGGACTGGTTACCGTCCAACTTTGGCCGCCATTCGTCGTCTTGAAAATGACTTGGCATCCGTAGTAAACGACGTTGTGATCGAAAGGATCAACGGCTAGAGGAGAGGTCCAGTGGCACCTATATTTAATGTCCGTCGGCGGTGCATCCAGCGTATGAAGATAGGGGCTTACGGAGCGCGCCGCTTTGATTCGTGCATCCCAGCGGGTCACTTCGTCCCCATAACATGTGGCCCACACGACATTGGGATCAGCGAGGTCCGGGATTGTAAAGCCAGATTCACAGCCGCCCATGTGACGATCCCACCCCGTTTCTTGTGAATCGATAGGCACGCTGGGCCCACGCATGTTTCCGTCATCCTGCATATTGCTATAGAAGTAGTAAGGAATCTGGTTGTCGACAGCTACGTGGTACATCTGGCCGATCGGCAAAGTAACGCGGTGAAAGCCGCGCCCGTGCACGGTGGTGATAATCAGTCCGGCGTCGTCCGTGATCACAAAGCGATCGGGATTTCTAGGGTCAATCCAGATATCGTGCGTGTCTCCGCCCCAGCGAACCTCTTGAAAATTTTGACCGCCATCTAGCGACTGATGAAAAGAGCTGTTCGCCACCAGGACTTCGTTATCATTTCCCGTTGAGACGGCAATTCTGATGTAGTATCCGGCCCGCCCAATCAATGCTCTCTGGTAATTGACGGCCTTCCAGCGCGAGCCTGCGTCGTCCGATCTCCATACCGAACCTTGGTCTTTGGTCTGAATCAACGCGAAGATGCGGTTCGAGTTTGTTGGCGCAACGGCGACGTCAATCTTGCCGAGCGGAGAATGAGGCAAGCCGTGCTCTTCGATCCGCGTCCACTTCGTTCCACCGTCGCGCGAGACATACACCCCGCTGCCCGGGCCGCCGCTAAATTCAGCCCAGGTATGCATTTCCAGTTGCCACATTCCGGCAAAGAGCACACGCGGATTGTGCGGATCCATGGAAAGACCAGAGCAACCGATATTCTCTCCAGCAAAAAGCACACGTTCCCAGTGCTGGCCGCCGTCCACTGTGCGGAAGACACCGCGCTCCTGCTGCGGGCCAGTCGCGCGTCCAAGCGCGCAGGCAAAAACAACATCGGGATTCGAGGGATGAACGATGATTCGGCCAATGCGACCGGTCTCCTGCAGCCCCATATTGGTCCAGGTCTTTCCGGCGTCCGTGGATTTGTAGATTCCATTGCCGATCACATCGCTATCGCGGATGACCCAAGCCTCGCCTGTTCCTGCCCACACTACACTGGGGTCAGTTGGCGCGACCGCGAGCGCGCCAATCGCTGCGGCGGGCTGCTTATCGAAAATCGGAGTCCAACGGTTGCCGCCGTCGGTCGATTTCCATACACCGCCGGAAGCAGCGCCCGCGTAGTACGTGCTCGGATCGCCGGGCACTCCAGCCACAGAGGCAATGCGGTTTCCAACGCGCGGACCAACAAAGCGGAATCGAAATTGGCCCTCTTCATCCGAATCCGAGTCTGGTTGCTGAGCGTGTGCCGTCGAAACCAAGCACAAAACCATCAGAAGTGCGAGGCAAACCTTTCCGCTTCGGATGAGCGCGAGCGCCACGAGAACCTCCGGCAAATAAGGATTTTGGAATTCGATGGCCCAGCGCAAACTGGATCACGCCGAACGCGCAGAGTATACATTATTCGCCCAGCCCTCGAGACGGTGGCCTCCAGCATGGATTGGCACCGATTAATGTTCTGAGAGATATCGTGGAAAGTGTGGTGCCGGCGGAGGGAATCGAACCCACGGCCTAGGGATTATGAGACCCTCGCTCTACCACTGAGCTACGCCGGCATAAATACAATTCTTTCATGCTACGAAGTCGGTCGCAAACGTGTCAAGCGTTCCTGCGGGACAAGCCATGCAGGCTTTTCAGATTCCACCTTAAATGGGAATTCTATAACGGGGCGTGTTTCTGCTCACGGCGCAAATGAGAAGGCGCCTACTAGTAAGTCCTATCGTTTCTAGTACTACCGTACCGTTGACCCTACAAGTCCCAAAACCTATCCTGCGTAAGTAGCGAACTTACGGTCCCACCGGCGCTAGGAGAAGGCGAGGCGAAAGGGTGGGACGGGTAGGTGTGTACCGATACGGAACAGGTCCGTAGCGCGAGCTACTTGACATCCCTGTAGTTAGGGATAGAGTGTCTCTGGGTGTCGTTCATCCCCGGAGGCAACATGTCCAGGAAACTCGCAGTGGTATTTCTCGCCATGCTCGTTTTGGTGGCGGCTATGGGCTTGAAAACCATTGTTACGGCGCACGGTGATGGATCCGTAATTATGGCAAACGGCGGCGCACCAGCGCCACCGACACCGTATAAAAATGGCGGCGCGCCAGCACCACCGACGCCCTACAAGAACGGTGGAGCACCAGCACCGCCGACGCCTTATTGATAGCTACGCGGAATAAATAGAGATTGGCCTAGCTTTTCCGCGGAGCAGGATCAGGGGCGTAGAGAGGAAAGAACGTGCCTGGTCCATTTGCATGCCTTATTTGGTTCGTATGCATGCTCTGTGAAGCGGCTGTGGTGGTTTGTGCGCTCAAGAAGCGCGCGTTTCGCCGCTATCTTCTCTTGAATTTGTACATGGGCGGAGCTGTGCTCAGCGAGCTGGGGAGATTCAAAATCCTCAGCGAATACGGCTTCAACTCCAGGCAGTATCAATATTTTTACTTTTATTCGGATGCGGTTCTCACGATCTTTCTTTATTTTGCCCTGATTGCCCTCTACTCCCACGTTTTCAGCGAAATGAAGGCAGAGCGCTACGTTAAGATGGGCGCACTCCTTCTGCTCGGCGGGACTGCGGCATTTACGGGTGCTGTTGTCCTGCAATCCTCCGCAAAGCTTGTCACTCACTTCGTAGTGGATCTCTCCCAAAACCTTTACTTCGTGGGCTTAGTTCTCACCTACGTTCTATGGGGCGCCATCCTAAAGCTGCGCGAGACACGTACACGGCTCATCCAGCTTGTCCTCTCGCTGGGCGTTTATTTCAGTTTGTTTGCCGCCAACTACGCTATTCGAAATTTGTACCCGCCGCTGAGCTCTGTGTTTGTCCCGTTGATACAGGTTTTTGGGTTATTCCTCCCACTAGCTTGGGCATACGCCTTCTGGCGCTTACCTGAAGAGGCCAGACTCGTGCCTGCGCGCCTTGCGGTGATCCCCCGATGATGGCCGCAATCATTCTCGTCTGCTCGGTAGTTTTCTTACTGCAGTTCTTCGTGTCCTATTGCCGCTCCTTGATCGCGGCTTCCATCAAGCATCCTCTTTCAGCGGAGGTACAGGACGTCACTGGCATAAAGAGCGCCGCAACCGGCGACGATTTTGCCCGCGTCGTTCAGCTCCTGCATCTTTGCCCGGATCGTCCGGAAGACCGCAGCGGAATTCAAGCCATCGGAGCCTATTTTGGACTCTTGGGATTTGTGCGCTCCAGCGTAGCTCGACTCATTCCTTCACTGCTTGCCTGGACGGAAACCGAACGGGGACAATGTACCTATTTCGCGGCGGTGACTCTCGAGCGCCGCATTGCGTTCAGTCGGGACATGTTCGCCCAGCAGCTCGAAACTTAACGATGGGCTGTAGCTGGACTCTTCCGCGGTCCTCGTCCCAAGCTTGACTGATTAGCAACATCCACGCCTCAATCTTAGCTTGACTTTCCCAGGCACGTGTTACTCTCAACTGGTTCTCTCCTCACCGGAGTGGACGCGTCCGCAGCGCAAAAACAACCGGTGACAAAAACATGTCTGCAATGTAGTGCCGTACTGCCTTCCAGCGTACGCGTCTGCAGTTTTTGCGATTCATTCCTTACGCTAGATCTCTCCTCGGAATTGGCTATTTCTGCGCCTGTTCAGGAACGATCTGGACTACCGACTGGCCGGAATCAAGCGAGTGCCGGACCGGGCCGTAATTCGGATCCTGCCTGGCGTGGCGAACTAGCACAGCGTCTCCAAACCTACCGGGTCCGGAGGCGAAGGGTTGCGCCCAACCTTGCTCAGGCAGCACTTCCGTTCGAGGAACCTACCGCAGATCCGCCGGTTCATGCTTCCGTCAGGGTCGCTGAACCTCCGGCAATGGCCAAAGATGAATTCGCTTTCACGATCGCGATCGGCCGAAACGCGGCGACGCGTGAAGACGCACGAATGGTCATTGACGTATCCCTGCCTCCGGCTGCGGAGCAGGCCTTCGAACAAACACCCGCGAGAGACGCGCGCTCCGAACAAACCGGCTTGTATCCAGTCGCCTCTATCGACGAGCGCCGAATTGCAGGACTAATAGACGCCGGCTGCCTGCTCTTCGCGTATGGCGCTTTCCTCACACTCTTCGGTTCGCTTGGCGGGCAATTTACATTCAGCAAATTGAGCGCAGCCGTGTGCGTCACGACCTTTGTAATCGTGTACTTGCAATATTTTGCGCTCTTCACTGTTTTCGGCGGCACTACACCCGGCATGATGCTTCGCGGCCTGCAAGTCGTCAGTTTTTCCGGCGAATCTCCAACGCCGCGCCAAATGCTTTGGCGCAGCGTTGGCTATATGCTTTCTGCAGGCACTTTTTTCATGGGTTTTCTGTGGGCAATGTGGGACGAGGACGCCCTGACCTGGCATGACCGTTTGTCACACACTTATCTTTGTCCAGCACGAACGTTCGCCGACATAGACGTCACTCACCCTGCTCATAGCCGCTGAAGCCGCCGAAAGTTGCGTTCATTTTGAGGCAGCGTTCTTAGCCGCTGATCGTGTGCGCGATGCCAAGAATTTTTTGCAGACTGAGTTCCACATCAGCTTCCGTAGTCGCCCAGGAAGAGACGCTGACGCGCATCGCGGATTTTCCATGCCACACAGTTCCGCCGCACCAGCATGTGCCGTCTTCCTGAACAGCACGAATCACTTTCTCTGTGATTTCCGCGCTGCCGAAAGAAACGAGCGCCTGGTTGATGACAACGTCATTCAGCACTTCGAATCCTGCGGCGCGAAATCCATCCGCAAACGTTCTTGCGTGCGCGCAAGTTCGCTCAATTAAGGAGCAAAGCCCTTCACGCCCCATGGACTTCAGAGCAGCCCACAGTTCTACCCCGCGAGCTCTCCGTGACGCCTCCGGCGTGTGGTACATCGGTTCACGCAGGGCGCCCGCTTCGAGGTAGGCGGCCGTCATCGTCATCGCGGCGCGCAACGCAGAGCCGTCTTTCACCATCACGATCCCACTATCGTAATTAACGTTCGGCCATTTGTGCGCATCGGTGGCCCAGGAGTCCGCCTGCTCGAATCCATCGGTCAGGTGACGATACTTCGGCGATACGCCCGCCCACAAACCAAATGCGCCGTCCACATGGACCCAGGCTCCTTGCTCGTGCGCGCGGGCGCAGATTTCTGCAGCCGGATCGAACGCTCCACTGTTCACGTTGCCGGCCTGAATGCACAAAATGGTGCGCTCGCTTAGCCGCGGCAGTTTGTCTGTGCGCATTCTTCCTTGGGCATCCACTTCAACGCGGACCAAGCGCTTCTTGCCGAACCCTGCAAGGCTCAGCGCTTTAAGTAGCGAGGCGTGAACTTCGTCACCAACCACGACTTCGATAGACGGCGCTCCAAACAGGCCATCATCCGCGACATTCCAGCCTGCGTGCGCAAGAAGAGCCTGACGTGCTGCCACCAGCGCCGTAAAATTCGCCGTCGTCGCGCAGGTCACAAGCCCCCCTTCGCATTTCTCCGGCAAGCCCAGCGCCTCGCATACCCAGCGCAGAACTACCTCTTCCAGCTCCGCCGCCACCGGCGACATCACGCGCAATGCCACATTTTGATCCCAGGCTCCCGCCAGCCAATTTGCCGCGAGAGACGCGGGCAGGGTTCCGCCAATGACGAAGCCAAAGTACCGGCCACCCGTTGTCGCAACTGTCGCTGGAGAGCCGATTTCATCCAACTGCTCCAAAATTCGCATTGGATCGCTCGGCGCGTTTGGAAATGGTTCACGGAATTCTGTCAAATTGCCCAAGTCTTTTTCAGTTGGCGTGACCCGGCGTTCCGCGATTCCTTGGACATATTTGCGCGCAATCGCTGCTGCCTGCTGCAAAAGTTCATCTCTCTTGAAGAATTCATTTGGACCTGTTTGCATCGCCATTTGGGACCTTTCCGAGAGGCCGCGTTTTGGAGAAGCAACACATCGGCCAGTACGGCGCAGCCAGCGCCGACCTTGTCAAAGATGAGCTCAGACTAAAGGATTGAAAAGGGAAGGAAAGAGCCGAATTGTCTGCTACTTCTTGATTACAGCTTCGTCGGAAGCGATCTTGCCATCACGGATGAAGATAATCCTGTGCGCATGCTGCGCGATGTCATTTTCATGCGTGACGAGAATGATCGTGTTTCCTTGCCGGTAGAGATTCTCGAAGAGCGCCATGATCTCTTCGCCGGTCTTTGAATCGAGGTTGCCAGTCGGTTCGTCCGCCAGGACAATCGACGGCGAATTGACAAGGGCTCTGGCAATCGCCACGCGCTGCCTCTGGCCGCCCGAGAGCTCGTTTGGTTTGTGCCCCATCCGGTCTATCAGATCCACGCGCTCAAGCGCCTTCTTCGCTTTTTCGATGCGTTCCTCGGCCGGCGTGCCGTTATAGATCAGCGGAAGTTCCACGTTGTGCAGCGCCGTCGCGCGCGGCAGCAAATTAAACGTCTGAAAGACAAAACCAATCTCTTTGTTACGAATGTACGCTAGTTCGTCGTCATCCAAATCGCTCACTAGGCGTCCCGCAAGCCAGTATTTTCCCGCGCTTGGAGAATCTAGACACCCAATGAGGTTCATCAGCGTGGATTTTCCCGAACCAGAAGGCCCCATGATGGCGACGTACTCACCCTTGCGAATCTGGACGTCAATACCGCTGAGAGCGTGCACCTGCTCTGAGCCCATTTCATACACTTTTGTGAGGGCTTCCGTCTTGATCACGATACCGGAGCTGACCAAATCTTCCCGGTACGAATCCGTTGCTGTTGTTGTCTCCACGGTCATGCATTTCTCCCTCGCTACTCTATCTTTGTCAGCTCTGTTGATCGTCCTGTTGTTTCTTGGGGGCGGAGTTATCTATCTTCACGCTCGCTTCTGGCTTCAGCGTTCGCAGCGCTTTGTAGCTGCCAACTACTATCTCGTCCCCGACCTGTAAACCTTTGGTGACTTCGATGTCGGTAACGCCGGTGATTCCTGTTTCCACTGGTCGGAAGAATGCCTTTTTGCCGTTAACGACAAAGACGCCCTGTATTTCGTCCTTCTTCGGATCGCCAGCCGCAGCTGGTGGAGGCGCTGCCAGTGTAACTCCCGAACTTCCCTGACCCTTCGCGTTCTTGGCCGCTTCCTCGAGATCCTTCCGTGTGCGCACTGCCAGCGCCTGAATCGGGATAGCAATCACGCTCTTCTTCTCAGCGGTTTTGATCTTCGCTGTTGTCGAAAGCCCCTGACGCAAATTGTCCGGGGGGCTGTCGAGTCTCACAACCACCTTAAAATCCTTGGCTTCTTGCGTGCTCGTCGTCGATTGCGTGGTAGCCAGACCGGAGCTCCGCAGCGTCGCCTGCGAACCAATCTCCGTCACTTTGCCCTTGAACACTTTTCCAGGCACGGCGTCGATCGTTACGTCGGCGTCTTGCCCCAGTTTCACGTTAACGATGTCCGTCTCGTCGACCTTCACTTCAGCGGTAACGATGGACATGTCCGAAAGCGTCATTAAAAAACTGCCGTTGGAGTTCTGAATGCCCGGCACGACGTAGTCGCCTACGCGTTCCGGCAAGTAGCTCACAATTCCGTTGATCGGCGATGTGTATGTGGTCTTCGAGAGCACGTCCTTTGTCCGTACCAACATCGCCTCATTCTGATTGACCTGTGACCGTGTCTGCTCCAGTTGCGCCTTCAGCGACTGCACCTTTTCCCTAGCCGAATCTACCGCCGCTACCGCGCCGTCATACGTGCTCTTCCGTTGGTCGAAATCCTGTTTCGGTATCAATCCATCTTTAAAGAGTCCTTGTCCGCGCTCCCAATCCAGCTTGGCCTTTTCCATGTTCGCTTGCTGAGAAACCAGGTCTGCCTGCGCCGCCTTGAAACTCGCGTCGGCCGCCTGCACTCCGGATTCCGCGGAGTGGATTGCAGCCGACTGTGCCTGTACGTCCGCGCTTGCCTGAACGTTTTCCTGTAGCAAGAGCCGGTCGCCCTTCTTAATATGGTCGCCTTCCTTCACGAGAATCTCGGTGATTCGCCCGAATCCCTGAGCCGTCACGTTCGTATAAATGGTGGGTCTGATCTCTCCCGAGGCTGTCACGAGCGAAACTAAATCGTCCTGAGTCGCCACTTTGGCCGTCTGAACAGTCACCACACCCTTGTTTGCCTGGTTGACGCTGAATACCACAATCCCTATCAACACCCCGGCGATGACTACCCCGATCACTACCTTTTTCCACGTCTTCATGTGATTCCTCTTCAATCCACCCCGGAAGGGTTACTTCTACCGTCCCCGGGCAGGCCACCCGAACGGGGACACGATTCCGTTGAATTCTTGCCCGTCCTCTACATTACATACGCCCCTGTGGGTCGAAATGTTTCGCAAGAGGTTGCTTGCGCACCGCGCGGTTTGGGCTCCCCGCCGACAGCGCCTTGGGCCAGCAGGCGGGGCAATTCGGCCCAACTTCAGCAAGTTGGACCCCGATCTCCCTTATATTCTAGATTCAAAACAGCCTAAAGGAAAGGACTCCTCTAAAGAGTTCCTCAATTCCCTCGCGACAAACCGACCTACCCCCTTATGACGTACCACCGCGCATTTTGTTAACGGTGAGGCGAGGCTTTCATGGCATTTTACCCCTCTATCTGAGCTGCTTTGATGCTATACTCTCATGATTCGTCGGTGGGCTTCTCTGAAGTAGCTGTCGGATCTGAGAAGATTCTACCCACAAGCCGCGGAGAGGTGGCAGAGCGGCTGGATGCGGCGGTTTGCTAAACCCACCTGCCCTGTTTGCACTCGCTGATTTCCACGTATTTTCAGGAGTTTAAGTCGCTCTCAGTTGCGCTGAATGACCTCATTTGCAGGTTACAGTGCACCAAGAGTGCACCAATAAGATCGACGCACAACTGTCACTGATCCCTTGTCCCCTGAATCGATCTCCTGCTCGAGCCTTCGCAGTGAAAGATCCACCATCGCGTTCGATAGGAGGAGAATTGGCTGCTTGGGTAGCTTCCGAGTAGTTGATCGGTTCGGTCAACACTAGCGTTTCTCAGTACTAATCGCCGCCGAACAGCGTAGGCGCTTCATTCAAAAATGAGGTCTAACCGAACATATTTCGCCGCATGGTAGGGGAATTTCGAGAACCGCCCGGGCGTTCTTCCGGCAATGACCGGGGAAAAGGAAGGCGAGCGTGGTATGCTCGCCGCAAAGCGAAATGCAAATTCCGACCAACATCGCTTCGCCGAAAGGATGATCACGATGGCACCCGTTTCGATCGCCGTGTGCCGGCGGCTCGCCGTTGCCAGTTTGCTCTTATTCACTCTTGCCGGGAGCGCCCCTGCGCAGGATATCGACGTTGCGAAACGACTCGATGGGTTCGATGCCTACATGGCCAAAACGCTCAAAGACTGGAATGCACCGGGCGTCGGCGTCGGAATCGTCGTTAACGACAAACTTGTTTTCGCCAAGGGCTATGGCTTCCGGGATTATGAGAAGAAACTCCCGTTCACGCCCGCCACCATGAGCCCCATCGCGTCCAACACGAAACTCTTCACCGCGGTTGCCGCAGGGATGCTGGTCGAGGAAGGGAAGCTGTCCTGGGACAAGCCAGTGCGCGAATCCGTCCCAGCCATCCGCTTTTACAACGACCAGCTCAACGATAGCGTGACCCTGCGCGACATGCTATCCCACCGTACCGGAATCACCCGGCACGACACCATCTGGTACAAATCCGACTTCACGCGCAAAGAGCTATTCGAGAAGTTAGTTTACCTGGAGCCGCAGGAACCCCTGCGCGAGACGTTTCTGTACAACAACCTAATGTACGCGGCGGCCGGATACTTGATCGAACTGCAGTCCGGAAAGACATGGGAACAGTTCGTAAAGGAAAGGATCTTTGATCCGCTTCAGATGAACTCCACCAGTTACAGCATTGCCGAAATGTTGAAGCGCCCGGAATTCGGGGTCGGGTTCACCGAGAGGCGCGATTCCTTTGAGCTTTACCGAATCCCATACTATGAGGATATAACGGGCGTCGCCCCTTGTGGCGCCATCGTGTCCAACATTGAGGATATGTCTCACTGGTTGATCGCGCTGATGAACCAGGGGAAATACAACGGCAAGCAGGTGCTTCCGGCGGAAGTCTTGAAGGCCACCCTAGAGCCGGCGATCGCACTGCCCAACACCACCCTCGAAACTCGGGGGTGGTCCGAAATCCTGAATGCAGCTTACGGCATGGGGCGACAGACCGCTTCCTACCGGGGCCACCTCCTCACCCTTCACGGTGGTGACTTACCTGGCTTCCACACGCAGGTTTCGTTCATGCCCCAGGACCACATCGGCGTCATCGTTTTTGTCATCGGGAATCATAGCCAGCCGCTTTACAACATCGTCAGCTACAACGTGTATGAAAGATTGCTCGGCATGGACCAGACACCTTGGAGTGAGCGTCAGCTCGAGATTCGGCTGAAGAACAAAAAGGCCGGGACCGAAGCGCGAACGAAAGCTAACGAAGGCCAAGTTCCGGACACCAAGGCATCGCATGCCCTTGCGAATTACGCTGGCGCCTACGAGAACCCTGCTTACGGCGTGATGACTATCGGGATGAAAGACAACCAGCTTCAGTTCGACTTTCATAAGATACGACTCCCGATGAGCCGCTTCCACTATGACCGTTTCGACACACCTGATGACGAGGAGGAAGGCAAGTGGTCGGTGAACTTCCGCACGAATCCGCAGGGGGATATCGATCAGGCCGTGGTGTCGTTGGACGAAGCGGAAGCGGTATTCGTCCGTAAGCCTGACACAATCGACCCGAAGTTGATGGCTCAGATGGCGGGCGAGTACACAACGCCCAGCGGAGGGAAGATTGAGGTTGCGCTTTCGCCGAGTGGGAGCCTGTTTCTCGTTTCGCCCGGCCAGCCTGTGATTCCGTTGACCCACGTAAAGGGCCTTACATTCCGGATCCCACGTTTCTCCGACGTGATTCTCGAATTTGTCGTGAAGGATGGACAGGTGAAGGGACTTAAGCAAAAAGACCCGTCAGGGGAGTTCACGTTCCCGAAAAAATAGCGGCGGCAGTGGTGGCCGGGTCGCTGCCCGCCTAGTCCCGTCTACTCGTGTGGAGGTTTTCCACGCGAGGCCTCACCAATGTTTTCTGACGGTGCTTCTCCGGTTGAGTACCCATTCGGAGGTTGGTCGCGTTCGGAGCGATAAGTCTTAGAGTTGTATCGGAAGCGCGAGTGAGCAAGCTGCACACACGAGCACGGTGTGTTTGCGCGCTTTCGATACAACGACTTGAAGGGAGCCGCTGGCGTTTGCGGCAGACGCGGGCTAGTGGCTACGGGAATTCAATCTTTTCACCCATCTGTAAGCTATTGGTTTTGCGGTACTTAGAAAATGAGCATGTGCGAGAACCGCAATTCAATGCGTTACGCTGGGGCATGACGTGCGGAGCATAGCACGCGAAGCGTCTGTCGCGCCAGCGGCTTCGTTCAAGTCGGCATCTCGTTAGGAAATCAAGCACTGAAGACATGCGCGTTTCTCGCTACCTATCTGGTGAGACTTCCACAACGAGACATCTGGCCCGGAATAACTGTCGCCGCCGCTACACCATTGACGCCGTGACCTAGTGGTGTCCTCCCTGATAGCCCTGCCCGCGCAGCGGTCGCCCCGGGCGCTCCTCGGTAATGGCGCCATCCCAAAGCACAGGGCGGCCATTCACAAAAACGTACTTCACGCCCACCGAGTAATGCATCGGATCCTGGAACGTGGCGACGTCCTTGATCGCATGCGGATCAAATACCGTCACATCCGCGAACAACCCGGGCCTAAGAAGGCCGCGGTCCATCAGCCCCACGCGGCTCGCCGCAAGCGAGGTCATCTTGCGCACCGCCTCCTCCAACCGCATGGTTTGCTCTTCGCGCACATACATCCCAAGCACACGAGGAAACGTCCCAAACGCCCGCGGATGCGCCCGCGATTTGCTCAGTGGACCGTCTTCGGCATGCTCTTCGGAGTCTGAACCGAACGTCACGATGGGGCTGGAGACGGCGGTGCGCACATCTCCTTCATCCATGATCGAGGTCACCTGCCCCGTGTGGCCGTGATCCGCGATCGCAATGTTCATCGCCGCATCCTTGGGATCCTTGCCCATCTCCTTTCCGATCTCTTCCAGCGTCATGCCCTCGTACTTCCGCAGTGCGGGATTCATGATTCCCACAAGCATGATGCCCGACCCGCCGCCCGACCCGCGCCATTCGTTCTCCCAGGTCAGGCTGGGCTCATCCATTTCTTTCTTGATGCGCTCCCGCGTAGTGGGGTCCTTCAGGCGCGCCATCATCTGTTCCGTCCCGCCTTCCAAAACCCACGGTGGAAACGAGGAAATCAGCCCGTTGTTCGCGCGCGTGTACGGATAGACGCTCGCCGCAACGTCGATCCCCCGTGCGCGCGCCGCCTCGATGCGGTGCAAAACTTCGTTCATTTTGCCGAAGTTCTCGTGATAAGCCGTTTTCAGGTGCCAGATCGTTGCGGAAATCTTCGCGCGCTCAGAAATGGCAAACACTTCATCCATCGACGTGAAAATCGCGTCCGTCTCGGACCGCTGGTGCGTAAAGTACACGCCGCCGTACTGCCGCGCCACCTTCGCCAGCTCCACAATTTCGTCCGTCGAGGCAAACGTGTCCGGCACGTATTCCAGTGCCGTGCTGATGCCGAAGGCCCCGTCCTTCATCGCGTCGCGAACCAACCCGCGCATCTGCTCGAGCTCTGCCGCGGATGCCGGCCGGTTCACCGATCCCATGACGTAGTTACGCACGCCGCCCGCGCCGACAAACGTCCCCAGGTTGATCGTCGACTTGGTTCGCGTGAAGTGCTGGAAATACTCGCCCAGCGTCGCCCAATCCACGGTCACGCCAAATTCGCGCAACGTGTCTTCATTCGCGTAAAAGTCCGCCTGTTTCTTTAAGCGGTCATTCAGCGGAGCGATGGACGTTCCTTCGCCGGTGATTTCCGTCGTCACACCTTGTGTGATCTTGCTGGCCGCGCGATTGTCCACCAGCACATTGAATTCCGACTGCCCCTGCACATCAATGAACCCCGGCGCAACCACCAGCCCGATCACATCCACACGCTTTTTTGCAGACGCCCCGCTCAAGTCGCCGATCGCGGCAATCCGGTCGCCGCTAATCCCCACGTCGCCCGCAACCCACGGCGCGCCCGTGCCGTCGACGATGTGCGCATCCGACAAAATAAAATCAAATTCTGCGTGCTGCGCCGGAGCATGCCCGGCAAGCACCAAGACAGCGAACAAACCCGCGAGCAGCGAAACGCCAAGTTTCCATTTCAAGGTGCACCTCGAGAAATGCGAAGCCGAGGATAATACACCGCCGACGTGGCGGCCACAGGCTTTGCTAGCCCGTCACCTTCTTCCCCAACACTTGGATGGATTCACTAGCGTTTACCAGGCGCTGACCAATCAGTAGTAGCATTGGGCCATGGATTTGGTTTTTCCCACGCTTGTTCTTACTGTCGGAATTCTT
>DATFZQ010000038.1:0-4199 GCA_035314345.1 Candidatus Acidiferrum sp.
GTGGCACCTCAAGCAGCGGCTTGAACCTTTATTCGCCGCCGACGGCACCCACAAAGATCGACAGTGGACAGTGCGTAACGTGATCGAGCGCCTGGCGGCGATCCGCCGCGAAAAGATCGTGTTGGGCACTGTGGAGTTCCAAAAAGTCACCACGCCTGAACCTGACCAGCAAACGATCCTCGACTATCTCAAAGTCCGTTTGTAGCCATAATCCCGAAATCTGAAATCTGTTTAAGATCCTCTTAAACAGTCAGTTGCACGGCGAACAAAAAAGAAAACGCGCCTAGCGGCATGGCGGGAGACCCTCAAGATCTATGCCGCCGACGCCCAAGAAACCTCAGAAGTTGCCGACTGTCTTGAGTCCTGAGGAAGTTCTCAAGTTTTTGGCCAGTGTGCGGAGTATCAAGCATCGCACGATCCTGACGACCTGCTACGCCGCCGGACTGCGCGTCTCGGAGGCGATCTGCCTGAAGCTCACCGATATCGATAGTGAGCGAATGCTCATCCGAGTCCAACAGGGCAAAGGACAGAAATGTGGTGCACAACATTTCTGTCCTTATGTGTTGGTGAAATTTATGTTGCGTTGGCAGCGAGACGGCAGTCGGAAAGAACGGTGGCGCCCGTTGGCGGCAACATAACTTTTGCATACGAATCCTCAGAGCGCTCTCAGGAATCCGATGAGCCCCGGATCGGAATGCCAGGGCTTGGTCGCGACGTCATTTGGCAGATCGCAGAGCGCGAGTGCTTTCGCTTTCATTTCCAGGTCGACCTCCGCGTAAATGTGCGTGGTGTCCAAGGAGACGTGCCCGAGCCACGCCCGGATGGTATTGATGTCCACGCCGGAGCGAAGCAAATGGACCGCACACGAATGTCGAATGCAGTGAGGGCTAATGCGCTTTGTCGCGATTGACGGCAGCGTCCTACTCGCTTGATCGACGGCGCGACGGACGAGGCTATAAATGCCGAAGCGCGTCAGTGGTTCATCGAGACGGTTGAGAAAAACGAACTCCTGGGCGTTGCGTCCAGCGACAAGCGGCTTGAGCACATCGACGGTGCGCTTCCAAATGGGGCACGAGCGAGTCTTGTTACCTTTGCCAACGAGACGCACCGCGGGCGAGCTGCTCCAGGTGATGGCGTCAATCGTCAGGTGCGCAGCTTCCTCCACGCGCGCACCGGTGTTGTAGAGGAACAGTAGTAATGCGTAATCTCGGCTCCCTTGTGCCGTTCGCAGATCGGGGGCTTTCAACAGCGCATCGATTTCCGGTTTGTCGAGGTAGGTAAGACTGGATTTTGGCGTCTTCTTGAACGGAACCGCACGGATTTCTGTGGACCAAGCTACATGTTCTGGGCTGCGCATACCGATGAACTTCGCGAGTGAGTGAATCGCGGCGAGACGTAGATTGCGCGTAGCGCCGCTGCAGCCACGTTCCTTCTCCAGATATCCCAGGAACGAACGCAACCGAGACGGCGAGAGATCGTCGATCATCAGACGATCGATTGGCCTTTTTTGCGCTTGGCTCACGAACGGCAGCAATAAAAGCAACGTATCCCGATAACTGGCTTGGGTGTTGCCGGTCAAATTACGGTCCGAGACCAAATGTTCCAACAGGAAACGGCGGATCCAAGGTCCGATCAGGGTGCGGTCACGCATGGCGCACCTCCGGTTGGGCATAACGTTCGAAGCGAAGACTGGCTTCATTCAGCAGTTCCGCGGTCATTGTTAGGTAGCGTTGAGTAGAGGCGATGTCGACATGCCCAAGATAGGTCGCCAATTGCGGCAGCAGTTTTTGGACGTCTGCGCCGGTCCGATACCAAGCGATCACCCGATGAACGGCTGCGGCGTGTCGAATATCGTGGATGCGAGGCTGGTATCGCGCGGTGGCCTCTCGCCGAATCTCAGCGGATTGTCGAATCCGGCCAAATAGTTTGCTTACACGCTTGTAGTCCAAACGAATGCCTGTGCGCGTAGCAAGGAAAGCCGAGTCCTCGCCGGCCAACAACGGAAGCTGACAGCGGTCGGAGAGATAATCGGTCAAAACCGTCGTCAGCCGCGGACCGATGGGAACCAGCCGCGTCTTAAAGAACTTGGAATCACGCACCATCAGCACGCGGTTCTCCAAGTCGACATCCTGTAAAGTGAGAGATAGGGCCTCTCCAATGCGCATGCCCGTGCCGTAAAGAAGCAGAAACAGCGTGCGCATTGTTAAGGCCAGCAGCGGCGAAAGAGGTGTTTGAAGAATTTCGGTGGCCGCTAACAAGCGCTTTAGCTCCTCAACCGTGTAGATGTACGGAGTCAATTGAGTCGGGGGCCTTGGCGTGTCCGTGGGGAGCGGAGATAGCGTCGCAAATCCGCGGCCGACAGCATAACGGTAGAAGCCTCCAAGCACTCTGTGGTTTTCGATCCAGCGAGCGGTGATCGGGCCAGTTCCAGCGATAAAGGCGAGGACGGATTCAGGCTTGACCTCCGCGATGGCGATGTCCCCCATAGCGCGGTTAAACGCTCGGAGTACGGCAGCTTGTGATCGAAAGCGCATCCCCAAGGAATGCTTATAATCGATATAGGCTTCGACGATATCGTGAAGTTTCATGATAGTTCTCCCAAATCGAAGGCCGCCACTTCACGCAAGCCAAGCAAATCCACCTTCGCATAAACACGGGTAGCAGAAGTGCTGCGATGTCCGAGATGATCGCCGATCTCTTTGAGCGACAACCCTTGCGCAACCAATCGAGCCGCACAGGCGTGCCTCAGACTGTGGGGTCCGTGATGAGCGCACTGCACGTTGAGCGACTTCAATCTGGCGGCGACCATTGCGTACAGGCCACTGCGTGACAGCGGGCAATACGGTGACACCAGGGTCAAAAATATCTCACGATGAGACGTCGATCGGCGGACCGACAGCAAGTAATCGGTGAGGGCCCTGCCGACCGAAGGGAGAAGCGGGTAAACTTGTGGCTCACGCCGTTTTGCACGCGGTATGCGAAGTTGGTCATGCTCCCAGTCAATGTCATCGAGCCGAAGCTTTGCCACTTCGCTCTCGCGTAAGCCGTAGATTGCGAACAGCATCAGGATGGCACGGTCACGCACGTCGGCGGACCGATTCACATCCAATCCCGCAAAAAGCCGCTCCACATCTGCCCACGTGGGGCCAACTGGCAGTCTCTCCTGCGCATAAATCCGCGGCCCTCGAATGGTATCTGCCAGATGCCGCGGACACCATCCCTCTTGGGCACCGTAGCGGAAGAATGCCCGCAGGGCAGCTACAACGTTGTGAATGGTGACACGAGCCCATCCCCGGCTACTCCCAAAAGCAAGATAGGCATCAATATCGCTGGCATGAACGCTGGAGAGCTGCCGTCCCATTGGACCATACCAATGAAGAAATCGCCGGATTGTTCCGCGAAAAAAATAAATGCTGCTGTCGGTAAGGCCGCGCTGCTGCTTCGCCCAGTCGCAGTATTCAAGCAATCGTGATCCGAACGGAATCGGCACACTTGGTTCGCAGAGATAGCCGAGATACCGGAGCCATGCACAAGCGTGTCCCAATAGCCGCTTGCGTGTCGAGAGCAAGTTGAGATTAGGGCCACCATCGTCCCCATCATGCTGGCCATTGACAACCAGCGCTCGTATTTGGTCGCTCGTGGCTTGTAACTCACTGTGCGAATTGAGCTTACGGGCAATCCAGAGCAAGTCATGAGCTTTGCGCAATTGTTGCGAACGGGAGTCGCCTCGCAGCTCGCAATAATCCAGATATCGAGCTCGCTCTTCAGCAAACGGCGCTGTCACATAACGAGCTCTCGTTGAGGCACGCTTAAAAAGTTGATCAAACATGGCTCAACCTCCATCAAAACGATGGGACGTCGGCCACCGGAGAGGCAAAACTTATGTGTAGTCAATATCAAGAAGATGCTCTGATGGCGGGCAACTGGGAAACCATCGCAACATAAATTTCACCAACACATAAGGGCAGAAATGTGGTGCACAACATTTCTGTCCTTTTCCTCGGTCAATGAAGATTTTGCAGTGATTGAGATCCACATCCGTCGTCTCGATGCGGACTAACTCACTGACCCGAATGGCAGTGTAGAAGAGCAGCTTGAGCATAATCTCGTGCTGAAGGTCGCCGCATTCCTCAATGACCTGAAAGAAGTGCGTCAGCACAGTCGCCGGAAGCAATTGCGGCAGCTTTTGCTGCCTTTCA
>DATFZQ010000039.1:0-3977 GCA_035314345.1 Candidatus Acidiferrum sp.
CAAGGTGCCTCTCAAGAATGAGAGCGACTTCGTGGCGCAGATGGAAAGGATTCTGACGGAACTGGCCCACAATCGGGATTTGCTCGAGCGCTTACGGCGGCAAGGAATGGCTTATGCCCGGGAACGTCTAACCTGGGATGCGAAGGCGCAGGCAACGACTCGAGTCTTGCAATGGGTCGTACGGCAAGGTCCGAGGCCAGATCTTCCTCCGCCAAAGGCGCTGGCTGCCGGTATTGTCGCCTCGCGGGAAATAGCTGATACCTACGCTGGGAATCCGGTACCCAGGTAGACCGCTTTTCTAGCAGGCGCGGGCTTTATGAAGTTTGAGGACTTACGGCCAGATTGTTGCAACTTGGATCGATATAATTGGCGCAACAATTGCAATGTAAGCGGTAAACAGGGTACACCTTGTAGCCGCTGAATGCCGGTGCAAAGCTACCGGCATGGAAACTACTTGCATCGAGAAGCATCGCTACTGCAACCGAAACGAACGCGCGGAGTGGATAACCCGGTATCGTTCCAGCGGATTACGCCCGGCACAGTTCGCCGAGCAGCATGGCCTAAAGCTGGGAACCTTGCGGAACTGGATCCAGAAGGAAGGCCATGAGAGTTCTCTCGGCAGGGAAACTACCGGCTTTCAAGAACTCCTTTTGCCTTCGGTAGCGGCCACCGGCCCGTGGGCGGCTGAAGTCCAGTTACCCGACGGGGTGGTGGTGCGGCTTGGTGTGGTCGCCACGCCGTCATGGATCGCGTCATTGTTGAAGACGGTGCGCCCGTCATGCTGAGTCCATCGACAGCAACGCGCATCTTTGTGGCTCTGGAACCAGTCGATATGCGGCAGAACTTCAACGGGCTGTATGCTCGGGTGCAAACCGTGCTGCAACAGGATCCTCTCTCGGGCCACTTTTTTGTGTTCACGAATCGTAGTCATACGCGGCTTCGGCTATTGGTCTGGGACGGCTCGGGGTTGTGGGTGTGTACTAAACGTTTGGAAAAAAGCACCTTCGGCTGGCCGACCGGGGAAGGTCCGAGCCGCTGTTTGCGTCCCGAAGAACTGAACCTGCTGATCCATGGCTGGGAAGGGACACCCCGCCCTCAGTGGTACCGGGCGTAAACCAACTCTCCACGGTTCCTCTTCCTTTTCCTTTTTCGCTGGACTCCGGATTTGTCTTTCGGCATACTTCCCTGGTGAACGACGCTCTGCTGGTGCAAGGCCGACAAGTAACAGAGAGCAACCTGCAGGAGATCCGCGAGTTGCTGGCTGCTCATCCGGACTGGAGCCGGCGGCGATTGTCCGAGGCGCTGTGTGAGCAATGGAATTGGTGTAATGGGGCTGGGCTGCGGAAGGACATGGCGGCGCGGACGCTGTTGCTGAAGCTGCACCAGCGGGGCTTGATTGCCCTTCCAGCGCGACGTCAGATACCGACCAACCGTATGCGCACGCGCGTGCTCGCCCCTCGCGTGTGGGATCAGACACCCTACCACTGTACCCTCGCGGAACTGGGTCCGGTGGCAATACAGGAAGTCAGCCGTGTGGCATCCGAGCGGGAGGAGTTGGCCGCCGCGCTGGCCGAGTTTCACTATCTTGGCTCCGGCGGCACGGTAGGAGAGAACTTGCAGTATACGGTTCGCGAGCACCGGGGGCGGCTGCTGGCGGGCTTGCTGTTTGGTTCGGCGGCCTGGAAGTGCCGGGAGCGCGATCAATATATTGGCTGGGGCGAGAAAGAACGGCGCGCGAACCTGTCCCGCATCACCAACAATCATAAATTTCTCATTCTGCCCTGGGTGCGCATTTCTCACTTGGGGAGTTATATCTTGGGGAGCGTGTTGCGGCGGCTTGCGGCGGACTGGCAGAGCAAGTACGGACACCCCATCGTATTGGTGGAGACGTTTGTGGAACGTGAGCGCTTTCGCGGCACGGTGTATCAGGCGGCCAACTGGCAGAGGGTCGGGAAGACGCAAGGCCGCACGCGGCAGGATCGCTATCACTCGCTGCAGGTCCCCATCAAAGAGATCTACGTGTATCCGCTCCAGAAGCATTTCCGCAAGGTGTTAGTCGATGAACCTACGTGACGAAATACGGAGACGGTTCAGCGAGCAACCGCCGGAGACAGCTGCGTCCGCGCAGAACCTGGAAGCCGCGTTAGAGGAAGCACGACGGGCCAAAGCGCAACTGGCCGAAGCACAGGCGGAGCTGGCTGAAGCACAGCGGGTAAAATTCCGGATGGTCGAAGAGCAGGCCCAACTGCAAGCGCAGTTGGAGGCCGTGCAAGCTCAGCTGGCCGAGGCCAATGTCTACATCGCGGAACTGAAACGGCAGCTGTTTGGTTCCCAAGGCGAACCCTTGTCTGCCGAACAAGAAGCGCAGCTGGAACAGTTGGCCAACGATGCTCAGGAACAGGCGAAGAGCCCTACGCCGACGAGCCTAGAGGTGCTCGAAGAAGAAGAGCAGGCCAAAAAGGAGAGACGTAAATCGAAGCGGCCATCTCGCCATCCGTTGCCAGCGACAATGGAGACCGAGACCGTAACGCTGGAACCAGAGAACACGCATTGCCCGCGCTGTGGGCTAGAGCAGCATCGCATCGGTGAAGAGGTCAGCGAAGAGTTCGAATACATTCCTGCCAAGCTGATCCGCCGGCGCACGGTCCGCCCGAAGTTTGCCTGCCGGTGTGAGGAATCCACCGTGGTGATTGCGCCGATGCCGCCGCGGTTGCTTCCGCAGAGCAAGCTGGGGTTAGGCTTAGCGGTACAGCTTCTGTTGACGCGCTTTGATGATCATCTCTCGTTCTATCGTCTGGAGCATATTTTCCGGGAACGTCACGGTGTGGAAATTCCACGTCAACAGATGGTGCAGTGGATCGAGCATATCGCCGGCTGGCTGAAGCCGATCTACGAGGCCATGTGGCAAGAGATGAAGGCGGGGAACTATCTGCAGATCGATGAAACGCCGGTGAAGGTGCTGGATCGCGATGTGTCCGGTAAAACGGCGCGCGGCTATCTGTGGTTCTACGCGGTGCCCCGGGAAGACGTGATTTTAGAGTTTTGCAGCAGTCGCGGCCAGGACGCCCCCAACAAAAGACTCCAGGGATTCCAGGGCACCATCCAGACCGACGCCTATGAAGTGTACGAAGCGGTGGTCAAGAAGAATCCGAAGATCGAGCGAATCGGCTGCCTCGCGCATGCCAGAAGGTACTTCTACAAGGCGCTGCAGGAATCGTTAGGAGAAGCGGTCTGGTTCATCGGAAAGATTCGTGAGTTGTATCGCATCGAATCTGCGGCCCGCGCGTTGGATCACGCCGAGCGCCACGCTCTGCGGCAGGCGCAAGCGCCCCCTCTCTGGGCCGCCTTGCAAACCCGCGCCGAGGAACTACGACCGAAGCTGTTACCGCAGAGCACCATGGGCAAGGCCGTAAACTATTTCTTAAACGAATACAAAGCACTCGAGGGCTACCTGCGGGACGGTCGTTTTGAAATCGACAACAATCTCATCGAGAATGCCATCCGTCCCACAGCGGTGGGACGACGGCGCTGGTTGTTCATCGGGCATCCGCAAGCCGGGTGGCGTAGTGCGGTAATTTATTCCCTGTTGCTCAGCTGCCGGCGCCGCGGCATCAACCCGCAGAGATATCTCAGCGATGTCCTCAACCGGCTGCCTTCGACGAAAATCACCGAAATCCACCAACTACTGCCGGGTCACTGGAAGCCTTCTCCTCCGAACACCAGCTGAACTCCCAGTCTTGTTTACCGAAACCATAGAAACAAAACGCAGCGCGACCGCACTACCGTGTGAACCCACGAGTGTCGGCGCACCATCGTGTTCGTAGCGATTTCACTACGACATCCTGCGTGTATCTGGTTTAACGCTTACGATGTACTGGTTTTGTGCTCCGAATCCAAGTTCTAGGAAATTCAGCGAATTGATGATTCGCGGGACCCGAAAGCGGAGGATCGCATTTACTCCGCGGACGACGCGGCGT
>DATFZQ010000040.1:0-21274 GCA_035314345.1 Candidatus Acidiferrum sp.
CCATGAAGAAATCGTCGACCTTCTCTGGGCCGATCAGATCAGCCCAATTCTCCTCAAACGCTTTCCTGCCCTAACCGAGGACCAGCTCAAGCAGGCCCACAGTTACGCCTATGGTGGCGCCGTCATTCAGGATCTTGGCTACTATCCATTCGGCAGTGTGGAATTTAGCAATTTAGTTCATTATGTCCGCAGCGGTGATTTTGTTCGAGAGCTCCTGGCTCAGAGCCAGGACGCCAATGAGTACGCCTTCGCCCTGGGTGCGCTGGCGCACTACGCCTCGGACATCGCAGGACATCCCGCCGTCAACGCCGCCGTCGCCATCCAATATCCTAAGCTGCGCGCGAAGTACGGCAATTCCGTGAAGTACGCCGAAGATCACACCGCGCATCTGAAGACGGAATTCGGCTTCGACATGGTGCAAGTGGCGAAGAACCGCTACGCCTCGCAGCAGTATCACGATTTCATCGGCTTCCAGGTGTCTAAGCCTCTTCTCGAACGGACTTTCCCGATCATTTACGGTGTGGAGCTGAAAGACGTGCTGGCCCACGAAGATCTTTCGATAGGTTCTTATCGCTTCGCGGTCAGCCGCATGATTCCGGAGATGACCAGAGTTGCTCTGCGAACCCACGAGAAAGACATGATGAAAGAGACGCCGGACTTCGCGAAACAGAAATTCCTCTACCGGCTTTCACGCTCCGACTACGAAAAAGAATGGGGCAAGGACTACAAAAGAGACGGCTTCAAAACTCGCTTCCTTGCGATACTCCTTCGATTCATGCCGAAAATCGGCCCCTTTAAAGCGCTTGCATTCAACAATCCTACCGCGCAGACCGAAGACATGTATTTCAAGAGCATCAACACCACTGTCGACCAATACCGCATCTATTTGACCCAGGCCGGTGCCGGCTCGCTGCAACTTACGAACACCGATTTTGACACCGGCAAGGAAACCAAAGCAGCCGAGTACTCTTTGACCGACGAAACCTATGCAAAGCTGTTGGCCCAGCTAACGGCGCTCAAGTTCGATCTCACCTCACCCGACCTCCGCGAAAACATCCTGAATTTCTATTCGGACCTGTCTCTTCCTCTGGAAACCAAAAAGGACGCCGTTCAGTGGCAAAACGTCCTGGCTTCGCTGGATCAATTGAAGTCCGCGGCACCAAACGCGAGTGTCGCCCCTGCTATGTCCCAGCAGACGCCTAAATAGGGCCATCAGGCCAAGGAGATTCGTTGCCTCGACCGAACATCATCAAATGCACTGGTGGAATCGTCCTCACCCTCGTAGGAATCGATCTATATTCCTACCACGTGCGCGAACTTCTAGTCTCGCTGGCTCTCTTTAGCGTGGTTTTCCTTTTGCTCGCCTTGGTAGTCCTGGCAGCGATTCTTCTTTGGTGGGCAAGCGAGCAGTTGGCAAGCAAGACTGGGCCTGCCTCACGAAGGGTGATTGCGTTTTCCCGCCGTCTCATCGCCACCTACGCAAGACCTTGAGCTGTGGAGAAGCCGCACATTAAAATGAGAGTCTGCTCGTGATCTCGTGCCGACTGCGAGTCTTTCTGCGAGGCCTCAAAAACGCTGCCGCTCCTTCCAATGCTCTCCTTGTTTCGTCGACTCAGCAAATAATCGACGAAAGTGTGTCCTAGTGCACAGACTTTGGCTGCGTCGCGTACTACTCTCGTTACTCCAGAATCAAATCAATCAGTAAACTCTTGGGAGGAAATGGATATGAAGTTCGTAAAGACAATTTTCGCAGTGTTTGCACTCACACTGCTCGGCGCCACGTTAGCACCTGGCGCTCGTGCTGATGAGTGGAACAAGAAAACCGTAATGACTTTTAGTCAGCCAGTGGAAATTCCCGGGCAGATCCTGCCTGCCGGAACCTACACGTTCGTCCTGGCAGATTCTCCTGCCGATCGCCACATCGTCCAAATCTTCAATGCGGACGGCTCACAAATCATCGCCACCGTCTTGGCGATCAACAACTACCGCCTAAAACCGTCCGGCGACACTGTCGTCAAGTTTGCAGAGCGCTCGGGCGACAACCCGGAAGCTCTCAAGGCGTGGTTCTATCCCGGCGATAACTTCGGCCAGGAATTTGTCTATCCGAAACAGAGAGCCATCGAGCTTGCTGTGATCGTGAAAGAACCAGTTCCTGCACTCGCTGCCGACACTGACATCAAAGTGGTCCCCATTGTTGCGGAAACTCCGGAGCAGAAAGAAGTGCCCGTAACCGAAGTGATCATGGTCACTCCTGCGCCCGCGGAAGCCGTAGCCCCCGCTCCAGTCGCTCAGGCAACGACTCCTGCGCCTGTCGTGGAAACCGCTCCAGCACCAGTCGTAGAAACTCAGCAACTGCCGCAGACCGCCAGCCAGCTTCCGCTTCTCGTGCTGCTCGGCCTGGTGTCACTCGGCGCAGCGCTTGGTCTGAAGCGCCTCTCGAGCTAAGGCCGTATAATAAACGTAAGGAAACTCCAGTGCGCCGTGGGCTTGAACCTTTATTTTCATCCCGCGGCGCAAGGAGATTTGCCAGTGACTCCGATCGTTAGACCGCACAGTCTCGCTCTACTGCCGTGCTGCTACCCACTCGCCGCTCTTTTGCTCTTTTGTAGTCCTATGGTGACGGGTCTTTCGCAATCCCAGCAACCGTCTCCTCCTAATTCTGCTTCCTCCGCCACAATTTCGGTGAACTCAGAACTCGTGGCTCTCCCCGTTCGTGTGACAGACTCAAATGGAAATGTCGTCTCGGGATTGACCCTGCAGGACTTCAGGGTGTTAGAGGATGGCCGCCCGCAAAAGCTCACTCTCTTCCAGCAAGAAGACGCTCCCGTCACCGTTGGCTTGGTCGTCGACCACAGCCGCAGCATGGGTCCCAAACTCGTAGAGGTCACCGCTGCCGTTCTCGCCTTCGCTCATTCCAGCAATCCTCAAGACGAAATGTTCGTCGTCGACTTCAACGATGATGTCTGGCTCCAAATCCTCGGCGGAAAACCTTTCACCCACAGCGCAGACGATCTCGAGAAAGAAATCGCGGCCATTTCCGCTCGCGGGCGAACCGCCCTCTATGACGCCGTCGCCGAGGGCCTCAACCATCTGCGTTTCGGACATTGCGAGAAAAAGGCCCTGATTATCGTGAGCGACGGCGGCGACAACGCCAGCCATCAAAAGTTATCGCAGATCCTCGATCTCGCCCAACGCTCGCAAGTTCTGATTTATTCCATCGTCTTGCAGGGCGACGGCCAGGAAGAAAACCCTGGTGCCCTTCGCAAGCTCAGCAAAAGCACCGGCGGTATCTCCTACTTTCCAAGCTCCAGGGAAACCATCGCAAGTATTTCCGCCCTCATCGCCCGCGACCTCCGCGATCAATACACGCTCGGCTTCGCACCAGAAAAACCGGCTAGCGACGCTTCCTTCCGAAAGATTCAAGTGCAAGTGGCTGCTCCCGGTCGCGGCAAGCTTCGCGTCCGCCATCGGCCCGGCTATTTTGCCGTGGACACCAGCCATCCCTCCCCGCAATCCGGCAAGGGTGCGCTATGAAATCACCCGGCCGCGCCACAGCTCGTCGCAGGCGAATGAGTGCCTCCATCTCCCGCGTGGGATCTTACTTCTTTCTGATAGTTGGCCTTCTTGCTCTCGGCTATGCCGCATACGTCGTCGTTGACGCCCACGCCTATCAAGCCTACGAACAATCAAAATTCGAGGATGTCGGTATCAAAGAGCCGCCGGCTCTTCTCGTCGAAGGCGGCGTGATTGGTGAAATCCAGGTGCCCCGTCTTCAGTTGAAAGCCATCGTCGTTCAAGGTGACACGCACACCATTTTGCGCCGTGCCGTAGGCCACGTACCCGAAACGGCCCTGCCCGGATCGCTTGGCAACGTCGTTCTCGCCGGTCACCGCGACACTTTTTTCCGCCCGCTCCGCAATATCCGGCTGGGCGATGCCATCACACTCAAGACAACCGATGGTGCTTTTCAGTATCTTGTGGAATCCACCGAAGTTGTTCCGGCTACTGACGTGGAAGTCCTGAACGCAACGGCCGGCCGCACGCTAACGCTTATCACATGCTTCCCCTTCGATTACATAGGCCCGGCCCCGAACCGCTATGTGGTCCGCGCTCGCGAACTCGTACCCCCATCTCCAGACCAGCCACTCGCGCCGTAGATGGTCTCCAGGAATTCAGGTCCCCCAGAAACGAATTGCGCGCCGCGCGCTGCTTTTCGCCCTAACTCCGCCAGATTCCCAAAATGGAACGAAATACAGATGTGTGCACAACCAGACAGACACTCCTTCTCAACTCGTCTAATATTCCTTAGTGCAGGGCAGCCACAACGCTGTTTCGCGGATCCTCCCACTCGCTTCCGCCTAATGGTTTCGGCTGAAAACCCTCACCTCGGATAAGTTAAAACGGGATCAGCAGGTTTTGGACATTTCGGCAGTCAGATTTGTTCTCTGCGTCTTGGGGTCAGACACTTCCTTCTCTCTCGTTAGGTTCTTCGACATTTTTTAGGCTTGGGCCGTCCTGACACCTTTACTCAGGGTTATTCAGGGCCGAAGGATAGGTTTCTGACTGGTGAGTCGAAAATATGAAACCAGTTTCTCTAGCCGGAATTGTGTTGGTAGTGTTGGGTGCTCTGGCACTCGCCTATCAAGGGTTCAATTACACCCGTCGCGAGCACGTAATGGATGTAGGACCAATGCATGTCACGACAGAGACGCAAAACAGAGTTCCCATCCCGCCGATTCTTGGCGGGCTCGCGCTCGTCGGAGGAATTGCTCTACTCGTCGTTGGGGGCAAGAGAAGTTCTTAGTTCGAATCTGCAAGAGTGCCCGCCTGAGAGTCGGGTAACGCATAGCCCTCTCGCAAATGGAATTTCGTTGAAGGTTCTTCAACCACGGATTTGTAGAAGTAAAAATTAGAAGAGATGTTTTGACCATCGGAGGTCAGTGATGAAGAAATTCTTGGTAACGGCAGCATGTCTTACATTCGCAGCGGGCGCAGTCTATGCCCACAAGCTGAACAGGGAACAACGGCGCCTCGAAGAGTGCGGCGTTGTCATGTCAGAAATTCTCCATGTACCAGACGATATTCCCCAGGATCTTTTGAACAAGGCCGAGTGCGTCATCGTAATTCCGAGCGTCAAGAAATTGGCTTTCGGAGTCGGCGCTGAGTACGGACGCGGCGCCATGGTTTGCCGCACCGGCGAGCACTTCCGCGGAGCTTGGGGAGCCCCGGCGATGTACGCTCTTGAAGGTGCCAGTATCGGCTTTCAGATCGGCGGAGAGGGAACTGACTTGGTTCTTCTAGTCATGAATGGCCGAGGCATGGACTCCATCCTCAGCAGCAAAGTGAAGTTGGGCGGCGATGCTTCCGTTGCCGCAGGCCCCAAGGGACGTACCGCTTCCGCGGATACTGACGCTTGGATGCGCGCTGAGATCCTTAGCTATTCACGCGCACAGGGAATTTTTGCCGGAGTTTCTCTCGAAGGCTCTACGATTCGCCCTGACGATGACGCCAGTGGCGACGTTTATGGTCGCCCCATGAAGGCAAGTGAAATCGTGCGTGGCGAACATGTCGGCGTGCCGGAAACGGGCCGCCATCTCGTTAACGTTCTCGAGAAGCATTCGCCAGTCAACGAATCACAACGCGCTTCTAACTAATAGCTGGAAGTAACCAATTCGCCGGGATTCTCTTAATCCCGGCGAATTTTTATTGTTCGGGAAACTATTTGAGGGGCATGCCTGGCAGCACTCTCGACCGAAGCCTCTAAATGGGATGCATCGCCTGAAGCATCGCTTTCAGTTTGGTCTGTTTTCAGAAATCATCCGCCCCAGCGTCCGCGGCCTCAGTCCTTGCACTCAACAGTTCTCGCAGCTCCCACTACTCACTGCTCACTATCCACTATTTATGCCGCCGGTCATTTGCATGCTCCGCATGCCCATTCGCATCCAGCCAGGTAAGCAGCGAGCGAATGCTGCCGTGTGCTAGAGCAATACTTGAATCCGCAGCACCGTAATAGAGGTTGATCGTATCCCCGTCCGCCGCCACCGTATAGCCGCAAGGAAAAACAACATCTTGCACATCTCCGTGACGTTCGTAGTCCGCCTCCGGCGCAAACATCCAGGAGTCCCCTCGGATGAGGCATTTCTCCGGTTGCTCGAGATCGAAGAGCGCCAGCCCCAACCGGTAAATCGAACTCGAAGGTGTCCTTCGCACTCCGTGATAAATCATCAGCCAGCCTCTCGAAGTTTCAATCGGCGGCGGGGACATGCCAATCTTGTTCGCATCCCACCAGGCTCCCCGGCGGGCTTCCAGCATGAGCTTGTGATTTCCCCAGTAGCGCAAATCGGGAGAGTACGAGATCCACACGTGAGCTCCCAGCGGCGTCATCGGCCGGTGAATCAATGCCCAGAATCCTCCGATTCTTCGCGGCAGCAGCGCTGCATCCTTGTCGTCGGGTGACATGATGACGCCATATCTCTCGAAGCTCCGAAAGTCGCTCGTCAGTGCCAGCGATACGCCAGGACCTCCGCGCGAATACGACGTGTAGGCCACGGCATATTTCTTAAGTTCTGGCACGTAGGTAATGCGCGGATCCTCTATGCCCCAGATTTCTTCAGGGTAGCGGTCCCCATCGGGCACCAGTGTTGGTTCGTTGTCGATTTGCCAGTCGTCCACGCCGTTCACCGATCGGGCCGCGCACAGGTGCGAGAGCCCGCGGCGATCTTCCACCCGGCATAGCAGCAGCGTGGAACCATCCGGCAGAAGCGTTGCCCCGGCGTTAAATACGCTGTTGATTGAATACGGCCAATCCTTTCCCGTCAAAATTGGGTTACCGGCGTGGCGCTCGAATAGCGTTTCGTACTGGTTCATCTTGGCCTTCGTGGAGATTGTGATTACATTCATGGAAGAGGGCTCCGACAATTTCGATTAATTTCTAAGACTAATGCCTGTTGCTTCAGATCTTTTTTCCCGTACCGTCATATTCTTCGACCTGGCGCATTTCCAAAAGTGCCATCAGGAACGAAAGCGTGGATTCTGCGCCCTGATTTTCATTCGCGCGGTCAGGATGGAGTCCGTCTCTACAACCGCCCGTGGCGGGATCGTAGAGTGCGATCTGCAGATCGTTGTCTCCCAGGAACCAATTGAACGCAGACCACGCCTCCTTGCGCCAGCGGCCCTTACCGGTTGCCCGATAGGCTTGCAGGCATGCCGACACCGCCGCACAGGCCTCCACCGGTTGCTGGTCGAAGCGGGCTTTCTCGGTTGTCTTGGAATAAAAACCCTGCGAACCGATGGGCACAAAATGGCCTTTTACCTCGCAACGCTGCAGCGCAACCAGCCATTCCAACGCTTCGAGCCCTGCCGATATCATCTCTTCGTTTCCAGCGCGCACTCCCGCTCGTATCAACGCCTGCGGCAATCGCGCATTGGAGTAAGACAGCCCATTTTCAAACCACTTCCAGTCCTCGGTTCGGTGGGCACGATACGAACTCAACAGCCGATTTGCCAGCGCGTCCGAAGCACTCAGCGCCGCGCGATCCCCCGGGAACGAATCGAGATACTCCTGGACTCCCAGCAACGCGAAAGCGCACGCACGCGGGCTCTTAAACTCGACAGCCGCTGGCACGGCAAGTTCAAACATGCGGCCCGCCGCTCCGCGTAACCCCGCGTTCTCGGATCGCCCGAGAACCGTTCCCAAACCCCAAAGGGCCCTGCCATGACTGTCTTCCGAATGCTCGGTCTCGTGCCATTGGCATTCGTACGTCAGTGAATTTCGAAATCGCTTGGTCGTGGGATCATACGCATGCCACAAGAAAGCCAGATATCGGGAAGCCAGATCGGCCGAGTTTGCCGGCGCGTGAATGCCAATTTCTTCCAAATGTGTGGTCACGATCAACGCCCGCGCGTTGTCATCGGTCGAATAGCCTTCCGGATAGTTGGGTACCACGAAAACCGCATGCTCCACCATTCCGGTATGGTCCGTCATGCGATACAGGTGATCCAGCTTGATGGCCGGAAGCCGGTCGAGATTTTTTTCCGTGTTCCGCGCCGAAAATGTGGCGCGCGGATTTCGCAATCGCTCGTTGTATATGCGCTCAAAGCTCTTCATATACTTCTGCGCCACGCAGCTCCATACCATGTCTCGCCCGTACAAATAGGCGCGTTTCCTCATGGCGTGCCTTGCTGTCGCGTTGTCCAGAAGCTCGACCGTTTTTGCCGCGATTGCTTGCGGGTCATCAAACGGAACAAGTGCGCCGCGCTCATCATCCAAAAGCTCGACGGCGTGCAGGTACGGCGTCGATATGATTGCTTTTCCCGCGCTCAACGCGTACGCCAGCGTTCCGGAAACGACTTGCGCCTTATGTTTGTAAGGCGTGATGTAAATATCCGCCGCCCCGATCAACTCAACCATCTCCTGCGGGCTCACGAACCGATTGCGAAAGATTACATTCGCTTCCACTCTGAGCTCTTTCGCCAGGCTCTGCAAAGATTGCCGGTATTTATCGCCTTCCCGCCGCAATATATGCGGGTGCGTCACGCCAGAAACCATGTAAACAACATTGCTGTGACGCGCAAGAATTTGTGGCAGCGCTTCGATTACGTTTTCTATCCCCTTATTTGGTGACAGTAGCCCAAACGTCAGCAAAACCTCTTTTCCCTCCGTCCCGAACCCGTCCTTGTAAAAACTCGGGTCGGTGAACGGCAAATCAGGGATGCCATGCGGAATCAGATCGATCTTGTCGGCCGGAACTTTAAACACTTCCTGCAGAATTTCCGAGGACTGCTTGCTCATCACGATCACGCGGTCCGAAAGCGTCGCAATTTCCTCCAATACTCGGCGTTGGTCGGGATTTGGCTCGCGTAGCACCGTGTGCAAAGTCGTCGCGAATGGCATTCGCAGACGCCGCAAAAGCTCCAGAATATGTGCGCCGGCCCGTCCTCCAAAAATTCCGTATTCGTGCTGCAGGCAAACCAGATCGATGTTGCTGAAGTTCAGAAAATCCGCAGCCTGCCGGTAGGAAGCCAGATTATCTTCGGACAATTCGAATCGCACTCTCGCCGGATACGCATAGCCTTCTTCGGTATCGTTAACCGGAAGCGCCAGCAGTTCGGTCGTTCCGTATTCCGCGTGCAGCGCGTCGCATAAATCTGTCGTAAACGTCGCAATCCCGCATCGCCTCGGCAGATAATTCCCCACGACCGCGATTCTGTTCGGAAGCACGGATCGTTGCGGGATGGGTGTCAGTGAAACCGGCCTCTCTTCCAATACGAGAGACTGCAACTCAATCACCGCTTCGGTTTCTGCAAGGGGTAGTATTTTTGGCAAAGACATTCGATTTTCCAGTGAACCCGTGATCCGCGGACGAATCGCCGCGTGACAGCCCAAGAAATGCGCGCCTTGGAGGCGCATGGAACGCGCAACTTTTCTGTCAAATACTGAATCGCGTCCCGCTTATCGGAGAGGAGCGTGTCGCCTTACTCGTGCAAGACCACCGTCAGCAAGGACTTGTTGACCTTGATCTTCCCGTTGTACTCGATGAAGCCCAGTTTCCTGAATTTGTTCATGAAAAAATTCACGCGTGAACGCGTCGTTCCAACCATGCTCGCCAGCGTCTCCTGAGAAACCTTCGGCAACGTGCGCACCGGCTGGTCCTGTTTCCCATACCGCGCCAGAAGCAGCAGCGTCCGCGCCAGCCGCTTCTCGCTCGAATTGAACAGCTGATCGACCAGGTCCTCTTCCACTCGGATGTTATGCGCCAGCATGTAGCGTATAAAATGGTCCGAAAACTCTTGCTCCGCGTGCAGCACGCGCAGTAATTCCGCTTTTTCAATAACGAGAATCGTGGTTGGTGTAATCGCCGTGGCCGTTCCCATCCGAATCGTCTGGCCTGCCATGCATCCCTCGCCAAAAAAATCCGTCGGCCCAAACATCGCCACCACGGCCTCTTTTCCCGACCCATTCACCACCGATAATTTCACTCCGCCCTTCTGCACGTACATCACGCTTTCCGCGGTGTCCCCTTGCGTGTAGATGGATTCTCTTCTGTGGTATTCGGCAATTTTTCTTGCCACTCCCGCCGTATCGAGAAACTCCTGCGGGTCGAAAACGCCGGTCTTTCCATTCTTCTTATGTTTTTGTGATTTCATAGTTGGCCCAAAACACTATCTCGAGATGCTCGAGATAGTCGTTCCGCGACCCTCTCCACCCTAACAAGAAGACCTCATCCAAGACTGTATAAAAGGTGACAGCGCCATCCGTTGCCAATCTCTAAAATGACCATGTTGGGCGGCGAGAAGGAGCGAGATTGGCCGGTATCCAGGGCTGGGACGGGCGGTTTCCCTCCCCTCGCCGTTCTTCTTATTGCGGTCCTCTAAGGCGCGGTCCCCTTTACATCAGCGAGCCGTTCGATTCTGCGCCACAGTTTCTTTAGAAGGTTCTAATGTCAGAAAAAATCGCTTCACCAACTATTTTTGTCAAAGAGAACTCTCTCTTGCCGGCAGGCTTGGTGCTCGAAAGCGAAGCCTTTTTACCCGGCTGGCGCTCTGTCCCCAATCTCGACGGGCGCCAACTCGGCCGCAAAATCGAGCACGCGAAGTGGAATTATTTCTATCTGGCCAACCCGATTAAGACTACGGTCTTCGGCCCCGAAGGCCTGCCTTCCCTGCGCAGGGCAGTTAAGCGCGTCCTGGCAAAGCAGCCAAACCAAAGCTTCAACTCTCTGGAGATCACAAAAATAATTTCAAAACACATTCTCGGAGTGCCCTATCTAAGCATCTCCGCGCACGCTCGTCATATTCAGGAAGGCATGTACCTTGTCTCTGCGAAAGATTTCAGGCTGCGGGATCCATCAGCCACACCTTCCGCTCCATTAGCGACAACGGTTTTTGGCAGCGCTGAAAAAGTGCCCCAGGAAAAGGCCGCCGCAGAGCCACAGGTCGCGGTAATTCCAAGCTCTTAGCAGTTCGCGGGAGATACGACTATGAAAGCCACACGACGACCTTCCATCATCTGCCTTGGCGCCTTACTTCTGACCGCTTCCGCGATTCGCGCGCAGGATTTTTCCAGCTATCGCGGTTTTTCGCTCGGAGCGAACCTCGCCACCGTCCTGAAACAAACGGACCAGAAGTTAGCCGACGTAAATCTGATTCATCCCGGCCCAGCGCTCTTCCAGGAAGTGACCTGGTGGCCGCCAAGCCTTCCCGGCACGTCCTACCGCTCGGACAGCGTCGAGCAAATTCTCTTCTCCTTCTACAACGGCACGCTCTACAAAATGGCCGTGATCTACGATGAACCTTCCACGGAAGGCCTCACCGCAGGCGACATGGAAAAATCCATCTCGGCGAAGTACGGCGCCGCGACCACCATCGCTTCCGCCGCCGATCAAGCCCCCAGCGATCCGTATTCTGGAAAGGAAAGACTCGTCGCTTCCTGGGAGGACCCTCAATACTCTTTCAATCTCGTCCGTTCTTCCTTCACCGATCGTTTCGGCCTCATCATCTACTCCAAGCGCGCCAACGCCGAAGCCGAACTCGCCCTGGTCGAAGCCCTCAAACTAGAAAAGCTATCCGGCCCCCAAAAAGAAGCCGACCGCCAGAAAAAAGAAACCGACGCCCTGGAACTTGCCCGCCAAAAAAACCAAAAAACCTTTCGCCCCTAGCGCGAGCCTCGTGAAAACTCGATCCCGCGCCGAAACCGGCATACAAGAAGACATCCCCATCACTAAAAACGCAAAAATGACCTGTATTTTTGTGTTTCTCATGGTACTCCTATTGAATCCCCGCTCTTCCGCGCTGCCAAGTTTCCATCACGAACGTCTCTCCTGCCAGTATCCTGTCCAATCTTACAAGTCGTCTTCGCCTCCTCCTGTGCTCTGTTGCGCTCAGGGTCGCAGTCCAGTTATTTGTCCTTAAACCCCTATCCGCAGCGTTCTGCGACCGTGATCTCGTCTCGCTTCAGTGCCTATGCTAGGCCTCTCAAAAAATGGTTCTTAAAATCGCAAAGCGAGTAACAGAAGATTACAGGCGTGTGGCCCATCCTTGCTAGTTTTCAGTTTTTGTAAGGGTGAGACTGCTTTTCGCCAGCTTCCTTCATCCTAAGCACTGATTCTTGATCTCCGCAATACTTTTCCACGGATTTCCACACCCGTATCAATCCACTAACCGCCCCGCCAACTCCTTCCAATCCCACAACTTCCGACTCGCTCCTTCGAATGAACTCTCTCTGTTCGAATGACCATGCAGTACACGCTAGAATGGTGTTGACAAATAGTAACTATCGTGCTACCATCTCTTATGAATCGGAGGCGCTGCCCCTTTTCGACGACCCCGTCGTCTCAGCGCCACCTTTGTGCCCTCCGCGTCTCTTCGCTATCTTCTTCCGACCTATTCCTCTCCCCCATCAACTCTAAACTGTCGACTATTGGCAGTCTGCTTCTCCTCTCCCGCCACAGTTCGCATCAATATCATTCCAAACGCTTTACGCTTCCTTTGTTTTCATACTCTTACCCACTCTTCTGCATCTTAGAAAACTCTATCTTCAATCCTCACAATGCTTTCCGCACTCTTTGCGCAAAAAACCCGGGGTGGGGTACCCCGAATCTCAAAAAGGAGCATCTGCGCTCCGCTTCATCGGAGTCGCAACGGCCATGAAATCTCAATCTCGAACTTCCACCGCTCTTTCCACTCGTTGTTCCCATCGCACCGCGGCGGGGCGCCAATGCCGTCAGCTCTCTGCAACGGGCCACGCGGACCCCACCGCCCAGGATGAGGACGAAACCGAGTCGGAAAACGAGATCGAGTCAAGCTCTTCCATGATCGATGCCAAAGACCCCAGCGCGAACGCAGCTCCAACCAATACTTTCAGCAAAGCCACACAGGGCTGGACCGCCACCATCCACGAACCCGACCTCACGAAGAAACCCTCATGACACCCGCCATCCAATCCCACCACGCCACCTGTAGGGGAGGCGCTTGCCCCTCCCGTTTTCGCGCATACTCCGCGCTCCGGGGACGTTCCTTCTGCCGCGGCTTCCTCTTTTTCTTTCTTCAACTTTTCAAACTTTGAACCTTCAACCTCCCCTCTCTTCGTCCCCCGCTTCCTTTGACTCCGCCGCCCCGCCAACATACAATCCCGCGGGCTCGCGGCAGTCGCCGCGATGCAACTTCGCAGCTGGGGGCAACTAGATGAGAAAAAGTTTGTGGCTTATTGCGGCAGGATTTTTAACGTTCGGCCAGACCGCGCGCGTAGCCGCGCAAGCCCCGGAAAGGGAAGCAAAAGCTCCGGAGGCCAAGGCTCCGGACAAGTGCGACGCCGCCGCAACCAAGGAAGAATCTTCCGTAACTGAACACACCATAAAGCTCGGCGGCCAAACCATTCCCTACAAAGCCACCGCCAGTACCACGCTCCTCAAGAACGACAAGGGTGATCCGACCGGCCTGCTTTACTCCGCCGCGTATACGCGTAGCGACGTGAAAGATCTCACCACGCGTCCCGTCTCTTTTCTCTACAACGGAGGCCCCGGCTCCGCCACGATGTGGCTGCACATGGGCGCCTTCGGCCCGCGTCGCGCCTGGACCGTTGACGGCACCTTCACTCCTCCCGCTCCGTACAAGCTCGTCGACAACGGCGAGAGCCTTCTCGACAAAACCGATCTCGTCTTCATCGACGCTATGGGCACCGGCTACAGCCACGCCGTCTGCAAAGCCACGGAAAAAGATTTTTACGGCGTCGACGAAGACGTCGAAGCCTTCGCGCAATTCATCGTCACCTACCTCAGCCGCAATGACCGCTGGAATTCACCGAAATTCTTAATCGGCGAAAGTTACGGCACCTTCCGCTCCGCCGCCCTCGGAAATTATTTGCAGAATCATGACACCGTGCATCTCAACGGCATCGTTCTGATTTCCTCGGTCCTCGATCTCTCCACCATCACCTTTCCCCCCGGCGATGACCGCTCCTATGTCTACTACCTTCCCAGCTATGCCGCAGTCGCGTGGTATCACAAAGTTTTGAAAGACCGGCCCGCCGACCTGCCAGCCTTCGTCGAAGAAGCCCGCAAATACGCGCAAGGCGACTACGCTTCAGCTCTCTTCAAAGGCGCGCAGCTTCCCGCTGGCGAAAAAGCCGCTGTCGCGAAAAAGCTCTCCTATTTCACTGGACTCAGCGAGGAATACCTCAGCAAAGCCGACTTACGCGTGAATCTCGGCCAATTCATGGCTGAACTCCAGCGTAACCGCGGCCTCACCACTGGACGAATTGACGCCCGCTTCACCGGCTACACGTACGACCTGCTCGAAGAAAATGCACAAGGTGATCCGGAAGGTCCCGCCGTCGGCGGCGCCTTCACCGCGCTCATCAATGCTTACAATCACGACGAGCTGAAGTTCGGCAAAGACAAGGTCTACCACAACACCAGCGGCGGCGGTGGCGGCTGGAACTGGACGCGTCAGCAGCGCGGACGCGGCTTTTTCCCCAGCGGTCCGAACGTTCAGGGCGACTTGGCGCAAGCAATGATCACCAACCCCAAGCTGCAACTTCAAGTCGAAAACGGCTACTACGATATGGCCACGCCGTTCTTCGCCACCGAATTCACGATGGAACACCTCGGCCTGCCCGCCGACCTACAGAAAAATGTCAAACTCGACTACTACAACGCAGGCCACATGATGTACCTCCACGACGAGGACCGCGTCAGCCTGCACAACCAAATCGCCAGCTTCATCGACCGCGCCACCAAGCCGTAGCTTCGCACATGGGAAAGGAGAAAGCGTCGAGTGATTGAGAGACAGAAAAATCGAGCCATCGAGATTCATGATTCGGTACTTGACGATCTGTCTCTGCGGGACGGACAGGCAATTTTGCATTTTTCGCACCTATACATTCACGAGTCGGATGGCAGAATTGGCATTGATCCTGGAAGTGGCTGGAGTCAGGAAGGCAATCTGACGATCAGCAATGCTGTAGTTGAAGGCTCATTCTCGGAGTGGCCCGCCGATCTGCACAAAGGCCAAATCGCCGTGGATGGCACAGTTTACGAGAACGAAATTCCTATTTCGCTCAATGTTGTGGGTAAGATCGAACTGCGATTGCAGTCCTGGAGCGATTTCATTTTCATCATCGGAAAAGGAGCAAAGCTGGAGTTAGTCGGAGAGGCGACATATTTGGAAGAATTCCGGGGAGCAGGCTAGCGTCGCTTTTGCGCGGCTGCGCTGACAAGAGCCTGATTCTTCTGCTCGGTATAAACGACGAATTCCTCGTACGGTCCCTTGAAGTCTTCAATCTTGCCGTCGTGGAAATGCCAGATGCGCGTCGCGACTTCATCAATCACGTCGTGGTCGTGCGTAACGAGCAGCACGGTTCCGTCGTAGCGCTGCAGAGCAATGTTGAGCGCGTTGATGGATTCCAAGTCGAGGTGGTTCGTCGGTTCGTCGAGCACCAGAAAGTTCGGCTTCTGCAACATCAAGCGGCAGAAAATCAACCGCGCTGATTCGCCTCCGGAAAGCGCACGCGTCGGTTTCAAAGCATCTTCGCCGCTGAAGAGCATCTGGCCCATCAGCCCGCGCAATTCCTGCTGATTGGCGCTCGGATCGAATTGCCAGAGCCAGTCGATGGCCGTCATGCCCTTGGTGATGGATTCGCCGTGGTCCTGCGCGAAATAGCCGACAGCGACTTCGTGGCCCCACTTCACTTCGCCGCCATTGATTTTGAATTGGCGGTCGTCGTCTTCAATGTAGCCGGGAGCGTTGAGGACGAGCGATTTCAGCAGCGTGGTTTTTCCGGTTCCGTTGCGGCCCATCAGCGCGATTTTTTCGCCGCGCGTCACGGAAGCGGAAAAGCGCGGAATCACTTTCAGGTCGTCGTAGGATTTCTCGACGCTGCGAATTTCGAGCGGATGGCGGCCTGAATTGCGCTTCATGTCCCACTTGATGTACGGCCGCTGAATGTTGGATCGCGCCAGTTCGGTAGTTTGCAACCGCTCAACTTCTTTTTTGCGAGAAGTCGCTTGCGCGGAACGCGTGCCGGCGGAAAAGCGCGCGATGAATTCGTTTAGTTGCGCGATTTTCTTTTCGCGATTCGCATTCTCCGTTTCGATGCGCGAACGAATCTGCGTTTTTGCCACGACCATGTCGTCGTAGCCGCCGACGTACATGATGATCGTTTCGTAGTCGATGTCCGCAGTATGCGTGCAAACGCTATTTAGAAAATGGCGGTCATGCGAAATCACGATGAGCACGCCTTCGTACTCGGTTAAATAGCGTTGCAGCCAGTGGACGGAATCAAGGTCGAGGTTGTTGGTAGGCTCGTCGAGCAGCAGGGCAGTCGGGTTTCCGAAAAGCGCTTGCGCGAGCAGCACGCGAACTTTTTGCCCGCCCTGCAATTCGCCCATTTTGCGTTCGTGGAGCGAGCTCTCGATGCCCAGGCCGTCGAGCAGGGTGCCAGCGTCGGCTTCCGCGGTGTAGCCGCCCTCTTCGCCGACAATTCCTTCGAGTTCGCCGAGACGCATGCCGTCGGCGTCGGTTAATTCTTCATGGGGCTTCGCGTAGAGCGCGTCGCGCTCTTCGAGCGCTTTCCAAAGCGAAGCGTTGCCCATGATGACGGTATCGATCACGCGAAACTGATCGAACGCAAACTGGTCCTGACGCAGGACGCCCATTTTTTTCGGGCGCGAGATCGAGCCTTTGGTCGGTTCGATTTCGCCGGTCAGGATTTTCATGAATGTGGATTTGCCGGCGCCATTCGGGCCGGTGACGGCATAGCGGCGCCCGGCCATGAAGGTACAGGTCACGTCCTCAAAGAGGACCCGGGGGCCGAAGCGCATGGATATATTGTTGACTGTAAGCATAACCCTCCCATTGTAGCGTGAAATTGTTGCGCGCGCTTGTCACAGTTTGTTGCAGCCAGTAGATTGTTTGCGGACGAAAGAGATGATGGAGACGACGTGAAAAAGTGATGCAACGACTATGAAAGACGCCCTTCGCAAAATGGCGACTTCGCTGGCGCTTATCGTGATTTTGGCGATGGGTGTGCGCGTGGCGTTTGCCTGGAACGAGGCTCGGAAGATTGCGCCAGGCGTGTTAGGGATTGTGCCGTTTCAGCAGGAGACGGGGAATATTGCGTATGCCCTAGCGCAGGGCAAGGGATTCAGCAACGTGTTTCGAACGGAGACGGGGCCTACGGCTTGGCTGGCGCCGGTGTATCCGCTGATTGTAGCGGCGACGTTCAAATTATTCGGAACCTTTACGGCGAGGACCTTTTTCGCATGCGTTGCGCTCAACATGCTTTTTTCTTCTGCGGCTTGCTTGCCGATTTTCTTTGTGGGCAAGCGGATTGGCGGATTAGGAGTCGGGGCGGGAGCGGCGTGGCTTTGGGCTGTTTTTCCGAGCGCCGTGATGATGCCGTTCGAATGGATTTGGGATACGTCGCTGTCGGCGCTTCTGGCAGCGTTGATTTTGTGGGCGACTTTGGAGCTGGCGGAATCCGAACGGTGGCTGGACTGGGGCGTATACGGAGTCTTGTGGGGTTTGGCGCTGATCACGAATCCGGCGCTGGGCATGCTGATGCCGTTTTTGTTGGGCTGGGCTGCATTTCGTGCGCGCGGGGAAAACTTGACACGGTGGAAACGGGTGGGGCTGGCGGCTGGACTTGCGATTCTGTGTTGTGTGCCGTGGACGATTCGGAATTACGTGGCGTTTCACCGGTTTATTCCGGTGCGGTCGAATTTGCCGTTTGAATTGTGGCTGGGGAACAATGACATTTTTGACGAGCATGCGCGGAATGGAAGGAGGTCGATTACTCGAACGGAAGAGGCTCGGAGATATGCTCAGCTTGGCGAGACGGCGTATATGGCGGAGAAATGGCAGCTAGCGACTTCATTCATGAAGGCGCATGCGGGGTTGGAGTTGCGGTTGGCGGGGAGGAAGTTTGTGGCGTTTTGGATGGGGACGGAATCGCCGGTTAAGAATTTTTGGGAGACGGATTCGTGGGTGATACGGGGGATTTTTTTGTCGAGTTTTCTGACGGCCGTGGGGGCTTTGTTTGGCGTGGTGTTGCGTATAAGAGGGAAACAGATAGCGCAGAGACGCAGAGAGCGCAGAGGCGGGGCGGAGAGTGGGGAGAACGTCGTCAGAGCGGAGGAACTGGCGAGTATGCCCGTCTTTCCACTGGCGGTCTTTCCGGTTATTTTTCCGTGTTTGTATTACGTGACGCACGCGGATCTTCGCTATCGCCATCCGATTGATCCGGTGGTTTTGTTATTGACGGTGGTGGGAGTTTGGGGACTCGTGCGCAAGGACAGAGCGCAATATGGATCGAGCAACGTAAATCACATTGATTCGTGATGGGGATAAATCAAGCCATGATCCTTCGCTCCGCTCAGGATGACAGCGTCGCATATAGGCTTGGTGGTTGCTAGTGCTGGGTTCCGTAGGACAGACTGAAGCTTGCCCCACTCGGTTGCTCCTGTAAGACGCGCTTTGATACAGTGACGATTCGCTTGAACAAGACTGGTTGAAGAGGGAAATGGAGAGGCGCATGGGGATTCCGAAAGAATTGCTGGAGATTTTGGTTTGTCCGCTCTGCAAGACGCCCGTCACGCTCACGGCGGACAATTCCGGATTGAAGTGTGAGACGTGCAGACGTGTGTATCCCGTGAGGGATGATATTCCGGTGATGCTGCCGGAAGAGGCGAAGATGGAAGAAGCGAAGTGAGTAGTGGGTAAGTGAATAGTGAGTGGTGGGCAGTTAGCAGTTTTGTAGCCAATGCGAGAGATGAACATTTCTGAATCCATTTCACGATTGAAGCGATTGATCCTGAAATTGCGCGGGAAGCGCATCGGCGTGCTGGGCGATTTGATGCTGGACCGGTATTTGTGGGGGACAGCGACGAGGCTTTCTCCGGAGGCGGCGGTGCCTGTGGTGGATTTCGTTTCGCAGAGCGAGTGTTTGGGCGGGGCGGGGAATGTGGCGGCGAATTTAGCTGCGCTGGGGGCGAAGGTCGAGATGTTTGGGGCGATTGGTGCGGACGAGTCCGGGCGGGCTTTGCAGAAATGTTTGCGGGCAGAGGGAATTGTTGAAAAAGGAGTGGTGCCTGATTCGAAGCGCGTGACTACCGTGAAGACGCGGATTATTGCTCGGCATCAGCAGGTGGTGCGCGTGGATCAGGAACGGCGGGAGGCGCTGCGGCCCGAGACGGAAAAGAAGTTGCTCGGTGTGTTGTTCAACACGCTGAGAAACCTTGATGCGCTCGTGCTTTCAGATTACGACAAAGGGTTGATTACCGACGACTTCGCAGACCGCGTTCTGAGCGCGGCGCATCAGTTGAAGGTGCCGGTTTTTGTGAAGCCGAAGACCTCGCGGTTGTATGCATATCGCGGGGCGCGGGCGATTGTTTGCAACGCGAAGGAGGCTGGGTTCTTTGTTACGCGATCTTTGGGCGACGAAAAATCAGTGGAAGAGGCAGGGCGGGCGCTGCTGGCGCACTTTGGGTGCAGCGCTGTGGTAATCACGCGCGGCGAAAAGGGGATGAGTGTTTTCGAGGAGACCTCGCCGCGGCATTTGCAGATTCCGGCGACGAGTTTTGAGGTGACTTACGCGCGGGTAGGGCAGAGCGGGGTGGAGCGCGGGGCTACGGGGCGGCAGGTATTTGATGTGACGGGGGCGGGGGATACGGTTTTGAGTGTGCTTTCGCTGGCGGTGGCGGCGGGGGCGTCGTTGGCGGACGCGGCTGTGCTGGCGAATACGGCGGCGGGCGTGGTGGTGGGGAAGTTGGGGACGGCTAGCGTTGGGCCGGAGGAGTTGGAGCACGCGTTGGAGGATATTCGGCGGTGAAGGTCAAAACCGGATGACGGCGATTTTGTGGTACAGGCAATCCTGCCTGTGCGGTTTGTTGAAGCCCTCGAGATGGGGGCGCACAGCCAAGATTGGCTGTGCCACCTGAATCTGCGGCGCCGCCAAAAAAGCAGATTTCTCGCTACGCTCGGGATGACACAATTTTCGGTCTTTGGCTTGGACCGGTGCGAGTGGAGTTATATGCAGGATGGAGTAAACGACGATCCTTCGCTTCGCTCAGGATGGCATGGCGTTTAGTTGGGTGCCGAAAGTGGCACAGCATGCTGTGCCACTACAAGGATCAGAGATAAAAGTTGGATCTATGGCGGGAAGCTGAAGGATTTGTCTTTAGTGTCGACCCAGACGTTGACGACTTTTGTTTTTTGGCTTTTTTCGGGGTCGTTGTTGGCGATGGGCATGGGAGAGAAGGGGCTGATGGCTACGCGGACTTCAACGCTGGTGGTTGAGCCGTTTGGCGATTTGGCTCTGAGGATACTGTAGCTTTTTACGGGGCCGTAGTAGCCGGTGGGGCCCCAGTCGGCGATGAAGTCCTGGAGCTTGTAGCTGGAGCCGGGGCCGGGTTTCCAAAGCTGGTAGGCGGTGTTCATGTCTCCGGCTACGACGGCGTTGAAGAATTGCTCCGCGGCTTTTTTCTCGGGATAAAAGCGCAGCCAGAACCATACGGCGATGACGGCGATGATGAAGGCTGCCGTCATCGTAAAGATCATGGCCCGGGATTTTTTGTGAACATCGGCAGGTGGTTCGAGAAGTGACATTCAGTGGTCTCCTGCCCTGCGAGGCAGATTGGACGATTTGCGAGCGTATCTAAATTAACCTTTTCTGGGCGGGATGGCTAGGGAGGGGTGAGAGTGAGTAGTGGGTAGTGAATAGTGAGTAGAAAAAAAGATTGCGGGAGTGCAACTATCGATTCGTCCTCGTATTCTTTCCTCGAACCATGGAGAGCGTTACCTCCTGAGCGGGCAGAGGCTCTCCTTCGTGATGTCCAGATCGAATTGTCGCCCGGTCACCCATTGTATGGCGCAGTTCTCACAGCTGTTGCGGTGTCCCGCCTTGCTGACGATGTGCTTTTCCGACTTGACGATGGCCGTGTCGCCGACGTGCATCTAACTTGGCGCAGGGGTGCTGAACAGAATCCTTTGCCAAGCCATCGGATTTATGCGAGTTTCGAGGAATGGGCTCAACAGGTCATGATCCCAGATCACGAATGCGAGTGACGGTCTAGCCCTCGAGGGCGCCGGCGGAGCCTGCGGGGAGTTCTATGGCGTATTTGGTGCGGGCTTTTTCGGCGTGTTGTTCTAGGGCTAGTTCGATGAGTTTGTCGATGAGTTGGGGGAAGGGGATGCCGCTGGCTTCCCAGAGTTTGGGGTACATGCTGATGGAAGTGAAGCCGGGGATGGTGTTCACTTCGTTGAGATAGATTTTTCCGCC
>DATFZQ010000041.1:0-26928 GCA_035314345.1 Candidatus Acidiferrum sp.
TTGAGGGCCGTGCCGCCCTTGAGAGCGAGTTTCCCACGCAGGAAGGAATGCTTCTGAAACTCGTTCAAGAGTTCCCGAAGACGAAGAACCTTCTCGAGGTTGTCGGCCTGAAAGCCGGTTGCTTTCGCCGTTGCTGTGAAACGCGAGCGGTCGAATTTCATGTCGGAATCTTGGAGTTTCCTGTCGGCGCGAGCGTGTCCGGCACCATGAGCCTCCAGGTGGGCACCCAACGATTTCCCGGCCGCTTGGATCCGAGGTACGCCACGCCCGGCGGGAGGTTGCGCAGAAAACGGTCGCGCGCTTCGCCGCGAAAAAAAAGTTTGTCCGCGTGGCGATCCAGCAGAAAACCCAAACGCGAGTATAGCCACGGTTTGCGGAGGAGTTTCAGATATTTGAGTACCGCGTCAAAATCGAACGACGGGAACATCACGAGTGATTTGTCGAGTTCTTCGACACCGCCACTGTAATCGAGAAACATCAGGCAATCGACGAAGGAACGTTCCCTGTCGGTCACGAGGACCTGATCGGCTCCCAATTGCACCTGGAAGAGTTTGATTCCCTGAGGTGTCCGTTTTCTTCTGCCAGTCGAACGAGGTACGCAAAGTTTGTCGAAAACTATTTGCCGACAATCGTAACAGAGTGGTCGAGCTGGTCGCTTCCGCACTGGCCGGATACCGACCACCGTCAAAGACGGCCACCTCCGCTAGCGAACTCCCTTTGCGCTCGATGCCGAGGAGTTGCTGTCTCCCGCTCAATGCCGACTTAACTATCTTTACTGTTCCCTCTTCGACGATCAGAAGCTCGCGGCACACGTCGCCCTCTCCAAAAATTAAGGTTCCCTCTTCGAAATATAGACGGCTCACACCCTCGGCGATTTGGGCCAGTTCTGCGTCAGACAGATCGGTGAAAAGCGGTAGCCGACGAAGCGTTCTAATGTAATCAGATTTAGGTGAGTCCATTAGTCTCAGATTGTACGGCTATTTAGATTAAATCCGTTTTTCGTCAGTAGTCGGAGCTGCCAGCGCGGGTCAAATCCCGATTTGTCGCGTACTCGTCCAAGTGAAAGGGTTAGGCGATCTGGAGTTCCTGTTAAGGGGCTTCCTTCTTCCGGAAAGCAGAATTGCCTACAGGACTAGGATGCATAGCTAGCTGGGTGCTTCGGCGCAAGCACTACAGCACTCTCTGTTTGAAGGGATTCAAGACGGCCACGTCGAAGTGCGCGAAATCACGTTCGTTCCGAGTGGACACGGTGAGGCCATGAACGCGCGCCGTGGCGGCCATCATAGCGTCCTCACTTAGAGTATCGGAACGGTCGTGCATTAGGCGGGCATATTCCCGAAAACACGCGGCATCCATCGACAAGACTTGTGAAGTGCGTTCCAACTGTGCCGCCCAAGCCTCGATTTCGTTCGCCTTTACAGGATCCTGTCGACGCGTGAGTTCCACACCCCTTTGAATTTCCCCGAAAGTTACCGCCGAGAAGAAGCCTTGCCCCAATTCAAGACTATCTAACCATGCGACTGCTGCACCGTGGGGCTTGGGCTTGCGCAATTCGGACACCACGTTCGTGTCGATCAGGTAGCGGATCAACCGAACACCGCAGGCTTGCGCGATTTGACCATGCCACGTTTGGGGAGCGGGATTTCGAATCGTGGACCTTCACCCAAAAGTACATCCTTCCAGGTCAAACGGTTTTCGTCTTTTAACTTATGCCATTCGTCGATTGAAACGACAACCGCGGTATCGATTCCCCGACGGGTCACGACTTGTGGCCCCTTCTCGAGCGTGTCATCGATCAGTTCACTGAAACGCGCCTTCGCTTCCTGTAGTTGCCATTTGGTCATGAACCCTCCTAGGATGCCATTGTATGGCTAGTCAGATGTCTAGTCAAGTCCAAGGCGGCGTCCAGCCGCGACAAAGATCTGTTTATCCTCAGAAGTGACGACCCGCCGTCATAAAAACGTAATACTTATGGTGGTGAACAGCAGTTAAACGCGAACGAAAGATGAATAAAGAAGGAGAAAATGATTCGTCCCGTTTCATCGCAAGCTGCTGAATTGCATCGATTAGCACCAACATTTAGTTGAAAGTTGAGAACAAGAAGCAGCGGCTCTCGCCCGAACTCGGATAGAGTTCGGGTTGCGAATCCCTTTTAAAGGAGAGAGCCGCCGTGAGAAACAAATACCAAGGGAAAGACCGCAAGTCCAATCACAAGTTCGAGGTTGTCGGTGGGCAGGAGTTGCTAGTGCGGCGAACTGCTCTTCCCTGGTGTCTCGGGAGACTAACGTGAAGAAGCGCCCAGCGCGTCCAGACACACCTTGGTCTAATATTTAGCTGGGCCGTTAACGAACAATGGCTCCGCGCCGAAACTGCTTTCTTGACATGGCTATATTAGATAGCTATCATGAAAAGGATGAGGGTGAGCGTAGCAAATGCCAAGAACAAGCTTCCCGAGCTGATCAAGGCCGCCGAGGATGGCGAAACCGTGACCATCTGCCGCCGTGGCGTGCCTGTCGTGGATATTGTCCGAACGAAAAAGCCCAGCCGCAAAAAGCGAAGGCTCGGAACTCTCAAAGGCAAGATTCAAGTCCTCGAACCGGGATGGTGGAAGCCCATGTCGGACGACGAAGTCGAAGCCTTCGTCGAAGGACGAGACTAGGTGCGGTTGCTCCTGGACACGGTCGTTCTGATCTTCGCTGTCGAGTCACCGGAACGCCTCACTAAGCGCGCGGCCACTCTTTTGCAAAATACAGAAAACATCCTAGAACTGAGCGCAATTTCTCTTTCCGAAATCGCTATCAAGGCGGCCCGCGGCAAGCTAAGACTTTCCGCCGCAGACACGCACCGCGCGCTTGAGGATCTGGACCTTCGCATACTGCCCTACACGGCGCATCACGCCTTCTATCTTTTCGATCTCCCGCCACACCACGCGGACCCGTTCGACCGCCAAATCATTGCCCAGGCCGTGTGCGAACAGATCCCGGTGGTCACTTGCGACGAGAAATTCAGTTTGTACAAAGATCTCAAAGTTCTCTGGTAATTCTTTAGGTTGGTCTCGAGCGATGCCATCTGGACACTTCCGCTCCGGCATGGCCCTCGCAAACCTCTTCTCCTGAGCCATTCTTGTTTCGCCGTCCAACCGAAGAACACGACAGCCCGCGGCCATCTCGGAAAATGGTCGACCGCTCGCCAAGTCGGCCCCATCGATGGCGGTATCTTCCAGGGCTGATGGCCACGATGAAAAACGTAGTACAGACGTAGTATCAATTGTGGAGGATGACGACAAAAAGTGAGTATTGCACGAACAAAAACTGAGGAAGCGACTTGTTGGATTTTACTGCAATTCGTTGGCTTACCTCGGTTTAGCTTAGCTCCTGCAAATTTTGATTAGGTTACTCTGCTGGCTGTTAACCGAAGGTTTGCTAGTTCGAATCTAGCCCGGGGAGCCAACTTCTGATTCAAACTGAAACAGTATTCGTAGGTAACCGCGCTTATTGTGTCCGCAACTTCCTTGTTGGAGCCGGTGTGGAAGCGATTGCTTAAATGGGTTCGGACGCGGCGTGCTATGTCACTGGACTCTCGATCGAATTCTAGGTGCACTGCCTAAACAGATGACCCCGCGGCTACACCGTACACTCGGACCGTGCTCACCTTGTTGCACGACAATTCTCCTGGAAGTCGGCGCCACGTTAACGCCCTTTTGGCCTCGACAGACATCAAACACACATGAAAACAAACGTTTCCACGGGCAAGCATTCAGATTAAGAATCGTTGACATTCAAAAAAGGGATGATTATACTCGCGCAAAACGAGTAGTTAACCGATTTAGCTCGGGGTGCACCGCGTATCGGCAACTGGTTGTGGGAGGAATTGCCATGAACGTGTCTAAGATTTGGCTGCGTGCGCTGGGTATTTTGGTCTGCTTGACTTTCGCTGTCTGCTCCGCAAACGCGCAGTATCGGGCTTCGATTCAAGGAGTGGTAACGGACCCGCAGGGAGCCGTAGTTTCAGGGGCGACCGTCACCTTAAAGAATCTGGAAACGAACCAGACGCTGACTGCCACAACCGACGACAGCGGAATTTACAACTTCAACGCTCTTGCTCCCAGCAAGTATTCCCTCAGCGTGGAGAAGACGGGGTTCAAAAAGAAGGTCCTCGAGAATGTAGGGGTCATCGCGGACCAGGCGAACGCCGTGAATCTCCAGCTTGAAGTTGGGCAGGTCACGGAAAGCGTGACGGTGAACGGAGATTCGACTCCACTCATCGACACAGAAACGGCCAACGTGAGCGGAACGGTCACCAGCAACCAGATCCAGCACCTGCCGTCCTTTGGGCGGGACGTTTTGAAGCTCGCACAGCTGGCTCCCGGTTCATTCGCTGATGGTTCCCTCGCGAGTGGCAGTGACAACTACAACCTTCCAGGCACTCAGACAGGCGGAGGGCAGTCGGGTGGCGCGGATGGCATATTCAAGACCGAGAACGGTGCTCAGGTCATCGGCAATGGGCAGCAGACGGAGAACAACGGTATTTCGATTGACGGAATCAGCACCACCAGCGCTGTCTGGGGTGGAGCTACCATCGTCACACCGTCCGAAGATTCCGTGGAAAGCGTAAAAGTCGTCACCAATAGCTATGATGCGGAGGATGGACGCTTCGCCGGCACCCAAATTCAGATTACTTCCAAGAGCGGCACCAACAATTATCATGGCAGCCTCTTTATTACGACCCACCAACCGAACCTGAACGCGTATCAGCGCTTCAACGGCGAAGGTCTTGCCGTGACGCGAGACGACAATAAGTTCGAACAGTTCGGCGGTAGCGTCGGCGGCCCGATCTGGAAAAATAAGATTTTTGCGTTCTTTAATTATGAGACGGTTCGTGAACCCTTCAGCAACGTAACAGGAAATGGTTGGTACGACACTGCGGCGTTCGACGCCTTAGCACCTGCGGGGAGCATCGCAGCAAAGTATCTTTCGTTCCCCGGTAACGGTGTAGTTGGAACTCTCAATACCGGCGCCACCTGCGCGACTGCCGGTCTTACGGAAGGTGTAAGTTGCAGGACGATTGCCGGCCAGGGCATCAACGTCGGAACGCCTCTGACAACTGGTTTGGGTACGCAGGATCTCGGCTGGGCGAATTCCCAGAACCCCGGCTGCGGCGGGGCCGGCACAGGCTGCGGAACCCCGGGCAGCCCCTTGGGTACGGTCGCCGACCTCGCGAACTACAACACGATCAATCCGACGAAATTTACGGCTACCCAGTACAATGGCCGCCTGGATGCGAATCTCACCGAAAAGGACCGGATAGCTTTTACTATCTACTGGGTTCCGTTGACCAAAGATAACTTTAACGGTGATCGCGCCTACGACATCTTCCGCCATTCGCAGATCAATGAGGCGCTATCGGCAATCTGGGATCATACTTTCTCGCCGAACCTCGTTAACGAATTTCGCGTGAATGCCGCCGGTTGGCGCTGGAACGAGATCGACTCCAACCCACAGTCTCCCGTCGGATTTCCCACGGATAATATTGATCAGACGGGCGGCATGACAGTCAATTCTTTCGGTCCGAACGTCGGCAGCATCCTGAATCAGTGGACGTACACCTTCAAGGATGTGGCCACCAAGATTTACGGACGCCACGCCATCAAGTTTGGGGGGGACGTCACACGCCTCTTTTACCAACAAGAGTGCGCCGGTTGCGGCGTGCCCAGCTATAACTTCTTCAACGTATGGGACTTCCTGAACGATGCGCCGCATAACGAAGGCGGGGGCTTCAATCCTATTACCGGTATCCCGACGACTATTCGCCAAGACCAGCGCGAGAACATCTGGGGATTGTTCGTCCAGGATAGTTTTAAGTTTCGCTCAAACCTGACCATCACTCTCGGCCTCCGCTGGTCCTACTTTGGTCCTCTGTACTCAAAAGAGGACAACATGCTCAGCGCCATCCCCGGCGCCGGCACGAACTACCTGACGGGTCTGGTTATCCGAAAGGGCAATTCCTGGAACCCGCAGAAGGACAACTTCGGACCCCAGATCGGTGTTGCATGGAGTCCGGCCTCCCTGTTCGGCTACGAGTTCCACAACCGCTTGGTGGTCCGCGGTGGTTTTGGCCTGAGCTATAACGGGGAACAAATCGCGATTTCGGCTAACATCAGCAATAATCCAGGGTCGGTGGTGTTTCCAAGTTTGTCGATGTCAACGCCGACTTCGCCCAATCCTGGCATAATCTATGCCCTTTCGTCGGGTGTACACGATCTTACCGGCTATCCAGCGAACCCAAATACGGTTTCGAGTTTTGGCCCGAACGGACTGCCAACCACTGGTTCCGTTGGCGTTGAAATTTTCCCCGGCACCCTGCCTACCACGCGTGTCTATCACTACTCGCTGGATACCCAATACGATCTGGGTCACCAACTCGTAGCTTCCTTGGGATATGAGGGAAGCTTGTCACGCGACACCTACTTCCATGAGAACCCGCTTGCCGTCCCTGCAACCTTAGGCTACCCCTTCAACCCGCAGATCGGCGGCGGAGACTATTGGAGTAATAATGGCCGCGGTAACTATAACGCCTTGCTCGCTGAACTAAAGCATGACTTCTCGCGCCAGTTCATGGCGGACACCCAATTCACGTGGTCGAAGTGCATGGACACAAGCTCCGCGCCGTATTCGGAGCAGCCCTATCCGTACGACCTCAACCTGGATTACGGGCGCTGCGACTACAACGTAGGCAAGGCGTTCAAGATCTATGGCGTGTGGCAGCCAGTCTTCTTTCACGGCAGCAACAGTTGGATGGAGAAGGTCGCCGGTGGCTGGTCACTCAGTGGCATCTTTAATATTCACTCTGGATTCCCCTGGAGTCCCATGGTGAACGTCGTTGGCGGAAGCCTCTATTGCGGACAATGCGGTTACGGGTCGTTGTTCCCCGGCGCCTACCTGGGCGGCGCGGGCAACAGCACGAGCAATAACTCATTCGAGACTGTCGCGAACTCGAACTTTCCCAAGGGCGGAGCCGCGTATTTCTCGACACCGACCTACACACCTTTCATGGGCAGCACCTCCGGAACGGGGCTTCCTCAGTCCGCGCATGTCGCCCGCAATTCGCTCAATCTCCCTGGATACAAGGCCGTGGACCTGACGCTGTCTAAAGCCTTTGGATTGCCAAAAGCCCCGGTGCTTGGCGAAAATGCCAAGATTGAGCTCCGGGTGGATGCTTACAACCTATTCAACAACTTGAACCTCAACCCGAACCAAATCTCGAACAACATTGGCAGCTCAAACTTCGGCACGATTACCGGTGCTCTTGCCGCCCGCGTCGTCACGCTGGGAGCCCGCTTCAGCTTTTAAGTTTCCACCCCGGGAGGCGTAGCTCGAAGTTGGAGGGCGCCTCCAAAACTTGATCGAGGAAGTTGTCAACGAGTGGTTGTAAAACTCCCCTCTCGTTGACAGCTTTTTGTTTGCGGTTACGTAGAGTGGAAACCCGCCTTTTGCATGGCGGATTGTGCTTCAGGATTTTTCATGAAGGTGTCCCACACAAAACCGGTGCGGTGATTTTCTGCCATCAGCATCGTGATGCCCAGGTCGATCCCGAGCACATCCTGGTCGTACCACCCGTCCAGCGGATTGAACGCATCCACGAAGCCGTATCGGGCCCAAGCTTTTTCTTTGTAGCGGCCACGGATGTTGCGCAGGACGCGCATGCAATCGTCGAAGAGAAAAGCCAGCGAGCCGCCCGTGGCGCACGGCACGATGCTGCCGTCGATCGGCCCTTGCGGCGGCGGGCCGCCCCACGCGGTGTAGCCCTTCTCGTAGTCGGACGCACTGATGCCCCACAGGTCTTCGCTGTAGTCTGAAAATTTTTCGTGGAGCGAAAGACAGAAGAGTTTGTGCGCCTTCGTGGCCTTGATCGAGTTCTCGAAATAGTTGGTGTAAGCGTCGCGTTTCTTGCGGAAGTCGAACCACGCCTGCGAATACTGGTGCGTAAAAATCGGATCGTTTCCGGAAATGTATTCAATCCCCTGGTACTTGATGACCGGACGCGTCCAGGCTTTCCAGGTCTCCGGGGACAATGGGTGTGCCGGAGAGCCAATGCCCAGCAAATAAATCATCATCAGCTCGCAATAATGTTCCCAGCGGGCATCGAGGAAGCCCGATTCGGGATGCCAGCCCATCGAGAGCGTCGTGCCGCCATTGAGCATCCACGGCCAGTCGACGCGCTCATATATTTTTGTCGCGAGGTCCTTGATTTCCTGATCGGCAAAATATTGCCGGGCCGTGAGCACGCCGCAAAGAAGCAGCGCCGTATCAATGGACGACAGTTCGCACTTCTCCCAGCGCTGCCCGGTTTCCATGTGAATGAAGTGGTAGTAGAAACCGTGTTCGTGCTGGAGGTCGTTGGCGAGAAAACGGAGCGTGTTGCGGACGCGCGCAAGAATGTCAGCAGTCTTTCCAAAACCTCGGCGATCGCCGATGCAGAGGCCTGTCAGGCCCAACCCGGTGGCTGCAATGCTGGAGAAGTCGCGAGTGTCGTTCCCGTTTGCGAGGGCGCGGTCTTTCACCTGCCCCGTTTTTGCGCTCGCTTCAAACCAGAAAAAGTCGAAGCTCGTGCGCTGGATTTCATCCAGCAGTTTGTCGTCGCTCCCTTGATACGGCGCTCCATTGGGCTTGACGAAAGTCTTTTGCGTATTGGCTCGGCCGCTTAATAGCGGGGCGAGGGAAGATGAAAGGAGGCCCAAACCGCAAAGCCGCATCATTTCTCGACGGTCGTACAAGGAATGTTTCTCCATTCTTGAGTGGCTTCTAGCTTCTACTTTGTAATATCGAGCGTGGCCTCGGAACCATGCGCCGAATCCGGACTGATCCAAATCTTTACGCGAGCCGGTTCGGCGACATATTTATTCTGATCGTCCCAAAGCGCAAAGGCTTCCGGCCCCAAATGGAAGCTGACATGCTGTGTTTCTCCCGCCGCCAGTTTGACGTGTTGGAAACCCTTGAGCGCGCGAATCGGCTGCGCCGTGCTGGTACCTTCCAGGCGAACATACAGCTGAACCGTTTCCTCGCCCGCTCGTGTGCCGGTATTGGTGATGTCTGTGCTGACGGTCAGATCGGAATTTGACGAATGCTTCGGGTCCTGAAGGTCGATGTTAAGCGTTTTCGCGCTCAATTGAGCTGTGTTCGTCTGCGTCGGTCCGTAGTTGAAATTCGTATAGGTGAGTCCGTATCCGAAAGGAAACTGAGGGCTGTTCTGTTCGTCGATATATCGCGAGATGTACTTGTCCGCGGCGCCCGACGAAGGTTTGGTGAGATCGGCGTTTCCTGCCGGGCGTCCCGTATTTAGGGCATTGTAATAGAGCGGTTCTTGACCGACGCTGCGCGGCCATGTCACCGGGAGCTTTCCACTTGGATTTGATTCTCCGAACAGTGTGCGCACCAGAGCAGGGCCAGCTTGCACTCCCGGAAACCATGCAGCAAGAACGGCGGGAACGTGCTCGAACGCCCAGGGAAGTGTGAGCGGGCGCCCGCTAAACAATACAAGGACGACAGGTTTTCCAGTGGCGGCAATTGCTTCCAGGAGCGGCTGCTGGCGACCCGGCAATCCGAGATGCGCACGCGAAGCGGCTTCACCGGTCATTTCCGAAGCATTTTCGCCTAGCGCAAGAATCACGGTATCTGAATCCTGCGCGGCCTTGACGGCTTCGGCCAACTGTTCGTCCGAAGCTTTGGTGATGTCGCTGCCCTTTGCATAGCGCACATGATCCGCGCCTAGCTTCTGAATCAGCGCGGCGCGCAGGGTGACGACATCCTCGGGGCGGCCTTGCGCCGACCAAGAGCCGAGCATGACCGCGGCGTCATCTGCCAGTGGCCCGATGAGGGCGACATTCTTCGAATCGCTGGAAAGAGGAAGTAGGGGCGATCCGGCGGCTGACGGCGAATTCTTCAACAGGACAAATGAACGCTCCGCAGCGGCGCGTGCGAGCGCCACGCTCTCCGGCTGAAGCATCGCCCCCGCTTCCTGCTTTTCGTCTGCGTAAGGATGTTCGAACAAACCCAGCGCAAACTTGACGCGCAAAACGTGACGAACCGCTTCGTCTACAGCGGCTTCGGGCACTTGGCTGGAGCGTACAAGATTCGCCAGATGGTCATGGTAAAAACTGCTGACCATATCCATTTCCACGCCGGCCAGAAATGCTTTTCGCGCGGCGGTGGCAGGATCATTCGCGATGCCGTGGGAAATCAGTTCGGCGATGGAAGTCCAGTCACTGTCGACAAGCCCCTGGAATCCCCACTCCTTGCGCAAGATCTGTTTGATGGTGAAGGGATTCGCGGATGCGGGCACGCCATTTAGCGAATCGAACGCGGTCATGATCGTGGCCGCGCCCGCGTCGACGGCGGCGAGAAAGGGAGGCAAATAAAACTCTCGAAGGGTGTGCTCGGAAATCTCCACCGAGTTGTAATCGCGGCCGCCTTCGGCGGCTCCATAGCCGACATAATGTTTGGGGCACGCCACGGCGCTGTCTGCCGCGCTGACCCGCTCACCCTGGTAACCGAGCACATAGGCCCGTGCCATTGCCGAGACCAGGAAGGGATCCTCACCTGAGCCTTCCGCCATTCTTCCCCAGCGTGCATCTCGCGCGATATCAATCATCGGAGAAAACATCCAGCGGATTCCGCTCGCCGAAGCTTCGTGCGCAGCCACACGTGCGGTTCGCTGGACGAGTTCAGGATCCCAAGAAGCTGCCAGGCCGAGAGGAATCGGGAACTCGGTGCGATACCCGTGTATGACGTCCAAACCATATACGAGCGGGATTTTCAGCCGCGATTTCTCCATCGTCACGTGCTGAAACGCGTTCGCATCCTTCGCGGTGGTGATGTTAAACAGCGCACCGATCTCGCCCTTCTGGATCATGTCGGTGTATTCGGTGCGACCGGTCCCCGGACCTGTGGGCTGTCCGGCGGAGTACTGAACCAATTGACCGACCTTTTCTTCCAGGGTCATCTTATGAAGCAGGGCATCTATTTTATGTTCCGTGGCGGGATCGTTGAAATTCCATTGGGGCGTCCCGGGGCTGGATGCCACGGTGGAATGCGAATCTTGCGCAGTGGCGGACCGGCTGCTGAGCACCAAACACGCCACAATTGTGAATCGAATCAGCGAGGTGAGCACGTTATCAAGAACTCCGATGGTGCCGTCGGACGTCGAGTTAACCGTCCTCTAAAGCACGGGAATTAGGAACAAGCTATTTAAGCGTGGCCGGGACAGGCAAGGACGGCAAACGATACTGAATTCCCAGCTGTGCGGCCAGCAAAATCCTTATTCTTTTGGAATTTTTGCAATTCCAAATCTAGGCAAGTTCTCAAGCGATCTGTCCTCCTCGACGAAAACAGCATAGTAAACCGATTTAGTAGGATACACAAGCAAAGGAAACGACCGCTCGGGGGATGCCACTGATACGCGGCCTTGGTCCTTGTTCTCTCTTGGTCCCTTATGGGAGACTACCAGCCCAGACCAACATCTATGCCGCGTCCAAAATCAAAGGGTTCCCCTGACCCGCGGAAGTCTTCGAGTTCAGGGGTAAGCCTGAAGTCTCTCGCGGAGCACCTCGGGCTTTCTCAAGCCGCAGTCTCTTTCGTGATCAACCGGTCTCCCGCCGCAAAATCGATACCCCACCGGACCCAAGAGCTGATTCGTGCGGCTGCCCGAGAGCTAAATTACCGGCCCAATCATCTCGCAAGGTCGCTTCGGCAGCAGCGGAGCTTCACGATCGGCGTTGTCGTTCCAGAGATCAGCGAAGGATACGCGGCGCTGGTTATGTCTGGTATCGAGGATCACCTGCTGCAGGAGGGCTATTTTTATTTTGTGGTCAGCCATCGCCATCGAAGTGAACTTATCGAAGAATATCCGTTGCTGCTACAACAGCGGGCGGTGGAAGGCTTGATCGTAGTGGACACGGCACTTGCGGAAGCAGTGGATGTCCCCAGTGTGGCGGTCTCCGGGCACCGGGACGTGCCAGGGGTGACTAACATTGTGCTCAATCACTCGCGGGCGGCATGCCTCGCGCTGCAACATCTTGCAGACTTCGGCCACCGGAAAATGGCGTTTATCAAGGGGCAGGCGTTCAGTTCGGATACGGAAGTGCGCTGGGAAGCGGTACGTGATGCCGCAAAAAAAATAGGCATCGAGATTAAGGAGGATCTGACGGGGCAGCTGGAAGGTGAATCGTCTTCGCCGCTGCTGGGATATCAAGTCACGCAAAAGCTCCTTGCGTGCGGGGAACAATTCACGGCTCTCTTTACTTTCAACGACATTTCCGCTATTGGTGCCATTCACGCGCTACGCGAAGCGGGCCGCCGCGTGCCAGAAGATGTCTCGGTCGTCGGGTTCGACGACATTCAGAGTGCGGCGTTCCAGAATCCGGCATTAACGACCGTTCGGCAGCCCCTTCGCGAGATGGGCGTGATCGCCGCGGAAATTCTCCTGCGGCGGATTACCGCGCCCGCGAAGACGCCGCATCCCAAGGAAATTATGGTCGAGCCGGAATTGATCGTACGGGCTAGCACGGCTCGGATTTCTAAGCCTGCCTGACTTAGGTGAATTCGCGATGATCTTTCGCTCCGCTTATGGCGCGAGTTCGATGGGGTGATCGTAGCCAGTCATTTCCAGATAACCAACGCCGCCGAGCGTTATTTTTCCGCGGCGGCCTTTCAGAGTGATAGCTCCTTCCCAATAGGACGGGGCGATTTTTGTTTTTGCCGCAAACTCTTGCGTCGGCAGGGTTGTGCGTGCTTCCAATTCGATTTCTAATTTTGGTATCGCGATTTTCCATGCGATCGGATAGGTCGCGTGAGTGACGGGACTGATCCAATTTTCGGCGAGCGGTTGCAGGGTAAAGTCTACGGCTCGCAAGTGCGTGGATTTGCCTTGAGTGTCCACGTAAGTGCCGGCCGAGAATGGATCGAGCGAACCATCTTTCTGCCGAAGGCGAAAGAGCATCAACTCGGTGTTGTCTTCCAATTGCAGACTTAGCCAGTCCCAGCCGACCTGGCTGGGTTCCAATTGATCAGTGAAGAATTCGTGATCCATCCAGGCCAGGCCGGAGACTTCGATCGTTTCGCCATTCAGTTCGAGTTTTCCGCTCGCAGCCAGCCGAGTCAGCGAAATGTAGTAAGAGGCGTGGCCCGCTCCTTCCGATTTTTGACTTACGCCGTTTTCACCGTGAATGACGGGCGGCTTCTCCGGGTGCAGCGTCAGATGCAATTGAAAGAGTTTTTCGATTGCTCGTAGCTTTTGATCCGCGCCTTCCCATTGGATTTGCCAGTTGCCGTTCCAGATGCGGCCGCTGGACGCGCTCACGCCGGCGATTCCCGGGCCGGCTCGATTGATTCTTTCCGCGTGATAAAACTTCTGGCCATCCAAATCGCTAAGGGAGAAATGCGTCAGATAAATATCCTTGAGGTCCCAAGTTGCAGCTTGAGCGGGATCGCGGCTGACGGCTTGGCGAAAAAATGTCAGTTCGAATCCATAGCGATGGCCGTTTGCGGATTTCAGATTCCCCGTGTAGTACCACCATTCTGTTTGGAAGTCGGGATGCTCGAAATAGTCTCGGGGGAATTCGAAGCGATAACCGGGCAGAGCCGTGCGGTACTGCGCGGCTAGCGGATTGAGGAGCAGGAGCGTGGCCGCGAGGGCCGTCAGCCTACTCTTCATGGACAGCCTCGAGCGGATTGAGCCGCACCGCAACTTGCGCGGGATACAAACCCGCTAGAAGGGTGGCCACATAAACCACACTGATGGCTCCCAGCAAAACTGCAACCGGCCAATGGAATCGAATCGTCCAGCCGAAGGACTGCTTGTTGATGACATAGATGAGGACGAGCGAAAGAACGAAGCCCAGGGCGAGTCCCACAAAATTTGCGAGCAGACCCAGCAGACCTGCTTCGACGAGAATTTGCTTGCGCACTTGCCCGGCTGCGGCGCCGAGAAATCGGAGCAGGCCGAGTTCGCGACGGCGGTCAATGACCAAAGCAAGCAGCGCGCCGGCAATGCCCATGACTGCAACAATCACGGCGACGGCTTCGAGCGCGTACGTAATTGCGAAAGTGCGATCGAAAATGCGAATCGCTTCCGCGCGCAAATCCCGATTCGAAGCGAGCAGCAGACGATGGCCAGCTGAGGCTTGCGTGATTTCCTCGCGCACGTTTTCAACGGAGGCGTTGGGAGCGACATAGATGGCTAGATTCGAAGGCGTGGGATCCGGGAGATAACGCAACATCGTCTGGCGATCCATCAATATGCTGCCGCGCTCGCTTCCGTAGTCGTAGTAGACATCCACAACGCGAAAAGACGGACGCGTGGCTCCCAGAGCGAGCGTGATGGTGTCGCCAGGGCGCACGTGATGTTTATAGGTAAAGGGTTCACTAACAACGACAGCATCGACTTCGCGAATCTGGGAGAGGACTTGCTCGGTTGGCCGGCCCGAAAAAAAGTTTGATCGGTGCTCCGAGCGAAGGGCGCTCAGATCCACCGAGGCCAACGTAGCAGGCATGCCGTCGTAGCTGATTTCATAGGCACGCAGCCGGTCTACTGCCGCGACGCCGGGCAACTTGCTGATTTTGTCCGCCAATTCGATAGAAACGGTTGGATGGCGGTCGGGGGCAGGCTCACCGGCGGGCCGCAGATAGAGATCGGCAGGCAGACGGTCATTCATCCAAAGCAGGACCGTTTCACGGAAGCTGCCCACCATGATTCCAACGGAAGTCATCATGGCGATGGCGGTGGAGAGCGCTCCAACAAGCACGGAAGTGCGACGAAGCGAAGCGGAGAGACTCTGCGCTGCAAGCAGAGCTTCGACTCCCAGGATCTTTCCAAGCCACCTGGATGAGCGAGAGATAACCGCATCGGAGAAAGCCGGAATTGCGAGTGCGGACGCGACGACAAGCAAGACTGCGGCGAGATAACCGAAGACAGGTTTGCCTTCGATTGCCGGAACGCGTGACGCCACCACGGCTGAGATGCCCAGGATCAGTGCGAGCCACAGATCGCGTGATTTGTGCACGCGCGTCATGTACTCACGTCTTCCGCGCGCCATGGCTTCCACGGGAGATACGAGCGACGCTTCGCGCGCGGGCGGGTATGCGGAAACGATGGCGACTCCAACGCCGACGACGAAGGCAAGCACCACCGACCAAATGCTCAATTCGATAGATCCCGGGCGGCTGCTGACATAGAGCGACTCCACCGTCGCAGCCATGAGATTCACCGCGCCTGAGGCCATGACGCGTCCGACGGGCAGACCAAGCCCGGCACCCGCCAAACCGAAGAATGCCGCCTCGCCGATGAACGCCCCTAGCACTGCGCCGCGGCTGGCGCCCAGCGCGCGCACGATTCCGGTTTCCGGACGGCGGCGCACAACAGAAACTGAAATTGTGTTGTAGATAAGGAACGCGCCTACGATTAGCGCGATGTAGCTGAGCAGCCGCAGATTCCATCGGAAGGCAGACAACATCCGTCGATTTTCGTTTATGCCTGTGCCTTGCGTGCGAACTTCCACGCCGGCTGGCAACGCTGCCCGGATACGTTGTTGCCACTCTTCTAGGCTCGGAGCTTCTGGAACCTTTAGGAGGATGCGATTGACGCGACCGAACCTGTTCAGCGCGCGTTGCGCTGCGGCGAGATCCATCACAATGGCCAATTCGCTGCCGTTCGAATCGGGGTAAACGCCGCGCACTGTGAATTCGCGGACTTGATCATTGATGAGCAAGCGAAGCTGGTCGCCAGGCTTTTTTCCCAGACTTGCGCCGACCCAAATGCTGCTGGAGTCTTGCAAGGACAGCGCCGCATTTTCAGATGACGCAGAAGCTTCGCCCAAACTAGTTCCTGAGATCGCTCCACTCCGCACGGAGCCGCTTTCCGCAACCAGGTCAAGACCGATAAGCGGAATGGTTTGCTTCCTGTCTGTGATAAACGCGGAGTCTTCGATACGCGGCGAAATGCGAATGGAATACGGAAGCGTTGCGATAGTTCCGACAACAGTCTCCGGCACGCCACCCGACGCGACAATCTCCAGATCGTTATCGCCGGCAAGAGTTTCCATGGAAGCCCGGAAAGAGCCGGTTGCCGCTCCGCCGGCAAGATCGATAGCCAAGACCACAGCGACACCCAGGGTTACAGCAAGAATTGTAAGGATGGCGCGCACAGGTTCCTGAAGCAGCGGGCGGAGCATCAAGCGATAAAAAAGAAAGAGGCGTCCCATGTCAGCGCCGGGTGATCCCCTCTATATTTCCGTCGCGCAGGCGGACGATGGCATCGGCGAGCGCAGCCGCTTCCGCGCTGTGCGTGGCCATCAAAGTGGCTGTGTTTAGTTCGCGCGTCAGGCGCTTCAAGAGATCGAGGATGACGTTGCCGGTTACGGTGTCGAGATTCCCAGTTGGCTCGTCGGCCAGAAGAATGGCCGGTGATTGAACCAGAGCGCGCGCGATGCCTACGCGCTGCATTTGACCGCCGGAAAGTTGATGCGGATAGCGATCCCCCAAGCCGTCGAGTTCAACCCAAGTAAGACGCTCGCGGGCGGCAACGCGGGCGTTCGGCCTTCCAGCAAGCAGCAGGGGCAGCTCGACGTTTTCAAAGACCGTCAGCGTATGCAGAAGCTGGAAGGATTGGAAAATAAACCCGACTTTTTCGCGACGCAGGGCAGTCAAGCCGGTGTCTTTCAGAGCAGATGTATCGACGCCGTCAAGCAACACGCGGCCAGAGCTGGGAAAATCCATCGCTCCCGCGAGATTGAGCAGGGTTGATTTTCCGCATCCGCTTCGGCCGACTAGTGCAACAAATTCCCCACGATTTACTTCCAGCGAAACATTATCCAGCGCGTGGACCGGCTGGCCATCGGTGAGGTAGTCCTTGCTGACGTTTTGTAGCGAGACGATCGCCATAACTTATGATGGGGCTTTTGCAAGACAATGCGCTAGCGCAACGCGCGAACGATGGAGCCGCCGTTGGCCTTCGGGCGGCGCCCGTCGCTGCTCCCATCTTCGACTTGTGCCTACTTCTTTGCTTGCGCGAGTGCTTTTTCAATCGCGGCAGTGACTTCCGGTGAATCCGGCGTAACAGCGGGCTCGAAGCGCGCAACTACGTGGCCATCCGGACCGATCAGAAATTTCGTGAAATTCCACTGAATTTCGCCGCCGGTCTGTGGATTCGCGGCTTTGTCCGTCAGAAATTGGTACAGCGGCGTTTTATCGCCGCCCTTCACCGAGACTTTGGACATCATCGGGAAAGTTACGCTGTACTTGGTCTGGCAGAAGGTTTTGATTTCCTGATTCGTGCCCGGTTCCTGAGAACCAAAGTTGTTCGCCGGAATGCCGAGGATGACGAAGCCGCGGTCTTTGTATTTCTCATAGACCGCTTCCAGCGCCGTGTATTGCGGAGTGAAGCCGCAACGGCTCGCCACGTTCACGAGCAGGACGACTTTCCCTTTGTAGGCGCCGAGCGGTGCCGGCTGGCCCTCGATCGAATTGAGAGTGAAGTCGTAAATGGACTTATCAGCGGCCATCAGCGCGCTCGTAAAGAACAGCAGGCAAAGGAGCAGCTTGGTCATAATTCCTCCACTCTCTCTTTTACCCTGATCCGCGGATCACGGCAAATCGTAGTTGCCTGCTCACATCGAGGATGGCTGGGCGCACCTTTTCTCCCCACCTGAAAGGAGCGAAACAGTTATTGAGCCTGGTCTTGCCCTGTTATAGACTGCGCACGCCGAATTTCAGTCTAGGGGCGGCAGGGATTCCGCTGTACTAAGCGCTCGCAAGCCAACAAGAGGTTGGTGTGCGCTGCGCTCTCGCGAAGGCAAGATCAACTAAGCAAAGATTCCGCTTAACTTTTGCGGCGGATGCCAAGGAGGAATGGATGCTGTTTGCATCGGAAGTTACGGTTGCTCACCAGAGCGTAGCCACCTTGGATCTCGTGATCATCGGGATCTACTTCGCGATTGTGTTTGGCATCGGGATGTATTTTGCCAGGCGAGAACGTACCTCGGAAGATTATTTCCTTGCTGGCCGAGACATCGGATGGTTCTTTATCGGCGCGTCTTTATTTGTTTCGAATATTTCGACCGAACACTTTATCGGTTTGTCGGGAACGGGCGCCTCGTCGGGATTGGCGGTGGGCCATTTCGAGTGGCTCGCTTGCTTGATCCTGCTGATTCTTGGCTGGGTGTTCGTGCCGTTTTACTTGCGGTCGAACGTGTTCACCATGCCGGAATTTTTGGAACGGCGGTTCAACCGCAATTGTGCCGTGTATCTGGCAGCGATTTCGATCATCGCTTACATTTTCACAAAGATTTCCGTTCAGCTCTATGCGGCGAGCGTTGTTCTTGAGCGCGTAGCGGGGTGGTCATTGTGGAAGACGGCGGTCGTGCTGGTGATCGCCACCGGTATTTACACCGTGGCTGGCGGACTGGCGGCGGTCATCTACACGGACACAGTCCAGACATTGATTTTGATTTGCGGCGCGGTTGCTTTGACAATCATCGGTCTTCACCGGGTTGGCGGTTTTGAGCACCTGAGAACGATGGTGCCCGCCAGTTACTTCCACATGATGAGGCCGTCCAGCGATAAGGATTTTCCGTGGACGGGCATATTTTTTGGGGCGCCGATACTTGGAATTTGGTATTGGTGCACCGACCAGGTGATTGTGCAGCGCGTACTTTCCGCGCGTGATGAGGGGCACGCGAAATTAGGCACTATTTTCGCAGGCTTTCTGAAAATACTGCCGGTGTTCATGCTGGTCTTGCCGGGCATTATCGCGTTCGCGCTTTTCCCCGAGCAGGTGAAGAAGCCCGATTTTGCGTACCCGACGCTGATTCTGAATTTGCTGCCCACGGGGCTCGTGGGGCTGGTTATGGCTGCCCTTCTTGCGGCGGTGATGGGCGCGATGAGCTCCGTGTTCAACTCCGCATCCACTCTGGTGACGCTGGATTTTTACAAAAAGATTCGTCCGCAAGCTTCGGAGGGCCAGCTCGTTAATTTCGGCCGCGTCGCAACCGGCTTCATGGTGTTGCTCGGCTTGCTTTGGGTTCCGTTCATTCACTACATCAGCAGCCAGCTCTACATTTATTTGCAGAGCGTGCAGGCTTATATCAGCCCGCCAATCTCCGCGTGTTTCGTGCTCGGAATCTTGTGGCCGCGGCTGAATGGCTCGGGGGCGATCTCCTCGCTCATGACCGGATTTGTGCTGGGTGCGACACGGTTCATTCTTGAACTTGCCGATCGCGCGGCGGGCGGCCATTTCGAATCCCCCGTCGCTCGCTGGATCATCGACTTGAACTTCCTGCACTACGCAATTTTCATGTTCGTGGTCTGCTCGCTCGTCCTCGTCGCGGTAAGCTTGATGACCAAGGCACCTGACCGCAAGCAACTCGCCGGGCTAACGTTTGCCACCGTCGATGACAAGATGGAAACCGTCGCGGTAGGCATTCCGCAGCGCAAGCCCGCGCAGGAAACCCCAACCGAGCACCGCATCAACGTCGTCGCAAGCCTTCTTTTGCTTGCGACGGTGATTAGCTTGTGGATTTATTTCCGCTAGCAGCCGCGGCAGACGAGGCATAGATGAAGGTTAGTGCGATTCGAACATTGAAGCCTAACGTCACGCAGGAGGAAGCCGTCCGCGGCTTCCGCTCCGGCGTCTTCAGCTGGGTTTACTGGAGGATTCGCAGCGGACCGTTGCAGCGAATCGCGGAAGCTTACGTTCCGTTTTGGGTTTTCCGTGTGCGCTATGAGATAGGCAAGGCGAGAAAGACGCGGTTTTTCGCTCTCGACGCAGTACATGGCGACCTCGATCTATTCGAGTTCCCACGCATTCCGGCGGACGAAGAACTGGTAACCGTTGAGACGCGGAATCAGCTGACGGCACGTCTGCAGCCGGATGCCGCGGAAGAGATCCTCAGGACGAAAGTTCTGCGAGTTCTCTTCCAGCAGGGCTTTTTTAAGCTGCATGGGCTGAGGGTGGAAATCGAGCGCATGCCGATTGAGCTTCACCTGCCGTATTGGCTGGCCTTTTATGGAAGCAATGGCGCGGTAAAATGCCGCGTGATGGATGCAGTGCGCCGGCGCATCGAGGGCGCGAAAGCTTCGTCCTTTTTTGAGGAATGGCTCGCAGCATAGCTAAAAAGGAAGTGCGTGCCGCTCGGCGCGCGGGCGTATTCTAGTCGAGAATTCTTCCACCAGCCCTGCGGAGAGGGGGACAGCATGCCACGTCTTGCAAAATGTACCGGAATCGGCATGCTGGTCTGCGCCTTCAACACCAACAACGCCGTGGCAACGGGTTGGCAGCATATCGGAAACGTGGAGCGAGTCGAGAAACTTCCGGGCGGCGTCGAACTGACCGCGGGTTCGGCGAAGTTGCGTATCATAGCTTTTCGCGGCGGTGTGATCCGCGTTCGCCTGGCACCACAAGGATCCTTTCCGAAGGATTTCTCTTGGGCAGTGATTGAATCTCCTGATCCACCCGCGATCAACGTCGAAGATGGAAAGAACGAGCTGCGTATAACGGTGGGCCGCGTCGTTGTCATCGTCAAGAAAGCGCCTCTACTCATCACATTTGCGGACTCGGCTGGCAATGTTCTCCTTGCGGATGAGCCATCCTTGCCCATGGCTTGGGATGGCACGTATATCCACGCCTGGAAGCGAATGCCTTCCGAAGAGAGTTACTTTGGTTTGGGTGACAAACCCGGCCCGATGAACCGCCGCAATCATGCGTATACCATGTGGAATACGGACTTTTTTGGTTGGCAGGAATCGGACGACCCAATCTACAAGACCTTTCCGTTTTTCATCGGCCTTCACAAAGGCGTGGCCTATGGCGTTTTCTTCGACAACACCTACCGCAGCAGTTTCGATTTCGGAAAAGAATCGCCCGATTATTTTTCGTTTGGAGCCGAGGGCGGCGAGTTGAACTACTACTTTATCGCTGGTCCCGAACCCAAGAAAATCGTCCAACAATTCACGGCGCTCGTCGGCCGAACCCCGCTTCCACCCCTCTGGTCGCTCGGCTACCAGCAGAGCCGCTACAGTTATTATCCTGAAGCGCGCGCTCGCGAAGTCATTCAGACCTTGCGCGAAAAAAAGATTCCTGCCGACGTCATTTATTTTGACATCGATTATCAGCAGGGCAACGCGCCCTTCACGATCAACCGCGAATATTTTCCGCATTTCGAAAAGATGATTGCGGATTTTCGCGCGCAGGGCATGCGCACCGTTCTTATCACCGACCTGCATATAAAAAAGGATCCAGGCCGCGGCTATGCGCCTTACGATTCCGGGATCAAGAACGATGCCTTCGTCAAAAGACCGGACGGCTCGGTGTATGTCGGCATAGTCTGGCCTGGGGAGAGCGTTTTTCCAGATTTTACTCTGACGCGCGTGCGCGACTGGTGGGGCGGTCTCTACAAGGACTTCGTTAACATGGGAGTGGCGGGTTTCTGGAATGACATGAACGAGCCAGCGACTTTCCAGACTCTTTCCAAAACTATGCCGCTCGACAATGTTCACCGCCTCGATGACGGCACCACGCTCGAGCATCGCGCGATTCACAATGTCTACGGCATGGAAAACGCTCGTGCGACCTACGATGGCCTTCTGAAATTGCGGCCTGCCGAGCGGCCTTTCGTCCTCACACGCGCGGCCTATGCGGGCGCCGAACGCTATGCAGCCACTTGGACCGGCGACAACAGCGCCACCTGGAATCACCTCGGGATGAGCGTTCCCCAGATCATGAATCTTGGACTTTCCGGCTATTCGCTCGTTGGAGCAGACGTCGGCGGTTTCGCAGGCTCTCCACCGGTCGATCTTCTGACGCGCTGGTATGAGCTAGGCGTGTTCTATCCGATTTATCGCAATCACGCGGCAAAAGGCACCGCCGATCACGAGCCCTGGGCCAGCGGTCCCGAGCAGGAAGCGATTCGCAAGCGGTATATCGAGCTGCGGTACAGACTGCTTCCTTTCATTTACACCGCCATGGAGGAAACGTCTCGCACTGGCGTGCCGCTGATGGAGCCTCTCTTTCTTGAGTATCCCGAAGATCAGGCACTTTATGGCGAGGACCACGAGTTCCTCTTCGGCAAGGATTTCCTCGTCGCCCCTGTCGTCACGGAAAAGGTCGACGCACAGGACATTCATTTGCCGGCGGGCGATTGGTACGATTTCTGGACCGGTGAAAGACGTTCCTCCAAAGAACAAATCTCGCTTCACCCGGCACTCTCGGAAACACCGCTTTACGTTCGCGCTGGAGCGATTCTTCCAATGCAGCCCGTGGTGCAAAGCACGAACGAGAAGCCGGACGGTCCGCTCGAACTTCGGGTCTATTCGGGGAGCGATTGCCACGGCACACTCTACCAGGATGACGGGCTCACATTCGCCTATCAAAAAGGCGATTCTCTGCGCGTAAACTTCACGTGTCAGCTGTCTCCCGGATCGCTCATTATCGCCAGCACCATCGAGAAAAATACTTACCAGCCGTGGTGGAACAGCACGCAATTAAAAATTTATGGAGAGAGTGCCGAGCCGAAAGAAGCTCGCATTGGCGATCAAGTGATTCACGATTGGCGGTACGACGCTCAAACACATTGCATCACGCTCACCGTGCCGGACTCCTTCAAGAATTGGAAGGTCCGTCTAAGTTTCTGATTGTTCAATCAACTCGAAAAATGGAAATGGATTGCGCCGGAGCGGCGATGCGAGCTTCGCCTTTAAATACGGCGGCTTTTGCCTGGCCCAAAACCCGCGTGAAGCCAGCCGCCCCTTCTGCTGGCGTATTGCTAACAGGGATTCTCAGCTCGCGTGGTTCAGCGGAATTGTTGAAGGCTACGATCACACGCTCCTCTTCTGTTTCACGCAAAAACACATACGCCGTTTCGTCCGAGAAGAGGTCCCACAGCTTTCCGCTTTGCAGAGCAGGATGTTCTCGCCGCAACCGCAAAAGTGTTTGCACGTACGTGAAAAGTTCTTGCTGCTCCGCTGTGCGGCCCTCCGCGATGAAGGCATTCTTCGGATCGCCGGGCCAGCCTCCAGGAAAATCACGCCGGTTGTCCGGGTCGCCGCCGCCGGGCATTCCGATTTCGTCGCCGTAGTACAGTTCGGGGATTCCCCGCAACGTCAGCGTCAGTCCAAACGCCAGCCTGAGCTTTGCCGTCGAACTTCCCTCCGCGCTCGCAAAGCGCGGCACATCGTGATTATTAAAAAATGTCACCAGCGCATCTGGATGAAGATACAGCGAATCGTGGCGCAAGACATCCGCGATACGTCCAACCGGCGCGTTGCGTAGCAGTACATCCCGCAGCGCGAAATGCATTGGAAAATCGAACAAGGTGTTCACGCCAGAGTCGATGCCGTCGAATCGCTTCTGGCCTCCCGCGAAGAATGAGGTGACGCTGGGATCCGCGTGAAAGACTTCGCCGATGGTCGTCAAATAAGGATAGATTTGGTGCAACCCCGCGTGCCAGGTTGACCAGAACTTCCGTGGAACATAGGGAAAGGTGTCCAGGCGATAGCCGTCCAGTCCCGAACTCTCCGCCCACCAAATGCTGTTTTGCAAAAGATATTCCGCAACCATGGGATTTTCTGTATTCAAGTCGGGCAGTATGTTGAAGAACCATCCGTCCGTCAGATTCAGCGAAAGCCGCGCCGGAGCGTGCGGGTCGACGAGCGTCTCGAAAGGATCGTTGGCTATCTCCGGTTTGCCAGTCTTTCCGTAAAACGTGCCGTTAATCCCGGCGGTAGTATCCATGTGGTGCTGCTGCGTGCCGTGGAACCAGTCCGGCAGCGGCGGCTCAGCAACCCACGGATGTTTTGGCCCAACATGGTTTGGCACAAAATCGAAAAAAATCTTCATCCTTTGTTTGTGCGCTTCCGCGACGAGTTCCTGATAGTCCTGAATCGTTCCAAGATGTGGGTCCACCGCGTACAAATCCACGGCCCCATATCCATGATAATCCTGAGCCGCGCCATTTTTGAGAATGGGCGTGAGCCAAAGTGTGGTCACGCCGAGATCCTTTAAGTAGGAAAGGTGTTCGCGGATCCCTCGCAGGTCGCCGCCATGGTACGCGCGCGGATTCGCACGGTCATGCTTGCCGCGGGCTTCGGTCGGCTCGTCATTCGTGGGATCGCCATTCGCGAAGCGGTCCGGCATGATGAGATAAATCACGTCGTCTTGCGAAAGCCCCTGAAATTTCCCCAGCTTCATCGCGCGCGCGGCGAGTGGCAGCTCAAACGAAGTTGTTCCTGTCGGCGTTTTGATGCGGCAAACCGCGGTACCTGATTTTGTTTCGGACCCGATCTTTATCCAAACAAACAAGTAGTCGCCCCCAGACGTTGCCTGCGTGCGCTCCACCAAAACGCTAGGCAGGTTGCAGGCAACATGCGTCGCTTCGAGATAATGGCCGGAAATCAACAGCATGACTTCCGGAGTGAGGTTGTTCCACCACGAAGGAGGCTCGACTTTAGTCACCACCGGCGCATTTACATTTGGCTTCGGCGATGATTCGGTCTGGCCGGACAGTGTCGTGGAACAAAAGGCGAGAGCAACGGCACCGAATGAGAGAATCCGGACCCCGCGCTTGAGAACCGATAGCCAGAGTAAAGAAACGGAGATCTTCACCCGAGAAGCATAGGAAAAAACGCAGCGGGGCGCCAGCGTCGCGTCCGCTTGCTGCGCGCGTCTATTAGGTCTCAAATACGAGCTTGCCAAAGGACTCAGGGATATGGAAATTCGGCACCGGCGTCGCTGTCGGCCGCCAAGCCGAGTAGAAACGCGGCTCGGAGGCCCCCTCGACGCGAAAGAAATTTGCGCGCCAGGCTTTCGTAGGATCGAAGTTTGCCGTCAAGCTTTTCATGGGTAGCGCCAACTCGGCTATCCAAGTCTTGTTCTGATCGTCAACCTTAACGCGCCGTCGCAATCCGCTCCGCAGGTCGCGTTTTTCTCCCGGAGCAATATCCAGGTCGATCCAGAACCCGTTTGGGCTCACTTCAATCTCTTTGTAGTGCCGCGCACTCGACTCGGGCGGCTGCAGAAAAACCTCGGCGACGTCGCGCTCCCAGAGTTGGTCCCGCCGTCCATTCGGTTCCGCATCGGTGAAGACCGTGATGCCGCGATAACGCGCCAGAAATCTCAAATAAAGAACATCAGGAGACCACAGCAGTCTTACTTCTGATTTTCGCTGCGGGTCGGGGTTATTGCCCTGCCAGTCGCGGTCAAAACGTGTCGCCGCGACGTTGTCCCACGAGGCGCGCGCTGGAAATCCTTCCTCATCGACCTGGCCGGCAAGTTGCAGCGCCGTAGCCGTCTCCGTTTCGCGAGCCGTAGATATCTTTCCAGCCACCACGCAGTGCACCCCGCGCGAGATAAGAAAGTCGCAGCCCAGCATACGCGCAAAAGGAAACGTAGTATGCGGGAAACGCCGCGATGTGCGGAGAATGCCAAGAAGCCGCGGAATCGCCAACAAAAAGCCGTTGCCAAGGGGCAAACCGTTTGCGCACGCTCCCTTTCTCAATCGCGAGGCGAGAAGCGACGACGTGGTAGCATCAAATTGGTCCTTACCAGCCGCCGCTGCGCGTATTCCAGCGGCAATTCCCAAGGAGGGCGGGACATGATTGAGCCTGTTGAAGAGCAAGAGTACGTGTCACGGCCCGAACGGCGCACACCAGAGCATTTCGAATACATCAAGATGCGCATCGACGGCAGTGTCGCGCGTATGACGCTCAACCGTACCGAACACAATCTCCTCAATGAAGCCTTCTTGCGTGAGCTCTCGGACGGATTCGCCTTCGCAGGCCAGAGCCCCGAAGTGAAGCTCGTTGTTCTCGATTCCGCCTGCAAGGTATTTTGCGGCGGCATCGACATCGGCGAGTACACTTCCGAGCGCGTTTTTCAGATGCTCGATGCGTTTTATTCGGCCTTCACCGGCATGTTGGAAGTGGGCAAGCCCGTGCTTTGTGTGGTCAACGGCCCGGCCATCGGCGGTGGCGCGGAACTTGCCGCCTTTGGTGACCTCGTCATTGCCACTCCGAAAGCGCGTTTCGCACAGCCGGAGATTTCCATTGGCGTATTCCCGCCGCTGGCGTCCACAATCCTCCCCTTTCTCGTTGGACCGAAAAGAGCGCTGGAAATTGTCCTGACCGGAGAAGCTCTTGGTGCGGACCGCGCTCTAGAAATGGGTCTTGTAAACCGTCTCGTTCCCGAAGCCAAGCTCGAACAAACCGTAAATGAGTTGATCGAGCGTATCACTGCGCACTCTGGCCCCGTGCTGACCATGGCCAAGAAGGCTATTCTCAGCGGAATGGGGCTTTCGCTGCGCGATGGCATGAAGAACTCCATGAATATTTTCCTCAACGAGTTGTACCGCCTCGAGGATTCTCAAGAGGGGCTCCGTGCGCTGGTCGAAAAGCGCAAACCAAACTGGAAGAACCGCTGAACTCACGCGGCAAAGACGCCGATGTCGCAGACGCTTATGCCGTACATTGACACTCCCAGACCCTCGGCATACACTGAGTTTCCAATTTGCAGGCAAGGGAAGTGGGGAAGGCCGTGAGAATCGGCCGCGGTCCCGCCACTGTAAACGGCTGAATGAGCCGTAAGCCAGGCTACCCTCCCGCGCCGCAGAGGCCAGCGCTTTTCGCGAGAAGAAGCGCCGCCAAGAAGCCCCCAGGTGTCTCGCGGGGCTTTTTTGTTGTGTAATGGATTTACTCTCGCCCGCGGGGATTTGTGCCGATACGGAAAGACGCACGAAAAATTATTGGGTCGAAGAGCGCGGTTGCTGCGCTGCTGCTCTGTGCCGCAATCTGGTGTCCCGCATCGCGGGCGCAAACGCCGTCCACAACGACTTCTCCAACGCCGGTCTACAAAGAGTTTGTGGATGAAACAGGCCGTACCGTGCGCGTCCCG